>NZ_CP060034.1:1292586-1938879 GCF_023208195.1 Nocardioides sp. InS609-2 | reverse complement strand
CGGCACCGACGATGAGCCGAGCGGAGGTGTTCGCGAGTGGCATGCGGATCGGCCGCGACCACATCGCCTCGACCATCTACACGATCGTGTTCGCGTACGCCGGCACCGCGCTCGCCGTACTCCTGATCCTCCAGCTCTACGGCCTGCCGGTGTCCGTCCTGCTCACCACGGAGGAGATCGGCGAGGAGATCGTGCGCACGCTGGCCAGCGGCATGGGCCTGGTGCTCGCCGTGCCGTTGACGACGGCGATCGCGGCGATGACCGTGCCCCGCGAGCAGCCGGCCGGATGAGTGCTCAGACGCGCTCGACGGTGGCGTACGGCGCCCGGTCGGCGCCGGTGACCATCGCCCAGTAGCGATCGCCGTGCGACCAGTGCCACCACTCGGTCGGGTAGTTCACCAGGCCGACAGCCGACAGGGCGGCCGTCAGCACGTCGCGCATCTCCCGGGCTGCGCCGCGCACGTCCGGGTGCCGCGTGTAGCACCGGCCCTCGCTGTCCTCGGGCGAGTCGTTGAGTCCGCATCCCATCCAGACCTCGTGCCCATCGGGTCCCAGCAGGGTCACGTCGACCGCCGCGCCGGCCGAGTGCGGCGCGACGTCGGGCGGCGAGACGTACCTGCTCGCCAGCCGGTGCACCTCCTCGGGCGAGAGCGCGGGATCGTCGACCGCCAGCCGCGCGGCGTACGACGTGAAGTAGCGGCGCTGGAGCTCTGGCGGTCGGTACCCCTCGACCACCAGCAGCCGCAGCCCGTCGGGCAGGGCACGATCGGCCACCAGGAGTCGCCGGAGCAGGCCGGCGCGCACGTGCGCGGCGTCGTCGGATCCGTGGAGGTCACCAAAGCCCAGCTGGCCGCGGACGTCCACGAGGGGTTCGTCGGACCCGCCGGCAGGCAGCGAGGCGACCCGCAGGTCCGACATCAGTACGACGTCGTCCCAGTGCGTCACGAACCACGCGCCGGGCGCAGCGGCTT
The DNA here is from genome assembly GCF_023208195.1 of Nocardioides sp. InS609-2. Lineage (NCBI taxonomy): Bacteria > Bacillati > Actinomycetota > Actinomycetes > Propionibacteriales > Nocardioidaceae > Nocardioides > Nocardioides sp. InS609-2. The sequence continues at coordinate 1,937,908 of NZ_CP060034.1, read as the reverse complement.
GCCGTGCGACTCCCGGACCCGCGAAAGCTCCTGGAGGAACGAGTCCGCCCACGCCTTCACGTCGTTCTCGACGACGGTCTTGCGCATCGCCTTCATCCGCTTGGTGCGTTCCTTGACGGTCGAACGGTTGGCGTCGAGCAGGGCCTGCTTCATGCCGTTGATGTCGTAGGGGTTGACCAGCCAAGCCTGGCGCAGCTCGTTCGCCGCGCCTGCGAACTCCGACAGCACCAGGGCGCCGTCGCCGTCGTAGCGGCAGGCGATGTACTCCTTGGCCACGAGGTTCATCCCGTCGCGGTAGGGCGTGACGACCATGATGTCGGCGGCGCGGTAGAGCGCGGCCATCTCCTCGCGCGGGTACGACGAGTGCAGGTAGGAGATCGCGGGCCGGCCGATGCGCCCGAGGTCGCCGTTGACGCGACCGACCAGCTGCTCGATCTCCTCGCGGATCACGATGTACTGCTCCACCCGCTCCCGCGACGGCGTCGCCACCTGCACGAACACCGCGTCCTCGACATCGAGCTCTCCGTCGGCGATCAGCTCGCTGTAGGCACGCAGCCGGGCAAGGATGCCCTTGGTGTAGTCGAGCCGGTCGACGCCCAGGAAGAGCTTGCTCGGGTTGCCCAGGGCGCGACGGATCTCGGCCGCGCGCTCGCCGACCGCCTTCGACCGGGCCAGTTCCTCGAAACCCGAGGCGTCGATCGAGATGGGGTACGCCGCGGCGCGCACGGTGCGCTCGTCGGGCAGGTAGACCAGGTCGCGGTGCGTCTTGTGACCGACGCGCTGGCGGACCAGCCGGATGAAGTTCTGAGCGCCACCGGCGAGCTGGAAGCCGACCACGTCGGCGCCGAGCAGGCCCTCGAGGATCTGGCGACGCCATGGCAGCTGCTGGAAGAGCTCACCGGGCGGGAAGGGGATGTGCAGGTAGAACCCGATGCGCAGGTCGGGCCGCAGCTCGCGCAGCAGCTGCGGCACCAGCTGCAGCTGGTAGTCGTGCACCCAGACCGTGGCGTCCTTGGCGGCGACCTCGGCGGCCTTCGCGGCGAAGCGCTCGTTGACCGTGACGTAGGCGTCCCACCACTCACGGTGGAACTCCGGCTTGGCCACGACGTCGTGGTACAGCGGCCACAGGGTGCCGTTGGAGAAGCCCTCGTAGAACTCCTCGATCTCCTGCGCGGTGAGGTGCACCGGCACCAGGGACATGCCGTCCTCGACGAACGGCTCCAGGTCGTCCTCGGTGCCGCCGGGCCAGCCGATCCAGGCGCCGTCGTTGGCCCGCAGCACGGGCTCGAGAGCGCTGACGAGACCACCGGGGGAGCGGCGCCAGCCCGGCGTGCCGTCGGGGTTGTCGACCCGGTCGACGGGCAGCCGGTTGGCGACGATGACGAGGTCGGCCTTCCCGGATGCGGTCACGCCGTCACCCTAGTCGGAGGACAGGAAGCCCGCCCACCCGCAGAGGTCATGCCTCCGACGGATAGCGCACGCCGATCTGCCCACGCAGGTCGTCCATCTGCCGCATCACCGCGAGAGTCTGCTCGTGCGGAACCAGCGGGCTCTCGCGCAGTCCGGCGCGCACGCACCGCATCACCTCGGCGGCCTCGTTGCCCAGCCCGCCGCCGATCAGGGGCTCGATGCCGCGGATCTCCACCGCCTCGCCGTCCGTCGGCAGCCAGGTCGCGGCCAACGGGTGGTGGAAGGAGCCGGCCAGCTCGATGCGACCCGCGTCCGTGGCGACCCAGGCCCCGCCTCGTGAGGCGGACGTCATCGTGGCGCTGAGGGACGCGACCGCTCCGCCGGCGTACCGGCCGGCAATGGCGATGTCGCGGTCGACGCCGCGCTCGTCGAGATCGGCCACGGCTCGCAGCTCGGTGGCCTCGCCGAGCATCAGGAGGGCGAAGGTGAGCGGGTAGACGCCCATGTCGAGGAGGGTGCCGCCGCCCAGGGCCGGGTCGAGGAGCCGGTCGGTCGGCGGCCGCTCGGCCCGGAAGCCGATGTCGGCGTGCAGCGAGCGCGGGGTGCCGAACCGGCCAGCCTCCAGGCCGTCGCGAACCGCCCGGATCAGCGGGTTGCAGGCCATCCACATCGCCTCCATCAGGAAGCGGTCGTACTCGCGCGCCAGCCGCACCATCTCGCCGGCCTCCGCCGCGTTGAGCGTCAGCGGCTTCTCGCAGAGCACGTGCTTGCCGGCCTCGAACGCCAGCCGGGCGTCGTGCAGGTGCATCGAGTGCGGGGTGGCGACGTAGACGACGTCGACTTCGGCGTCGGCCACCAGTGCGTCGTACGACGCGTGCGCGCGGCACCCGTCCTGGCCACCGAACTCCTCGGCGAACGCGTCGGCGGAGCCCTGGCTGCGCGACCCGACGGCCGCGATCACGGCGCCGGGCGTGACGAGCAGGTCGCGGGCGAAGGATCGGGCGATGCCGCCGGTGGCCAGGATGCCCCAGCGGACCGGCGTGTCAGAGGTGTCCATGACACGCAATCCTAGGTTGTCCACACGACTCGCCGGAGTCGAATGACATCCGTGTGGTTCGTCGCCTACGATGGGGCCAACACACGCTGCGAGCACGGGAGAGAGACGGAAATGGACGCTGCCAACGCCCTCCAGGGCCACCCAGCCGTTGAGTCGGCCGGCCTCAGCGACCGCGACCGCGAGATCCTCGAGTTCGAGCGCCACTGGTGGAAGTACGCCGGCGCCAAGGAGCAGGCGGTGCGCGACAACTTCGACATGTCGTCCACCCGCTACTACCAGGTGCTCAACGCCCTGATCGACCGCGACGAGGCCCTCGAGGCCGATCCGCTACTCGTCCGCCGGCTCCGTCGACTCCGCTCGCAGCGTCAGCGCCAGCGCTCGGCCCGCCGCCTCGGCTTCGAGCTGTGACGATGCACAGGCGCGACGAGCGCGGCGTCGCCGTGCCCTCCCCGCTGGTGATGCTGAGCATCATCGCCGTGGCCATGGCCGGCATCGCCTTCGTGGCCACCCGTGACCAGCCCTCGGACGAGCGCCGCATCGAGACCGTGTCCGGTCCCAACGAGACCGAAGCCCCTGTCGTCACGCCCACCGTCGAGCCGACCAAGCCGACCAAGCCGACCAAGGCCCCCAAGCCGCAGGTCAAGCGCGGCACGGTGATGGTCGAGGTCTACAACAACTCCGGCATCCAGGGTCTCGCCGGCACCACCGCCGAGAAGGCCGTGGCCGCGGGCTGGCAGGTCGTCGGCACCGACAACTGGATGGGCACGATCCCGAGCACGACGGTCTACTACCCCAGTCGGCTCGAGGCAGCGGCCAAGTTGCTGGCGCTCGACCTGGGCATCGATCGCGTGCAGCCCGCGGTCGACCCGATGCGCCTCGATGCGCTGACCGTCGTCCTCACCGGCTGAACACTGGCTCACCGCCGCCCGGAGCCGCGTGACAGGGTGAACCCCATGGAGTTCACCTCCGCAACGGCCCGCCTGCGCTACGACGACATCGTCGCCGTCGTGAACGACACCGTCGTCGCCCTCGACTTCGACGGCACCCTCGCCCCGATCGTCGGGGACCCGGCAAAGGCCCACATCCACGACGACGCCCCCGACCTGCTGGTCGAGTTGGCTGAGGTCGTCCGCGCGATCGCGGTGATCACCGGCCGACCTGCGCGCCAGGCGCTCTCCTTGGGCGGTCTCGACGAGGTGGGCGTCCGGATGGGTGAAACCGGTCGCGAGCTGTTCCTCTTCGGCCAGTACGGCAACGAGCGATGGTCGTCGACCAAACGCCGCATCATCTCGCCCCGCCCGCCCCACGGGCTGAGCTCCTACCTCCGAGAGCTGCCCGGCATCCTGCGTCGCGCCGACGCCCTCGAGGCGTACGTCGAGGAGAAGGGGCTGGCGGTCGCCGTACACACTCGTCGGCTACCCGACTCCGAGGCCGCCTTCGACCGGCTGCTGCCGTTGCTGCGCGACGCCGCCGCCCGCAACGACCTGATGATCGAGCCCGGCCGTCTCGTCGCCGAGGTGCGCGCGACCGGGATGCACAAGGGCATCGCCGTCCACTCGCTCGTGGACGAGCTGGGTGCCAAGGGGTTCGTCTTCGCCGGGGACGACCTCGGCGACCTCGAGGCGTTCGCCGCGGTGGCCGAGCTCCGCGACGCCGGCCTGGCAACCCTGCTGGTGTGCTCGGCGAGCCCCGACGCAGAGGGGCCCGAGGAACTGCTCGACCTTGCCGACGTCGTCGTCGAAGGTCCTGACGGAGTGCTCGACTTGCTTCGCCAGCTGCGCGCCGACGCCCGCTGAGGACCGCCCGAAGCAGCGCCCAACATGCGGACACGATGTGCACATCGTGAGACGCGCGCCTACGCTGAGGTCAGCTCATCGAGAGGGACTGAGGGAACGGCCCGTTGACGTCCCGGCAACCGCCGCGAACCTCCCTATTCGCGGATGTGGTGCTAATTCCGGCCCGTGGCGAAGTCCGTCACGGGGCAGATGAGAAGGAGGATTCCTTGAGCGCCCCTACCGTCGAGAAGACGTCCACCACGCCCCGCGAAGGGGCCTTCGGCAACGCCACCGGCCTGTTGTGCCGCGAGTGCAGCCACCAGGTCGAACTCGGTCCGTTCTACGCGTGTCCGGAGTGTTTCGGCCCCCTCGAGATCGCCTACGACTTCCCGGCCGTCACCCGCGAGCAGATCGAGGCCGGTCCCGCCAACATCTGGCGTTACAAGGCGCTGCTGCCGGTGCCCGGCGACATCGAGCAGAGCCCCAACATGGAGCCCGGCTTCACCCGGCTGCTCAGGGCCGACAACCTCGGCCGCGAGCTCGGCATCGACAACCTGTGGGTCAAGGACGACAGCACCAACCCCACCAACTCCTTCAAGGACCGCGTCGTCGCCTGTGCGCTGAGCGCGGCCGTCGAGTTCAAGGCCAAGGTCTTCGCCTGCCCCAGCACGGGCAACCTCGCCAACGCGGTGGCTGCGGCCGGAGCCCGCGCCGGCATCAAGACCGTCGTGTTCATCCCGAGCAACCTCGAGAAGCCCAAGCAGATCAACAGTGCGGTCTACACCGACTCTCTGGTCGCCGTGAACGGCAACTACGACGACGTCAACAAGCTCGCATCCGAGATCGCCGGGGAGGAGGAGGGCTGGGCGTTCGTCAACGTCAACGTGCGGCCCTACTACGCCGAGGGCTCCAAGACGCTGGGCTACGAGATCGCCGAGCAGCTCGGCTGGCGGCTGCCCGACCAGATCGTCATCCCGGTCGCCTCGGGCTCCCAGCTGACCAAGGTGCACAAGGCGTTCCAGGAGCTGATCAAGCTCGGCCTCGTCGAGGACAAGCCCTACAAGGTGTACGGCGCCCAGGCCACCGGCTGCTCGCCAGTCTCGATCGCCTACAAGGCCGGTGTCGACGCGATCCGCCCGGTCAAGCCCGACACCATCGCCAAGAGCCTGGCCATCGGCAACCCCGCCGACGGCATCTACGTGCTCGACATCTGCCGCCAGACGGGCGGCGCTGTCGAGGACGTCTCCGACGAGGAGGTGCGCGACGCCATCGTGCTGCTTGCCCGCACGGAGGGGATCTTCACCGAGACGGCTGGCGGCACGACTGTCGGCTGCCTCAAGAAGCTCGTCGAGAGCGGCCAGCTCGACACCAGCCTCGAGACCGTCGTCATCAACACCGGCCACGGCCTCAAGACGCTCGACGCGGTGGCCGACCAGGTGTCCGTGGCGGCGACGATCGACCCGTCGTATGCGGCCTTCGCCGCCACCGGCATAGCCTGACCGCACCGACCCAGAGCTGACCGCACCGACCCAGAGCTGAGAGGACCACCATGAGTGTGAGCGTCCGCATCCCCACGATCCTGCGCACCTACACCGGCGGGGAGTCCGAGGTGACGGCCGAGGGCACCACCCTGGCCGAGGTGCTCGACCACCTCGACGGCTCCTACAGCGGCATCAAGGGCCGCATCCTCGACGAGGCGGGCCAGCTGCGCCGCTTCGTGAACGTGTACGTCGGCAACGACGACGTGCGCTTCCTCGAGAATCTCGAGACGGCCACTCCGGAGGGCACCCAGATCTCTGTGATCCCGGCGGTCGCCGGAGGGGCGTGACCTCCATGACGGCGCCGACGATCCTGGAGTACAGCCGCACCTACCCGGTGGACCCCGAACGGGCCTACGACTGGATCCTGCCCATACCGCTCGAGCAGATCTTCGCGCGGCGCTACGGACCGCTCCCGCCCATCAAGGGCACCGACATCGACGGTGGTGGCGTGTGGGGCACGGCCGGCCAGACCCGCACGATCCGCCTCGCCGACGGCGGCACCATGCGCGAGAGCCTCACCCGGGTCGACCGCCCGTGGTCGTTCGGCTACCGCATCGACAACGTCACCGGACCCATGAGGCCGCTGGTCGCCACGCTCGACGGGCTCTGGTCCGTCGAGCCCGCCGGCAACGGCGCCCGCGTCACCTGGCGCTGGACCGTCCAGCCCACCAATGCCTGGACCGCCCGGGTCATGCCGGTCTTCGGCCGGCTCTGGCAGGGCTACGCCCGCCAGGCGTTCGAGGAGATCGAGAAGGGTCTCGTCTGAGCCTGTCGCGTGCTCCGGCTGAGGTATCGCTAGCGGGGCAGCGGACGCGACTCTTCCAGGCGCCGCTGCGCGAGGTGCGCGCGCTCGGCCTCGTTGTCGCAGCGCGCGATCGCCTCGTCGTACGACGCGAGTGCGGCGGCCACGTCTCCCGACCGGGCCAGCAGCTCGGCCCGGGCGCCGGGCAGCCGGTGACCGGGCAGGTCGAGGCCTTCGAGGAGCCGTAACCCGGCGAAAGGGCCGTCGGCTTCCGCCACTGCCACCGCCCGGTTGAGCCGCACCACCGGTGAGGGCACCAGTGCCTCGAGCGCGGCGTACCACTGCGCGATCCGGCTCCAGTCCGTCTGCTCCGCGGAGGCGGCGATGGCGTGCTCGGCGGCGATCAGCGCCTGCAACAGGTACGGCGTGGAGTCCCGGAGGAGCTGCGGCCGCAGCAGCGCGACGGCTTCGCCGATCTCGTCCGTGTGCCAGCGGGTGCGGTCCTGGTCGGGCAGCAGCACGAGCGCGCCGTCGTCCACCCGCGCGTCGCGCCGGGCGTGCTGTAAGAGCATCAGGGCGAGCAGCGCGTCGATCTCGTCGGTGCCGGCGAAGCCGCGGGGTAGCAGCCCGCGCACCACGCGCAGCAACCGGATCGCCTCGCCCGCCTCCGTCGCCCGGACGACGTCGGGGCCCGAGCCCGGGGCGTAGCCGGCCGTGAAGGCCAAGTAGGCGATGTCGGCGACCGTCGCCACGCGGCGTACGAGCTCGGCGCCGGTGGGCACGGCGAACGACTCGCTCGCCAGCCGCTTGCGGGCCCGCGTCAGCCTGGCCGCCATCGTCGGGGTGCTGACCAGGAACAGTCGCGCGATGTCGGGCGTGGAGACACCCAGCACCAGCCGCAGGGTGAGCGCGGCTGCGGCGTCGGGCGACAGCGACGGGTGCGCGCACAGCAGCACCAGCCGCAGCCGCTCGTCGACCAGTCCCTTCCCGTCGTCGGCCATCACGCGCTGCGCCTCCTCGGTCAGCTCGGACTCCACGGCGAGCCGAGGAAGGGTGCGTACCGCGACCGCCTCCGATCGGAGCCGGTCGAGGATGCGCCGCCGGGCCGCTGTCAGCAGCCACCCCGGCGGGTTGGTGGGTACGCCGTCGCGCGGCCAGGTCCGGGCCGCCGCCTCGAAGGCGTCGGCCAGCCCGTCCTCGGCCAGGTCGAGGCGCCGGAACCCGGCCACCAGCAGCGCCAATAGCCGTCCCCACTCCTCGCGCCACGCGCGGTCGAGCTCGTCCATGCAGTCAGCCGTCGTACCCGTCGATCGAGGTGACCGGACGCACCTCGATCGTGTAGCCCGGCGAGAGCAGCCGGGCGAGGTCCAGAGCCGTCTCCATCGAGTCCAGGTCGACGAGGTAGAGCCCGACCAACTGCTCTGCGGACTCGGCGAACGGACCCTCGGTCACGACGCCGCCGCGAACGCCTCGGGACTCGGCCGCCCCGGCCAGCGCCTCGCCGACGACCAGCGCGCCACGTTCCCCGAGCGCTGCGTCGAAGGAGGCGTGGCCGTCGAACACGGTCTGCCGCTGTGCCTCGGTCGCCCGATCCCAGGCGGTCGGGTCTTCCTCGTTGAGCAGGAGGAGCAACCTCACGGGTTGCACCGGCGCAGCTCGAGTCCCTTCTCACCTTCAGCCAGGATGCCGACGCACTGGACGAGGTCGTCGATGTCGTCGGTGTCGATCAGGTAGAAGCCCGACAGCTGCTCAGCGCTCTCGGCGTACGGACCCTCGGTGACGACGACGTCGTCGCGGTCGCCGGTGACGACCCTCGTCTCCCGGCTGTTCGACAGCTCGGCGGCGGCCTTGACCTTGTGGCCGCGCGCGGCCAGTGCCTCGCCGAACTCGTGGTGCTTGGCGTACATGGCGTCCTTGGCCGCCTGGGAGCTCGCGTCCCAGGCAGCCTCGTCGGTGGGGATCAGCAGGATGTAGTCGGACATGACCATTCCTCTCTCGGTGGGGTGAGTCTTCCACCGATATGACGCGCGGGGGAGGGTGAGATCGACAGGTTTGCTCAGGAATCTGCCGCGACGGCCACGATCGCGGCGTGACCGCGCGAGTCGACCTTGACGGTGGCCACGACATCGCCGTCGCGTACGGCGTCCTCGAGCGCATGTGCCTTGTCCTGCGGCACGAACCAGCTCTCGATCCCGCACTCGACCTGCCAGTCGCGATCGCTGCACGTCAGGTAGGTGCCGTCTTCGGGCCGGGTGCGGCTCCAGCCGCCCGCCTTCATGGTCGAACCGTCGTCGACGAGGCTGATGTAGACGTCCCCGTGTTCGCCCGTCATCTCGCGGTCCAGCCGTAGGTCCGGATAATCGAGCGCGACGTACGCCCCACGGAACGGGTCGATCGGGTCCAGCGGCTCGACACGGAGCTGGATCTCGTCGCCCGCGACCCGGGCGGAGAGCTGAGGAGCGACGGCGAGACCGGTGGCGGCAAGCTGTACGGCGGCCACCAGTGCGATGGTGCGGATCATGACTGGGCTCCTGTCGGGCCGGCCAGCTCAGCGGCCAGCTCGGATGCGAGGGTGCGCCGGGCTCGGTCGAAGACGAACCCGGTGGCGAGGAAGACGAGGCCGACGAGCAGGAACAGCCACGCCCCGTCGATGATGGCGGCGAAGACCGCGAAGCTCTGGAACGACGTGAACACGACCAGGGCGACGGCGGCCATCGCGGTCAGCACCCAGTTGTCGCGCAGGGCGCCGAGGGCGGCGACGCCGACCGCGAGGGCGACGTAAGCGACGACGCAGAGGGCGGCGTGGAGCAGGTCGCCGGCACCGAGGTGGTCGGGATCCGAGCCGGGCTCCCAGAGAGCAAGAAGTACGCCGACCGCCAGGGCCGCAGCCGCGCCGGCAACCTCCCATCGCGCCACGACCGTGCCGACACGGAGGGCGGCCGCGGTCACCACGACCGCGACGACGCCTAGGACGATGAGGAAGATGCTCGGCCCGAGATCTGAGTCGCCGGTGTCGGGCAGGGCGGAGACGAAGAGCCCGATCAGCGTGAACGCCATGCCCACAAGGCGCCACGGCCCTGCGAATGCCGGCACCCAGCGGTCGTGCAGTGCCGCGACCGCGAGCGAGAACACGCCCGTGGCAAGCAGGATCAGGACGACGCGGAGGAACGTCGCGTCATCGAAGAGCCCTTGCCACAGCACCCAGCCGGACAGCGCCGACATGCCGACCAGCAGCGGGCCGCGAGCCCGGGTCGCGTAGGCGTGGACGAGTGCGGCTACGCCCCAGAGGCCGATCAGCCGCGGCTCGTACGCCGGCACCTGGAGGCTCTGCGCGGCCTGGAAGATGACAGCGCCGGAGGTGAGTGCAGCGACGAGTCGTACGGCGCCGGCGAGGAGCGCCGGACCGCGACCGGCCAGCAGCTCGCCGCCGGCGAGGAGCGCCAGCCAGAGCACGGCCACGACGACGAAGCGCGCGATGGGGGCGAGCTCGTCGAGGTTGGCTGCGACCAGCCAGATCAGGCCGACGCCGACGAAGGTGCCGCCGACCCCGAGCAGGAGGCGGGCCAGCGAGAAGCGGCGGGAGGCGGCATAGCTGCCGAGGATGCGGGTCGCCGTGTCGTCATCGACGAGTCCGGAGGACTGCCAGGCACCGACCTCGTCGGTGAGCCAGGCCAGGCGCTGGGGAGAGACGGGAGTGGTCATGTGCGGATCTTCGGCCCGGGACCCGGTCTGCCGAATCCGCGTGCGTACTCAGATCATCGCCCGTCCGGCACAGTGGAGGCATGGCACGCACCATCGCAACCAACGACAAGGTCGACCGAGACGCACTGCTGGACTTCATCCGGCCACGCCACCGGGCCACCCTGGTGACCACCCGGCGCGACGGCCGCCCGCAGCTCTCACCCGTCTCGTGCGGCGTCGACGAGCAGGGCCGGCTCGTCGTGGCGACGTACCCGTCCCGCGCCAAGGTGACGAACCTGCGCCGCAGCTCTGCCGCCAGTGCGCTGATCCACAGCGACGAGTGGAACGGGCCATGGGTGCAGATCGACGGCGTCGCCGAGGTCATCGACATGCCCGACGCGGTCGAGCCGCTGGTCGACTACTTTCGCAGCATCTCCGGGGACCACCCCGACTGGGACGAGTACCGCCAGGCGATGCGCGACCAGGACAAGTCGCTCGTCCGGCTCACCATCGAGCGGTGGGGTCCGGTCGCCACCGGCGGTTTCCCGCCCGAGCTGGCCGACTGAGCGGCTGCGTTCGGCCGCCCGACATGTCGGGTTGACCGCGTGTTCAGGCGGGTTGGTTCTACTCGGCGCATGCGGGCTCGCGAACGATGGACCGTCGGGGTGCTGGCCTCGGCCGGTGTCGTGGCCACCAGCAGCGTCGGCGCGCGGCAGTTCCTCCAGCGGCAGGCGGCGATCGCGCGCGGCCTCATCGGCGACCCGCTCGGGCACGAGGCTCCCGAAGCCGACAAGACCTACCGCAAGAGCCAGCCGGGGCGCCTCGACCTGCTGATGCTCGGCGACTCCATCGCCGCAGGGCTTGGTGCCGAGCGCGCCAAGGACACCCTCGGCGCCCGGCTCGCCAAGGGTCTGGGCAAGGCCACCGACACCTCCGTCCGCCTGCGTACGGCGGCCCGCGTGGGCTCCGAGTCGAGCGTGCTCGCCGAACAGCTCGACGCGCTGCCCGACGGGTACCGGCCCGACGCGGCCGTCATCGTGGTCGGTGGCAACGACGTCACCCACCGGGTCCCGGTGGCCGAGTCGGTGCGCCATCTCGCCGAGGCCGTCGACCGGCTGCACGAGCTCGGATCCCGTGTCGTGGTGGGCACCTGCCCCGACCTCGGCGCACTCCGCCCGGTGCCGCAGCCCCTGCGCAGCCTGGGCTCGCGGGCCAGCCGTCAGCTCGCCAACGCCCAGCGCGAGGTGGCTCTCGAACGCGGTGCGTACGTCGTCTCGCTGGCCCATGTCGTCGGCCCGTTCTTCATCACCAACCCCGACGAGATGTTCAGCCTCGACCGGTTCCATCCCAGCGCGGCCGGCTACCGGCGTACGGCCAAGGCGATGTTGCCGTCGGTGCTCCGCGCGCTCGGACATGCCGAAGACCTGCCCTTCGGGCACCATGCTCCGGCGTTCTAGTCTGACCGGATGCCCGAGGACCCGAAGGAACGACGACGCCGGCTGCTCGCCATGGACCTCACCGAGCTCGCGGTGGAGTTCGGCACCGACAAGTGGGGCGTGCACCGCTACACCCCGCACTACCAGCGGCACCTCGAGCACCTGCGCGGCGAGGAGTTCACGCTGCTCGAGCTCGGTGTCGGCGGTTACGCCCGCAGCATGGGTGGCGCTTCCCTCAAGATGTGGAAGTGGTTCTTCCCGAAGGCCCACGTCATCGGCCTCGACATCGAGGACAAGACGGCGCTGAGCGGCGGCCGGATCACCGTCGTACAAGGGGATCAGACCGACGAGGCGCTGCTCACCTCGCTGATGGAGGAGCACCAGCCGTTGGTCGTCATCGACGACGGGTCACACGTCCCCGACCACGTGCGGGCGAGCTTCGGCGTGCTGTTCCCGCTGCTGCCCGACGACGGTGTCTACGCGATCGAGGACACCCAGACGTCGTACTGGCCCGAGTGGGGCGGGCAGGCCGACCCCCGGGCGCGCGGCACGTCGATGGACCTCGTCAAGGACCTCGTCGACGGCCTCAACTTCGAGGAGTACGTCGACCAGCACGAGCCGTCGTACACGGACCGCTGGGTCAGGTCGGTGCACTGCTACCACAACCTCGTGGTCGTCGAGAAGGGCGACAACGTGGAGGGCACCAACAAGCTGGACGTCTTGAAGGAGCGCTACGAGTGAACTCAGTACTCCTCGCCACCAGTCGCGACTGGCCCGCGGGAGAGCCCGGCCACGAGACGCTCGACAAGGCCCTGATCGCTCGCGGCATCGACGCCCGCTGGGCCGTGTGGGACGACGCGTCGGTCGACTGGGTCGGCGCCGACCTCGTCGCCGTGCGGTCGACCTGGGACTACATGACCCGATCCGAGGAGTTCCTGGCCTGGGTTCACTCGGTCGAAGCGACGACGACGGTGCTCAACGGCGCCGACGTCTTCCAGTGGAACCTCGACAAGGGCTACCTCGCCCGGCTCGGTGACGTGCCCGTCGTACCCACGCGGCTCGTGGTCTCCGCCGCCGAGCTCGAGGCCACGGTCGCCGAGTTCGGTGACGTGGTCGTGAAGCCGCGGGTGGGTGCCGGCGGCATCGGGGTGACCGTCGTACGACGCGGCAACGCGATCGCCCTGCCCGACGCCCCGGTCCTGGCCCAGCCACTTGTCACCACGATCCACACCGACGGCGAGACCTCGGTGTTCGTGATCGGCGGAGAGGCCGTGTCGATGGTCAACAAGGTGCCCGGCGCGGGCGAGATCCGCGTGCACGAGCAGTTCGGCGGCCGCACCACGGAGGTCGCGATGTCGGGCCCGGAGTCGGTGCTGGCCCTCGAGGCGCTGCGTGCCGCCGCCGAGTTCACCGGCCGGCCGCTCGACTACGGCCGCGTCGACCTGCTCAAGTACGACGGGAACTGGTGCGTCAGCGAGCTCGAGGTCACCGAGCCGGGGCTCTACCTCGACGTGCTCCCGGCCAACGCGGAGGTGTTCGCCGACCTGGTGGCCGCCCGACTGGGCTGACTCAGGCACGACCGATCCGTGCGGCGAGCCAGCCGGCGTTCTGGGCCATCACGTCGTCGGGCACGATCTCGGCCACCCCGGACGCGAGTGCGTCGAGCCTGACCGTGGCCAGCTCGTCGCGCCACGCCTGCTCGGCCCGCCACATGCCGGCTGCGATCGCGCACGAGCTGCGGAAGCACTTCCGCGGTGCCGGGTGCGGCGCGCGCTGGCGGATCTCGGTGCACCGGAAGGCCGCCTGACCGCCGTCGACGGCGAGCACGATGTCGAGCAGGGTGACCTCGCCTGCGGGCCGGGCCAGCGAATAGCCGCCGTTGCGGCCCTGGCTCGACGCCACGATGCCGGCCCGCGACAACGCCTGCAGCGACTTGGCGAGGTAGGGCTTCGGCACCCCGTGGAACTCCGCCAGCACCCCGGCGTTGAGGGCCAGGCCGTCGGGGAGCTGGGCGAGGACGACGGCACAGTGAGCGGCCCACTCGACTCCTTCGCTGATACGCATGGAAACGAGGTTACGGGATGTCCGAGTTCTCTGGTATAACGTGGATACCAATTATCCACGTATGCGAGGAGTCGTCATGAAGGTCGCCGTCATCGGAGGGGCCGGGCTTGCCGGTCGTCACGCGGTCGCAGCACTCGAGGCCGCCGGGGACGAAGTCGTGGTGCTGAGCCGGGCGACCGGCGTCGACGCCGTCACCGGAGCTGGGCTCGACGAGGGACTGGCCGGGGTGGAGGTCGTGATCGACGCCGCCAATGTGTCCTCGATGGATCGCGATGTGGCCTCTGCGTTCTTCACGAGCGTGGCCGGCAACCTGCAGACCGCGGGTGCCCGTGCCGGAGTGCGTCGCATCGTCACGCTGTCGATCTACGGCATCGACGGGCTGGAGGGGCGGGGCTACTTCGCCGCCAAGCTCGCGCAGGAGGAGGCGGCTCGCCGTGGCGACGTGCCGTCGACGATCCTGCGGGCCACGCAGTTCCACGACTTCGGCGGCCAGCTGATGCAGTGGACACGCAAGGGCCCGGTCGTCGGGGTGCCGATCCAGCCCGTGCAGACCGTGGCGATCGAGACCGTTGCCGCGCACCTGGTCCGGCTCGCGCACGGCGACGAGGACGGCACGGTCAACCTCGCGGGGCCGCGGCCCGACACCCTGATCCGGCAGGTACGCCGCCACGTCCGGGCCGCCGGCAAGCGCTACATCTCCGTGCCGCTGTGGCTGCCCGGGCGGGCCGAGAAGCTCATCCGGGCCGGCGCCCTCGTGCCCCGGGGCGACGCCGTACTCGACGGACCCGACTTCGAGACCTGGCTGGCCGCGCGCTGACCGGGGTCCGGAAGGCCGCGATTCGTTTGCACTCGCCCCCTTCGAGTGCTAAACATGACGCTGGCACTCTCGCCATGAGAGTGACAACACGGCACTGGTGACGTTGAGGTCCTCCAGCCCGGCGGGAAGGGTCCGTCGGAGGGTCGAGGTCCGTCCGTCGCGGGCAGCCCACCAGGCGCCGTACACCCCCAGACTCTGAAGGAATCACAAGGGTTATGTCGAAGCTGATTGCTTTCAACGAGGAGGCCCGACGCGGCCTCGAGCGTGGCATGAACACGCTCGCGGACGCCGTCAAGGTCACGCTCGGTCCCAAGGGCCGCAATGTCGTGCTCGAGAAGAAGTGGGGCGCGCCCACCATCACCAACGATGGTGTGAGCATCGCCAAGGAAATTGAGCTCGAGGACCCGTTCGAGAAGATCGGTGCCGAGCTCGTCAAGGAAGTCGCCAAGAAGACCGACGACGTCGCCGGTGACGGTACGACGACCGCCACGGTCCTCGCCCAGGCGATGGTTCGCGAGGGTCTGCGCAACGTCGCGGCCGGCGCCAACCCGATGGGTCTCAAGCGCGGCATCGAGGCCGCTGTCGCCGCCGTGACCGAGCAGCTGCTCGCCATGTCGACCGAGATCGAGACCCGCGAGCAGATCGCCGCCACGGCGTCGATCTCCGCAGGTGACAGCACCGTCGGTGACGTCATCGCCGAGGCGATGGACAAGGTCGGCAAGGAAGGCGTCATCACGGTCGAGGAGTCGAACACGTTCGGCATCGACCTCGAGCTGACCGAGGGCATGCGGTTCGACAAGGGCTACATCTCGGCCTACTTCGTCACCGACCCCGAGCGCATGGAGACCGTGCTGGAGGACCCCTACGTCCTCATCGCCAACTCCAAGGTCAGCAACGTCAAGGACCTGCTGCCGCTGCTCGAGAAGATCATGCAGTCGGGCAAGCCGCTGGTGATCATCGCTGAGGACGTCGACGGCGAGGCGCTGTCGACCCTGGTGGTCAACAAGATCCGTGGCACCTTCAAGTCCGTCGCCGTCAAGGCTCCGGGCTTCGGTGACCGCCGCAAGGCCATGCTCCAGGACATCGCGATCCTGACCGGTGGCCAGGTCATCTCCGAGGAGGTCGGCCTCAAGCTCGAGAACGCCGGCGTCGAGCTCCTCGGCCAGGCCCGCAAGGTCGTCATCACCAAGGACGAGACCACCATCGTCGAAGGTGCCGGCGACACCGGCCAGATCGAGGGCCGGGTCAACCAGATCCGTGCCGAGATCGAGAAGTCGGACTCCGACTACGACCGCGAGAAGCTGCAGGAGCGCCTGGCCAAGCTGGCCGGCGGCGTTGCGGTCATCAAGGTCGGCGCGGCCACCGAGGTCGAGCTCAAGGAGCGCAAGCACCGCATCGAGGACGCCGTGCGCAACGCCAAGGCGGCTGTCGAAGAGGGCATCGTCGCCGGTGGCGGCGTGGCACTCGTGCAGGCTGCGGCCACCGCGTTCGACAAGCTGGACCTGACGGGCGACGAGGCGACGGGTGCCAACATCGTTCGCTACGCGACCGAGGCCCCGCTCAAGCAGATCGCGATCAACGCCGGCCTCGAGGGCGGCGTCGTGGCCGAGAAGGTGCGCAACCTCAAGCCCGGTCACGGCCTCAACGCGGCCACCGGCGAGTACGTCGACATGCTGGCCGAGGGCATCAACGACCCGGTCAAGGTGACCCGCTCTGCTCTGCAGAACGCCGCCTCGATCGCTGCGTTGTTCCTCACCACCGAGGCCGTCGTGGCCGACAAGCCGGAGAAGGCCGCCCCGATGGGCGACCCGTCCGGTGGCATGGGCGGCATGGACTTCTGATCGCCCAGCCCTGAGCGCAGCGAAGGGCTGACAAGGCGATCAGGTCGAGGAGGGTTGGCGTAGTCCCGAGCGAAGCGAGGGAGTGCGCAACCCGTCTCGAGACCAGCCACATGTGGTTTTGAGACCGCCTGGCTCCAACGTGCGAGACAGCAAGGCCCCCGCTCGGAGCGGGGGCCTTGTTGCGTGTCGGGGCAACTTCCCGGATCGGAGCTGCGTCACAGGTACCGTGACCCGGCCGATGAAGACATCTCGTGGAACTGCCCGCTTCGCCGTCGCCCTCGTGGCCCTGGCTGCCGCCATCGCGGCTGTGCCGGCAACGCCGCGGGTGGCCGCGCAGGCGCAGGCGCCGGGCGACCGGCCCAACATCGTGCTGATCACCACCGACGACCAGACGCTCGAGGATCTCTACTGGATGCCGCAGACCCGAGCGGCACTCGGTGGTGGCGGGGCGACGTTCGGCCAGGCGATCTCGCCACATCCGCTGTGCTGCCCGGCCCGCGCCGAGATGGTCACCGGTCAGTACGCGCAGAACAACGGCGTACGCAGCAACTCCGGCCCGCATGGCGGGTTCGGGGCGCTCAAGGAGCCGGGCAACAGTGTCGCGAGCTGGCTGCACGACGCGGGCTACGCCACCGGGTTCGTCGGCAAGTACCTCAACCTCTACTCCGAGCGCGACGGCATCCAGGCCGGCTGGGACCACTGGGCGCCGTTCACCCACGGCACCTACCAGGCCTTCGACTACACCGTGTACGACGACGGCGCGCTGGTCGAGCACCACGACGACCTGCACAGCAACGACTTCGTCACCAACCGCACGGTCGACCTGATCGGCGAGTACGCCGGCGACCAGGACCCGTTCTTCATCTGGTCGTCGTACGTCGCCCCCCACGGCCAGTGCACCGACAACCTGCCCCTCGACACGTGCGCCGCCCCGCCGACGCCGGCAACCCGGCACGCCGGCCTGTATCCCGGTTCGCGGCTGCCGTCGCTCGACAAGCCGTCATACAACGAGCAGGACGTCTCGGACAAGCCGATCCTCATCCGCAAGGAGAAGCGCAAGCGCGCCGCGACCCTGCAGCGCCTCTTCACCCAGCGCATCCGGTCGCTGGCCTCGGTCGACGAGGGGGTCGCTGCCACCGTCGAGGCGCTGCGCGCCGCCGGCGAGCTCGACAACACCTACCTGATCTTCACCAGCGACAACGGCTACCTGCTGGGCGAGCACCGCTACACCGGCAAGCTGCTGGCCTACCGCGAGTCGCTGCGGGTGCCGCTGCTCGTGCGTGGCCCGGGCATCCCGCCGGGTGTCGTGCGGTCCAACATCGCTTCGACGGTCGACCTCGCGCCCACGCTGGTGGAGATCTCCGGTGCGACGCCGGGGCGCCCGATGGACGGCGTGTCGGTGCTGGGGGCGGCACGCGCCGGCGCGCCTCTGGCTCGCACCTCGCTCATCCAGGCCGGCCCGTTCCACCGGCGTGGCACGATCGACTGGACGTTCCGGGGTGTCCACACCGGCCGTTACACGTTCGTCCGCTGGAACCGCACCGGCTTCGTCGAGCTCTACGACCACGCCCGGGACCCCTACGAACTTCGCAACCTGGCGGCCGTGAAGAAGTACGCGCGGGTGCGCCGCGAGCTGTTCCGGCGTACCAACCTGTTGTCGTCGTGCTCGGGTGACGCCTGCCGCGAGGACTTCGGGCCGCTGCCCCGGCCGGGCCGCTGACGACGCCGGCTCGCTACGTTGGAGGGGTGACACGGGAGGAGCGGTTCGAGACGCTGGCACGCGAGGTGATCGAGCCGCTGCGCCGGTTCCTCGTGCGTCGTACCGACTCAGACACCGCCGACGACGTCCTCTCCGACACCCTGCTGGTGCTGTGGCGGCGCTTCGACGAGGTGCCCGACAACCCACTGCCCTGGGCGTACGGCGTGGCGCGGGGCTGCCTTCAGAACGCCGAGCGCAGCCGCCGACGGCAGACGCGGGTGGCCGCGAAGGTGGCCGGGCAGCCCGTCGAACCGCACCCGGTCGGCACCGACGTCCGGCTGGCCGAGGCGCTCGACCGGCTGCCCGACCGGGACCGTGAGCTGGTCCGGCTGTGGGCGTGGGAGCAGCTGACGCCCGCCGAGATCGGCGCCGTGCTCGACCTCACCGCCAACGCCGTGAGCATCCGCCTGCACCGGGCCAAGGGAAAGCTGCTCGAGGACCTGCGAAAGACCGGCACCGGTGCCGGACATGAAGGGGCATAGGGAGGCCATCGTGAACGACTACGGCTACGACGACGAGGAGCTGCGCCGCAGCCTGAGCGCGATCGACCCGGCCGCCCGACTGACGCCCGCGCCCCCCGAGCAGGTGGCCCGACTCCTGGAGGACGCCATGAGCAACCACACCCCCGAACTCCGACCCGAGACGACGCGGCGCCGCAGCCCCCTCGTCTGGGTCGCGGCAGCCGCTGCCGTCGTCGTCATTGCGGGCGTATCCTTCGCAGCGCTGCGTAGTGACGACGACGTGCAGTCCCCCACGGCCCAGGAGCCCACCAGCCAGGCGCCGGCACAGCCGGTTGCCGAGCCCGGCTCCACGACCGCGCTGGTCACGGGCGACGCGGTCGAGGCCAAGTGCATGGTCCCCAACGTGCGGGTGCTCCGCGGCAACACGCTCGCCTTCGACGGCTCCGTCACCTCGATCGAGGGTGACCAGGTCACGCTCGCGCCCACCACATGGTTCAAGGGCACCCCCACCGAGACGGTCACGGTGACGGCGCCGAGCAAGCAGCTCCAGGAGCTGCTGGTCGCGGTCGACTTCCAGGTCGGCGGTCGCTACCTCGTCACGGCCTTCCAGGACACCGTGACGCTCTGCGGGTTCAGCGCGCCGTACTCCGAGGACCTCGACAAGCTCTACCAGGACGCGTACGCGAGCTGAGCCGCCCAGCGTGCAGCTCTGACCGTCAGAACACGCCCTGCGGCCGGAACTGCACCGACAGCCGCGGGCCGGCATGCGCCGTCTTGGGTACGGCGTGCTCCCAGGTGCGCTGGCACGAACCGCCCATCACGAGCAGGTCCCCGTGGCCCATGGCGACGGCGACGGACTCGCCGCCACCGCGGGGGCGGAGCAGCAGCCGGCGTGGGTCGCCGACCGAGACGATCGCGACCATGGTGTCCTGCGTCCTGCCTCGGCCGATGGTGTCGCCGTGCCAGGCAACCGAGTCGCGGCCGTCGCGGTAGTAGCAGCAGCCGGCGGTGACGAACGGCTCGCCGAGCTCGGGCAGGTAGTGCGCCGACAGGGCCCCGCGCGCGTCGACGAGCAGCCGGTGCGGCAGGGCCTCGTCGGCGGCGTACGTGTGCACCAGACGGGGCACGTCGACGACGCGGTCGTACATCTGGCGGCGCTCGGCGCGCCACGGCACGTCACGCACCAGCGCCTCGAACACGGCATCGGCACCGGGCAGCCAGTTGCGCTGGACGTCGACCCAGGCTCCTCTGGACAAGAGCGTGCGCTCGGGTGCCAGCGTCGGCAGCCCGGCGACGTCAGTGGCCGGCGCCTCGTCGAAGAGCGTGCCCTGGAAGTCCACGACTCCATGATATCGAACACCTGTTCGGACGCATGGATCCTCGGGGGTTTCCCCGGGAGGGATCCGGGGGAGTCCCCATGGCGCCTGGTTGGCGTGGCGCGGGAGGCTGGGACCATGACCGAGCACACGCCCGCCGCGCGGGTCCGCAAACTCACCAAGACCTATGGCACCGGCCAGGCCCAGGTGCGTGCGCTCGACGACGTGACGCTCGACCTCGTGGCGGGGGAGTTCACCGCGATCATGGGACCGAGCGGGTCGGGCAAGTCGACGCTGATGCACTGCTGTGCGGCCCTCGACACCGGCACGTCGGGGCAGGTCTTCATCGGCGAACAGGAGCTCACCCGGCTCAAGGACAAGGCGCTGACCCGGCTGCGTCGCGACGAGATCGGCTTCGTGTTCCAGTCGTTCAACCTGGTGCCGACCCTGACCGCGCGCGAGAACATCGTGCTGCCGCTGGCCATCGCGCGCCGCAAGCCCGACCCTGAGTGGTTCGACTCCGTCATTGCGACTGTCGGGCTGGGTGACCGGCTCAGCCACAAGCCCAATGAGCTCTCCGGCGGCCAGCAGCAGCGGGTGGCGATCGCGCGGGCGCTGGTGAGCCGTCCGCGCATCGTCTTCGCCGACGAGCCGACCGGGAACCTCGACTCCCGCTCGGGTGCCGAGGTGCTCGAGCTGCTCCGCAGCAGTGTCGACGACCACGGCCAGACGATCGTGATGGTGAGCCACGACCCGGTCGCCGCGGCGTACACGGATCGGGTGGTGTTCCTCGCCGACGGTCGTGTGGTCGACGAGCTGCGCGACCCCGATCGCGAGTCGGTGCTGGAGGTCATGGCCACCATGAGCGCACCGGTGGCCGGCTGATGCTCCGCGCCGCCCTCAAGAGCCTGCTGGGCCGCAAGGTCCGGCTGTTTCTCAGTACGTTCGCGATCGTGCTGGGAGTTGCGTTCGTGGCCGGGTCTCTCGTCTTCAGCGACACCCTGGGCCGAAGCTTCACGGCACTGTTCGCGTCGACCGTCGGCGATGTCGTCGTCCGGCCGGAGGGTGCTGGCGACCTGCGCAACGGCCCGTCGACTCGCACCGTGCCGGCGTCGGTGCTCAAGGATCTGCAGGACCTGGAGGGCGCAGCGCGCGTCGACGGCAACGTCACCGACCGCGGCGTCTTCGTCGTCGACCGGAAGAACAAGGTCGTCGGTGGCCAGGGCCCGCCCGGCATCGGCGGCAACTGGTCGGACGCCCCCGCCGGGCACGACCTCGAGGGTCTCAGCATCATCATCGGGGACGAACCGAGCGGGCGTGACCAGGTCGTGCTCGACGCCTCGACCGCCGACCGCGCCGGCTACCACCGCGGCGATCGCGTGCACATCGTCACGGCCGGCGACCAGTCGGTCCTCAACCCGGTGCTCGTGGGCATCGCCGACTTCGAGCAGGGCGGCTCGCTCAACGGGGCGACGTTCGCCGCCTTCGACACGCGGACCGCCCAGAAGCTGTTCCTCGACGGCCGCGACGCCTACACCGACCTCTGGGTGACGGCTGCCGACGGGGTCTCGCAGGAGGAGCTGCGGGACGCAGTGGCACTAAGCCTGCCCGACGGCTTCGAGGCGGTCACCGGTGACGACGCGGCCGACGACAGCGCCGGCGAGCTGTTGCAGGCGATCTCGTTCATCACGACGTTCCTGCTGATCTTTGCCGGCATCTCACTGGTCGTCGGCGCCTTCCTGATCGTCAACACGTTCTCGATGCTGGTCGCCCAGCGCAGCCGTGAGCTCGCGCTGCTGCGTGCCCTCGGCGCCTCGCGGCGGCAGGTGACCAGGTCGGTGCTGCTCGAGGCGTTCGTGCTGGGCGTGCTCGGCTCGACGATCGGGCTGGGCCTGGGCGTGGCGCTGGCGATGGTGATCCGGCTCGTCTTCGGCCGGTTCGGGCTCGACCTCTCCGGGCAGCCGCTGATCTTCGCGCCGCGCACCGTCCTCGCGTCGTACGGCATCGGCATCGTCGTCACCATGGCGGCGGCGTGGCTGCCGGCCCGGCGTACGTCCCGGATCGCGCCGGTGCAGGCGTTGCGCGACGAAATCTCGATGCCGGAGACGTCGTTGCGTCGCCGGTTCCTGGGCGGGCTCCTGCTCATCGCGGCCGGGTGTGGTGCGCTGGCCGCGGGGCTGTTCACCTCGGTGAGCCGGGGTGGCTGGTTCGTCGGGGGTGGTGTGCTCGCGGTGCTGCTGGGCGTGGCTTCGGCGAGCCCGGTGCTGAGCCGGCCGTTCCTGGCGGTGGCCCACCGGCTGCTGGCCCGCGTCTTCGGCACCGTCGGAAACCTGGCCGGCCAGAACTCCCTGCGCAACCCGCGTCGTACGACCGCAACCGCGTCGGCCCTGATGATCGGACTGGCGCTGGCTGCCACGATGGCGATTGTCGGGGACTCCGCTAAGGCGTCGGTCGACCAGACGATCGAGGAGAACTTCAAGGGCGACTACGTCGTCAGCAACCTGATGGGGCAGTCGTTCTCGTCGCGCATCGGCAACCGGATGAGCAAGATCGACGGCGTGGAGTCGGTGGCTCGCCAGCGCTGGGCCTTCGGCGAGTACGACGACGGGCAGCAGGGCGTCGGTGCGAGCGAGAAGTCCTCGTTGTCCGGGGCGCTCGGCCTCGAAATGGTGACCGGTTCGCTCGACGACCTGCGCGACGGCGCGGTGCTCGTCTCTGACAAGTACGCCGAGGATCACGACCTGGCAGTCGGTGACGACTACCAGATCACCTTCAACGGGGAGGAGGTGACCTACCCCGTGGCCGGCACGTTCGCCGACAACCCGGTGGTCGGCTTCCCGATCCAGACGACGCTGTCGACGCTGAAGAAGGCCGGCTTCCCCGAACGCGACAACTTCCTGGTCATCGACGTCGACAGGCAGACGCCGGCCCTCGAGGCGGCGATCGACGAGGTGGTGGCCGAGCTGCCCATCGTCACGGTCAAGGACCAGGCCGCCTTCGCCGAGGAGCAGCGCGGACCCATCGACCAGCTGGTGCTGATGATCTTCGCTCTGCTGGGCCTGGCGCTCTTCATCGCCGTACTCGGCATCGTCAACACGCTCGCGCTGTCGGTCATCGAGCGCACCCGCGAGGTCGGACTGCTGCGGGCCGTGGGGTTGTCACGCAGCCAGCTCCGGCGGATGATCACCTGTGAGTCGGTGGTGATCGCAGTGCTCGGCGCAGTGCTGGGCAGTGTGCTCGGCGTCGGCTTCGGCATCGCCATGATGTACGCCCTGCGCGACGAGGGTCTCGAGGTCATCTCGGTGCCGTGGGACCAGCTTGGTGCGTTCCTTGCGGTCTCCGTGGTGGTGGGTGTGCTGGCGGCAGTGCTCCCCGCGCGGCGGGCCGCGCGGCTCGACGTACTCGAGGCAATCGCGACGGAGTGACCACCACGGGGAGGTAAAGGAATGGGGGGCAGGCGCACGGCGTCACCGATTCCCGGTACGGATCGGCTTGTCCAGACCTATTCTGAGCCTATGACCCAGGTGGCCGGAACCGTGCAGCGCGCACTCAAGCATGTGCAGGTGCGCGAGCATGTCCGCACCCTGGTCGAGGGAGCGGAGCCCGGCACGCCCGCGCCGTCCGAGCGTGAGCTCGTCGCGCAGTTCGGCGTGGCCCGGATGACGGTGCGTCAGGCGATGGACGCGCTGGTGATCGAAGGGCTGCTCGAGCGGATGCCCGGTCGCGGCACGTTCGTTGCCCGACCTCGTCGCCGGGTGGGCATGCTGACCAGCTTCACCGAGAACATGCGCCAGCGGGGGCTGCTCCCCGAGTCACAGACCCTGCTCGCCCGCCGCGAGCAGGCCGGCCCCGGCGTGGCCCGCGCACTCGACCTCTCCGCCGGCGACGCCGTCATCCACTGGAAGCGGCTACGACGTGGCAACGGCCAGGTCATCTGCATCGAGGACGCCTACCTCAACGAGGTGCTGCTGCCCGGGTTCCTGCAGTCGGGCATGCCCACCAGCCTGTACGACGCGCTCGACGCCCGTGGGCTGCGGCCCACCTGGGCCGAGGACTCCGTCACGTCTGACGTCGCCACCCCCGAGGAGGCCGAGCAGCTCGAGCTGCCGAAGGGCTCGCCGGTCCTGCGTGTCGCCCGTCGGGCGCTGATCGACCACCGGCCGGTCGAGGTGTCGCGGTCTGCCTACCGGCACGACCGCTTCACGATGTACGTCCAGCTCGGTTCCGACGCCTGAGCGCTCCCTCGCTCGTCGATTGCGAGCCTCAGCGCGACCCAGCGAGCATGGACAGCAGATGGTCGATGGCTGCGCGGGACTTCCGTCCGGTGCGGGCCACCTCGGGCACGGCGTCCGGGGCGGCGCGTCGAAGCTCGACCCAGCCCAGGTAGGCGGCGTAGGCGGCGACCGCCTGCAGTCGGGCCTCACGCTTGTCGAGTCCGAGGTCGCGAAAGCACTCCTCGAGGTAGGCCATCCGCCGACGAGTCACCCGCTCCAGCACGACCGAGACGACGGGGTCGGAGGCATGGGCGACGAGGGCGGGCTCCAGGCCCGCAATCTCGTCGCCGGTCAGCGCCTCCCGCAACAGGGTGGACAGTCGTTCGGCCGGGTCGGTGATCGGTGTCAGGGCCTCGATGAACGAGGTGGTGGCCTCGCTCTCCCACAGCTCCAGGGCGCCGATCAACAGGGCTTCGCGGTCCTTGAAGTGCCAGTAGAAGCTGCCTCTGGTCACCCCCAGCCCTCGGGCAATCGGTTCGACCGAGACGGCGGTGACTCCGGACCGGGCGAGTGTCGTCAGTGCTGCATAGAGCCAGTCGTCATGGGTGACCTTCTGCACGGGCATATCAATACGCTACTGTACGGACATCCATACAGGCTCGTATGGAAACGGAGGGATGGGCATGATCACTGGAATCGCTGTCGTCGCGGGGCTCGCGCTACTGCTTGTCGGCATGCTCCACGTCGTGTGGGCTGCGTCGCCGTGGCCGTTGGGCACCAGGGCGCAGTTCGCCGAGGTCATCGTCGGCCGACCCGCCGGCGAGGAGCTGCCGGCAGTGTTTGCCACCTTGTCGGTCGTAGTCGGGGTGCTGCTCGCGGCGGGGGCCTACCTCGTGGTCGCCGAGGCCGGGCTGGTCCCCGGGGTCCTGGGCGACGGCTGGATCGCCGCCGGCACGTGGGTCGTGGCTGCCGTCCTGCTCGTGAGGGGGGTCTACGGTCTGGTCGAGTCCGGGCTCGGCCTGAGCGTCGCAGAGGCGACCTACCGCCGCCTCGACCTGCGCGCCTACTCACCGTTGTGCCTGGTGCTGGGCGCACTGACCGCCGTCGTCGCCCTGGCCTGAGCGTCGATCGGCGGGTGACCCTTGGCCGGTTGCGCAAGGATCGGGGCATGCTCGATGCCCTACCTCCGGCCCGCCGCCGCTTCGTGGCGGTGCTCGCCGCGCTGGCGCTGGCCGTCGTGGCCGCCATCGGTGTCGCGCTCTGGGTCAACCGCGAGCCGGCGACCGTTCCGGTCTCGCAGGCAACGCTCGGCCCGGTGCTGCTCGTGCCGGGGTACGGCGGATCGACGACCGCGCTCGACGTACTCGCGGAGGCGCTGACCCGGGTCGGCCGCGACGCAGAAGTCGTCACGTTGGCGGGCGACGGCACCGGCGACCTGGACGAACAGGCCGGCGTGCTCGAGGACGCGGTCGACCGGGCACTGGACCGCACCGGCGCCGACTCTGTCGACGTGATCGGCTACTCCGCCGGTGGAGTGACCGTGCGGCTGTGGGTGCGCGACCACGGCGGCGCCAGCCTCGCCCGCCGCGTGCTCACCCTGGGCTCGCCTCATCACGGCTCCGACCTGGCCGGGCTGGCGGGCGACCTGGCGCCCGACCGGTGCCCCGAGGCCTGCCAGCAGCTTGTACCCGACAGCGACCTGCTGCGCGAGCTGAACGCCGGCGACGAGACACCGGCCGGCCCGTTGTGGGTGTCGATCTGGTCCACCGACGATCAGACGGTCGTACCTCCCGACTCGGCTGCTCTCGACGGGGCGTTGGAGTTCACCATCCAGTCGATCTGCCCGGGCGCCGTCGTCGCGCACGGCGACTTGCCGCGTGCGCCGTCGGTGATGGCGGCCGTGATCGTCGAGCTCGGCACAAACGCTCCGGCCGTGCCAGGCGAGGAGGTCTGCTCCGCCACCCAGTGATCCTCAGTCCTTGACGTCCTTGGTCGCGAAGTTGGCCCAGCCGATGCCGAGGAACACCGCGACGTACACGAGCTGCAGCAGCGTGCCGCGGACCACGTCGCGCCACAGGATCGGGTCGCGGAAAAAGTCGACGAAGGCCAGCCAGTAGCGCGTCGGCAGGTACGGCGCGATCGAGTCGGCGGCGTCGAGGGTGAGCAGCAGCGTGGACGCGACGAGTACGGCGAGGGTGCCGAGCGCGGCGCCGAGGGGCGAGTCGACGATGGTCGAGAGGCACAGTGCGATCGAAGCCACGCCGAACATTGAGAGCAGCGCGTAGGCCAGCGCGAGCAGGGTGCGGGTGATCAGCTCCTGCTGGCTGAGCGTGGTGCCGGACACCGTCGCGGTCGTGCCGATCGGCGCATCACCGAGCAGCAGCGTGCCGGTGACATAAGCGGTTGCCGCCACCACGACGAGGGTCAGCATCACGAACGCCATCACGCTCACCAGCTTGGCGATGAGTAGCCGGGTCCGCCCCACGGGCCGAACGAGCAGGTAGCGCAGCGTGCCTAGCTGGGCCTCGCCGGCGATCGCTTCACCGGCGACGATCGAGACCGCGATCGGCATGAAGAGCGGCAGCACGATGGCGATAGCCGCCAGCGGGAAGAGCGTGCCGTCGGTGAGTACGGCGGACAGGAAGGCCGGTCCGGTGCCCGGCCGTGGCCCGACATCGGTCACCCCGAGCAGCACCGCCACCAGCGTCGGCAGTGCGTCGATCATGGCGATCGTGACCCACGTGCGGCGGCTCCGCAGCAGCTGGTGGAGCTCGACGCGGATCATCCGCGCTCGATCCGGTCGGACCCGGCCGCGGTGGCGGCCAGGACGACGTCCTCGAGGGTGTGCCGTTCGGGCGCGAGCTCCGTCACGCGGACCCCGCCCCGCACCAGCAGCGCGTTGAGCGCCGCCACGTCGTCGACGCGCACGAGCAGGGAGTCGTCGCCGAAGCTCTCGACCTGGCCGTCCAACAGCGCCCTCGCCCGGTGGACGTCGTGGGTGCGCAGGTAGGTGCGACCGGTCGGCCTGGTGAGCGTGGCGAGCTCCTGCTCGATGACCAACCGGCCGCGGTCCAGCACGCCGACGCGGGTCGCGAGCTGCTCGATCTCGGCCAGCAGGTGGCTGGACAGGAAGATCGTCGTACCTCCTGCGTGCAGCTCGAGCAGCAGGTCGCGGATCTCGTGGATGCCCTGTGGGTCCAGACCGTTGGTCGGTTCGTCGAGCACCAGCAGACGCGGCTTTCCGAGCAGGGCGTGGGCGAGCCCGAGCCGCTGCCGCATGCCGAGTGAGTACGCCGCCACCGGCCGCTCGTCGACGCCGCCCAGGCCGACCCGGTCGAGCACGTCGTCCACCCGGCCGGCGCGACCTCGGCGACTTTCGCGACCGAGCGCGTCGTGTACACGCAGGTTGGCCCGGCCCGAAAGCCGCGGGTACGCCGCGGGCGACTCGACCAGTGTGCCGACCTGGGGCAGCACCTTGCCGGACTGGCGGGGCATCTCCTCGCCGAGCACCTCTGCGCTGCCCGACGTGGCGAGCACCAGGCCGAGCAGCATCCGCACCGTGGTGGTCTTGCCCGACCCATTGGCGCCGAGGAAGCCGTAGATGTCGCCCTCGCGGACGTGCAGGTCGATGGCGTCGACGGCGAGGATGCCGCCGTACTTCTTGGTGAGCCCTGTCGTGCGGATCATCGACGCGTCACCACCGTGTCGTTGGCCAGGTCGCGGGCGGCGCGCACCAGGGTGTTGGCGGTGACCGTGCCCGCAACGAGCCAGCCGCCGGCGCCCTCGGCGCCGGTCAGCATCACGCCCAGCGGACCCAACGCGACCACCGTGCCCTCGGCAAGCACCTGAACGCCGGGCGTCAGCTCGAGCTGCTTCCGCAACGGCCCGGCCTCGCGCTCGCGCAGCGGGATGGTGATCAACCGGGTGATGCCGGCGCCGTAGATGCCGACGGCCCGGTCGGCCTCGGGTGCCTTGGGCAGTCCGGCGACGGTCTGCGGCGGCAGGAACGGTGCGTACTGGTTGGCTGCGTCGGCGATGTCGAGCACGTCATCGAAGGAGGCGTCCGACCCCGGTGGTGCCCTGAACGAGACCGACTCCTCCGACGGTGTCGCAGCGGAGAACTCGCGGAACTCAGACGTGAACGCTGCCATGTCAGCGCCCTTGGCCACCACCTCGACCCGGAGTGGCACCCCGGACGTCGGATCGGCCCACAGGTCGACGTGGTCGATGCTCGACTGCTTCGCGGCGGGTGCGAGCCGCAGGCCGGCCGCATCGACGCCGGCCACCCGGCGCGCGGGGAGGCGCTCCACGTCACCGGGGTCGACGTCGTCGAGCAGCAGCCTCGCCACCGCCGGTGGCACCAGGTCGGCGGTGCGCGGTAGCCGGATGTCGGGGTCGGCGCTGCGCTTCACGTCGTTCTGCTGGTAGCGCCACTGGGTGGTGCCACGCGCGTCGTGCACCAGGTCGCTCTCGCCGCTGGGCAGCAGCTTGTTGACCCGCCACCGGTCGGCGCCGCGCCACCACACCCGCATCCGGGTCTCCTCGCCGAACAGCGAGCCGACGTCGGTGAACCGGTCGGCCACCGGCAGCCGCAGCGTGCCCCGCGACTCGACGTACCCGGAATAGGGATGGTCACGCGCCGCCTGCACGCGCGACAGCAGGTCGGCGGCGTCGAGGCCGGGGTCGTCGGCCGGCAGCGCCCGCACCACCCACGGCGCGGCGAGGAGCGCCGCGACTCCCGCGGCGACGAGGCTCCAGCGCTGCACCGGCTTCATGCTCGCGAGCGTACGTCGCGGCGCTCAGACAGTCGTGATGTCGTCGGCGTCGACGATCCGGTAGGCGTAGCCCTGCTCGGCCAGGAACCGCTGCCGGTTCTGGGCGAACTCCGCGTCGACGGTGTCGCGCGAGACGATCGTGTAGAAGTGCGCGCTCTTGCCCTCCGACTTGGGTCGCAGCAGCCGGCCGAGGCGCTGGGCCTCCTCCTGGCGAGAGCCGAACGACCCGCTCACCTGGATCGCCACCTCCGCCGACGGCAGGTCGATGGAGAAGTTCGCCACCTTGCTCACCACGAGCAGCCCGAGCTCGCCGGTCCGGAACGCCTCGAAGAGCCGCTGCCGTTCCTTGACCGGTGTCTCGCCCTTGATGACGGGTGCGTCGAGGGCTTCGCCGAGCTCGTCGAGCTGGTCGATGTACTGGCCGATCACCAGTGTGGGCTGGCCAACGTGTTGCGCGACCAGCTGGCGTACGACGTCGAGCTTGCGGCGGGTGCAGGACGCGAGCCGGTAGCGCTCCTCGGGCTCGGACGTCGCGTAGACGAGCCGCTCACCCTCGGGCAGCGTGACCCGCACCTCGACACAGTCGGCGGGCGCGATCCAGCCCTGCGCCTCGATGTCCTTCCACGGCGCGTCGTACCTCTTGGGGCCGATGAGCGAGAAGACGTCGCCCTCGCGGCCGTCCTCGCGCACCAGCGTGGCGGTCAGGCCGATGCGGCGGCGGGCCTGGAGGTTGGCGGTCATCCGGAAGATCGGCGCCGGCAGCAGGTGCACCTCGTCGTACATGATCAGGCCCCAGTCGCGCGCGTCGAAGAGCTCGAGATGCGAGTAGACGCCCTTCCGGCGGGTCGTCATCACCTGGTACGTCGCGATGGTGACGGGCCGGATCTCCTTGACGGAGCCGGAGTACTCGCCGATCTCCTCCGCGGTCAGCGACGTGCGCTTGATCAGCTCGTCCTTCCACTGCCGCGCACTGACGGTGTTGGTGACGAGGATCAGGGTGGTGGCCGCGGCGTGCGCCATCGCGGCCGCCCCGACGAGCGTCTTGCCCGCTCCACACGGGAGTACGACGACGCCGGAACCGCCGTGCCAGAACGACTCCGCGGCGTCGCGCTGGTAGTCGCGCAGGTGCCACTCGGTCTCGTCGAGGGCGATCGGGTGCGCCTCGCCGTCGACGTACCCGGCGAAGTCCTCGGCCGGCCAGCCGATCTTGAGGAGCGCCTGCTTGAGGTTGCCGCGCTCGCTGGCGTGTACGACGACGGTGTCCCCGTCTGCGCCGCCGATGCGGTCGCCGATCATTCCTTGGATCCGCTTGGCGCGCAGCACCTCTTCGAGCACGGGCCGGTCGGTGGAGACCAGGACCAGACCGTGCACGGGGTGCTTCTCGAGGCGGAGCCGGCCGTAACGGGCCATCGTCTCGGCGATGTCGACGAGCAGCGCGTGCTGCACGGGGTAGCGCGAGTAGGCCAGCAGGGTGTCGACGACCTGCTCGGCGTCGTGGCCCGCGGCGCGCGCGTTCCAGAGGCCGAGCGGGGTCAGCCGGTAGGTGTGGATGTGCTCGGGCGAACGCTCGAGCTCGGCGAAGGGCGCTATCGCCTTGCGACAGTCCTGCGCGCGCTCGTGGTCGATCTCGAGGAGCAGGGTCTTGTCGGACTGGACGATCAGGGGGCCGTCGGGGGATGTCATCAGGCGGTTGCGGCAGCTTTCTGTCGGGCGCGGTAGGCCGCCACGTTGGCGCGCGAGGAGCAGCGGTCGGAGCAGTAGCGGCGCGACTGGTTGGGCGAGGTGTCGACGTACACGTTGGTGCACTTCGTCGCGCTGCAGACCCCGAGCCGGGTCGGGCCGAGGTCGCACACGAGCGTGGCCAGCCCCATCAGGGACTCACCGATCAGCAGGTCGGAGACCGACGCCGCACGGTTGGCGACGTGCATGTGCAGGTGCGTCGGGTCGTGGTCGCTGATCATCGGGGTGACCGGGTGCTGGCTCAGGAGCTCGTTGAGACCGGTCACCACATCGGAGGCCCGGCCGGCGTCGGACGCGTCGAAGATCGGCCGCAGGTCCCGCTGGAACCGGCGCAGCACGGCAACGTCGCGGTCGCTGGTCTGCGCGTGCAGCCAATGCCGGTCCGACAGGTGCGTCAGGAGGCCGTCGACGTCGTCGACGTCGGCGTTCAGGAGCGCCGCCGCCGACTCGGCGTACCTCAGGAAGTCCATCCGGCCAGTCTACGGTCGATCGCCAACGGGTCTGACCGTCGTACGCGAGCGGGAACAACGCCTGCCCGAGCCCCTCGCCCACGCCTGAGCGCTCGACGGATCAGGTCGATACTCCCGCCGGTCTACGCCGGTCAGAGCCCTACCGGTCAGCGACCGGCCGGACCGTCGTGATCCGGTGTACGGCGAAGGTGCGGGTGTCGTCGCTGCGGTGGTCGTGGGCGGTGAGCTGTCCGCCCTCGACGCGCATCGGGTCGACCAGCCGGTCAGACGACGAGCCGTGGTTGTCGACGTAGCCGATGAGCACGGTGGCGCTGTCGTCGATCGCCATCCGCAGCGCCGCCAGCGCAGCCTGCGGGCTGGTGGCGTCGGTGGGCCGTGACGGCCGGGAGGCGCTGGCCCGGTCACCGGCGCGGATGGCGGTGACGACCGCAGTGACCGTCGCCGCTTCGCGGGCAGTGCGTATGGCGGGCGGGCGGCGGTGCCGCGGGGTGCGAGCTCGCTGCAGGTCGCGGCGGGCAACACGGACCGTGCCGTCGGCGGCCTCCACCACCGGGGCTGAGCCGAGCTCGCGCAGCCGGGGGAGCAGTACGTCGACCGGCACCGTGCTCACCAGGACCGTGGGTGCCAGCCGGCGCAGGCCGAGGGTGCCCGCCTTCGGGTGGTGGATCAGCTCGGTGAGCGCGCCCGCGTCGTCGGCCCGCAGGAACGCCTCGGCGTGCCCGACACGCAGGGTGCCGAAGGTGCGGGCCACGTCGTCGACCAGGTAGGTCAGCGGCTGGGGCAGGGGAGTGCGCGAGACCGAAGCGAGGAACTCGTGCACCTCCGCGGCCGACCAGCCGGCGTCGAACGCGCGGCGCACGGACGTCGGCGCGAAGCGGTAGACCGTCGCCCCACCGCGCGACTCGACATCGGCCAGCAGGTGAAGGGTGCGCGAGAGGCTTGGCTCCAGTGGGCCGGGCGCGACGGCGGTGAGGTCGGCCTGCACGAGCACGTGGTCGACCGGTTCGGGCAGCAGGGGCGCCAGCGCCGCCGCGGCCGTGTCGAGGTCGCCGGCGAGGAGGTGGCGGCCGGCGCCGGAGATCCCGTCGTAGCCGGTGAGGCCGAGCGCCGCCGCCTCGGCGAGCGCCCACCCGACCATGTCGGCGCGGGTGGCTGGCCGGCGCGGCCGCTTCCAGGCGACGCGCGCCACGACACCCGGCAGGCCGGTGCCGGTCGCGAGCGTGGCTCCCGGCGGCAGGTCGGCAAGCTCGTCGAGCGCCATCCGGCGGGCCTCGGCCGCGAAGCTGCTCGAGAGGTCGGGAGCGAGCGCGTTCCAAGTCTTGCCGGCGCTGTCGCGGGTGCCGATGAGCCCGGCCAGCCGCGGCGACTCCAGCCAGGCGCGCGCGATCGCGGCCCAGCGCACCGCGGGATCGCCGGTCGACCAGGAGTCGTAGGTGTCGGTGGGCAGCCAGACCGCCTCGCCGTCGGTGTCGGTGGACTCCGCCAGCAGCCCGGCCTCGTGTGCCACCTCGACCAGCAGGCCGGCCTCGGTGGGCGTGACGTGCAGCTCGGTCGCGGCCGCCTTGAGGTCGCGCACCGCCAGCCCGCCGGTCCGGAGGACGCCGGGCGGAGCCAGGCCCCAGTGGTCGAGGAGCAGCTCCACGCGGCGTACGGCGTCGAATGCGGCGCCGGCAGCGAGCTTGTCGACGAGGGAAGGGTCGCGGTCGCTCGTCGCGATCGGGGGTACGTCGTCGACCGGGGCCGTCGTGGTGCGACCGTCGCGCAGGGCCAGCCCGACCTCGCCGGGAAGGTGTACGACGCCCTGACCGCGCGGGACGAGCAGGCCGTGGGCGAGCAGCTCCTCGACCGGGGTCGCCGCGTCTTCAGGGCGCGTGGGCGCACGCCCGGTGCCGGTGGTGCCCTCGCCGCCGCGCTCGGCCAGGTGCTCGAGCATCGTGCGTGCCGGGGGACTGAGCTGGGCGATGCGTTGGAGGATCGTGGCGGCGTCATGGCCGTGGCCGGTGACGGGCCGCAGCCCGCTCACGCCGGCCGCTTCGGTGCCACGCAGGACCTCGGCGATGCCGGTCAGCGGGCGCAGTCCCGAGGGGCTCTGCCACGTCAGGGCGAGGTCGACCAGGCGATCGGTGGCGGCCGTGACTGCTGCCGGGTCGGCGTACACCAGTGAAACAAGTTGGTCCTGGGTGGTTTGAGATGCAATCACCTGGGCATCCAGTACGGAAAGCTCCAGCCGGCTCAGTCCGTCGAGCGCGCGCAGAACCGACGAGCGCGTGGCGGCGCGCGAGGCCAGCTGGGCCGAGTCGTGAGGAGCCGGAGTGGCCAGGTCAGGACGCTCACGCAGCAGGTTGCCCAGGCGCTCGTCCGGCCACCCGCGCAGCTGGTCGGCGAGGGTGCGTGGGGGTGTCCCCGGCTCGTTGGCAGACATCTCTCCTACGCTACTCGTCAGCCTCCCGCCCGGAGGCATGGTCCACGGGCACGGCCGTGGTGACACCGACGACAGGGGCGGCAGGGTGTGTCGATGAAGGCGGTCGACCTGCACCACGGCTCGTCCAGCGAGATCGGCCACGTGCGCAAGGTCAACGAGGACGCGTTCCTCGTCGCGCCGCCCCTCTTCGTCGTCGCCGACGGGATGGGTGGCCACTCTGGCGGTGACGTCGCCAGCAGGATCGTCGTCGAGGAGTTCGCCCGGCTCAGCGAGGAGGGCTACGACCCGCGCGGAGGCGCCGAGGCCGTGGTCGCCACACTGACCCGCTGCCAGGTGCGGATCCGCGACTACACCAGCGCCCAGGCCGGCACAGGTCACCGCATCCATGCCGGCACGACGGTCGTGGTGGCGCTGCTCGTCGAGGACGAGAACGGTCCCAAGTGGCTGCTCGCCAACCTCGGCGACTCGCGCATCTACCGGCTCGTGGACAACGAGCTCGACCAGGTCAGCGTCGACCACTCCGTGGTCCAGGAGCTGATCGACGCCGGCGAGATCACCCCCGAGCAAGCAGCCGAGCACCCCGAACGGCACGTCATCACCCGCGCGCTCGGCGCCGCCCTCGACTCCCTCGAACCTGACTTCTTCCTGCTGCCGTTGGCCGCGGCCGAGCGCATCCTGCTCTGCAGCGACGGCGTGACCGGCATGATCAGCGACGCGAC
This sequence comes from Nocardioides sp. InS609-2, assembly GCF_023208195.1. Classification (NCBI taxonomy): domain Bacteria; kingdom Bacillati; phylum Actinomycetota; class Actinomycetes; order Propionibacteriales; family Nocardioidaceae; genus Nocardioides; species Nocardioides sp. InS609-2. The sequence goes on along the minus strand of NZ_CP060034.1, from coordinate 1,903,668 downwards.
CGTCGCCCGCATCCTGAAGCAGAACGACGACCCCCGCGACGCCGCCGACGGACTCGTGCAGGCGGCGCTGATGGCCGGAGGGCGTGACAACGCGACTGCGGTCGTCGTGGATGTGGTGGGATTGGTGACCGACGAGTCGTTCGACTTCGTGCGTCAGCGCGAGAGTCTCGAGACAAAACTGGGGGCCCTTCCATGAGCAATGCCGTGAACGAGAGCGACGCGAGCAGGCGCGGCTACCTGCCCGGCTCCTGGTACGCCGCCGTCGGGCCTGCCGTCACCGTGCTGTTGCCGGCGTCGGCCAAGGCCCGCGTCGCTGCTGTCTGGGAGCAGGTCGACGACGGTGCCGGGTTCGACCAGACCCTCGACGCCCTTCTCTCGTCCGGCCTGCGCGACCTCTCCGACTTCGTGCTGGTGGGCGACACGGAGGGCGCCACCCGGATCCTCGTGCGCGGCCAGGGCCGGGTCAGCTGCGACACGTCCGGGGGCTCCGCCGAGGTCATTGCAGATCCGGGCTCCATCTGGAGCGAGCGCACACTGACCGGTGTCACCGGGATCACCGTCGAGGTCGAGCCCGACTCGACCGGTGACGAGCTGTCCGTGGCATCCGGGCTGGTCCGCGTCTCCCGGGTGACCTGGGGTGGTGGAGCAGTCGTCGGGGGTGCTGCGGCCTCGAGTGCCGTCGTACCCGTGGAGGTCGAGTCGGAGCGCACCCCCGCCCCCGAGTCCGTCCTGGCTGCCGTGCCCGAGCCGATCGCCGAGCCCGAGCCGGTTGTCGAGGCCGACCCGGAGCCCGAGCCCATGCTCGCCCCCGACGACGAGACCGGGGAACACCCGGAGGTGCCCGTTGCCGCGCCGTACGTCGCGCCGGAGCCGCCCATCGAGCCCGAGCCCGAGCCGGCGGCCGGCCCCGAGACTGTCGCCCTCCCCGTCGAGGAGGGCGCCGACCACGACGGCCACACCACGATCGGGACTGTGGGGGGAGTCGTGGCCGAGCCACCCGGCATCCCCGGTCAGCCGCCCGCGCCAAGCGTGACCTCGCGGCCGGTCGCCAAGCTGGTGTTCTCCAGTGGAGAGACCATCGAGGTCGACCGTGCCATCCTCATCGGCCGGGCGCCGGAGGCCCGACGCTTCGCGTCCACCGACCAGCCGCAGCTGGTGACGGTGCCTAGCCCCAACCACGAGATCTCGTCCACGCACCTCGAGATCCGGCCCGGCTCCGGCGTCGACCACGGCATGTCCGTGGCGACCGACCTCGGCTCGACCAACGGCACGATGCTCATGCAGCCGGGCCTGCCGCCCGAGGAGCTGCAGCCGGGCATTGCGGTGTCGCTCATTCCTGGCGCGATCATCGACCTCGGCGACGGTGTGACCATCCAGGTCACCAACCCCTGACACCAGAGACCCACGACATGAGTGTTCCCTTCACAGGCACCCCGCCGACCTACCCGGTCGCCGAGCTCGAACGACGCTTCTACGCGTTCGCGATCGACCGGCTGATCGTCTGGGGCCTGTACGCCGCGACCGCCGTCGCGTGCTGGTACTTCTTGGGCAGCAGCGGGTTCTGGGCCGGCGCGGGCATCGTGGTCGGCGTCGCCGTACTCATGACGCTCGTCTTCTCCGCCGTGCTCGGGATGACCGGTTCGTCGCCCGGCAAGAGCCTGGTCGGCCTGCGGGTCGTGCACCACGGCACGGGCACGCCCATCGGCTTCGGCCGTGCGCTGCTGCGCTCGCTGGTGCTCGGGCTCTCGGCGCTGCCGACCTTCGGGCTGGGCCTGGCCACGCTGGCCTGGACCGCCGTGGCCGACGGTGGGCACCGACGCCGCGGCTGGCACGACCACATCTCGCACGGGATCGTCATCGACGTGCGGCCGGCACCGCCCGTCGCCGCCGAGGCCGAAGCCCCGCGGCACGTCGTCAACCTGACCGCGATGCGACTGATCCCCGCCCCCGTCGCGGCACCCACGCCGACTCCGGCACCCAGCCCGGCACCCACCCCGGCACCCCGGGTCCCCGACGCCGGCTCCCCCTCGAACGGGGCTCCCCAGCCGGCGCCTCAGCAGCAGCCGATGCAGCAGCGCGTGCAGCAGCCGCAGCAGCCGGGCCCACCGCCGGGCCAGCAGCCGCCGCCCCAGCTCATCTCTCCACCTCGGCCCGAGCAACGCCCGCTCCCTCACACGCCCCGGCCGAGCGACGCCCAGCCCGGTCCGGCTGACGACGGCCGCACCGTCGTCCGAGGTGCCAAGCAGTCGACCCAGCAACCGAACGTCTCGCCGCAGCAGGCGCCGGCCCCGTCGGTCCGCTGGCGGGTCACGTTCGACGACGGGGAGACGTTCGTCGTCGAGGGCCTGACCCTGGTCGGCCGCCGCCCGGAGCCGCGAGGCGGTGAGCCGGTGCGCCACGTCGTACCCCTGTCGTCGGGTGACATGTCGCTGTCCAAGACGCACGCCCAGTTCGCGCCCGCCCCCGACGGCGCGCTCGTGGTGATGGACCGCGGGTCCACCAACGGCTCGATGCTGCTCCGAAAGGGCGTCGCGCGCGAGCTCACGGCCGGCAAGCCGACGACCGTGATCGACGGTGACACGGTGCGCTTCGGCGACCGCGAGATGTTGGTCAGCCGCGAGCGCTGACCCGCACGGTGTGCAGCCGCGCCACCCGGAGGGCGAGCTGTACGTCGAGGCTGTGGCCGGGCTCGCGCCAGTCGCCGAGCAGGTCGTCGATGCGGTCGAGCCGCTGGGTGACGGTGTTGGGGTGCACGTGCAGTCGCTCGGCCGCCGCCTTGAGCTTCCCGCCGGTGGCGAACCACGCCTCCAGGGTCGCGATCAGTGACGTGCCCCGGCGCGCGTCGTACTCACGCACCGGACCGATCGTCGCCTCGAGGAACGAGCCGAGCTGTTCGGGTCCGTTGTCGCCGAGCAGGAGCCGGGCCAGGCCCAGGCCGGTGGCGTCGCTGACCTCGCCCTGGCGGCCCAGGGTCAGCAGGGTGTCGAGGCAGCGCCGGGCCTCGGCGTAGGCTTCCCGAACTCCCGTGGAGTACGACGCGGCGTCGGTGTCACTATCGACGAGCGCGACGCCGACCGTAGCCGCGCCGCCGACCCTGGTGATCGCCTCGCGGAGGCGCTCGCCGCTCTCGGCGGGATCGGCGTCGGGGGCGATGAGCACCAGCCGGCCACCGTGCTCTCCTGCCAGCCCGCGGGCTCCGGCGACGACGGCGGACGCGGCGCGCAGGGCGGTGTGTCGGTCGACGCCGTCGACCTCGGCCACGCACAGGGCGGCGGCAGCGGTCAGCTCGAGGCGCTGACGACGCGCCCGTTCCCGCAGCCGGGACGGGTCGTCGAGGCGGCCGCCGAGCAGATCGCCGAGCAGCTGGACGCCAAGGCGTTCCTCCGTCTCGGCGACTGACCGGGCGAAGAGGAGCACCAGCGCCGTGACCAGGGCCGCCCGCTCGAGGGTGCGGCGCTCGGCCAGGCCCATCGGCCGGCTCGGGCGGCTGAGCACCAGCGTCGCCAGGTGCTCGGTGCCGGCCAGCGACGGGGCGACGTAGCCGTCGTGGATCGGCACCGAGCGGCCCGACGCGACCGCGCCGGCGACGGCATCCGCCCATCCGTCGACGGGTGCCGAGTCGCCCGCGAGGAGCTCACCGTCGGGACCGTGCACGGTCACGTCACCGCCGAGGATGCCCGTCAGCACGGTCGCCACCTCCGCCACCCCGCCGCCCTGCAGCAGCAGGTCGGTGAGCCGGTCGTGCGCGGTCGCGGCGGCCTCGACCGACCGGGTGTGCGCGGTCATGGTGGCGTTGGCCTCGTCGAGCTGGGCGAAGAGCCGTGCGTTCTCGAGCGCGACGGCGGCGTGCGCGGCGAATGACATCAGCAGGGAGACCTCCGCCGCCGGGAACTGACGCACCGTGCGGTGCACCGCGAGCAGCGCCCCGATGACACGCCCGTCGAGGATCAGCGGCACGCCGAGAATCGCGCGAATGTGCTCGCCCGCCACCGCCTCGTCTATGTAGCCGCGGTGCACGAAGCGCTCGTCGGCCTGGTAGTCCTCGGTGAAGTACGGCGCACCGATCTGCGCGACCAGCCCGAGCAGCCCGGTGCCCAGCGGCAGCCGGAGCCGGCGGAACTCCTGCGTGAGGGCGCCGTCGGTGACCTTCATGTACGACGCGCCGTCGTCCTCGTCGTTGAGCGAGAGGTAGGTCATGTCGGCGTTGAGCAGCTGCCGCGCCCGTCGAACGATGGCGGTGAGGATGGCGTCGACGTCGCGGATCGCCGTCAGGTCGCTCGCGGTGTCGTAGAGCGCCGAGAGCTCGGCCTCGCGGGCCCGGTGCCGGGCGATCACCTCGCGCAGGCGGAGTGCGAGCTCGTGCTCGCGGCGCAGCGTCTCGACCGTCTCGGCGGGCAGGTCGCCGGCGCCGGCCTGCCCCTCGGCCTCGGTGACGAGCCGGTCGAAGTCGGCGCGAGGCGCGTCGGCGTACAAGAGTTCCAGGAAGCCCATGCGCCACATCATGACCGGCATGTGGCCCGTTTGCACAGGGTGAGCGCATAACTGTGTGTAGCTCAGCCATGTCCGGCGGCGATTATCTGGGCCTAGCGTGGCGGTCATGTCTGAGACGCACGTCACTTCGGGAGCCCGGCTGGAAGGCCGGCGTGCCGTGGTGACCGGCGGCGCGAGCGGCATCGGCGCCGCCGTGGCCACTCGCCTGGCCGAGGCCGGCGCCGAGGTCGTCGTGGTCGATCGCGACGAGGAGGGCGCCGCCAAGGTGGCTGCCCTGATCGGTGGCGAGCACCGCGTCGTGGATCTCTCCGACGGCGCCGCCATCGGCGCGCTCGACGTCACCGCAGACATCCTCGTCAACAACGCCGGCCTCCAGCACGTCGCACCGATCGAGGACTTCGACCCCGAGCGTTTCGCGCTGATCCACAAGGTCATGCTCGAGGCGCCGTTCCGGCTCGCGCGGCTTCTGCTCCCCGGCATGTACGCCGCCGGCTGGGGTCGCATCGTGCACGTCTCGAGCGTCCACGGACACCGCGCGTCGGCGTACAAGTCGGCCTACGTCAGCGCCAAGCACGGCCTCGAGGGGCTGTCGAAGGTGATCGCGCTGGAGGCGGCCGGCAAGGGCGTCACGAGCAACACGGTCTGCCCGGGCTACGTGCGCACGCCGCTCGTCGAGGGCCAGATCGCCGATCAGGCCAAGGCCCACGGGATCCCCGCTGGGGACGTCGTCGACGACGTCCTGCTCGCCCGCACTCCCGTCAAGCGACTGGTCGAGCCGGACGAGGTGGCCGAGATGGTCGCCTTCCTGTGCGGCCCGCAGTCGTCGTCCATCACCGGATCCTCCTTCCTCCTCGACGGCGGTTGGACCGCCGCCTGACGACGCAAGATCCACCAAGACAAGGCCATCCCCCCGAGAAAGGCACGTCATGTCCACGCAGTCCCCGAGCTCAGCTGGTCACCCAGCCGCAGCCGGCCAGAACGGTCCGGTCAGCACCCCACCCGGCATCGTCAAGGTCGTCTTCGCCTCCCTCGTCGGCACCGCCGTCGAGTGGTACGACTTCTTCCTCTACGGCTCGGCCGCGGCCCTGGTCTTCGGCACCCTGTTCTTCCCCGAGAGCGAGCCGGTCACCGCGACCCTGCTGGCGTTCGGCACCTACGCGCTGGGCTTCGTGGCGCGGCCGCTGGGTGGCGTGGTCTTCGGCCACTTCGGTGACCGGGTGGGCCGCAAGAAGATGCTCGTCGTCGCGCTGATGATGATGGGTGTCGCGACGTTCGCGATCGGCCTGCTGCCGACGTACGCGAGCATCGGCATCGCCGCGCCGATCCTGCTGCTGGTCTGCCGCCTGCTCCAGGGCTTCGCGGTCGGCGGAGAGTGGGGCGGCGCCGTACTCATGGCCGCCGAGCACGGTGACGAGAAGAACCGTGGGTTCTGGTCGTCGTGGCCGCAGGCCGGCGTACCGCTGGGCAACCTGCTCGCCACCGGTGTGCTGTTCCTCCTGGCCGCGGTGCAGAGCGACGCGGACTTCGAGGCGTGGGGCTGGCGCATCCCGTTCCTGCTGTCGGCCGTGCTCGTGCTGATCGGCCTCTACGTGCGCCTCCAGCTCGAGGAGTCGCCGGTCTACGCCGAGGCCAAGGCAGAGATCGCGGAGAAGAAGCAGGCCGACTCGCACCTGCCGATCCTCGAGGTGATCAAGACCTACCCCAAGGAGGTCCTGATCGCCATGGGCATGCGGATGGCGGAGAACATCTCGTACTACATCTTCACCGTCATCTCGATCAGCTACGTGACGACCTACCTCGAGGCCGACAAGAGCCTGATCCTCAAGATGCTGCTGATCGCCGCAGGCTTCCAGTTCTTCCTGATCCCGGCTCTCGGCGCCCTGTCCGACCGCGTCGGCCGTCGTCCGCTCTACCTGACGGGCGCCGTCGGCGTCGGTGTCTGGGGCTTCGTGTTCTTCGGGCTGCTCGACTCGATGAGCCCCGGCAAGGTGCTGCTGGCGGTGACGGTCGGGCTGATCTTCCACTCGCTGATGTACGCGCCGCAGGCGGCCTTCTTCTCCGAGCTGTTCGGCACCTCGGTCCGCTACACCGGCGCCTCGGTGGGCTACCAGCTCGCGTCGATCTTCGCCGGTGCCTTGGCCCCGATCATCGCCCTGGAGCTGCTCGGCACCGTGGAGGAGAAGAACACCACGGCGGTCGGTATCTACGTCGCGATCGCATCGGTCATCACGATCGTCGCCGTGCTCTGCGCCAAGGAGACCCGCGGGTCCTCGCTCCGCCACGACCGGGTCGTCCGCGACGCCCACCGCTGACTCGCTGCCCGCGTTAGTCCAGTCACCTTAGGTCCTCGTCCCATGGGCGGAGCGACAGAAGGTGACTGGACTATCCGAGGGGGCGGCGGCGAAGTAGGTTTTTCGACCATGGAGTCCTACGCCGCTGGCGAGCCCAGCCCGGACCTGCTCGACGAGACGATCGGGGCCAACTTCGAGCGCACCGCGACGACGTACGCGGATCGTGAGGCGCTGGTGGAGGTCGCCTCGGGGCGCCGCTGGACCTGGGCCGAGCTGAATGCCGACGTAGACAGCCTCGCGCGGGCGCTGATGGCGGCCGGGCTCGGCAAGGGCGACCGGGTCGGCGTCTGGTCGCCGAACTGTGCCGAGTGGACGCTCGTGCAGTACGCCACCGCGAAGATCGGTGCGGTGCTGGTCAACGTCAACCCGGCGTACCGCACCCACGAGTTCTCCTACGCCGTGAACCAGTCGGGCATGCGGATGCTGGTGAGCGCCGAGTCGCACAAGACCAGCGACTACCGCGCGATGGTCACCGAGACCAGTGACCAGTGCCCCGACCTGAAGCAGGTCGTCTTCATCGGCACGTCCGACTGGGACGACCTGTTGGCGGGCGCCGACTCCGTGTCAGCGGGCGAGCTCGACGAGCGCCGGATCGGGCTGAGCCCGGACGACCCGATCAACATCCAGTACACGTCGGGCACGACCGGCTACCCCAAGGGCGCCACCCTGAGCCACCGCAACATCCTCAACAACGGCTTCTTCACCACCGAGCTGATCAACTTCACCCACGAGGACCGGCTCTGCATCCCCGTGCCCTTCTACCACTGCTTCGGCATGGTGATGGGCAACCTCGGCTGCACCACGCACGGCTCGACGATGGTGATCCCGGCGCCGGCGTTCGACGCCGCCATCACCCTGCAGACCGTGCAGGACGAGCGGTGCACGGGTGTCTACGGGGTGCCCACGATGTTCATCGCGATGCAGAGCCACCCCGACTTCGGCACCTACGACCTGTCGTCGCTGCGGACCGGCGTGATGGCCGGCTCGATCTGCCCGGTTGAGGTGATGAAGCGGTGCATCGACGACATGCACATGACGGAGGTCTCGATCGCCTACGGGATGACCGAGACGTCACCGGTGTCGTGTCAGACGCGATCCGACGACGACCTCGAGCGGCGTACGGCGAGCATCGGCCGCGCCCACCCGCACGTGGAGATCAAGGTGGTCGACCCGGCGACCGGTGAGGTGGTGGAGCGCGGTGAGACCGGTGAGTTCTGCACGCGCGGCTACTCGGTGATGCTGGGCTACTGGCCCCTTCGAGACGCCTCGTCCCTCGGCTCCTCAGGACAAGTCGACGAGGCCAAGACCAGTGAGGCCATCGACTCCGACAAGTGGATGCACACGGGCGACCTCGCGGTCATGCGCGACGACGGCTATTGCACCATCGTGGGCCGCATCAAGGACATGGTGATCCGCGGTGGCGAGAACATCTACCCGCGCGAGATCGAGGAGTTCCTCTACACCCACCCCGACGTCGAGGACGTCCAGGTCATCGGAGTACCTGACGAGAAGTACGGCGAGGAGCTGTGCGCCTGGATCAAGATGCGGGCCGGCGCCGAGCCGCTCGACGCGGACGCCGTACGTGCCTTCTGCTCCGGCAAGCTGGCGCACTACAAGGCGCCGCGCTACGTCAAGGTGGTCGACGACTTCCCCATCACCGTCACCGGCAAGATCCGCAAGATCGAGATGCGGGAGCAGTCGGCGAAGGAGCTCGGGCTGGCCTGAGGCCGACGGACCGACTCAGCGCACCAGCACTACCGGCACCCGCACCGTGGTGCCCCGGGCGCTGGTCCACACTACCTGGCCGGCGTCGAGCGGGTGGGGTCCGGTGGGCCCGGTGACATCGACACTGAACGTCGTCGACTGGCCGGGGCGCAGCGTCATCGCCGCCGGCTGGACCATCACCCGGTGGTTGGTGAAGCCGACCGCTCGCGACGAGTAGTACATCGGCCGGCTGCTCACGTTGGTGACCCGCCGGGTCAGCGTGTGGTGGCCGCGGATCAGCATCGACGGGGTGTTCAGGGCGGCGCCTGCGCGGTCGCCGACCAGATAGTCGCGGAAGGACGACGGGCCGACCGGGAAGGCGAGGCCGGGCCGCGCCGCGACCTTGGCCGCGCTTCGGCCGGCACCCTGCTCGAGCCCGTTCGGGGCCCGGCCGACGGGCACGGCGGTCGTCGCGATGGCCGAACGCACCAGGTCGGCGGTCCAGTCACGGTGCCGGGCCCGCACGAGAGCGGCGACTCCGCTCACCTGGGCGGCCGCGGCCGACGTACCGGTGAAGAGGTCCCAGCGGCGACCGGTGGCCGACGGGACGGCGCCGAGCACACCCGTGGCAGTGGCGACGAGATCGGGCTTGACGGTGCCCGCGGTCGGGTCGCCGGGAGCCGACCAGCGCGCCAGCCGGGGCGGCGCGGCGGGCCGGTCGAGCGGGCGCAAGGTGGCCTCGGCAGCGGGGTGGCGTCGCAGCCAGTGGAGCAGCACCCGCCCCTGGCGTGCCTCGAGGTGCACCGTCGGCAGGCTGTGGAAGTCATCGGCCACCGTGCCGCGAGTGCGGTTGACCAGCACCATGCCGACACCGTCGGCGTGCTGGACGGTCTGTGACTTCTCGACCCGGGCGTTCCCGCCCCGGCTGCACACGACGATCGTGCCGGCCGCCAGGCTGGCGTCGAGCGAGCCGGCACGGCACTGGCTGGCTGCGCGCTGCGAGGCTCCGGACGCGGCGACGTTGGTGGCCAGGGCGATCCGCGCCCGGCCACTCGACTCGACCGCACGGGTGGCGCCCTCCAGTTTCGGCCCGCCCTGCACGCTCACCCGGCCGGCCCGGATCGAACCTGCCAGCGCACCGACGGTGGTGACCCACGGCGCGGGGTGCGCGGCGTACTGGTGGCGGGCGTCGTTGCCGGCAGCCGCGATCACGGCAATGTCGTTCTCGGTGGCGCCGAGCAGCGCGCGCTCGACGGTGTCGAAGGCGGTGGGGCCGGCCACCGACAGGTTGAGTACGTCGACCCGGTCGGCCGTGGCCGCGTCGATGGCGGTGACGAGGTCGGCCGTCGAGCAGCCGTCGTCGGCGGGGTCGGGTGCCGACCAGCAGGCCTTGTAGGCGGCGATGCGGGCCTGCGGTGCCACTCCGCCGAACGTGCCGGACCAGTCGTCAGCCGCCACGGAGACACCGGCGTTGCCGGCCGCCACGGAGGCGACCTGGGTGCCGTGACCGGTGACGTCGCGCGGCGACAGGGACTCGGAGCTGCGGACCCGGTCGACGCCGAAGCCGTCGACGTACCAACGCGCGCCAACAAGCTTGCGGTTGCAGATGTCGGTGGTCCAGTCCTGGCCGGTCGAGCAGCCGCCGGCGAACCGCTCGGGCTCGCGGCCGAGGGCGGGGGTGTCGGCGAAGACCGGGCTCTCGGGGGCGATGCCGGAGTCGATCACGCCGACCACGACGCCGGCGCCGCCACGTGGGCGCCGGTTGGCCTTGGCCGGCGACGCCATCGAAGTAGCCGACGAGGCAGTGCGCGGGGCAGCGGCTAGGGGCAAGATCGCGTCCGGCTCCACGAGCACCACCGACTCGTCGGCGCTCAGCATCGCTGCCTGCTCGACGGTGAGCTGGGTCGCGAACCCGTTGAGAGCGGTGGTCCAGCGGTAGACGGGGGCGGGGGCGGCGACCGACGACAGGAGCACGTCCTGCTCGGCAGCGAGCGTGGCCTGTGCCTCGGGTGCCGCGGAGCCGGGTTCAGTGAGAGTGACGAGATAGAGCTCGGTCACGCTGGTGTCATCGGCATCGGCCGACGACGTCAACGCCATCGTCGACGCGGCCAGCGTGGCAACGAGCAGCGGCACCAGGGCAGCCCGGAGCGCGCGTCGCCGTGACGCGGTCCTGGTGGTCCTGGTCGTCCCCAAGGTCATGCTTCCCATCTGCTCGGCAGCTCAAATGTGCCGGCGAGCTGTCCATGCTCGCAGGGGATTGGTGGGGAATCAAAGGGCGGACCTACGCTGGCCCCATGCTCAGCACGCCCGCTCGCCTCACCGTGGGCTTCGACCTGGACATGACGCTCATCGACACCGCGCCCGGCTTCCGGGCCACGCTGACTGCACTCGGCGCCGAGCTCGGCGTGGACTTCCCGGTCGAGGAGATGACCGCGCGGCTCGGCCCGCCGCTCGACGCCATCCTCGCCCCACACCTGTCGGTTGACGCGGTGGCACCCGCGATCGACCGCTTCCGGTCGCTCTACCCCGACCACTGCATCACCACGGTCCCCGCGTTCCCCGGCGCCCACGAAGCCCTCGCTGCCGTACGCCGTCACGGCGGGCAGGTCCTGCTCGTGACCGGCAAGTTCGCACCCAACGCCCAGCTCCACGTTGACCACCTCGGCCTCGACGTCGACCACGTGGCCGGGACGGTCTGGGGCGTCGGCAAGGCCGACGTACTCGTCGAGAGGGGCGCGTCGATCTACGTCGGCGACCACGTCCACGACGTGGAGGGTGCGCACGCGGCCGGCGCGATCAGCGTCTCGGTGCTCACCGGTGGCTGCACGCGCGAGGAGCTCCTCGCGGCCGGGACCCACGTCGTACTCGACGACCTCACGGAGTTTCCCGCCTGGCTCGATGAGCACGTGCTCGACACCCGACTCGGGGCCCTGGCCGCCGACCTGGCAGCGCGCGAGTCGGTCGTCGTCGCCTACAGCGGGGGAGCCGACAGCGCGTTCCTGCTCGCCGCCGCCGTGCGTGCCCTCGGCGCCGACCGGGTGCTCGCCGCCACCGGCTACTCCCACTCGCTGCCCGAGGCCGAGCGCGACCCCGCACGCGACTTCGCGGCTGCGCTCGGCGTCCGGCTGATCACGCCGACCACCCACGAGATGCAGCTCGAGGGCTACGTCGCCAACGCGGGCGACCGCTGCTACTTCTGCAAGGCCGAGCTGACCGAGGTGCTGGGAGAGATCGCCGGGCGCGAGGGCTTCCGGCACGTCGCCACCGGCACCAACGCCGACGACGCGGTCGCCGGCTTCCGGCCCGGCATCAAGGCCGCCGCCGAGCGGGGTGCCATCACGCCACTGCTCGACGCCGGGCTCACAAAGGCCCAGGTGCGCGCGGCCTCGCGCCGCTGGGACCTGCCCACCTGGGACAAGCCCGCCGCGGCCTGCCTCTCGAGCCGGGTCGCCTACGGCATCGCGGTCACCCCGCACCGGCTGGGCCGCATCGAGCGCGCCGAAGCCGGCGTACGCCGGGTGCTCGAGGGCGCCGGAGCAGCAGTCCGCGACCTCCGGGTGCGCGACCTCGGTGACCGGGCTTCGGTCGAGGTCGACGCGGCGCTTCTCGAGGGTCCGCTGGCGTCCGGGTCGCTGCGGTCGGCCGTGCGGGTCGCCGTACTCGCGGAAGGTTTCACCGAGGCAGATCTCGACCCCCGTGGCTTCCGCTCAGGCTCCCTGAACGACCTGCTCGACTGAGAGACGACTAACCGATGGCCCGCCGGTTGCCCCGGCACATATCCTTCCTCTGCGCGCGACACGGGTCGCGGGCGACGCGACGCAACAGATAGGTCAGACCAGTGCCCAGTGGCAAGGTGAAGTGGTTCGACGCCGAGAAGGGCTTCGGCTTCTTGTCCCAGGACGACGGGCCTGACGTCTACGTGCACTCCGACGCGCTCCCCGAGGGCATGAAGGTGCTCAAGAACGGTGCCCGCGTCGAGTTCGGCATCGCCCAGGGCCGCCGCGGCGACCAGGCGCTGCAGGTCCGCGTTCTCGACGCGCCCGCGTCCGTCACGCGCAACCAGCGCAACGCCTCGCGCAAGACGCCCGAGGAGATGGTCACCATCGTCGAGGACCTGATCCGGCTGCTCGACAACGTCGGTGAGGGCTTCCGGCACGGTCGCCACCCCGATCCCAAGACGGCGAAGCCGACGGCAAAGCTGCTGCGCGCGCTGGCCGACGAGCTCGAGCTCTGACCGAGGCGCTCAGAGCGTCGTACGCCGCCGCGAAATCAACACGAACGCAGCCCAGGCCGCCAGCGCCGCGGCCGCGAAGCCCAGCCCCAACCGGGGCATCAGCGGCATCGCGATGCCCACGAAGCCGCCGATCACCCAGGCCAGCTGGAGAGTCGTGTCGGAGAGCGCGAACGCGCTGGACTGGATGCGCCCAGGCACGTCGCGCTGGATCGTGGAGTCGAGCGACAGCTTCGCCAGTGACTGTGCGAGGCCGGCGGTGAGGCCGAGCAGGGCCAGCGCGAGCACGCCGTAGAACATCGCCGCCACGAGCGCGAGAGCGGCGTCGGCGAGCAGCGCGACGACGACCGTGACGGCCGGGTTGATGCGCCGGGTCATCGAGGCGGCGGCGATGCCGAGGGTGTTGCCGAGGCCGGCGGCGCCGATGACGATGCCGAGCAGGTACTCCGGTTTCCAGCCGTCGATCGGGTTCTCGCGCAGCAGGAACGCCATGAACATCGTCAGGAAGCCCGACAGCCAGCGTGGCCCGGCGTTGGCCCGTAGCGCGAACGCCACCGCCGCCGGGATGTGCACCCGCTGGCGTCTGGTCGAGGTCGGCGCCGTGGCCTGTGCGTCGGCCGGGCTCGGCATCAGCACGAGCGTGCCCTCACCCTGGCTCGAGTCGACCCTTTCGGGCAGCCGGATCGCCAGGATGGTGGCGACCACGAAGACCGCGAAGGCGTAGCGCAGCGACCACTCGGGACCGAAGTACGACGCCCCGGCTGCCAGCGGTGCCGAGATCGCCGCCCCGACGACACCGGCAAGCGAGACGCGGGCGTTGGCCTTGACGAGCGTGAGGCCCGCCGGGATGAGTCGTGGCACGGCGGCAGCACGGGTCACGCCGTACGCCTTGGAAGCGACGAGGACTCCGAGCGCCGCCGGGAACAACCACGCGGAGTTGGTGACCACCGCCGTCCCCAGCACCCAGCAGAGGAAGCCGCGGATCGCCATGGTCGAGCCGATGGCCCAGCGCCGGCCGTGGCTGAACTTGTCGAGGAACGGTCCGATCAGCGGTGCCACGATCGCGAACGGAAGCATCGTGAGACCGAGGAAGAGGGCTACCTGGCCGCGTGCCTCGCCGGTCGGGACCTGGAAGAAGAGCGTGCCGGCAAGCGAGATCGCGACCGCCGCGTCACCCGCGGCGTTGAAGGCGTGCAGCTCGATGAGTCGGGAGAGTCCGGAGTCGCCGGCGCCCTCGGCGCGGGCGGCCTTGCGGGCCTGGGTCGCCGAGAACCGGCCGGCGCGGCCGGTCACCCGGGCGGTTCCAGCGACGCCGCGACCGGTCACGCGGGCGAGTCCCGCGAGACCACGCCCGACCACCCGGCTGGCGGCCTTGGCGCGCTCAGCACCCGGTCGCGGGGGCACAGGTTCGTTCGTCGTCACTTGATCATCCTGCCCGGTGGTGCAGCCCGGGGAGACAGCGCCACACGGCATTTGCCATGATGGGCCGGTGACCCCACTCGCCGCCGCCACCAAGCCCGACGCCACCTTGGTGAAGGCCCACGACACCGCGCGCTCGGTGCTGCTGGAGCAGGCCCCCGCGGACGACATCGGGGAGCACCTCGGCCATGAGGTCGAGATCGAGGCCGAGAAGGTCGTCACCCACTTCTTCGAGTGCACTCGCCCCGGCTACCTCGGCTGGCGCTGGGCCGTCACCCTCGCCCGCGCCCCGCGTCAGAAGGACGTCACGGTCAACGAGATCGTGCTGCTCCCAGGCGCCGACTCCATCGTGGCCCCCAGTTGGCTGCCCTACAGCGAGCGCCTCCAGCCCGGTGACCTCTCCCCGGGCGACCTGCTGCCCGTCGAGGACGAGGACGCGCGCCTGGTCCCGACCTACCTCTTCGGCGACGACTCTCTCGACGCCGGCGACACCGCCCAGGTCAAGCAGGTCGCCGCCGACCTCGGCCTCGGCCGGGTCCGCACGCTCTCGGTCGAGGGCCGCGACGTGGCCGCCCAGCGGTGGTACGACGGCGACAGCGGCCCCGAGGCCCCGCTCGCCAAGTCGGCACCGGCCACCTGCACCTCGTGCGGCTTCCTGGTCCGGATCGCCGGCCCGCTGTCGGAGATGTTCGGCGTCTGCGCCAACGGCAACGCCAACGACGACGGCCGGGTCGTTTCGTTCGACCACGGCTGCGGTGCGCACTCCGAGGTCAAGCTGAGCCGCAAGAACCAGCCGGCCCCGCCGCCCGAGCACGCCTTCGACAGTCTCAGCATCGACGACTTCGAGACGTTCTAGCCTTCGGAGGCGTGCAGCTCGGCGCGCGCCTTGCGCCGCCGGCGGCAGTACTCCAGCCCGAACAGGCCAAGCCCGAAGCCGGCCATGCAGGTCCACAGCCACCACACGTGGCCGTCGTCGCTGAGCCTGCCGTAGAACGGCAGCAGCGCGAGGAAGCCGAGGAGCCACAGCGCCGTCCCCACCTCGAGGGTGCGCACGCCGTCGACGTCGAGGGGCGCCACATCGGCCACGATGTAGGTCCGGTTGCCGATCTCGTGCTGCTTCGGCTGGTCGTCGCGCAGTTCCACGCCTCGCACGCTAGCAACCTCCGCCGCTCGGCGTACACGCGGCGGGTGCGGAAGAACGCCGGCTCTGTCAAGATGCGGCAGTGACCCAGGCAGCGACCACCTCGTCCCGCGGCGTCGACCGCTTCTTCCACATCTCCGATCGCGGCTCCACCGTCGGCCGGGAGTTGCGCGGCGGCCTCGTCACCTTCCTCACGATGGCCTACATCATCGTGCTCAACCCGATTATCCTGCTGGCCGGCAAGGACATGAACGGTGACCTGCTCGCCGACGGCGACTTCGCGGCGATCAGCGCAGCGACCGCGCTGGTGGCCGGCGTGGTCACGATCCTGATGGGTGTCGTGGCGAACTACCCGCTCGCCCTGGCGACCGGGCTCGGGCTCAACGCGTTCGTCACGTTCTCCATCGCCAGCCAGATGACGTGGGCCGACGCGATGGGTCTGGTCGTGCTGGAGGGCCTGATCATCCTGGTGCTGGTGCTCACCGGCTTCCGCGAGGCCGTCTTCCAGGCCGTACCCGCCCAGCTCAAGACGGCCATCTCCGTCGGCATCGGCCTGTTCATCGCCCTGATCGGGCTCGTCGACGCCGGTTTCGTACGCCGCACCGGCGTCGGCCCCGTCCCGGTCGAGATGGGCATCGGTGGTCAGCTCTCCGGCTGGCCGGTGCTCGTCTTCGTGGTCGGTCTCGTCCTCGTGATCGGCCTGTACGTCGCCCGCGTCAAGGGCGCGATCCTCATCTCGATCGTCGTGTCGACCGTGTTGGCGATCATCGTCGAGAAGATCGCCGACGTCGGCCCGTCCGTCAGCGACGCAGGCGTCAACCCCAAGGGCTGGAACCTCAACGTCCCCGCCATCCCCGACTCGGTCGTCGACCTGCCCGACTTCCAGCTGCTCGGCAACTTCAACCTGCTGGGCTCGTGGGAGAACGCCGGCGTGGTCACGGTCTGCCTGTTCATCTTCACCCTGTTGCTCGCCGACTTCTTCGACACGATGGGCACGATGACGGCCATCGGCGCCGAGGCCGGCCTGCTCGACGAGGAGGGCAACCCGCCCAACATCCGCCGGATCCTGGTCGTCGACTCGATCGCCGCCGTCGCGGGTGGCGCGGCCAGCGTCTCGAGCAATACGTCGTACATCGAGTCTGCCTCCGGCGTCGGCGAGGGCGCCCGCACCGGACTCGCATCGGTCGTCACCGGCCTGCTGTTCCTCCTGGCGACACTCTTCGCGCCGCTGGTGCAGGTGATCCCCAACGAGGCGGCCGTGCCGGCGCTGGTGCTCGTTGGCTTCCTGATGATGCAGCAGGTCAAGGGCATCGACTGGGACGACCTCGAGATCGCGATCCCGGCGTTCCTCACGATCGTGCTGATGCCGTTCACCTACTCGATCTCAGCCGGCATCGGCGCCGGCTTCCTGGCCTTCGTGCTGATCAAGGTCGTCCGCCGCAAGGCCTCGGTCGTGCACCCGCTGATGTGGGTGGTGGCCGCGATGTTCGTCGTCTACTTCGCGATCTCGCCGCTCAGCGCCTGGCTCAGCTGAGCCGCACCGCGGGGTAGTCCAGTCACCTCGTGTCGCTGAAGCAGCACCACAACGACAAGAAGTGACTGGACTACCCAAGCAGGAATACTTAGCACAGGTAATGAGTTAGGCTAAGTATCATGCCAACGGTCGAGAAGGTTGCCCGCACCAACGCGGGACTCGCTGCCGAGCTCCGCAACTCGGTGATGCGCCTGCGTCGCCGGCTGGCCAACGAACGCCACCCCGACAACGAGCTCAGCCTCGGCCAGATGGCCGTCCTCGGCTGCCTCTACCGCAACGGCGACCTGCCGATCGGCGCGCTCGCGGGCGCCGAGAAGGTGCAGCCGCCGTCGATGACACGCACGGTCACGGCCCTCGAGGCCGCGGGCTACGTCGTACGACGTCCGCACGAGCTCGACGGCCGTCAGGTCGTGGTCGAGCTGACCACCTCCGGTCGGGCGACCGTGCTGGCCGACCGCGACCGACGAGACGCGTGGCTGGCCCTGAAGCTGGCCGCCCTCACCCCCGACGAACGAGCCGCCCTGCGCGTGGCGGCTCCCATTCTCCAGCGACTCGCGCAGGAAGACTGACCGCGACCAGATGAGTCCCACATTCCGCTCGCTCCGCAACCACAACTACCGGCTCTACCTGGCCGGCAGCATCGTGTCGAACACCGGCACCTGGATGATGCGTGTCGCGCAGGACTGGCTGGTGCTCTCGATCGCCGGCAACGCTGGCACGGAGCTCGGCATCACGACCGGGCTGCAGTTCCTGCCTGTCCTGGTGCTCTCGCCGTACGCCGGCGTCGTTGCCGACCGCTTCTCCAAGCGGCGGCTGCTCCAGGTGACCCAGGCGACAATGGCCCTGGCCTCCCTGGCGCTGGGCCTCGTCGCCGTCTTCGGTGCCGCTCAGACGTGGCACGTCTACGCGCTCGCCCTGGCCTTCGGCATCGGGTCGGCGTTCGACGCCCCGGCCAGGCAGTCGTTCGTCTCCGAGATGGTCGGCCCCGAGGACCTCACCAACGCGGTCGGCCTCAACTCCGCCAGCTTCAACACCGCGCGCATCATGGGCCCGGGTCTCGCCGGCCTGATGATCGGCGCGCTGGGCGACGGCATGGTCGCCTCCGGCTGGGTGATCCTGATCAACGCGGTGTCCTACCTCGCAGTGATCTACCAGCTCGAACGCATGGACACTGCCGAGCTCAACACCCCGGCCCGCCGCACCGGGACCAGCAAGGGGATGCTCCGCGAGGGGGTGGCCTACATTCGCAGCCAGCCCAAGATGATGATGATCTTGGTGATGGTGTTCTTCGCCGGCACGTTCGGCATGAACTTCCAGATCACCTCCGCCCTGATGGCGACCGAGGTGTTCGACAAGGGCGCGGGGGAGTTCGGCGTCCTCGGCTCGGCGATGGCGGTCGGCTCGCTGGCCGGAGCCCTGCTCGCGGCCCGCCGGGTCCGCATCCGGATGCGGCTGCTCGTGCTGGCGGCCCTCGGCTTCGGCCTCGCGGAGATCGTGGCAGGCCTGCTGCCGTCGTACCTCAGCTTCGCGCTCTTCGCCCCGCTCATCGGACTGTGCACGATCACCCTGCTCAACTCTGCCAACGCCACCATGCAGCTCGAGTCAGACCCGATGATCCGCGGCCGGGTGATGGCTCTCTACATGACTATCGTCATGGGCGGCACCCCGCTGGGCTCGCCCGTGATCGGCTGGATCGGCGAGACGTACGGCGCCCGCTGGTGCCTGATCGTGGGCGGCGTCATGGTCATCGTCGGCGTCGGTCTGGCCTTCGTGGTCTTCCTGCGGACGTCCCACCAGACCATCATCGAGGCGCTGCGCGGAACCGCCGTGATCGCCCCGGTGGAGGAGCAGCTGCAGCAGACCGCCTGAGCCCGCGTCCGGCGTTTTGACCCCCTCATGCGCGACGGGTAATCTCGATCCTCGTGTCTGGGTGACCAGACATTTCCGGCGTGCCCTCAGTAGCCGCCGCTCACATGGCACATCGAAACACTCGCAACATGACCGCGTCCGGCACCGTGCCGGGCCGTGACAGCACATTGAAAGGGAACCACCAGGTGCCCACCATTCAGCAGTTGGTCCGCAAGGGCCGTCAGGACAAGGTGTCCAAGAGCAAGACGCCTGCCCTCAAGGGTTCGCCCCAGCGACGCGGTGTCTGTACCCGCGTCTACACCACCACCCCGAAGAAGCCGAACTCCGCTCTCCGCAAGGTCGCCCGCGTGCGCCTGTCGAGCGGCGTCGAGGTCACGGCGTACATCCCGGGCGTGGGCCACAACCTCCAGGAGCACTCGATCGTGCTCGTCCGCGGCGGCCGGGTGAAGGACCTTCCCGGTGTCCGCTACAAGATCATCCGCGGCACCCTCGACACCCAGGGCGTCAAGAACCGTAAGCAGGCTCGCAGCCGCTACGGCGCCAAGAAGGAGAAGAGCTGATATGCCGCGCAAGGGTCCCGCACCGAAGCGTCCGATCGACGTCGACCCCGTTTACGGGTCACAGATCGTCACGCAGCTCGTCAGCAAGGTCCTCCAGGACGGCAAGAAGCAGGTTGCTCAGCGCATCGTCTACACCGCGCTCGAGGGCTGCCGCGAGAAGACCGGCACCGACCCGGTCGTCACGCTCAAGCGTGGTCTCGACAACGTGAAGCCGTCCATCGAGGTCAAGTCCCGCCGTGTCGGCGGCGCGACCTACCAGGTCCCGATCGAGGTCAAGCCCAACCGCAGCACGACCCTGGCCCTGCGCTGGCTCGTCGGCTACGCCGCCGACCGCCGCGAGAAGACCATGGCCGAGCGCCTCATGAACGAGATCCTCGACGCGAGCAACGGCCTCGGTGCCGCTGTGAAGAAGCGCGAGGACACGCACAAGATGGCCGAGTCCAACAAGGCTTTCGCCCACTACCGCTGGTGACGAGTGGAGTACGCCGCACGCGCGGCGTACTCCTCCCACCGCCCCCACTACTTCGAGGGACTGAGACTGACCTGTGGCTGTCGACATCACGACCGACCTGAACAAGGTTCGCAACATCGGCATCATGGCGCACATCGACGCCGGCAAGACCACCACCACCGAGCGCATCCTCTTCTACACCGGTATCTCCTACAAGATCGGTGAGGTGCACGACGGTGCTGCCGTCATGGACTGGATGGAGCAGGAGCAGGAGCGCGGCATCACGATCACGTCCGCCGCGACGACCTGCTGGTGGAAGGACCACCAGATCAACATCATCGACACCCCCGGGCACGTCGACTTCACCGCCGAGGTCGAGCGCTCGCTGCGCGTCCTCGACGGCGCGGTCGCGGTCTTCGACGGTGTTGCCGGTGTCGAGCCGCAGACGATGACCGTGTGGCGCCAGGCCAACAAGTACTCCGTCCCGCGGATGTGCTTCGTGAACAAGCTGGACCGCACCGGTGCCGACTTCTTCAACTGCGTCGACATGATGGTTGACCGCCTCAACTCCACCCCGCTGGTCCTGCAGCTCCCGATCGGCGCCGAGGGCGACTTCATCGGTGTCGTCGACCTGGTCGGCATGCGGGCGCTGGTCTGGCGCGGCGAGACCACGATGGGCGAGGACTACGCCATCGAGGAGATCCCGGCCGACCTGGCCGAGCAGGCCGCCGAATACCGCATCAAGCTGCTCGAGACGCTCGCCGAGGCCGACGACGTCATCATGGAGAAGTACCTCGAAGAGGGCGACTTCGGCGTCGAGGAGCTGGAGGCCGCGATCCGTCGCGCCACCCTCGCCGACAAGATCAACCCCGTGCTCTGTGGCACCGCGTTCAAGAACAAGGGCGTGCAGCCCCTGCTCGACGCCGTCGTCAAGTACCTCCCGTCGCCGCTCGACATCGACGCGATCGTCGGTCACTCGGTCAAGGACGAGAACGAGGAGATCAAGCGCCTCCCGTCCGACGACGAGCCGTTCTCGGGTCTGGCCTACAAGATCGCCACCGACCCGCACCTCGGCAAGCTGATCTACGTGCGCGTCTACTCCGGCAAGCTCGCGGCCGGCGCGACCGTGGTCAACTCGGTCAACGGCCGCAAGGAGCGGATCGGCAAGGTCTACCAGATGCACGCCAACAAGCGTGAGGAGATCGCGTCGGTCGGCGCCGGCCAGATCGTGGCCGTCATGGGCCTCAAGGACACCAAGACCGGACACACCCTGTCCGACCCGCAGCACCCGGTGATCCTCGAGTCGATGACGTTCCCGGCCCCGGTGATCGAGGTCGCGATCGAGCCCAAGACCAAGAGTGACCAGGAGAAGCTGGGCACTGCGATCCAGCGCCTCTCCGACGAGGACCCGACCTTCACGGTCAAGGCCGACGAAGAGACCGGCCAGACGATCATCGCCGGCATGGGCGAGCTCCACCTCGAGATCCTCGTCGACCGGATGAAGCGTGAGTTCCGCGTCGAGGCCACCGTCGGCAAGCCGCAGGTGGCCTACCGGGAGACGCTCCGCAAGGAGGTCACCAAGCACAGCTACACCCACAAGAAGCAGACGGGTGGCTCCGGCCAGTTCGCCAAGGTCGTCATCTCGCTCGGTCCCAACATCGACCCCGAGACCGGCACCGGCGCTGGCTACGAGTTCGTCAACAACGTCAGCGGTGGTCGCATCCCGAAGGAGTACATCCCTTCGGTCGACCAGGGTGGCCAGGACGCCTTGGAGTTCGGCGTGCTCGCCGGATACCCCATGGTCGACGTGAAGTTCTCCCTCGAGGACGGCGCCTACCACGACGTCGACTCGTCCGAGCTCGCGTTCAAGATCGCCGGCAACCAGGCGTTCAAGGAGGCTGCTCGAATGGCGAAGCCGGTCCTCCTCGAGCCGATGTTCGCCGTCGAGGTGACCACCCCGGAGACCTTCCTGGGCACGGTCATCGGCGATATCAACAGCCGTCGCGGCCAGATCCAGAACCAGGAGGAGCGCCACGGTGACATGGTCATCGACGCCCTCGTGCCGCTCTCTGAGATGTTCGGGTACGTTGGCGACCTGAGGTCCAAGACCTCCGGCCAGGCGTCGTACTCGATGGAGTTCGACTCGTACGCCGAGGTTCCCACGAACATCGCCGACGAGATCATCAAGAAGGTCCGCGGCGAGTAGTCGCCCCGGATCCTCGGCAGTTGCACCGTCCATCACCCACGATTCAAGTAACAACCCAAACCAGGAGGAGCCCCAGTGGCTAAGGCGAAGTTCGAGCGGACCAAGCCGCACGTCAACATCGGCACCATCGGTCACATCGACCACGGGAAGACGACGCTGACCGCGGCGATCACCAAGGTGCTGCACGACAAGTACCCGACCCTGAACGAGGCCTCGGCCTTCGACCAGATCGACAAGGCGCCCGAAGAGCGTCAGCGCGGCATCACCATCTCCATCGCGCACGTCGAGTACCAGACCGAGGTGCGGCACTACGCGCACGTCGACTGCCCGGGTCACGCGGACTACATCAAGAACATGATCACCGGTGCCGCGCAGATGGACGGCGCGATCCTCGTGGTTGCCGCCACCGACGGCCCGATGCCGCAGACGCGCGAGCACGTGCTGCTCGCCCGCCAGGTCGGCGTTCCCGCCCTGGTCGTGGCGCTCAACAAGTGCGACATGGTCGACGACGAAGAGCTCATCGAGCTCGTCGAGATGGAGGTGCGCGAGCTCCTCACCGAGTACGAGTTCGACGGCGACGAAATCCCCGTCGTCCGCGTGGCCGCCGCTCCGGCGCTGGCCGGCGACGCCAAGTGGGGCGAGTCCGTGGCCGAGCTGATGCAGGCGGTCGACGACTATATCCCGACCCCCGCGCGTGAGATGGACAAGCCGTTCCTCATGCCCGTCGAGGACGTCTTCACCATCACGGGTCGCGGCACGGTCATCACCGGCCGCATCGAGCGTGGCATCGTGAAGGTCAACGAGGAGGTCGAGATCATCGGCATCCGCGAGGGCTCGCAGAAGACCACGGTCACCGCGGTCGAGATGTTCCGCAAGCTGCTCGACGAGGGCCAGGCCGGCGAGAACGTCGGACTGCTGCTTCGCGGCACCAAGCGCGAAGACGTCGAGCGCGGCATGGTTGTCATCAAGCCCGGCACGACCACCCCGCACACCAACTTCGAGGCGAGCGTCTACATCCTCTCGAAGGAGGAGGGTGGCCGTCACACGCCGTTCTTCAACAACTACCGCCCGCAGTTCTACTTCCGCACCACGGACGTGACCGGCGTCGTGACCCTCCCCGAGGGCACCGAGATGGTCATGCCCGGCGACAACACCGAAATGTCGGTCGAGCTGATCCAGCCGATCGCCATGGACGAAGGCCTGCGCTTCGCCATCCGCGAGGGTGGCCGAACCGTCGGCGCTGGCCGCGTCACCAAGATCACCAAGTGATCTAGCAACACACTTCATCGCCAGGAGGCCTCGTTCCCGCAAGGGAACGGGGCCTCTTGGTCATTTCCGCGGACCGGCGTGCGCAGCGAGGGTCGTGAGTACGTCGAGCCAGTACGCCGCCGGCGTGGCGAGGCGGGTGGTGCCGTGGCCAGGGCCGCGTCGTTGCTGTCCGCATGGGCCTGCGTCGACTCCCCAAGCCACAGCCCGGGCCACCCGGCCGTCGGGGAGCGTCACGTTGCCACGGGTTCACGGTAGACGCGATGCCGATGGGACAATTGCCGCATGACGCACGTCCGCCCGGCCCGCCCGCACCAGAAACTCACCCCCGACGGGCGACGGATGCGGGAGGTGCTGTCCTACTCGCGGCGCGGCAGCCGGTTCACGCCCAGCCAGCAGGAGGCGTGGGACGCGCACTCCGAGGGCTGGGTGATCCCCGACGAGGCGGTCGACGAGCCAGACTTCTCACTCGCCAGCTGGTTCGGCCGCGAGGCGCCGCTGATCGTGGAGATCGGGCCCGGCGTCGGCGAGGCGACCGGGGTGCTCGCCGCTGCCCGCCCCGACCACGACGTCCTGGCCCTGGAGGTGTGGACGCCGGGCATCGCGGCCAGCCTGGCCGAGGTCGCGGCGGCTGGAGCGACGAACGTGCGGTTCTGCTCGGTGGACGCCGTCTGGATGCTCGAGCACATGGTGCCCGAGGGCGGCCTGGCTGCGCTGTGGACGTTCTTCCCCGACCCGTGGCCCAAGACGAAGCACCACAAGCGGCGCCTGGTCGACCGCGACTTCGCCGCCGTGGCCGCCTCGCGGCTCGCGCCGGGTGCGGAGTGGCGGCTGGCCACCGACTGGGCTGAGTACGCCGACCAGATGCGCGCCGTGCTCGACGCCGAGCCGGCGCTGTCCGGCGGGGTGGTGGAGCGTTGGGCCGAGCGTCCCGTGACCAAGTTCGAGCGCAAGGGCACCGAGGTCGGCCGCGACATCACCGATCTGGCCTACCGACGGCGCTGACTGGGTGTCCCATTCAGCTTGCTTCGAGGACGAAGAAGATGAAGCACAAGAACGCTGTCCGGTCGGCGAGGTGGGGCGGGAAGAGCTCGCGCGGCGCGTCGGGGGAGGCGGGCGGTTCACTGATGACCGAGATGCGGAAGCCCGCCTCGGTGAACGCGTCCGTCATGGCGTGCAACGGGCGATGCCAGTACGTCAGCACCGCGCTCTGGCCATTGAAGGTGTGCTCCTGCGAGTGCTGCGTGAGGCTGAAGTAGTCGGCGCTCGGCTCGGTCACCTTGTAGACGATGGGGTGGTTCACCGACAGAATGAGACGGCCTCCTGGCTTCAGAACGCGCCGCAGCTCAGCCAGGGGTGCCGTCCAGTCCGGCAGGTAGTGCAGAACGAGCGATGCCACGACGTCATCGAACGCACCATCGGCGAATGGGAGTGGCTGGCTGAGGTCGGCCACGTGCAGCGCTGCATTCTCACCCAGCCTCTGCCGCGCCAGCTCGACCATCGCCGAGCTGGCGTCGAAGCCGGTCACGATGGCACCTTTCGCGCGTAGCGCTGCGGACAGGGGCCCAGAGCCACACCCAGCATCGAGGACTCGGTGACCGTCGACGTCCCCGGCAAGCTCAATCATCGCCGGCCGCTCGTAGTGGCCGTTGATGAGGTTGGACTCGTTATCGGTTGAGTAGCTCTCGGCGAAACTGTCATAGTGGTTGGCCTTCACCAGGTCCCCGCTTTCGTACGAACTCTCGTGGACGGGAGCGAAGTGGTCGATCTTGGCACGGAGGAGCCATCCGGAAGCTCAAGCGCATACGGCGCGTCATCGACCCATTGGCGCTCACCCAGCGGTCGGGGTCAGGCGACGTCGAGACCCTGCTCGTGCAGCAGCCACTCGACGCGCAGCCGCTCGGCCTCCCGGTCGGGCCCGGGCGGCAGGGCCGAGAGGGTGTCTGGCAGCCCGAGTGCGGCGCACGCGTCGCCGAGTGCGTCGTCGTACGCCGCGAGGGTGGCGACGCGACGTACCTGCGGCTGTCCGGGCGTGGGATGCAGCGTCGCCATCCGGAGGCGGCGCAGGTCGGCCGACAGTATGCCGATCGGTGGGCCGGCCGCGGTCGGCGGCGGGGGCGCCACGATGCGCAGCGCCCGCCCGAGGCGGACCATGACCCGGACGATCGCGTCGCCGTAGAACACGACCGAGAGCACCGCGACGAACATCGCGGTGCAGGCCAGCACCGTCAGGATGCCAAGGAGCACCCTCCAACGGTACGCCGACCGGGTCGGTCGCGGCCCGCGGACGGGCCAGCGCCTCGATTGCGTGCCACCTGCTCGTCGCTGGAGCGGCCAGTGCCACCATGTGCAGCGCGCCGACCTCGAGTGCCTGCGCGCCGGCGTCGCGGCGAGGGCGAACGCTGCGAGCGCGGTCGTGCCGCCTCGACGTCACCCGCCGTGCGGAGCAGCCGACCCCGTTCGATCGCGACCCGAACTCCCACGGCGCGGGAGCCGTCGGCCAAGCCATCGAGGACCGCGTGCCCCGCGTCGTACTGCTCCTGAAGGCCGAGCGCGCGGGCCACCTGGGTGGCCACTGGGCGGCCTCGTCGCCACCAGCGGCGGCAGCTGCGTCGCGGAACCTGGCCTCCGAGGAGCTCGGATCATCGATGTCCCACAGTGGCAGCGGATCGATCATTGATGGCATGTTCACACGCGCTGCCGGGTCACCGGCACGCCCTAGAGTTCGTGGGTGACCACGACCGCCGAGCAGATTCCGACCCGGCAGGTCCACCGCGCGTGGTGGGTCGCCGGCGTCACGATGGCGGCGCTGGTCGCTGCCGCCGGGTTCCGGTCCTCGACCGGAGCGCTGCTCGAGCCACTGGAGCAGGACTTCGGCTGGTCACGGTCGACCACGAGCGGCGCGGTCAGCCTCAACCTGATCATCTACGGCCTCACGGCGCCGTTTGCCGCTGCGCTGATGGAGCGCTTCGGCGTACGCCGCGTGGTCGCCGTCGCGCTCACCCTCGTCTCCGTCGGCTCGGGGCTCACGCTGGTCATGACCAGCGCCTGGCAGCTGTGGCTGCTGTGGGGCTTCGCGGTCGGCATCGGCACCGGCTCACTGGCCCTCGTCTTCGGCGCGATCGTGGCCACCCGCTGGTTCGACCAGCACCGCGGGGTCGTGATCGGTGTCTTCTCGGCGGCCAGCTCGACCGGCCAGCTGGTCTTCCTGCCCGCCATCGCCCGGCTCGCCGACGGCCCCGGCTGGCGCTGGGCGGCCGGTCTGGTGGCAATGTTCGCGCTCGCGCTGGTGCCGCTGGTGTGGTGGATCATGCGCGACCGTCCGAGCGACGTCGGCACCACGCCGTACGGCGCACCGGAGGGCTGGACCCCGCCGCCCGCGCCGGTCGTGACGCAGAGCGCCGCCCGGATCGCGATCACGACGCTGCGGGACAGCGCCCGGTCACGCGTCTTCTGGATCCTCTTCATCACCTTCTGGATCTG
Organism: Nocardioides sp. InS609-2; assembly: GCF_023208195.1. Classification (NCBI taxonomy): domain Bacteria; kingdom Bacillati; phylum Actinomycetota; class Actinomycetes; order Propionibacteriales; family Nocardioidaceae; genus Nocardioides; species Nocardioides sp. InS609-2. Next base: position 1,876,962 of record NZ_CP060034.1, on the reverse strand, counting down.
CGGGTGGTCGACCAACGGGCTGATCGGCACCCACTTCATCCCGGCCGCCCACGACCACGGGATGCCGGCCACGACGAGCGCGAGCCTGCTGGCCCTGATCGGCGTCTTCGACATCATCGGCACGATCGCGAGCGGCTGGCTGACCGACCGGGTCGACAGCCGCTACCTGCTGTTCGTCTACTACTTCCTCCGCGGGCTGTCGCTGCTGGTGGTGCCGTGGCTGCTCGCCGACACCGTGCACCCGAGCCTGTTCGTGTTCATCCTCTTCTACGGACTCGACTGGGTGGCGACGGTGCCGCCGACGGTCGCGCTGTGCCGGCAGCACTTCGGTGAGGTGCGCGCCGGCGTGGTGTTCGGGTGGGTGTTTGCGTCCCACATGGTCGGCGCGGGTGTTGCCGCGTCGTACGCGGGATGGATCAGGGAGGCGAACGGCGACTACTTCGGCGCCTGGATGACGGCAGGCGGGCTGTGCCTCGGCGCCGCCGCCCTGTGCCTGCTGATCCCGCGCGCCGATCACTCGAAGTCGGAGCGCGAGATGTCCTCGGGCGAGTAATCGCGCGGCTCGACCAGCACCATCCAGTTGCCGGAGTTGTCGCGCATCAGTGCCTCGACGCCGTACGGACGCTCCTCGGGAGGCTGGATGAACTCGACGCCCTTGGCGACCAGCTCGGCGTGCGCGGCGTGGCAGTCGTCGACGTACAGACCGATGCCGGGCAGGCCGCCCTCGGCCTGGGCACGCTGCATGGCGCCGATGAGGTCGCCGGAGAGCGGCTTGCTCGGCGTGGTCAGGTGCACCTGGAGCTCGGGCTGGCTGGGGTGCCCGACGGTGCACCACCGGAAGTCCTCGCCGAGGGTGATGTCGTCGCGGGCCTCGAAGCCCAGGACGTCGGTGTAGAAGGCGAGGGACTCGTCGATGTCACGGACCCAGACGCTGACAAGGGAGATGTTGGTGATCATGCCGTCACGCTAGGGGTCTTCGTCGCCTTGCGGCTTCTCCCCGCTTGCGGTCCTGCGTTCGACCAGCCCCCACATGAAGACGTAGCAGCCGGGGATTCGTGGAGCGCCGTCGGCGTAGCGCCGCTGGAAGTCGCTGGGGCTCTCGCCGACGACCTCGCTGAAGCGGCTGCTGAACGAGCCGAGGCTCGAGAACCCGACCGCGTGGCAGACCTCCGTGACAGTGAGGTTGGTGGCACGCAGCAGGTCCTGGGCACGCTCGACGCGACGTTCGGAGAGGTACGCCGCCGGCGTCAGGCCGTACGTCGCGGTGAAGAGGCGGTGGAAGTGCCACTTGCTGATCGCGGCAACCGCGGCCAGCTGCTCGAGGTCGAGCGGCTCGGCGAAGTTGCGGTCGGCGTGGTCGCGGGCGCGGCGCAGGTGCACGAGCACGTCGTCGGCGGGGCGCACGGTCAGCGGCTCCGGGTCAGCCGGCGACGCAGGGACTCCTCGCGAGCAAGGCGGGCGGTGTCGCGTTCGCGGCGGGTGGCGATCACGGCGGCCAGGTAGACCTCCGGTGGGGTGTTCGGCGGCGGCGCCGGGGCGACGTACCGACTCGTCTCGGTCGCCAGCTGGGTGCCCAGTCGGAGCCGCGTCGCGGGGTCGATCTGCGCGACCCGCGAGAGGAACTGCCGGATGCCGAGGGCCAGCCGGGGCGGCAGCGAGGCGATGTCGGCGGTCTGCGCCCAGCGCCTCAGCTCGGGCGGCATCCCGACCGGCTGGGGCAGGCTCAGGCGCACCCGGTCGCGGACGACGTAGGTGCCGGCGGCGAAGTCACCCAGGCGCTTGCCGCGCGAGCTCAGCAGGGCCGAGAAGAACGCCGGGGCGCCGGAGAACGCGTAGATCTCGACGAAGCCGATGAGCGACCGCACGAACGCGTGCTGGAACGAGATCGGGCCGGCGTCGTCGCGCACAGTGCGCAGCCCCATCACCAGCTTGCCGAGCGACCTGCCGCGGCTGAGCGTCTCGACGGTCGTCGGCACCACGATGAACACCGTCACCATGGTGCTGATGAAGGCGACCTGGAGCAGGGCGCCGTCGGTCTGCAGGGCGGCCAGGGTGAAGGTGAAGATGAAGATGACGAGCAGGATGACGGTGACGATGACGTCGATCAGGCCCGACACCATCCGCGAGCCGAGGCTGGCCGCGGGCAGGTCGAGCGCGACGGCCTCGCCGGTGACGAGGTCGTCGGTGGTCAGAGCGGCGTACGCGGCGTGATCGGGGTCGGCCATCGCGGGCCAGCATAGGGTGAGGCTGTGGACCTCGACGCCTACGTGATGGCACACCACCACGAGTGGCGCCGGCTCGAGCAGCTGACCGGCACCCGGCGGCTGTCCGGGCCCGAGAGCGACGAGCTCGTCGACCACTACCAGCGCGTGGCCACCCACCTCTCCGTCGTGCGTACGTCGGCGCCCGACGCCCAGCTCGTCGCCTACCTCTCCGCGCTGCTGTCGCGGGCCCGCAACAAGTCGGCCGGCACCCGCTCGACGACCTGGCGCGGAGTCACCGGCTTCTTCACCGAGCGCTTCCCGGCCGCGCTGTATCGCCTGCGCTGGTGGTGGATCAGCACCTTCGCCGCCAACGTCGCCGCGGTCGCGGTGATGATGTGGTGGCTGCTCGGACACCCCGACGTCGAGCAGAGCCTGATGACGCCCGACCAGATCGACCAGCTCGTCAACGAGGACTTCGAGAGCTACTACAGCCAGTACGCCGCGTCGCACTTCGCCGCCCAGGTGTGGATCAACAACGCCTGGGTCTCGGCGCTCTGCATCGCGCTGGGTGCTCTCGGGGCGCCGGTCGTCTACCTGCTGTTCCAGAACATCGCCAACCTGGCGATCATCGGGTCGATCATGACCAGGCAGGGTCATGCCGGGCACTTCTGGGGCCTGATCCTCCCGCACGGACTGCTCGAGCTGACGGCCGTGTTCGTCGCGGGAGGCGTGGGCTTGCGGCTGTTCTGGTCGTGGGTCGAGCCCGGGTCGCTGACCCGCTCCGAGTCGCTCGCGCGTGAGGGCCGCACCTCCGGCACCGTCGCCCTCGGGCTGGTCGCCGTGCTGCTGGTCAGCGGCGTCATCGAGGCCTTCGTGACACCGTCGGGCCTGCCCACCTGGGCCCGCATCGGCATCGGCATCCTGGCCGAGGTGGTGTTCTTCGCCTATGTCTTCGGCCTCGGCCGGGCGGCGTACCACCGTGGGGTCACGGGCGACGTCGACGCTGCCCTGCTCGAGGACCGGGTGGCAACGCAGGCCTGAAAACCCGTCGCCCCTTCGCCACCGATCTGCCTAGGGTGCCGGGCATGACCACCTACTTCGTGATGGTTCGTCGTGTCCGGCGCACGCTTCAGGCGGGCGTGGGGGTGGCACCCGCTTCGTGACGACTGGGCCGCGCGCATCGTGGCGCAGTCCCTGGTCGGGCCTGCTGACCTGGTGCTCGACCTGGGCGCCGGCACCGGTGCCCTGACCGGCCCCCTGGTCGCCAGCGGCGCCCGGGTCGTCGCGGTCGAGCTGCACCCTGGCCGTGCCGCGGCGCTGCGCAGGCGGTTCCCCGACGTCACGGTCGTCGAGCGCGACCTGCGCACGTTCCGGTTCCCGTCGCGGCCCTTCCGGGTCGTCGCCAGCCCGCCGTACCAGGTGACCTCGGAGCTGGTGCGCTGTCTGTTGCGGGCCCAGGCGCTGCGTGGTGCCGATCTCGTCCTGCAGCGCGGGGCGGCCAGGCGGCTCGTCGAGCAGCAGCCGCGGTCGCGGCGCCCGAGGCTCGAGCTCCGGATGCCCGTGCCGCGGCACGCGTTCCGTCCACCGCCGCAGGTCGACTCCGTGGTGCTGGGGATCAGGAGGCGCTAGAGCAACCCGCGCGCCTTCAGGGCGAGGTAGTGGTCGGCCAGCGCGGGCGGCAGCGCCTCGGCCGGCGCGTCGACCACGTCGGCGCCGAGCGCGCGCAGCAGGTCGCTGGTGCGGCGGCGCTGGGCAAGCACCTGCTGGGCTGCTGCCGCGTCGTACACCTCGGCGGCGTCGGAGTGCAGCGCCGCCATGGCCGACAGTGCGGGATCCTGCACCGACGCGAGTACGACGCGGTGGTGGCGGATCAGAGTCGGCAGCACAGGCAGCAGGCCCTCCTCGATCGCGGTCGGCTCCAACGGAGTGAGGAGTACGACGAGCGCCCGCTGCCGACCCATCGCCGTGACCGCCCCGGCGAGCGCGGTCCAGTCGGCCTCGGCGATCACCGGCTCGAGGTCGGCCATCGCCTCCTGGAGGGTGGCCGCGACGTCGCGAGCGCCGGCTGAGCGCAGCCGGGTCCGGATCTGCCGGTCGCCGGCCACGAAGTCGATCCGGTCGCCGGCACGCGCGGCCAGCGCGGCCAGCAGCAGCGCGGCGTCCATGGCGGAGTCGATGCGCGGGACGTCGTCCACCCGGCCGGCGGAGGTACGGGACGTGTCGAGCACCAGCACCACCCGGCGGTCGCGCTCGGGCTGCCAGGTGCGCACGACCACGGTGCGGTTGCGGGCCGACGCGCGCCAGTCGATCGAGCGCACGTCGTCACCGCGCACGTACTCACGCAGCGAGTCGAACTCCGTGCCCTGCCCCCGCACCCGGACGGCCGAGCGGCCGTCGAGGTCGCGCAGCCGGGCCAGCCGCGAGGGCAGGTGCTTGCGGGAGTCGAACGGCGGCAGCGACCGCACGGTGCCGGGCACGTCGAGTGTCGCCTGGCGGGCGGCCAGCCCGAGCGGTCCGAAGCACCGAACGGTCACGCCGGAAGCGCGCAGGTCGCCGCGTCGTACGGGAAGGAGGGGTGTGCTGACCCGCGTGCCGGCATCGCGCGTCACGCGCACCTTGTGCCGGTTGTCGGAGGCGCCGGCGCTGGGTTGCCAGGCATCGCGCACGGTCGCCCGCATCGTGCGCCCGCCCTCGGTCGACAGGGCGAGCTCGGAAACGGCGGGCGTGCCCTGCCGCACCGTGCCGGGCGGACGCCGCGACATCGTCATCGCACGCGGCGACGGGGCGAGTGCCCAGTCGGCGAGCACCAGCAGGATCACGGCGAGCAGCCACAGCCACACGGTGCCCATGCCGGGGCGCAGCACCACCGGGGCCAGGCCCAGGAGGAGCAGCAGGGGTACGCGCCCGGTGATGGCCATCAGCTGTGCTGGTTCATCGGGGAACCGGCACCGAACCCAGCGCCGACGACAACACGGCACTCACGTCGACACCCTCGAGCTCGGCCTCGGGGCGCAACCCCAGCCGGTGCACGAGCGCGGCGTGCGCGAGCGCTTTCACGTCGTCGGGCGTCACGAAGTCGCGGCCGGTCAGCCACGCCCACGCCCGTGCGGCGCGCAGCAGCGCGGTCGCACCACGCGGGGAGACGCCCAGCGACAACGACGGCGACTGGCGGGTGGCCCGGGCGATGTCGACGATGTAGCCGACCACCTCCGGCGAGACCTGTACGCCGCGGCAGGCTGCTTGTCCGGCGACGATGTCGGCCTGCCCAGCGACTGCGGTGACGCCGGCAGCCGCCAGGCCGCGCGGGTCGAAGCCGGCCGCGTGCCGAGTGAGGATCTCGAGCTCGTCGGCACGTTGTGGCACGGGCAGCACCACCTTGAGGAGAAAGCGGTCGAGCTGGGCCTCGGGCAGCGGGTAGGTGCCTTCGTACTCGACCGGGTTCTGAGTCGCTGCGACAAGAAATGGCCGGGGCAGTGGTCGTGACACCCCGTCGACGGACACTTGGCCCTCCTCCATCGCCTCCAGCAGCGCCGACTGCGTCTTGGGCGGCGTCCGGTTGATCTCGTCGGCGAGCAGCAGGTTGGTGAAGAGCGGCCCCTCGCGGAACGCCAGCTCGCCCCGGCTGCCCTCGATCACCATCGACCCGGTGATGTCGCCGGGCATCAGGTCGGGCGTGAACTGCACGCGCCGCGTCTCGACCGCGAGCGACGCCGCGAGGGCGCGCACCAGCAGTGTCTTGGCCACACCCGGCACGCCCTCCATCAGCACGTGGCCGCCGGTGAGCAGGGCGACGAGCAGGCCCGACACGGCGGCGTCCTGGCCGACTACGACCTTGCCCACCTCGGCGCGTACGGCGGCCAAGCGCTCACGTGCGTCGTCGACCGGGGTTTCCTGCAAAGTCTCTGTCATGTGCGACGTACCTCTCTGTCGAGTGCGGCCAGCTCGCTGGCCAGGTGAATCAGGTCGGAGTCGGTGGCGGGCGCGGATGCGGAGTCGTCGAGCAGCCGGGCCAGGTCGTCGGGACGTCGGCCCGTGTGGGCGGCGAGGGCCGGAACCAGCACGGCGAGGTCGCCGGGAGGCAGCCGCAGCGTGCTCTCGGCAGAGCTGCGCGCGGCCCGGCGCAGCGCGGTGGCGGCGTGCGCCCGGTCACCGACGCGGCGATAGAGCTTGCCCCGGCTCTGCGTGGTCTCGACCGCCTTCACCACCACCGGCAACGGCTCGGTGGCGAGTGGACCGAGCCGGCGCCCGCGCCAGAGCATCAGCGCGATGGCGGTGAGCCCGACGAGCCACAGCGCCGGGATCAGCCAGCGGGGGAGGAGGCTGCGCACGCTCACCCCGTCGTCGCCGACCAGGTCGGCGTAGGTCGGGACGTACCAGACCAGCCGCGGCCGCTCGCCCAGCAGCCGCACCGCCGCGGCGCCGTTGTCGGCCCGCAGGATCTGGTCGTTGGTGAGCATGTCGCCCGCGCCCAGCAACGCGACCCGGTCGGTGGGCCTGGCCAGCAGTCGACCGTCGGCTGTGGGGAAGCAGCCGGTGCCCTTGAACGCGAGCCCCCTGTCGATGCTGATCTCGAGGTCACGCAGCGCCGGCTCGTCGCAGCCGGCATCGACGGAGCCTGCGGGCGAGACGGTCGTCGGCAGGTTGGCGAACCCCAGCGCCTCGACCGCGAGGATGCCGGGCTCGGCCACGACGAGCCGACCGGGGGCGGCATGGTCGAGCAGCCGACGGGTCGTGCTCTCGCCGAGCTGCTCGCTCGACGTGACGAGCACGGTCGTGCCCGCGTCGACGTCGGCCGCGTCGAAGTCGTCGGCGGTGCGCGCCACGCTCACCTCGATGCCCCGGTCGTCGAGCACCCGGGCCAGCGCACGAGCCCCGTCGGTGCCCGGGTTGTCGGGGTCGAGCCGCGCGTCGGTGCGATTGCCGGGAGTGCCGAGAAGCAGCACCACGAGCAGCGCTGCCAGGAGGCCGCCGGCGATGAGCACCGTCGAACGGTGCCGCTGCCACCGTGACTGGGTCATCGCGCGCCCACCAGGTCGTCGTCGAGTGCCAGGACCGACATCGCCTGGTCGCGCGTGGCCGGCCGGCCGCCGTACAGGACGAGGTCGAAGAGGGCAGCGGCGTCGTCGATGCGCCCAGCCACATCGGGTACGGCGAGCCCGAGGTCGCGGGCCACCTCGTGCGCAGTCGCGCCGGGTGTCTCGGGCAGCCGGCCCCGCTCGATCTGGCGTACGGCGAGCGCCCGGAAGCCGTCGACCAGGGCGTCGTCGGGGCGGTCGTCGGACAGGGCCGCCTCGGCCCGGGCGCGCAGCTCGGCGGCGCTGATGCGCTCATCGGTCAGCAGCGGGCCGGACCCCGGCGCACCGGTCGGCGAGCGGCGGGCCCGGCTGAGCAGCCAGGCCAGGCCGAGCACGAGCAGCAGCAGGACGAGCATCGCCACGAACGTCGACAGCGGAGGCACCCGGGAGGCGGCGTCGAGACCGTTGGTGACGGTGCGCTCGAGCCAGGAGATGAGCCGGTTGAGGAAGTCCTGGTCGTTGTACTCCGGCTTCACCAGCTCGCGGCGCAGCCACGACCGGGCCTCGTCGGGCGAGGGGTCGAGCGGCGCGGCGAGTAGAGCACGGATCACGAGACGGGGATCCCCGCCCGCGTCATCAGCTCGACGTCGTACGCCTCCTTGCGCATCCGCTGGTCGAGGTACTGCAACGAGGTCATCGTCGCGGTGAACGGCGACACGAAGGCCGCGGCCACCACGGAGCTCGCCGCCTGGCTCAGCACGAGGAGGAAGAGCGCGGACTCGGTCGGCGCACCGGCCGCGAGCGCCCCCTGGCCCAGGAACGAGATGGGCAAGGAGAGCATGCCGCCGGCAATCTGCGCCACGATGAGGGTGAGCAGGGCGATGCCGAACGTGCGCCAGAACTGGTGGCGGGTCAGCGTGAAGCCGCGACCGATCGCGCCGCGGATGCCGACGTCCTCGAGCATCAACGCAGGCACCGGCAGGTAGTAGACGCGGATCCAGAACCAGAGCATGAACGCCACGAAGAGCGGCACGCTCACCAGCCCGAAGACGACCAACGGCCACGCGTTCTCGGAGAGCAGGGCGACCGCCACCCACATGGCGGCGTACACGCTGATCGCCACGATCAGCATCAGCGCGAGCAGGAAAGTGAGGCCGATCAGCTTCCAGCGGCGGCCGCGGGTCTCGCCCCACGCCTCGACCAGGCCGAGCCGCTTGCCGATCGCGGCGGCCGCGCACACGCGGGCGATCATGCCGGTGACGAGGATCAGGCCGATCGACTGGAGGAAACTGCCGAGGACCAACGAGCCGAGCGCCCCGACGAAGCCGGCGATCTCTGCCGTGCTGACCTCGGCACCGCTCGACGACGCGTCGAGCGAGAGATCGAGCCCGAGACTGAGGGCGGCGGTGATGAGCACCGGGATCGTCATCGAGATCGCGGCCACGAGGACGGCCGAGCCGACGGTCGCCTTCGGGTTGAAGCGGATGATCTTGAACGTCGCGTCGAACATGTCCGACAGGCCCAGCGGCCGCAGGGGGAGTGCGCCGGGCTTGTGGGCCACACCCAACGGCGCCTGACCGGGTGGCCGCCATCCGGGCGGTGGAGGTGGCGGCGCGTACGACGCGGGGCCCTGTCCCTGCCACTGCCCCTGCCATGCGCCCTGTCCGGGCGCTGGGTAGAGCGGCTGGTTGGGCTCCGACGGACCCGCGCCGGATCCCGGGGGCGGGAACTCGCCCTGACTCGACATGCCCAACCCCCGCCTCGCGTGCCCGGTCTCCTGCGGCGGCCATCCTCGCAGACTCGGGCTAACCTCCCTCCATGCGCAGGCTCGGGGTCGTCCTCACGCTTCTCCTGGTGTTCGTCGTCTCCTCCTGCTCCGGCGACACCGCCCGCGACACACCTGCGGAAAACGTCGACACCGGTGACCCGGCTGCGTTCGCGCCCACCGAGGACTCCATCCGCGAGCGCTGCGTCTCGGAGATGCCCGAGCAGGTGCCGATCCGCGACGTACTCGCGCTCGGCGACGGCGACGCGACCACCGTGCCCGCCGTCGTGATCGGGCCGGAGCAGACCTCCGACACCGTCCTGGTCCTGATGCACCAGGTCGGCTCCGCGCTGTGCGGCTGGGGCCGCTTCGCCACCGCCGCCGCCGAACAGGGCGTCACCTCGGTGCTCGTCGACCTGTGCGGGTACGGCGACGCCCAGTGCCCCGAAGGCTCGACCGCTGCGGTCTCGGCTCAGCTCGGGCTCGGCCTGGCCGCGGAGCTCGGCGCGACCCGGACCGCACTGGTCGGCGCCTCCATGGGCGGCAGCGAGACGGTGCTCGCCATGGCCGGCGGCACCGAGGCCGACGTCTGGGTCGACGTGTCCGGCCCGTCGAGCTGGGCCGGCGTCCAGCTGCTCACCGTCGCTCCGAAGATCAAGACGCCGGGGCTGGTGATCTTCGCCAGGTCCGACGGACAGCCCGAGTACGCGGCGGGGAAGGCCCTGGCCCGAAGTGCCGGGGCGGAGTTCCTGGACGGCGGGAATGGCCATGGCTACGAGCTGCTGACCGACTACGAGGGCCGGCTGATCGCCGGTGGCGAGCGCCTGCTCGCCTTCGCACAGGGCGGCTGAACCGGTCGGGCTGGAACCGATTTGGCCTAACGCCGGGACCTCTGTCAAGATATCCAGGTTGCTCCGGCGGGTCGCCGGGGTGTGCCACACCAACTTGACCACTGAATCGCGTCTCCGGATCGATCAGTAGCTGGCGTGCGGCCGCACCTGACACGGAGACCCGATCAGCCCGACGAACCGTCGGGCGCCACACATCAAGAGTCAGAACCTTCGGTCCCGTGCCGTGCGAAATGCGCGACACGCCCGACCTCGGGGGTGGGCCGTGCGGCGGAGAGACAGGCGGGACGGCCTCACCCGAGGACGTATCGAGACAGACCAGCACGCGGTACCACCGGGCGAGCCGGAGGTACGAGATCGAAGAGGACGAGCTACCTATGGCGGGACAGAAGATCCGCATCAGGCTCAAGGCCTATGACCACGAGGTGATCGACACCTCGGCGCGCAAGATCGTGGACACCGTCACCCGTACGGGTGCGAAGGTCGCCGGCCCCGTGCCGCTGCCGACCGAGAAGAACGTGTACTGCGTCATCCGCTCGCCCCACAAGTACAAGGACTCGCGCGAGCACTTCGAGATGCGCACCCACAAGCGCCTCATCGACATCATCGACCCGACGCCGAAGACGGTCGACTCCCTGATGCGTCTCGACCTGCCTGCCGGTGTCGACATCGAGATCAAGCTCTGAGGTTGTTGACATGACTGCCACTTTTGAACGCAATGTGAAGGGCCTGCTGGGCACCAAGCTCGGCATGACCCAGCTCTGGGACGAGAACAACAAGATCGTCCCCGTCACCGTGATCGCGGCGACCACCAACGTGGTCACCCAGGTCCGCCAGCCCGAGACCGACGGCTACAACGCCATCCAGGTCGGGTTCGGCGAGATCGAGGGCCGCAAGGTCACCAAGCCGTCGGCCGGCCACTTCGCCAAGGCCGGGGTCACCCCGCGCCGCCACCTGGTGGAGATCCGCACCGCAGACGCCGCGTCGTACTCCATCGGCCAGGAGCTCAGCGCCGAGCTGTTCGCCGCCGGTGAAGAGATCGACATCACCGGCACCAGCAAGGGCAAGGGCTTCGCCGGTGTCATGAAGCGTCACGGCTTCCACGGCGTCGGCGCCTCCCACGGTGCCCACCGCAACCACCGCAAGCCCGGCTCGATCGGCGCCTGCGCCACCCCGGGCCGCGTCTTCAAGGGCACCCGCATGGCCGGCCGGATGGGTAGTGACACCGTCACCACCCAGAACGTCACCGTGCACGCCGTCGACGCTGCCAAGGGCCTGATCCTCCTCAAGGGTGCCGTTCCCGGCCCCAAGGGTGGACTCGTGGTGCTGCGCTCCGCCGCCAAGAAGACGGGAGTCTGAGGACATGGCTACTGCATCCAAGGGGACCCTCAAGGTCGACCTTCCCGCCGAGATCTTCGACGTCGAGGTCAACATCCCGCTGATCCACCAGGTCGTCGTGGCCCAGCAGGCTGCTGCCCGCCAGGGCACGCACAGCACCAAGCGTCGCGGCGAGGTTCGCGGCGGTGGCCGCAAGCCTCACAAGCAGAAGGGCACCGGCCGCGCCCGTCAGGGCTCGACCCGTGCGCCCCAGTTCGCCGGTGGTGGCATCGTGCACGGCCCCAAGCCGCGCGACTACAGCGAGCGCACGCCCAAGAAGATGAAGGCCGCCGCCCTGCGTGGCGCCCTCTCCGACCGGGCCCGCGACGGCCGCATCCACGTGGTCGACTCCCTGGTGGCGGACAAGATCTCAACCAAGGTGGCGCTGGCCTCGCTGGCGAGCCTGACCGACCGCGTGCGTTACCTCGTCGTGCTCGAGCGCACCGACACCCTCACCTGGCTCTCACTGCGCAACGCGCAGCAGGTGCACATCGTGGCCGTCGACCAGCTCAACACCTACGACGTCCTCGCGAGCGACGACGTGGTCTTCACCCAGGGCGCGTACGACGCGTTCATCTCGAAGACCGCCGGTTCCTCCGACCGTCCTGGCAAGCTGCCCAAGACGGCCAAGGCTCCTGCCGCTGCTGTCGCCGAGCCCGTCGCGTTCGCCGCGGTGGACACCGATGACGCCGACGAGGCGAAGGCCGAGCTGCCCAAGGGCGCGAAGGCTCCCCTCAAGAGCGGCAACGCTCCTAAGGGCTACGAGGTCAAGGGCAACGCCGACTCCGGTCTCTACCACGAGCCCGACGGCCAGTGGTACGACGCCACGGTCGCCGAGTTCTGGTTCAAGTCTGCCGCCGACGCCGAGGCCGCTGGCTTCATCAAGGCCGGCACCAAGAAGGAGGGCGACAAGTGAGCACCCTGCACAAGGACCACCGCGACATCCTGATTGCGCCGGTCGTGTCGGAGAAGAGCTACGGCCTCCTCGACGCCAACAAGTACACCTTCATCGTCCGTCCGGACGCCAACAAGACCGAGATCAAGATCGCGGTCGAGAAGGTGTTCAACGTCAAGGTGACGTCGGTCAACACGATCAACCGCATCGGCAAGACGCGTCGTACCCGCACGGGCCTGGGCAAGCGCAAGGACACCAAGCGCGCCATCGTCAGCCTCGCTGAGGGTCACCGCATCGACATCTTCGGAGGTCCGGTCTCCTGACCGGGCTGAATAGGAACTGATATGGCTATCCGCAAGTACAAGCCGACCACCCCGGGCCGTCGTGGCTCGTCCGTGGCCGACTTCGTCGAGATCACCCGGACCACGCCGGAGAAGTCGCTGACGCGCCCGCTGCCCAAGAAGGGCGGCCGCAACAACCAGGGCCGGATCACCACCCGGCACCAGGGTGGCGGTCACAAGCGTGCCTACCGCGTCATCGACTTCCGTCGCTACGACAAGGACGGCGTGCCGGCCAAGGTCGCTCACATCGAGTACGACCCCAACCGCACCGCTCGCATCGCGCTGCTGCACTACGCCGATGGCGAGAAGCGCTACATCATCGCGCCGAAGGACCTGACCCAGGGCACGCCCGTGGAGTCCGGCCCCAACGCCGACATCAAGCCCGGCAACAACCTCCCGCTGCGCAACATCCCGGTCGGTACGACGATCCACTGTGTGGAGCTGCGTCCCGGCGGCGGCGCCAAGATCGCCCGTTCCGCGGGCATCTCGGCCCAGCTGGTCGCCAAGGAAGGCTCGCGCGCCACGCTGCGCATGCCGTCCGGCGAGATGCGCTTTGTCGACGTGCGCTGCCGCGCCAGCATCGGCGAGGTCGGCAACGCCGAGCAGTCGAACATCAACTGGGGCAAGGCCGGCCGCATGCGCTGGAAGGGCAAGCGCCCGACCGTCCGCGGTGTCGTCATGAACCCGGTCGACCACCCGCACGGTGGTGGTGAGGGCAAGACGTCCGGTGGACGTCACCCGGTGTCCCCCTGGGGCAAGCCCGAGGGCCGCACGCGCAAGCGCAAGGCCAGCGACTCCCAGATCATCCGTCGTCGCAAGTCCGGCAAGGGTAGGAAGTAACCGACAATGCCTCGCAGCCTGAAGAAGGGCCCCTTCATCGATGACCACCTTCAGAAGAAGGTGGACGCCGAGAACGCGAAGGGCAGCCACAACGTCATCAAGACCTGGTCCCGCCGGTCGATGATCGTGCCCGACATGATCGGTCACACCATCGCCGTGCACGACGGTCGCAAGCACGTTCCCGTCTTCGTGACCGACTCGATGGTCGGCCACAAGCTCGGTGAATTCGCTCCCACCCGCACCTACCGCGGGCACGTGAAGGAAGACCGGAAGGGACGTCGTCGATGAGTGTCGAAGAGCGCCGGCGCACCAGCGCCCGCCGCGAGTCCCTGCTGGGTGACCAGCCAGGTTCCTTCGCGACCGCGCGTTACGTGCGCATCACCCCGATGAAGGCCCGCCGTGTCGTCGACATGGTCCGCGGCATGGCTGTCGACGACGCCCTGGCGCTGCTGCAGTTCGCGCCGCAGTCCGCGTCCGAGACCGTCTACAAGGTGCTGGAGAGCGCGATCGCCAACGCAGAGGGCACTGAAGGCCTCTCCGCGAGCGGCCTGGTCGTCTCCGTCGCCCGCGTCGACGAGGGCCCCACCATGAAGCGGTGGCGTCCGCGAGCACAGGGCCGCGCCACGCGCATCAACAAGCGCACCAGCCACATCACCCTGGTCGTTCAGCCGGCTGATGTCGTCGCCGTGCAGAAGACCGAGAAGAAGGGACGGACCGCCTGATGGGCCAGAAGATCAACCCGAATGGCTTCCGCCTGGGCATCTCCACCGACCACAAGAGCCGCTGGTACGCCGACAAGCTCTACAAGGCGTACGTCGGCGAGGACGTCGCGATCCGCAAGCTGCTCTCCAAGGGCATGGAGCGGGCCGGCATCTCCAAGGTCGAGATCGAGCGCACCCGTGACCGCGTCCGTGTGGACATCCACACCGCGCGTCCCGGCATCGTGATCGGTCGCCGTGGCGCCGAGGCCGACCGCATCCGCGGAGAGCTCGAGAAGCTCACCGGCAAGCAGGTCCAGCTGAACATCCTCGAGGTCAAGAACCCCGAGATCGACGCGCAGCTGGTTGCCCAGGGCGTGGCCGAGCAGCTGACAGGTCGTGTGCAGTTCCGTCGTGCCATGCGCAAGGCGATGCAGACCTCGATGCGCTCCGGTGCCAAGGGCATTCGGATCCAGTGCTCGGGCCGTCTCAACGGTGCCGAAATGTCCCGCACGGAGTTCTACCGTGAGGGCCGCGTGCCGCTGCACACCCTGCGTGCCGACATCGACTACGGCTTCTACGAGGCCAAGACGACCTTCGGTCGCATCGGCGTGAAGGTCTGGATCTACAAGGGCGAGGTTGCCGCAACCCGCGCCGAGCGTCAGGCCCAGCAGGCCGCCCGCGCCGGTGCTCCGGGTCGCGGTGGCGCCGGCGGCGCTGGTGGCGGACGCCCCAGCCGTGGCGGCGAGCGCCCGAGTCGTGGCACCCGCGGTGACCGCGGCGCTGCTGCCCCTCGCACCGACGCGCCCGCCGAGGCCGCTGCTCCGGCAGCGACCGAGGCCCCGGCCGCCGAGGTTGCGACCACTTCGACCACTGGGGAGGCCTGACCCATGTTGATGCCCCGTCGTGTCAAACACCGCAAGCAGCACCACCCCAACCGGACCGGTGCCGCCAAGGGCGGAACGAAGCTCGCCTTCGGCGACTTCGGTATCCAGGCGCTCGAAGGCTCCTACGTGACCAACCGACAGATCGAGTCGGCACGTATCGCCATGACCCGCCACATCAAGCGAGGCGGAAAGGTCTGGATCAACATCTACCCGGACCGGCCGCTGACCAAGAAGCCTGCCGAGACCCGCATGGGTTCCGGTAAGGGTTCACCCGAGTGGTGGGTGGCGAACGTTAAGCCCGGCCGCGTCATGTTCGAACTTTCCGGTGTGGACGAGGTGACCGCTCGCGAGGCCATGCGCCGCGCGATGCACAAGCTGCCCCTGAAGTGCCGGTTCATCTCCCGCGAGGCTGGTGAATTCTGATGAGCGACAAGTTGAGCGCATTCGAGCTCGATGACATGAACGCTTCCGACCTCGAGGCCAAGCTGCGCGAGGCCAAGGAGGAGCTGTTCAACCTGCGGTTCCAGGCGGCCACCGGCCAGCTGGAGAGCCACGGCCGCCTCCGCACGGTCAAGAAGGACATTGCCCGGATCTACACCGTGGTGCGTGAGCGCGAGCTCGGCATCAGGTCCACCCCGGGTGCGAGCAACAAGGAAGAGGCGTCCGCATGAGCGACGGCACCGAGAAGGTCGAGCAGCGCAAGGCGCGCAAGGTCCGCGAGGGTCTCGTCGTCAGCGACAAGATGGACAAGACGATCGTCGTGACCGTCGAGGACCGCGTCAAGCACGCGCTCTACGGCAAGGTCATGCGGCGTACGTCCAAGCTGAAGGCGCACGACGAGACTAACGAGTGCGGCATCGGCGACCGGGTCCGGATCATGGAGACCCGTCCCCTGTCCGCAACGAAGCGCTGGCGCGTCATCGAGGTCCTCGAGAAGGCCAAGTGATCCAGGGGTGTGAACCCCTGGCCGCCCGGCCCCACGATTTCCATAACAAGTTCGGCAAGGCTCGTCCGCCCGGGAGGGCGGCGAGAACCAGCTCGACAACCAGGAGAAACCAATGATCCAGCAGGAGTCGCGACTCAAGGTCGCCGACAACACCGGTGCGAAGGAGATCCTTTGCATCCGTGTTCTCGGTGGCTCTGGTCGTCGCTACGCCGGCATCGGCGACACGATCGTCGCCACCGTGAAGGACGCGATCCCCGGTGGCAACGTGAAGAAGGGTGACGTCGTCAAGGCGGTCATCGTGCGAACGGTCAAGGAGCGTCGTCGTCCAGACGGCTCCTACATCCGCTTCGACGAGAACGCTGCCGTCATCCTCAAGAGCGATGGCGAGCCGCGAGGCACCCGCATCTTCGGCCCGGTCGGCCGCGAGCTGCGCGAGAAGAAGTTCATGAAGATCATCTCTTTGGCCCCGGAGGTGCTGTGATGAGTAACCACCAGAGCAAGCCGAAGAAGAACTCTGTGAGCATCAAGAAGGGCGACACCGTCAAGGTCATCGCCGGCAAGGACAAGGGCGCCGAAGGCAAGGTTATCCAGGTGCTTCGTGAGGAGCAGCGGGTCCTCGTCGAGGGTGTCAACCGCATCAAGCGGCACACCAAGGTCCAGAACCAGGGCGGTCGCGCCGGCACCACCGGCGGCATCATCACCGCCGAGGCCCCGATCCACGTCTCCAACGTGATGCTGGTCGAGGGTGACGGCGTCACCCGCATCGGCTTCCGCCGCGACGAGGTCACCAAGCGCCGCCCTGACGGGTCCGAGTACACCGCCCAGCGCAGTGTCCGGATCTCGCGCAAGTCCGGGAAGGACATCTGAGATGGCTGAGACCACTACCGCTCCCCGACTCAAGGCCCGCTACCGCGAGGAGATCATCCCCGCGCTGCAGTCTGAGTTCGAGATCAAGAACGTCATGCAGGTGCCCGGCCTGACCAAGATCGTGGTCAACATGGGTGTCGGCGAGGCTGCTCGCGACTCGAAGCTGATCGAGGGTGCCATCAAGGACCTCACCGCGATCACCGGCCAGAAGCCGTTCGTCACGAAGGCCCGCAAGTCCATCGCGCAGTTCAAGCTGCGTGAGGGCATGCCGATCGGCGCTCACGTCACGCTGCGCGGCGACCGCATGTGGGAGTTCCTCGACCGCCTGCTCTCGCTCGCCCTGCCGCGTATCCGCGACTTCCGCGGGCTCTCGCCCAAGCAGTTCGACGGCCGCGGCAACTACACGTTCGGTCTGACCGAGCAGGTCATGTTCCACGAGATCGACCAGGACAGGATCGACCGGTCGCGTGGCATGGACATCACCATCGTGACCACCGCCACCAACGACGACGAGGGCCGCGCGCTGCTCAAGCAGCTCGGCTTCCCGTTCAAGGAGAACTGACATGGCGAAGACTGCACTCAGGGTCAAGGCCGCCCGCAAGCCGAAGTTCGCTGTGCGCGGCTACACCCGCTGCCAGCGCTGCGGCCGTCCCAAGGCTGTCTACCGCAAGTTCGGCCTGTGCCGTATCTGCCTGCGCGAGATGGCTCACCGCGGCGAGCTGCCCGGCGTCACCAAGTCCTCGTGGTGATCATTCACCACCACAACCGCTGAAGGTCTCGCCCCCGGGCGGGAAACCACAGAAGAGAGAAACGGCCACACCATGACGATGACTGACCCGATCGCAGACATGCTCACGCGTCTGCGCAACGCCAACCAGGCGTTCCACGACGATGTGTCGATGCCGTACAGCAAGCTCAAGGAAGGCGTCGCGGAGATCCTCCAGCAGGAGGGCTACATCGCCTCCTACGACGTCGCCGAGCCGGCAGAGGGCGAAGTGGGCAAGAAGCTCAGCATCACCCTCAAGTACGGCCGCAACCGAGAGCGCTCCATTGCAGGCGTTCGCCGCATCAGCAAGCCCGGCCTCCGGGTCTACGCCAAGCACACGGGTCTCCCGAAGGTGCTCGGCGGACTGGGCGTCGCGATCATCTCGACGAGCCAGGGACTGCTGACCGACCGCCAGGCAAACAAGAAGGGCGTGGGTGGGGAAGTCCTCGCCTACGTCTGGTAATCCGAGACCAGAGAAGGAGAGAAGAACATGTCGCGAATCGGCAAGCTCCCGATCACGGTCCCGGCCGCGGTGGACGTGCAGATCGACAACTCCCTGGTGACCGTCAAGGGTCCCAAGGGCACGCTCGCGCACTCCGTCGCAGCCCCGATCACCGTAGACAAGGGTGATGACGGCGTCCTCGAGGTCAAGCGCCCCGACGACAACCGCATCAGCCGCTCGCTCCACGGACTGACCCGCACCCTGATCAACAACATGGTGGTGGGCGTGACCGAGGGGTACGAGAAGAAGCTCGAAATCGTCGGTGTGGGTTACCGGGTCCTCCCCAAGGGCCCGACGCAGCTGGAGTTCCAGCTCGGCTACTCGCACTCGATCACGTTCGACGCACCCGAAGGCATCACCTTCACCGTCGACGGCCCGACCAAGCTCGGCGTCGTCGGCATCGACAAGCAGCTTGTCGGTGAGGTGGCCGCCAAGATCCGCAAGCTGCGCAAGCCTGAGCCCTACAAGGGCAAGGGTGTGCGCTACTCCGGCGAACACATCCGCCGCAAGGTCGGAAAGGCCGGTAAGTAACCATGGCTATCTCCCTGTCAAACAACAAGCACACGTCGGCGCGCACCAAGTCGCGCCTTCGTCGCCAGATGCGTGGCCGCAAGAAGATCTCCGGAACGACCGAGCGCCCGCGCGTGGTCGTCACCCGGTCGGCCAGGCACATCTCCGTACAGGTCGTGGACGACCTCGTCGGTCAGACGCTTGCCTACGCCTCGACCATGGAGGCCGACGTGCGCTCCACTGAGGGCGACAAGACTGCCAAGGCGAAGAAGGTCGGCGAGCTGCTCGCCGAGCGCGCCAAGGCTGCAGGAGTCGAGGACGTGGTCTTCGACCGCGCCGGCAACAAGTACCACGGCCGCATTGCGGCCCTCGCTGACGCCGCCCGTGAGGGCGGACTGGCGTTCTGATCGCAAGTCAACGCGGCAAGAGAGAGAACTTAGATATGGAGCACATCTCATGAGCGGAGCCCAGCGCGGACAGCGCAGCGGTGGCTCGGGCGACCGTCGTCAGCGCGACGACCGTCGTGGCGGCGGAGCTGAAAAGTCTGCCTACATCGAGCGAGTCGTAGCCATCAACCGTGTCGCCAAGGTCGTCAAGGGTGGTCGTCGCTTCAGCTTCACCGCCCTCGTGATCGTCGGCGACGGCGACGGCATGGTCGGCGTCGGTTACGGCAAGGCCAAGGAAGTCCCCGCGGCGATCGCCAAGGGTGTCGAGGAAGCGAAGAAGGCATTCTTCAAGGTTCCCCGCATCCAGGGCACGATCCCGCACCCGGTCCAGGGTGAGAAGGCCGCAGGCGTGGTCATGCTGCGCCCGGCTGCGCCCGGTACCGGCGTGATCGCGGGCGGTCCGGTGCGTGCAGTTCTCGAGTGCGCCGGCATCCACGACATCCTGAGCAAGTCGCTCGGTTCCTCCAACCAGATCAACATCGTCCACGCGACCGTGGCGGCGTTGAAGATGCTGGAAGAGCCCGAGCAGGTCGCCGCACGTCGTGGCCTCACCGTCGAGCAGGTCACCCCGGCCGCGATCCTGCGGGCGCGTGCCGAGCAGGCGGCGGAGGTGTCGGCCTGATGGCACAGCTGAAGGTCCAGCAGAAGAAGTCAACGATCGGCTGCAAGGCCAACCAGCGCGAGACCCTGCGCACTCTCGGTCTCAAGCGGATTGGTGACGTCGTCGTCAAGGAGGACCGCCCGGAGATCCGCGGCATGGTCCACACCGTCCGTCACCTGGTGTCGGTCGAGGAAGTGAGCTGACATGACGCTCAAGCTGCACCACCTGCGCCCGGCGCCCGGCGCCAAGACTGCCAAGACCCGCGTCGGTCGTGGTGAGGGCTCCAAGGGCAAGACTGCCGGCCGCGGCACCAAGGGCACCAGTGCCCGCTACCAGGTCCCGGCCACCTTCGAGGGCGGTCAGACTCCACTGCACATGCGTCTCCCGAAGCTCAAGGGCTTCCGGAACCCGTTCAAGGTGGAGTTCCAGGTCGTCAACCTCGACAAGCTCGGCGAGCTGTTCCCCGACGGTGGCGACGTCACCGTCGACACGCTGGTCGCCAAGGGCGCCGTCCGCAAGGGCCACCCCGTCAAGGTGCTCGGCCAGGGCGAGATCTCCGTTGCGGTCCAGGTGAGCGTCAACGCGTTCTCCGGCTCTGCGAAGGACAAGATCGAGGCCGCCGGCGGCACTGCGACGGTTGCCTGAGGCATCGTCGTACCGACGTAGGTGCGGGGTTCGTCCTGCCGTGTGAACGCGGCAGGTCGGACCCCGTACTGCATGTCTGGCGGTGCGGGGCTTCCTGTTAGGCTTCCCCGGGCCCTGACGCCAACTCGTCGACGACGAGTCGTGCCGATGGACCTACCGGTGGTTGTGCTCGGCAAGACCACTGACCCAATGAGAAAGAGGATCCAGTGCTAGGCGCGTTTGCCAACGCTTTCCGCACGCCGGACCTGCGGCGCAAGCTGCTGTTCGTGCTGCTGATCATCACGG
Source organism: Nocardioides sp. InS609-2 (assembly GCF_023208195.1). Classification (NCBI taxonomy): domain Bacteria; kingdom Bacillati; phylum Actinomycetota; class Actinomycetes; order Propionibacteriales; family Nocardioidaceae; genus Nocardioides; species Nocardioides sp. InS609-2. Next base: position 1,856,524 of record NZ_CP060034.1, on the reverse strand, counting down.
TGTTCCGGCTCGGCTCGCAGGTGCCCGCGCCCGGAGTCAACGTGGCCAACGTGCAGTCGTGCCTCAGCGACGTCGAGAACTCCGGGCTCTACAGCCTGGTCAACATGTTCTCGGGCGGAGCACTGCTCCAGCTGACGATCTTCGCGCTCGGGATCATGCCCTACATCACCGCCAGCATCATCCTGCAGCTGCTCGTCGTGGTCATCCCGCGGCTCGAAGCGCTGAAGAAGGAGGGCCAGTCGGGGCAGACCAAGATCACCCAGTACACCCGTTACCTCACCCTGGGCCTCGCCCTCCTCCAGGCGACCGGCATCGTGGCGTTGGCGCGCTCGGGACGACTGCTCCAGGGCTGCAACGTGGATCTCCTGCACAGCAACAGCACCTCCACGTTCCTGATCATGGTCATCACCATGACCGCAGGCACCGCCGTCATCATGTGGCTCGGCGAGCTCGTCACCGACCGCGGCATCGGCAACGGCATGTCGATCCTCATCTTCACCCAGGTCGTCGCGACCTTCCCGCAGGCTCTGTGGAGCGTCCAGCAGACCAACGGCTGGTGGGTGTTCGGCATCGTCTTGGTCATCGGCCTGGTCATCATCGCCGGCGTCATCTTCATCGAGCAGGCCCAGCGTCGCATCCCGGTCCAGTACGCCCGGCGGATGGTCGGCCGCAAGATGTTCGGCGGCAGCTCGACGTACATCCCGCTCAAGGTCAACCAGGCCGGCATCATCCCGGTCATCTTCGCGTCGTCGCTGCTCTACCTGCCGGCGATGGCCGTGCAGTTCAACCAGACCTCCACCAACCCGGTGCTCACGTTCGTCAACCGCTACCTCGTGGGTGGCGACCACCCGCTCTACATGGCGACCTACTTCGCGTTGATCATCTTCTTCACCTACTTCTACGTGTCGATCACCTTCAACCCCGAAGAAGTGGCCGACAACATGAAGAAGTACGGCGGCTTCATTCCCGGCATCCGCGCGGGCAAGCCGACCGAGGACTACCTGTCCTATGTCTTGTCCAGGATCACCTTCCCGGGCGCGCTCTACCTCGGTCTCATCTCGTTGATCCCGCTCGTCGCGTTCGCGATGATCGGGGCAACCCAGAACTTCCCGTTCGGCGGCACCTCCATCCTGATCATGGTGGGCGTCGCACTCGACACGGTGAAGCAGATCGAGAGTCAGCTCCAGCAGCGCAACTACGAAGGGTTCCTGCGTTAAATGAGACTCATCATCATGGGCCCGCCGGGAGCCGGGAAGGGCACTCAGGCCAAGTTCATCGCCGACCACTTCGGCATCCCCGCGATCTCCACCGGCGACATCTTCCGTGCCAATGTTTCTGCCGGGACCGAGCTCGGTGTCAAGGCAGAGCACTTCATGGACGCCGGCGAGTACGTTCCCGACGAGGTCACCAACCAGATGGTCCGCAACCGGATCGACGAGCCCGACGCCGACCCCGGCTTCATGCTCGACGGCTACCCGCGCACGCTGGCCCAGGTCGAAGAGCTCGACGGGATGATCAAGTTCACCGGTCACGCCCTCGACGCCGTCGTGGTGCTCACCGTCGACGAGGACGAGATCGTGCAGCGGCTCCTGCAGCGCGCTGAGCTCGAGGGCCGCGCCGACGACACCGAGGACGTCATCCGTCGTCGTCAGGAGCTCTACACCGAGCAGACCGAGCCGCTCATCGGCGTCTACCGCGACCGGGGTCTCCTCATCGAGCTCGACGGCATGGGCGAGGTCGACCAGGTCACCCAGCGCATCTTCGAAGCGCTGGACGTCGTTCCACAGAGTTAACGCCCGTGCGGACCGAGCCTGTGAGGGACGCGCGAGAGGCGAGAAGGTTGAGGAGGCCCGGCGTACACGCGAGCGAAGCGAGCGGGTGCGGGAGCCGTCTCGAAACACCAGTGAGTGTTCTGGGGAGAGGGATCTGATGGGACTGCGCGACCGCGGCATCGAGATCAAGACGCCCGACCAGATCGACGCCATGCGCGTCGCCGGTCTGCTGGTCGGCTCCACCCTGGAGCTCCTGCGGTCCTCGGTGAGGGCGGGCGTCACGACCGGTGAGCTCGACGCCATCGCCGACGACGCCATCCGCTCCGGCGGGGGCACGCCGTCGTTCCTCGGCTATCACGGCTTCAGCGGGTCCATCTGCGCCTCGGTCAACGACGAGGTCGTCCACGGCATCCCCGGTGACCGGGCACTGGTCGAGGGCGACGTCATCTCGATCGACTGCGGCGCCATCGTCAACGGCTGGCACGGCGACGCGGCGGTCACGGTGCCGGTCGGCGAGGTGAGCGCGGCAGCCGTCAAGCTGATGCAGGTCACCGAGGAGTCGATGTGGCGTGGCATCGCTGCCGCGCGTCTCGGCGGGCGCGTCACCGACATCTCGCACGCCATCGAGCAGTACGTCCGCAGCGCCGGCGAGTTCGGGATCCTCGAGGACTACGTCGGACACGGCATCGGCTCCGAGATGCACCAGCCACCCAACGTGCCCAACTACGGCCGCCCCGGTCGTGGCCCCCGCATCGTCGAGGGCCTGGCCCTCGCGGTCGAGCCGATGATCACCCTCGGCCGGCCCGACACCGAGGTCCTCGAGGACGACTGGACCGTCGTCACCATCGACGGCTCGTTGTCGGCCCACTCCGAGAACACCTTCACGATGACCCCGCGCGGTGCCTGGGTGCTCACCGCCCTCGATGGCGGCGAGCAGCGGCTCAAGGAGCTCGGCGTCCCGTTCGGTGGACGCTGACCCGTTCGACCGGGAGCGGGCGAGTTCGCACGAGCCACTCGTCGCGTGAGAGCATGGGCCCATCAGGAGGGGAGTATTCCCGTCGCGATGGTGTCGTCAGTACGGCGCGGGCCGGTTGGTCCGTACCCGGTGCCATTGGCTCGCACGAAGCATCGTGATCGAGCGGAAGAGACCTCCGGAGCATGCACCGGTCCGCGCCCCCGCGTACCGGCACCTGTCCACTCCGGAGGAGAAGCTCCCACGTGAGTTCCATCGTCGAAGGCTCGGTCGCCTCACCCACTGTCTGGCTCATCACGATCGTCGTGACCCTGGGTCTGTTGCTGGTCGACCTGCTGATCATCGCCCGCCGCCCGCACGAGCCGACGATGCCGGAGGTGAGCAGGCACCTGGCCTTCTTCATCGGCCTGGCCGTCGTGTTCGGTGTCTGCCTCTGGCTGTTCGCCTCGCCGCACGAGAACTCGCCCAGCCCGGGCCCCGAGTTCTTCGCCGGCTGGCTGACCGAGTACTCCCTCTCGATCGACAACCTGTTCATCTTCATCATCATCATGAACAGCTTCGCCGTACCCCGGAAGCTCCAGCAGACGGCGCTGATGATCGGCATCGTGCTGGCCCTGGTCATGCGCGCGATCTTCATCGTGGTCGGCGCTGCGGCGATCAACCAGTTCAGCTGGGTGTTCTACATCTTCGGGCTCTTCTTGGTCTACACGGCCTGGAAGCTCGCGAAGGAGGGCGGCGAGGACGAGGACGAGTACGAGGAGAACCGCCTCGTGAAGTTCGCCGAGAATCACCTGCCGGCCACCAAGGAGTGGAACGGGACCAAGCTCTTCACCACCGAGAACGGCAAGCGCCTCATCACGCCGATGTTCCTCGTCGTGCTGACGCTCGGCACCACCGACCTGCTGTTTGCCCTCGACTCGATCCCGGCGATCTACGGGCTCACCCGCGACCCCTACCTGGTGTTCACCGCCAACATCTTCGCGCTGATGGGCCTGCGACAGCTCTACTTCCTCATCGGTGGGCTGTTGCAGCGCCTGATCTACCTGTCGTACGGCCTGGCGGTCCTGCTCGGCTTCATCGGCGTCAAGCTGATCCTGCACGCGATGCACGAGAACGAGCTCCCGTTCATCAACGGTGGCGAGCACATCTCGTGGGCGCCTGACATCCCGATCTGGCTCTCGCTCGTGATCATCATCGGCACGCTCGCCGTCACGGCTGTCGTCAGCCTGTGGGCGTCCAGCAAGATGACCGACGCCGAGCAGGACGCCGCGACCGGCCCGCGTCGCGACTGGGAAGACGACTGACCTGAGCAGTCCATCCGGATCGACTGCCTCGGCGTCCCCGCGCCGCGGCGAGCAGCCTCAGCCGCAGGCCTGAGCCAGCGGCGAGTCCTCGCCGCCGCGCTGGAGGCGGACCTCGAGGCACACGTCGGCGTCGGCCCGGATGATCGCTGACTGCTTGGTCGTACGCCGGGTCTCCTCGGTGTCGAGGCGCTGCCACACCCACTGGTCGCCCGGCTGGATGTCCTGGGCGGTCCAGCGGAAGCGCACGCCGCGCGCAGTGCGCTCGGCCGTGAGGGTGGGCGGCTGGTCGACGGCGGACGGCAGGATGTCGAGGGGAGTGGTCGGCGAGGTCGGCCCGGGGTCGGGCTCGTCGTTGCCGCCATCGCCTTTGAGCATGAGTCCGCCGATGATCGCCACCACGGCCACCGCGGCCACGACCGCCCACACGATGCTGCCGCGGGACTGCTTCTCGTCCTCGGCGCGTTGGGCTGCCGGCGCCACGGTGCGCGGACCCGACGCCGAGATGACGGTGACCGCCTTCATCACCGTGTGGTCGTCGTCGGTCTCGGGCCTCGGGGCTGCGACAGCGGCGTCCGACCGGTCTCCCTCGACGGCGACCGCCGTGCGTGGGAAGCCGGCGTCGGACTCGATGCGCTGCAACGAGCGGGCCAGCTCGAGGGCGGTCTGCGGCCGGTGGGCGGGGTTCTTGGCCAGGCACTGCTGCAGAAGCCGGTCGAGGGCCGGGGGTACGTCGGGACGCTGGGTCGCCGGGGGAGTGGCGTGCAGGATGCGCGCCGACAGGGCGCGCGTGGAGTTGTCGCCGTTGGGGATCGAGAACGGCGAGCGGCCGACCAGCAGGTGCCAGATCGTCGCGCCGAGCGAGTAGACGTCGGAGTGCACCGTGCCGTTGGAGCGACCGTCGAGCATCTCTGGCGGCGACCACGGGTAGGAGATCCGGACGTCGCTCTCGCCGGCGACGTCGTGGATGTGGCCGGCGATGCCGAAGTCGGTGAGCGCGGGCTCGTGGTAGGTCGTGACCAGCACGTTGCTCGGCTTGATGTCGCGGTGCAGGATGCCCGAGCGGTGGGCGGTCTCGATGGCGCTGGCGAGCTTGATGCCGGTGCTCAGCGCGTCGATGGGCGCCATCGGGTTGGACCGCACTCGCACCCCGAGGTCGGGCGGGGGGCAGTAGCGCATGACCAGGAACGGTCGCCCCGAGTCGTGGGTGATGCCGGCCGTGATCACCGAGACGATGTAGGGGTGGTCGGCGAGCCGGGCCATGGCGTTGGCCTCGGCCGCGAACAGCCCCTTCTCGCGGTCGTCGAGGGGTACGTCGGGGCGCACGACCTTGACGGCCACCCGCTGGCGCGGCCAGTCCTGCTCGTAGAGGAACACGTCGGCGAATCCGCCGCTGCCGAGATGCTCGACAAACGTGTATCCCGGAATGACGGGCGCGCTCATGACTTCTCCCCAAGGTGCAGGTCACTCACAAAGTGACCTCTGGCCCGACTTCGTAGCGGACCTCGTAGACATCGGCGAGGTCCAGCGCGTGGCCGGGCTCGATGACATAGGACTCGTCGGGGACCATCTTCTCCGGTGGCCGCCCGGGCACCTTCCGGGTGGTCCCGCCGCGCGACCCGAGGTCGCGGGCGATGACGAGCCATCCGTCGAGCTCGATCTGCACGTGCAGGCGGGAGACATAGGTGTGCTCGGCCGAGAGGTGCACCAGGTGCGGCCAGTCGCCGCTGCCGGGGACCGGCGCGGGGCGCCGGCCGAGCACGACGCCGCGGTCGAGCGGCACGACCTCACCCGTCGGCAGGCGCAGGCCACCCAGGGTCGGCCGGGACACCCGCTGGGCCGCCTGGGGCGCGACCTGCTTGCGGCAGACCCGGCACAGCGGTGAGTCGGGTGGAGTCATGTGGCCGTCCGGGCACCACACCGCCTGCACGGTCTCGCCGGTCGAGGAGGCGAGGTGCTCAGGCCCGCCGGAGCGGTACACGGTCGAACCGTCGTGGTCGTGCTCCTCGACGGGAGAGCCGGCCGGGCGGGTGCCGGTCGTACCGGCCGATCCGGTCGTGCCCACGGGCTCGCCGCTGTGTGCGGGTACGGCGGCCGTCTGGTCGTCGTACGACGCGGTGACGGCGGGTGCCGGGGCATTGGCGTGGTCGTCGGGCCGGCTCTCGGTGACCTCGGCGGAGGCGCCGACGATGCGCTCGTTGAAAAGGGGGTCGGGCTCGCTGGTGTCACGGGGACCGGATTCGGCGGTGAGCACCGGACGCAGTCGTCGGGGCCGCGGCGCCGGCGCACCTTCGGGCCCGCGAGCTTCCAGGATCGCCTGCGGGATGCCGTCGATCATGCCCGCGACCGGCGCGGGCGCGTTGCTGGCGGGAGTGCCGGTGCCGGCGCTGACGACCTTGGGTCGGAGCGGGCGGATCTCGGCCCGCTGGGCGGCGACGACGCCGCCGATGAACCGGCGCAGCGGCTCGGTCGACGGCCCCGATGCGCGGATGCCTTCGCCACCCAGGGAGATGAGCCGGGCGGTGCCCTCGACGTGGACCCGGCCGCTGCCGAGCGAGACGGTCTGGCCGGTGCCCGGGGTGAGGTCGATGAGCACCAGTGCCGGGGGCTCACCGCCGAAGGCGGTCTCGACGATGCCGAGCACCTCCTCGGCCGCACGCGGGCCGTCCCCGAGCGCGGACCACAGCCGCTCGAGGACCTGCTCGTCACCGGGGTCGGTCATGAGCAGCCAGTGTTCGCCGGCACCGAGGAGCACGCCGCCACCCGCGGCGTACCGGGTCTCCACGACCACGCTGCCCCCTCGTTCCGGCCAGACATTTGCAAAGCCCCCCGACATTGTGCCGGTGCACCGACAATAGTGTGGAAGCGGCGACCGGAGTACGGAACACGATCCCGGGAACTTGTTCGTAGTTCGTCGACTGCTTACGCTCGGGCGAGAGTTGTAGCGATTCAGGGGGTAGCAGGTGCGCCTGCGGGGGTTCATGAGGCGGCATCGGGCAGCCATCGCGACCAATGCTGCCCTGGCGATCGCGGCGGGAGCCATTGTCGTCTACGCCGTCTCCGCCGAGGGCTACCGCTCCCACCGCACCGATCTCAATGACGGTGGCATCTGGGTCACGACCTCCGAACGCGGCTACTTCGGTCGCGTCAACAAGCCCATCGGCCAGCTCGATGGCGCCATCTTCGCCGAGCAGGACACCGACCTCGACATCGTCCAGGACGGCGCCGGTGTCGTCGGCCTGAACCTGCGTGCGGGTCGCGCCTACGCGATCGAGACGGCCGGGCTGACCCTCTCGGAAACCACCGCATCGATCCCGTCGGGTGGCCAGGTGCAGATGCGCGGGGGCACGCTCGCCAATGTCGACCCGGGCACCGGCGAGGTCTGGGCGACGCGTTTCGACCCGCAGACCGGCAAGCCGCTCGTGGGGGGCATCGACCCTTCTGCCGATCCCCTCGTCAAGGCCGGCAAGGGCGCGGCGATGGCAGTCACCGAGTCCGGCACGATCCTGGTCACCTCGTCCGACAAGGGCACCCTGGTCACCATCCGCCCGTCGACCTCCGGCGCGGCGTCGGGTTTCACCGAGCCAACTAAGAAGGCGCTGCCCGAGGCCGCGGGCGCCCCCACGGCCATGACAGCGGTCGGTGAGAAGGCCGTCACCCTCGACGCGGCGTCCGGCCAGCTCGCGGTCATCGGCGGCGGCAGCACCACTCTTCCCGACACGGGAGTCCTGCAGCAGTCCGGCCCGTCCGCCGACGACGTACTCGTCGGCACGCCAGGTGCCCTGCTCTCGGTCGGCCTCGCGACCGGCGAGACGACGACCGTGGTCGAGGGACAGAGCGGCCAGCCCGCTGCTCCGGTTCGCCTCGGCGCCTGTGAGTACGGCGCGTGGTCGGGCGGTCTCGGCTCGGTGGCCGTCGCCTGCGGAAGCGGCGCGCCCACGCCGCAGAGCCTGGGAGGCGAGGCGAGCAACCTCGTCTTCCGCGTCAACCGCGGCGAGATCCTGCTCAACGACCGCAGCACCGGATCCATCTGGGACATCGACGCCGACAAGCCGCTCAAGATCGACAACTGGCAGGCTTTCACCTCGAAGAAGCAGATCAAGGACAAGGACAAGGACGACGAGAACCAGAACAACGCCGATCGTCGTCCGCCCAAGGCCAAGCCCGATGACTTCGGTGCCCGGCCCGGCCGCACGAGTGTCCTCCATCCGCTCGACAACGACTCGGCGCCCGAGGGTCGGCTGCTGGCGATCCGCGCCGTCGACGCGCCGAGCATGCCCGGCGCATCGGTCACCATCAGTCCCGACGGCCAGACACTGCAGCTGCGCGTGCCCGACGACGCCAAGGGCTCGACGTCCTTCGAGTACTACATCGACGACGGCCGTACCCAGTCCGCCCATGCGACGGTGAGTGTCGCCGTACGGTCTTCCGGCGAGAACGCCCAGCCCACGCTGCGCGAGGGCTACGAGTCCAAGCCCTGGGTGGTGCCCGCCGGGGGTTCCCTCGAGGTGCCCCTGCTCTCCGACTGGCGCGACAACGTGGACTCCGACTCGCTCCTGCTCGAGTCGGCCACCGTCGTCGGCGCCGGCGCCGGCGACACCGCGGCCACCGCACGCACCACCGCGACGGGACGCGTGCGCTTCACCGCTCCGCCCGAGGCCGCCAACGTCCGGGTGGAGTACGCCGTCACCGACGGCGTCGGTCCGGCGACGACCAAGGCGATCAACTTCGCCGTCCAGGACAAGTTCAACACGACCCCGGTCCAGCCGACGGCCAACCCCGACGTGGTCAGCGGTGAGGTCGGCAAGCCGATCACTATCCGGCCGCTGGCCAACGACATGCCGGGCTCCGACCCGGCCACGCCGAACGCCGACCTCACCATCGGCGGCAAGATCCCCGACCAGGGCTCCGCACGCATCCGCACCGACCTCAACGCCGGCACCATCCGGTTCCTGTCAGACAAGGCGGGCACCTACTTCGTCGACTACGACGCCGCCTACGGCAGTGCCCCCACCGCCCCCGGCAAGATTCGCGTCGACGTCCGGCCGGCCCCGAAGAACGCCCTCGATCCGGTGGCGATGCCCGACACGCTGACGATCTACGGCCAGGCGGCCGGCACGGTCGACGTACTCGCCAACGACGTCGACCCGGCCGGCGGGATCCTGGTCGTGCAGAACGCCGCCGCCCAGGAGAAGAGCCAGATCGACGTCTCGGTCATCGACGGCCGGTGGCTGCGCATCGCCCCGCGCCAGGGCCGTCTGTTGCCGAACCCCCAGCTGGTTCGCTACACGGTCAGCAACGGCAACCGGACCGCGCGCGGCGAGGTCCTCGTCAGCCAGCGTCCGCAGCCCGAGGACAACACGCCGGTCACCGCGTCCGACCGGGTCATCGTCCGGGCCGGGTCCGCCGTGGTGACGCCGGTGCTCGACAACGACTACAGCCCCTCGGGTGACCAGCTGAGCCTCACCGACGACGCGACCGAGCTCGGCTCGGGTGAGCTGCGAGTCCGGGCGCCGATCGATGTCAAGGGCGACGTCGGCAGGGCGTTCATCGCCGGCCGGATGGTCCGCTACATCGCCCCGCCCGACATCAAGGAGCGAGACAGTTTCGACGTGCTGTACGTCGCCGAGAACTCTGCAGGCGAGACCGCACAGGGCCGGCTGACCGTCGTGGTCGTGCCGGCAAAGTCACCCAACACCGCGCCGGAGCCCCCTGTCCTCGAAGGCCGCGTCGTCTCCGGCGACACCGTCAAGCTCAAGGTGCCCGGCTTCGGCGTCGACCCCGACGGCGACCCGGTCACCGTGACGGGCATCGCCTCCGCACCCACGCTCGGTCGCGTGGTCTCGTTCGGTGCGAACTCGCTGGAGTTCCAGGCCTACCCGCGGGGTGTGGGCTCCGAGGAGTTCACCTACACCGTGGTCGACACGTTGGGTGCCGAGGCGACGGGCACCGTGCGGGTCGCCGTGGTGCCGGTGGGCACCCCGCAGCCGCCCGTGGCCGTGCCCGACCAGATGATGATCGAGCCCGGCCGTACCGCCCATGTCGACGTGATCGCCAACGACCAGATCGGGACGACCGACCGGATCAAGGTCGAGCTGGTCGACGCGCCGGCCGGGGTCGAGCTCGAGTCCGAGATCGGCCCGATCTCGATCAAGGCGCCCGGCACGGTCAAGGACGACGTCATCGAGGTGGTCTACCGACTCGACAACGGGCTGGCCACGTCGACGAGCACGGTGACACTCACGCCGATCGAGGACTACAACAACCCGCCGGTCGTGTACGACGCCTACGGGCGCACCACCGACAGCGACCAGGTCACGGTCGATGTGCTCGCCGGCCCCAACGAGCTGAGCGGTGCCTACGACCCCGACGGCTCGCGCACCGACCTGCGTCTGGTCGAGGTGTTCGCAGACCCCGCGATCGCGACGTTCGAGGGCGCCAGTGTCACGGTGACGCGTGGGCCCGAGCCCCGCGTGATCCCGTTCCGGGTCGAGGACGCCGACGGCGGCTCGGCCACAGCGTCGGTCTACGTGCCGCCCACCGGCACCAGCAGGCCGTACGTCCGTGACGACGCCCCGATCAAGATCGACTCCGCCAAGTCCCTCCGGGTGACGCTCGAGGACTACATCGTCAACCCGACCGGTGCGCCCCTGGCCATCACGGGTCGCAACCGGGTCTGGGCCTCGCCTCCGGTGGCGTTGGATGCCCGCTACAACGGCGACCTCGCGGTCGATCTCACGTCGCGCGGCGACTACACCGGCCCGGGCGCCCTGCTCGTCGAGGTCGCTCCGACGACCGGCAAGGACGTCCGGCGGACCATCTTGTCGATCCCGGTCCAGATCGGCACCGACCGGCCCGAGCTGCACTGCCCCGATGTGCCTGTGGCGGTCAACCAGGTCGATGCCATCGAGATCGACGTCGCCTCGGTCTGCAACGTCTGGACCCAGGACCCCGCAGCGGTTGCCGGCCTCACCTACGAGGCTGCCTGGGACCCCCAGGTCACGGGTGTGACGCTGACCGGTTCCGGCACCGACACGCTCGAGGTCACGGCGAGCGGCTCGGCCCTGTCCGGCAGTGAGGGCGCCATCACGATCACCGCGGGCGACAGCGAGCCCGACACGCTGCAGATCAGGGTCGAGCAAGCGCCCTCACCGTCGCTCCTCCCGATCAGCGTGCCCGACCTCAAGCCAGGCTCGTCGCGCACCATCGATCTGGCGTCCCGGTTCTCGGCCGGGGTCGCCAGTCCCGAGCCCCGCGTCATCGAGGTGTCCCGCTCGTCGGGAGTCGGTGTCACGGCGTCGGCCGACGGCACGAAGGTCACGCTCACGGCGCCCAACGGGGTGATCGGCCACGCGGAGTTCAGCGTGAGCATGACCGACGTCGCCGACGAGAACCCCGCGCCGGAGCGCACTGTCGACGGCACCATCTCCCTCGATGTGCTGGACACCCCGAGTGTCCCCGGCCGGCCGATCCGGGTCGGCGACCTGGAGAGCAAGCGGATCAACCTGTCGTGGGCGCCGTCGGAGGCCAACGGGTCGCCGATCGACTACTACCTCATCAAGGAGATCAAGTCCGGCGTGACGCAGCGGTTCCGGACCAACTCCGGAGCGGTGAAGGTGGGGCAGGTCGGCAAGAGCTACGCGTTCCAGGTGGCAGCGCACAACCGGGTCGGGCTCTCCGGCTTCAGCGACCGCTCGCTGACTGCGGTGGCCACCACCAAGCCCGGCCGGGTGCCGTCCATCACGCAGGTGAGCCGGGGACCGAACACCATGAAGATCTCGTGGGGTGCCGCCAACCCGTCCGGTTCTGCGATCGAGAGCTACACCATCACCGCGCAGGGCCTCCCCACGCAGACCGTGCCCGGAACGCTGACCTCGCTCGACCTCACAGGTCTGGACAACAACCGGACCTACACGTTCAAGATCTACTCGCGCAACAAGGCCGGGCTCTCCGACATCCGTGAGTCGGCGCCGTTCCAGTCTCTCGGCACGCCGCTCACACCGACGTCCCTGCGGGCCGTCGACCAGCAGCTGGGCAGGGATCTCACGACCGTGGCCCTGGACTGGGCGGCGACGCTTCCCGAGGGCCCCGGGCCGACGACGTACACCGCGTTCGCCCGGGTCGACGACGGGGTCGCGACGGCGATCCCGGGCTGCGTGCGGATCGAGGTGGCGACGTGTCTGCACCGCAACGTGCCGTACGACGGAAGCGCCGTGAACTACACCGTCATCGCCTACAACGCGCCGGGCAACCAGTCGCCCGCGAGCGCGCCCGTTCGCTTCGAGGCGATCGGCAAGCCGGCCAACTGGGCCGCGTGGAACTGGTCGGCCACCGGTCGCGACAACCAGGCGCAGCTGAACTACGTCGTGCCGGACTCCCGGGGTGCGCAGAGCAACGTCACGGTGCTGGTCGACGGCGTTGCGCGCCCGGCCCGCAACGGTGCTGTCGGGGCCCAGTCGGAGCTCATCGACGTGCCCACCAACGAGCGGAGCTTCAGCGTCGCGCTGCGCGTGTGCAACGAGAACTTCAGTCGTGGCGGGTGCACCGACAGTGAACTCCAACAGGTGCAGGCCTACGGTCCGATCGCCGAGCGGCACATCTTCTCCATCACGCCGAACGTCAGCGGAAAGTCGATCAGCTGGAGCATCTCGGGCACCAGCAACGGCGACTCGGTCCTGGTGCAGTATCAGAGCAAGAAGCAGCCGGTGCGCGAGTTCCGCCCGGCCGGTCCAGGAGCCTTCAACTTCACCACGCCGACCTACGAGACCGACAAGTACGGTGAGCAGACCGACATCTTCGTAAAGATCTCCGACGACAACCCGCTTGGTCGTGGGGAAGTGGTGCGCAGTGCGGTGGCCACGTCCAACGATCCGCCGCCGGTGACCGTTTCGGTGTCGAAAGGCGGCACCTGCCGCGACGGCACCGACCAGAACGATCCCAACCGGCCTCCAGCCTGCATGCCACCTGGGGGCACGGGCGCAGAGCCGTTCGCGCCGTGCACCGAGGCCAACTGCGCCTTCATCAACGTCGCGGTGAGCGGGTTCGTGGAGAGGTACGCGTGCAAGATCCACCGCACGGGTCGCCCAGACTTCCAGTTCGCGGTCGACCCCGTAGCCAACTATTCATCAGGGACCTACTACTACTACGGCACGGGCACGCTGCCGCTCGGCCCAACCGTGTGGGCTGAATGCGGGTCCGCACAGCAGTCCGGCAGAAGCGTGGAGATCGCGTGGTAACGCTCGACTTCCGTCCAACCCACCGGCAGAAAGACACACCATGACGATCTCGCACGAGCAGGCCGACTGGTTCAAGGAGACCTTCGACCAGCTGACCGACAACATGGAGAAGGCCGTCCTCGGCAAGCGCCACGTCGTACGCCTCGCCCTGACCTGCTTGCTCTCCGAGGGCCACATCCTGCTCGAGGACTTCCCCGGCACGGGCAAGACGATGCTGGCGCGAGCGCTCGCCAACACCGTCCAGGGCAGCCATGCCCGCATCCAGTTCACGCCCGACCTGCTGCCCTCCGACGTCACCGGCGTGACCGTCTATGACCAGCACAAGGGCACGTTCGAGTTCCATCCCGGTCCGATCTTCCACACGATCGTGCTGGCCGACGAGATCAACCGGGCCTCGCCCAAGACCCAGTCGGCGCTGCTCGAGGTGATGGAGGAGAGCCGGGTCACCATCGACGGCGTCGCCCACTCCGTCGGCCGCCCGTTCCTGGTCATCGCGACCCAGAATCCCATCGAGCAGGCCGGCACCTACCGCCTTCCCGAGGCGCAGCTCGACCGGTTCCTGATGAAGGCGTCGATGGGCTACCCCGACCGCGCGGCCACCATCGAGCTGCTCGTCAACGCAGCCGTTCGCGACCGCGCCTCGCTGGTCACGCCGGTCATCACCGCCGAGACGATCGCACAGATGAGCGGCCTGGCCGACCAGGTCTACGTGGACCCGGCCGTCATCGGGTACGTCGCCGAGCTGGCCGAGGAGTCTCGCCGTCAGCCGCACGTCAAGCTCGGCCTGTCGCCCCGTGGTGGTCTGGCCTTCATCCGGGTGGCCAAGACGTGGGCGGCCGCCGACGGCCGCGACCACGTCGTGCCCGACGACATCAAGGAGCTCGCCGAGCCCGTGCTGTGCCACCGCGTGCTGCTCGACGCCGAGGCGCAGTTCAGCGGCGTCACCGTCGAGACCGTGATCAGCCGGCTGCTCGACGCCGTATCCCCGCCGACCGACCGGGTGGCCTGAGACCACGCCCATGGCCGACACCAAGCCTCTCGACCAGATCCTGGGGATCGTCAAGCCTGTGGGCTGGGTGATCCTCGGGATCGGCGTGGGCGCAGCCTTGGTCGCCCAGACGGCGCACTGGCGCGAGCTGGGCGTGATCGCCGCGGCCTGCCTGCTCCTGCTCGTGCTCGCCGCACCGTTCCTGCTGGGCCGCACCAACGTGCGTGTCGACCTCGGCCTCGAGCCGGAGCGAGTAATGGCGGGGGAGTCCGCCGCGGCGAGCGTGCTGGTGACCAACACCGCCGGGCGACGACTGCTGCCCACCACGCTCGAGGTGCCGGTCGGCTCGGCCGTGCACCGCTACGGCATCGGCTCGCTGGCACCCGGGGCCGGCAACGAAGAGACGTTCACCATCCGCACCGAGCGTCGCGGGGTCATTCCCGTCGGCCCGGCGATCACGCGGCGCGGTGACCCACTCGGCATCTTCTCCCGTGACGTGACCTGGACGCCGGTCCGCGAGGTGCTCGTGCGGCCGCCGCTGCTGCCCCTGGAGTCCCTGGGAGCCGGCCTCCTGCGCGACCTCGAGGGCGTCTCCACCGACGCGATCTCGCAGAGCGACCTGGCCTTCCATGCCCTGCGCGAGTACGCCCCCGGCGACGACCTGCGCCACATCCACTGGCGCTCGTCGGCCAAGGTGATGGCCTCGACCGGTGAGTCGGCGCTGCTCGTCCGGCAGTACCTCGACACGCGTCGCAGCCACGCGACGCTGGTCGTCGAGGACCAGCTGTCGGCCTGGCCCGATCCCGACGACTTCGAGATGGCTATGGCCGTGGCCGCGTCGATCGCCGTACGCGCGATCTTGGACGACTTCGAGGTCTCGTTCGTCTGCGGCAAGCAGGCGTCGTCCGGCGCCGACGGTCACCTGGCGCTCGACTCGGTCTGCCGGGCCGACTTCGGAAACGTTGGGCTGGTCAACACCGGGCGACGTGCCGTCTCCGTCGCGCCCGACACCAGTCTCTGCTTCTTCATCACCGGCCCGGGCTGCGAGTTCCGCGACGTGCAGCGCGCGTCGGCGGCCTTCCCGCCCGAAGTACGCCGCTTCGCCATCCTGATCGACCCCGCCGGCCGCAGCCGGGTGAGCGAGGCCGGCGGACTCCCGGTCCTGCACCTGGCCGCCAAGGACGACCTGGCCGGGCTGCTGCGCTGGAGCGTGCGATGACGAGCCTCGACACCCAGACCCAGACCCGGCGGCGGGCGCGCGCCGACTGGCCCGGCGTCCCACGCCTCCTCGACCTCGTGTTCGTGGTGGCCCTTACCTCTTTGGCCCTGAGTGGCTTCGCCTCGTCGTTCACCGGCCAGGGCTACCTCGTCGTCGGCATCGTCGGCACCGTCCTCGCTGTCGCGATCTCCGCGCTCTTCCGCGCGCTGCGCTGGCCCGTGGTGGCGGCGGTGCTCACGCTGGTCGTCGTGTTCTTCCTGTTCGGGGGCCCGCTGTGCCTGCGCTCGATCGGCGACACGGCGTACGTCCCGGGTGGACGCACGCTCGGCGAGCTGACCGACCAGCTGTTGTTCGGCTGGAAGGACATGCTCACCACGCTGCCCCCGGTCGACGGCACCGGGCCGCTGCTGGTGCTGCCGTGGACGCTCGGCCTGGTGTCGGGCTTCATCGGTGCCCAGCTGGTGCACCTCCAGACCAGGCGCTCGTGGCTCACCGCCCTGCTGCCCGTGCTGGCCTGCGCTCTCGCGCTCGTCGTCGTCATCGGGCTCGGCGTCCGACACCCGCAGTCGCTGTGGCTGCAGGGCGTGGGCTTCGCAGCCCTGGCGCTCGGCTGGCTGGCGCTCCGTGGCCGCCGCGAGAGCGCGGCCGTCCGGGGCGGCAGCCGCGGCATCGGGCGCAGCGTCGCCGGCGTCGCACTGCTGGGCGCTGCAGCCGTGCTCGCCCTGCCCGTGGCCAACGCGGCGATGGGCGCCGACACCGACCGCACCGTGCTGCGCTCCTACGTCGAGCCGCCGTTCGACATCGGCCGCTACCCCTCGCTGCTGGCGTCGTTCCGCAACTACGTAGAGCTGCCCGCGACGGCACGCGAGGAACGGCCGACCAACGTCTTCGAGAAGGAGCTGTTCCGCGTCACCGGTGCCCCCAACGGCAGCCGGGTGCGGTTCGCGACGCTCGACAGCTACGACGGCATGGTGTGGGGGGCGTCCAACGACGCCCTGCCCGGCGAGGCCGAGGACTCCTTCCAGCGGGTCTCGTCGGTCATCGACAACCAGGTCTCCGGAGACGCGGTCAAGGCCACGGTGACCCTCGGTGAGGGCTACCGCGGCGTCTGGCTGCCCGTGATCGGCGCGCTCCAGTCGATGGAGTTCGAGAGCGGCGAGCCGGGCGTCAAGGGCGAGTCGTTCCGCTACAACCTCGCGACCTCGACTGCCGTCGTACCGTCCGGGCTGCACCCCGGCGACCGCTACTCCTTCACTGCCGTGGCTCCTGACGAGGCCGTCACCGCCGCTGATGCGCCCTCGAGCCAGACCGGCGTGCCCGCCGACGGCACCGGTTTCCTCGACGGCCCGGCCTCCAAGTGGACCGAGGAGGCGAACACACCCATGGAGCGGGTGTTCGCGGTGGCCGATCACCTCAAGACCGAGGGCCGCTACTCCGACGGAGTCAAGAAGTCCGAGCGCACCTACTACCCCGGACACGGCATCCAGCGGCTCTCCGACGGCTTCGTCAACGCCGAGGTCATGGTCGGCAACGACGAGCAGTACGCCGCGACGATGGCGCTGATGGCCAACAAGATCGGGGTCCCGGCCCGGGTGGTCATGGGTGCTGTCGTACCCGCGGGCGGCGTCGTGACCGGCGAGGACGTCTCGGCCTGGGTCGAGCTGCGGCTCGCCGACGGTTCGTGGCGCACCCTGCCGACCGAGGCGTTCATGTCCGACCGGCCGCCTTCGGAGCAGCAGCCCCAGACCCAGGAGCCGCTCAGCGGCACGGTCGTGCCCCCGCCGGCGCCGATCCCGCCGCCGTCGGACCTCGGTGAGCAGTCCGACTCCGACCTGCGGGCCAAGATGGCCAACAAGCCGTCCGACAAGTTGCAGGCAGAGGGCGACGGGCTGCCCGCGTGGGTGGCCACCGTGGTGATCTATGTCGGCATCCCGCTGCTGGTCATCGCGTTGTGCCTCGGCTCCATCATTGCCGCCAAGGTGCTCCGCCGGCGCCGTCGCCGCTCCGCCGCTGCGGTATCCACGCGGTTCGTCGGCGCCTGGCGCGAGCTGGTCGACCACGCCCTCGACCTCGGTCAGCAGGTGCCGCTCACGAGCACCGTGACCCGCCGCGAGCAGTCCGGCTCGATCACGTCCAAGCGGGCCGCCGCCCTGGCCCGGGAGGCCGACAGCTCGGTCTGGGGGCCGGAGGTGCCCGCGGCCGAGAGCGCCGAGTCCTACTGGGCGCGCATCGACAAGGAGCGCCGCGCGATGTCGCGCACGGTGGGCCGGCGTACCCGCTGGTTTGCCGCGGTCAACATCACCACGTTCAGGCCAGGGTTCCTGCGTCGCTGACCCGTGGTGGGGGGCCCAGCGCGATTAGGGATTTCTCCCAGCCTCCGCCTAAACTGGCGTGTCGGCCCAACGTGGGTTGCGTTTCGTGGTGCCTCGCGGCTGCCAGGATCACCAATCGACCAGCTCGTGAGAGCTAGTCGTGCGCGTGTCCAGGTGAGACACCCCCAGCGCTGCACGAGGTCCACCGGTCGCCTGCGACCGGAGGTTCCCGGGCCACCCAGCGGATCCATCCGCTGGCGCACGAAGACGGTAGATACGCGAATCAACAGATTGTGGAGGACATGCCGAAGAAAGAAGGCGTGATCGAGATCGAGGGCACCGTAGTGGAGGCCCTTCCCAACGCCATGTTCCGGGTCGAGCTGACCAACGGACACAAGGTGCTCGCCCACATCAGCGGCAAGATGCGCCAGCACTACATCCGGATCCTCCCTGAGGACCGCGTGGTGGTGGAGCTGTCGCCGTACGACCTCACACGGGGTCGCATCGTCTACCGCTACAAGTAACCAGCCACCCGATGAAGAAAGGGCCCTCCTCGTGAAGGTCAACCCCAGCGTCAAGCCGATGTGCGACAAGTGCAAGGTCATTCGTCGTCACGGCCGCGTCATGGTCATCTGTGAGAACCCGCGACACAAGCAGCGCCAGGGTTAAGCAGTAGCACCGCACAACTGAAGAACAACTAAACGTGATCGCTAGGTCTTGAACATCCAGGACTGAATCACCTCCGGAGCAGTGGCCGGGGCCCAACCGAGGCGGTATGGGACGCGACACGAACCGAAACCACCGTGCAAACAGACAAGGAATCGCCACATGGCTCGCCTCGTTGGTGTTGACCTCCCGCGCGACAAGCGCATCGAGATCGCACTCACCTACATCTACGGCATCGGCCGTACCCGCTCCCAGCAGCTCCTCGCCGCAACCGGGGTCGACCCGAACGCGCGCGTCCACACGTTGGGCGACGAAGAGCTGGTCAAGCTCCGCGATGAGATCGAAGCGAACTTCAAGATCGAGGGTGACCTCCGTCGCGAGGTCCAGGCAGACATCCGCCGCAAGATCGAGATCGGCAGCTACCAGGGTCGCCGCCACCGCATGGGCCTGCCGGTCCGCGGTCAGCGCACCAAGACCAACGCCCGTACCCGCAAGGGTCCCAAGCGCACTGTCGCCGGCAAGAAGAAGGCCAAGTGACGCACACGCGCCACCTGCCTGCTTCCTCGAACTCTCCCCGACCAGCTACCTCCAGGAGTTACTGAATGCCTCCCAAGAGCCGCGCCAGCAAGGTGCGCCGCAAGGAGAAGAAGAACGTCGCTCAGGGCGAAGCCCACATCAAGAGCACGTTCAACAACACGATCGTCACGATCACCGACCCCACCGGTGCGGTCATCGCCTGGGCCTCCGCCGGCACCGTCGGCTTCAAGGGCTCGCGCAAGTCCACGCCGTTCGCCGCGCAGATGGCAGCCGAGGCTGCTGGTCGTCGGGCGCAGGAGCACGGGATGAAGAAGATCGACGTCTTCGTGAAGGGCCCCGGTTCGGGCCGCGAGACGGCGATTCGTTCGCTTGGTGCCATCGGCCTCGAGGTCGGCACCATCCAGGACGTCACTCCCGTGCCCCACAACGGATGCCGGCCGCCCAAGCGCCGCCGCGTCTGATCCCGACAGCCAGAGACCCAAGGAGAGACTGAACATGGCCCGTTACACCGGCCCCATGACCAAGAAGTCGCGCCGTCTCGGTGTCGACCTCGTGGGAGGCGACCAGGCTTACGAGCGTCGCCCCTACCCCCCCGGCCAGCACGGCCGCGGACGCATCAAGGAGAGCGAGTACCTGCTCCAGCTGCGCGAGAAGCAGAAGGCCCGCTTCTCCTACGGCATCCTCGAGCGCCAGTTCCACAAGTACTACGTCGAGGCATCGCGTCGATCCGGCAAGACCGGTGACAACCTGCTCCAGATGCTCGAGTGCCGCCTCGACAACGTGGTCTACCGTGCCGGCTTCGCCCGCACGCGTCGCCACGCCCGTCAGCTCGTCGTACACGGCCACTTCATGGTGAACGGCCGCAAGGTCGACATCCCCTCGTTCCAGGTGAGCGCCCACGACGTCATCGACGTCCGGGAGAAGTCGCTCGAGATGACGCCGTTCATCGTGGCTCGCGAGACCCACGGCGAGCGCCACGTCCCGGCCTGGCTCGAGGCCATTCCGACCCGGATGCGCATCCTCGTGCACCAGGTCCCGGTCCGCGCGCAGATCGACATGCCGGTCACCGAACAGCTGATCGTCGAGTACTACTCCAAGAAGTAAAACCGGTGGTCCGGTTGCCCGTCGTCACCTCGGCGGGCAGCCGGAACCCCGACTCACTCCCTTCTCCATCACCGCAGTTCGGGCCCGTCAAATAGCGGGTGGGCCCGGGAAGGAAATATCAGTGCTTATCGCTCAGCGCCCCACGCTGTCGGAAGAGTCCGTCGACGAGTTCCGCTCACGCTTCGTGATCGAGCCCCTGGAGCCTGGCTTCGGCTACACCCTGGGCAACTCGCTGCGTCGTACGCTCCTGTCGTCGATCCCCGGTGCCTCGGTCACGAGCATCAAGGTCGACTCCGTCCTCCACGAGTTCTCGACCGTCGAGGGTGTCACCCAGGACGTCACCGAGATCATCCTCAACCTGAAGGGTCTGGTCGTCTCCTCCGAGCACGACGAGCCCGTCACGATGTACCTGCGCAAGTCGGGTGCCGGTGACGTCACCGCCGCCGACATCGCGCCGCCCGCCGGTGTCGAGGTCCACAACCCCGACCTGAAGATCGCCACCCTCTCCGACTCGGGCAAGCTCGAGATGGAGCTGGTCGTCGAGCGTGGCCGCGGCTACGTCTCCGCCGTCCAGAACAAGGGTTTGGACAACGAGATCGGCCGGATGCCGGTCGACTCGATCTACAGCCCGGTCCTCAAGGTGACCTACAAGGTCGAGGCCACCCGAGTCGAGCAGCGCACCGACTTCGACAAGCTCGTCATCGACGTCGAGACCAAGCCGTCGATCCGTCCCCGTGACGCGATCGCCTCGGCCGGCAAGACCCTGGTCGAGCTGTTCGGTCTGGCCCGTGAGCTCAACGTCGAGGCCGAGGGCATCGACATCGGCCCGTCGCCCGTCGACGAGCAGCTCGCTGCCGACCTCGCCCTGCCGGTCGAGGAGCTGCAGCTGACCGTCCGGTCCTACAACTGCCTCAAGCGCGAGGGCATCCACACCGTGGGTGAGCTCATCTCGCGCTCGGAGCAGGACCTGCTCGACATCCGCAACTTCGGTGCGAAGTCGATCGACGAGGTCAAGGCCAAGCTGGTCGAGATGGGCCTGTCCCTCAAGGACAGCGCGCCCGGCTTCGACCCGCAGGCCGCTCTCGCGGCGTACGGCGATGACGACGACGACGCGTTCGTCGAGGACGAGCAGTACTAGGTCTCGATACGCACGCGAGCTCGCTACTCGACCACCGAGAACGACGCTCGCAAGCTCGCGACAGCATCAACTCAATTGACCGAAATCGACCGGCCCAGCCGGTCGTCTATCCGGGTACCTGACACGGCCCGGGAGAAATGAGAGAACCACATGCCTACTCCCAAGAAGGGCAAGCGCCTCGGCGGTAGCCCGGCCCACCAGCGCCTGATCCTCGCGAACCTGGCGACGGCGCTGTTCGAGCACGGCCGCATCACCACCACCGAGGCCAAGGCACGGGTGCTGCGCCCGCACGCTGAGAAGCTGATCACCAAGGCCAAGAAGGGCGACCTGCACAACCGGCGCGAGGTCCTCAAGACCATCCGCGACAAGTCGGTCGTGCACACCCTCTTCGTCGACATCGCGCCGACCTTCGCCGAGCGTCCGGGTGGCTACACCCGGATCACGAAGATCGGTCCCCGCAAGGGCGACAACGCGCCGATGGCCGTGATCGAGCTGGTGACCGAGGCCTACTCGCCAAAGGCTGCGTCGTCGAAGAAGACGACCAAGGCTGCCGCGAGCACCCCGGCTCCTGCCGCTGAGGACGAGGTCGCCAGCGACCCGGTCGAGGCCAAGGCCGAGGACGCCGGCATCGCGCCGTTCGTTGACGTCGAAGGCGCCGACGCCGAGGTGTTCGAGGAGACCGAGGGTGGTTTCGAGGGCAAGTACGCCGGCTCGCACGTCCCGCTCGAGGACGCCGCTGTGGCGCCCGAGGGCTTCCCGGTCAAGGGCAACGAGGACTCGATGAAGTTCCACGAGCCCGACGGCCAGTGGTACGACCAGACGGTCGCCGAGGTGTGGTTTGACACCGTCGCGTCCGCCGAGGCTGCTGGGTTCACCCGCGCCGGCGAGTAGCCCACGCCTGACCTGCATCACGAGGGCCCGACATCCACAAGATGTCGGGCCCTCGTTGCATGTGTCAGGTCCAGCGCTGCTCGACGAGCCGGGTTGCCTCCGACACGGTCAGCCCGAGGCGGCGGCAGGTGGCGACGTACGACGCTGCGGCTGTGTCGGCGGCGGTGGACGAGGCCGCGGCCGACGACGCCACGAACGTGCCGCGCCGGCCCTGGGTGACGATCACGCGGTCGGCCTCGAGCGCGCGGTAGACCTTGGCCACGGTGTTGACAGCCAGGCCGAGGTCGTCTGCGAGCGCACGCACCGTCGGCAACCGGGTGCCGGGGGCCAGCATCCCGCTCGCGGCGCGGCCGGCGATCTGGGTGCGCAGCTGCTCGTAGGGCGCGACGTCCGACGTCGGGTCGGGCCGGGAGAAGTGGTCGGCGTCCATGGGCACCATGATGCCTGCAGCCCCTCTTGGCCGATGAGGGGTGTGGCTAGGATCCAGTGGCCACCCCGGGCGCGAGAAGAGGACCATCTTGGAACCCCTGCAGGACGACGCGTTCCTGGTCATCGGTGAGAGCCTGATCGACGTCGTACATGCGCCCGGCCAGGAGCCGGTCGAGCATGTCGGAGGCAGCGCCGCCAACGCGGCCGTCGCGCTGGCCAGGCTGGGCCGGTCGGTCTGGTTCGCGTCGGCGCTCGGTGCCGACGACCGGGGCCGTCGGATCCGGTCGCACCTGCACACCGAAGGCATCCGCTGGGCGGTCGAGCCGCTCTCGCTCGAGCGCACGTCGGCCGCGGTCGCGGAGCTCGACGACGGGGGAGTGGCGACGTACACGTTCGACATCGCCTGGCAGCTGCACCCGCTCCGCGAGGACCTGCCGGCGCCGGTCGTGGTGCAGGTCAGCTCTCTGGCGCCGACCCGGGAGCCCGGGGCGGACCACGTGCTGGCGGTGGTGCACCGCTACCGCGACC
Organism: Nocardioides sp. InS609-2; assembly: GCF_023208195.1. Classification (NCBI taxonomy): domain Bacteria; kingdom Bacillati; phylum Actinomycetota; class Actinomycetes; order Propionibacteriales; family Nocardioidaceae; genus Nocardioides; species Nocardioides sp. InS609-2. The sequence continues at coordinate 1,833,430 of NZ_CP060034.1, read as the reverse complement.
GCGCCCTGGTGGCCTACGACGTGAACCTGCGGCCGGCGATCACCGGCACCGGTCCCGCGGTGGTGGCGGCTGTCGAGGCGATGGTGGCGCTGAGCGACGTGGTGAAGGCGTCCGACGAGGACCTCGAGGGTCTGTACGGCGACCTGGACGAGCAGGCGGCCGTGGCGCATCTGCTGACACTCGGCCCGGCTGCCGTCGTGGTGACGCGTGGCGGAGACGGCGCCGGTTGGTACGGCGGAGGCGTCTCCGTCGAGATCGCCGCGCAGGCAGGCCCGGTCGTCGACACGATCGGTGCGGGTGACACGTTCGGTGCTGCGATGGTCGACGCGCTGGCCACTCGCGGCTGTGTCGGGACCGCTGCCCGTGGCGCTCTCACGGCCCTGGGCGCCGACGAGGTCCGTGACGTGCTGGCGCGGGCCGCCCACGCGGCCGCGATCACGGTGTCGCGGGCCGGCGCCAACCCGCCGTACGCCCGAGAGCTGGGCTGACGACTCAGGCCCGCGTCGCCCACGACGGGTCACGCCCGATGAAGCCGAGCAGCCGGTCCTGGGCCGAGGCATCGTCGGGTACCGGCACCCGGGGGCCGTACTGACCCGAGCCACGCATGACCTCCTCCATCGGCTCCATGCCGGCGAGCATCTCGGCACAGGTGTCGGCGTCGAGCTCGTGCAGCTGACCGGTGGCGGCGGCGAGGTCCCAGGCGTGCATGAACACGTCGGAGGTGTAGAACCGGTCGATGGCCACGTCGAGCGGGATGTCGCCGATGTGCGGGTTGCTCAGTGTCCGGCCCGCGGTGGCGGGGTCGTCGAGCAGCGCCTGCACAGCGTCGTACGCCGTCTGCCAGGCGCCGACCGGGTCCTCACCGACCGGCGGGCCGGTGGGCAGCTCGATCGCGGCTCCGCCCGCGAGGAACGCGGGGAGCCACTCGACGAGGTGACCGACGACGTCGCGCGCGACCCAGCCGGCAACGGGCGCAGGCCCCTCCCACGACCGGGTCGCTGTGACCAGGTCGGTGAAGGCGCCGGCGACCGCGCGGTGGCGGGCGGCGGGATCAGACGGCAGCATCGGCCAGCATCTGGTCGAGCTTGGCGTAGCCGTCGTTGACGCCGATCTCCATGCCGGAGGACAGCCAGGCGTCGCGGCTCTCGAAGGAGTCGACGAGGGACTGGGCGTGCAGCCGGGTGCGGCCGTCACCGAGGTCCTCGAAGGTCAGCGTCTCGAGCGAGACGCCCTCGGGCATGCCCTCCCAGGTGAACGTCTGGACGATGCGCTCGGTGCTGACTTCGTGGAAGCACCCATGGAAACCGTGCTCCAGTCCGTCGCTGGTGCTGACGAAGCGCCAGCTGCCGCCGGTGCGGGCGTCCCAGTAGTCGATCTCGGTGGGGACGTCGTTGGGCCCCACCCACTGCTTGTAGATCTCGGGGTCGGTATGCGCCCGGAACAGCTGCTCTGGCGTGCTGCGGAAGTCGCGAGTGATCGTGATCATCGGGACGTCCTTGACGGCCTCGATCGTGGCCTCGCGGTTGGCGGTGGTGGTCATGATGCTGATCCTTCCTGGGTTGTCTGCTGCTTGTCGGGGTCCTGCTCCTCGGTGAGCTTCGCCAGCACGGCGTCGAGTCGCTGGTAGCGCTCCTCGGCCTGCCGGCGGTAGCGCTCGATCCATTTCGTCATCAGGTCGAACACCTCTGCTTCCAGGTGCACTGGTCGGCGCTGGGCCTCCCGGCTCCGACTGACCAGGCCCGCCTCCTCCAGCACCTTGAGGTGCTTGGAGACCGCCTGGACGCTGACGTCGTACGGCGCGGCCAGGTCGCCGACACATGCGTCGGCCTCGGTGAGGCGGGCGACGATGTCGCGCCGGGTCGGGTCAGCGAGAGCGGCGAAGACGCGGGAGAGCTGGTCGGCGGTCATGAGTAACCTTCATCAACTGATTGGTTGAATACAACCGTAGAACGGCGCGGAGTTCTTTGTCAACCAATTGATTGCATAAGGTTCGCGAGTCCTACTCGCCGAGGGTCAGGAACGTGTGGACGAGCGGTACGACGCTCGCGCCCTCGCCGCTGGCCGAGGCGACGCGCTTCATCGAGCCCGACCTGATGTCGCTGGCCGCGAAGACGCCGGGCACCGTGGTGGCCAGGTTGTCGGGGGGCAGCCCGTCGGTCCAGTCGGCCTTTGGCACGTCGCGGCCAGTCAGCACGAAGCCGCGGTCGTCGCGGGCCACGGAGTCCGGCAGCCAGTCGCAGTGCGGCTCGGCGCCGAGCAGGAGGAACAGGCCTTCGGCGGAGCGCCGGCTGACCTCGCCGGTCGTCGTGTCGCGTACGTCGAGCCACTGAAGGCGGCCGTCGCCACCGCCTTCGGCGATCTCCGCGCACGGCTGCACCGAGATGGCCGGGTTGTGGTCGATCTCGCTGACCAGGTACTGCGACATGGTCGATGCCAGGTCGGGCCGGCGGACCATGATCGTCACCGACCGGGCGTACCTCGAGAGGTGGATGGCGGCCTGGCCGGCGGAGTTGCCGCCGCCCACGACCACCACGTCGTACCCCTCCATCTCGCGGGCCGCGGTCATCGCGCTGCCGTAGTAGACCCCGTTGCCCGTCAGGTCCTCGACGCTGTCGACGCCGAGCTTGCGGTAGGCGACGCCGGTGGAGATCACGACGGCCCGGGCCCGGACCTCGCCGCCGTCGGAGCGCAGCACGTGCGGCTTGTCGTCGCCTCCTGGCTCCAGCGACGTGACCTCCCAGCCGGTGAAGAACTGGGTGCCGAAGCGCAGAGCCTGGTTACGGGCGCGCTGGGCCAGCCGCATGCCGGAGATGCCGCGCGGAAAGCCGAGATAGTTGCGGATCATCGAGCTGGTGCCGGCCTGTCCACCGATCGCCTCCGCCTCGACCACCACGACCGACAGGCCCTCGGACGCGGCGTACACGGCAGCGGCCAGCCCGGCCGGCCCGCCGCCGACCACGGCGACATCGACGACGTCCTCGACCACGAAGTCCTCGGGGACGCCGAAGACGGAGGCCGCGACGTCCCGCACCGAGGTCGGTTGCACCGGGTTCCGGTTGTGGGCGTAGACGAGGGGGTACGTCGCGTCGGGCGAGAACATCGCGCGGACGTACTTGCCGCCGTCGCTGTCCGGCTCGTAGACCCGGCTCGCCATGCCCATCCGGTCGAGGTAGTCGCGGATCGCCATCGTCAGGGCGTCGCGCACCGGCGACACGATCTTGACCGAGACGACCTCGGGATCGGCGACCGTCGACCCCCAGTCGGAGAGAAGGTCGGTGACGGCGTTGTGGAACTCCTCGTCACGGGTGCCGCGCGGCATCAGCAGATAGGCGTCGTACTTGCCCTTGGCCATGCCGGCTCGCAACCCTGGAGCGTCGGCGATGAAGTGGTCGAAGTGGGCCGCGATCATCCGGCGCGCGGTCGGCACCACGGCACGCCACAGCCCAAAAGCCTGGAGGATCTGCGCATCGGGCAGGCGGGAGTCCGAGACGAACAGGGCGACGGTGCCGCCGCCCGCACGGATCCCCTCCGTCAGCTCGAGCGCCTCGCCGCACGAACGTGCGACGCGGAGGTCATACTCGCGGGCGTAGCGGTCGAAGGAGTCGAGCAGCTGCTCGGCGTGGGTCTCGGACACCAGGACGATTGACGGATCGGGCACCCGACAAGCCTAGAACGAAGCCGCAATAGGGTGGCGCCGTGCGCATCCGGATCGACCTTGCCTACGACGGCACCGATTTCAACGGCTGGGCCATCCAGCCCGGACTGCGCACGGTCCAGGGTCTGCTCGAGGAGGCGCTCGCGACCGCGCTCCGGCTGCCGAAGGCGCGCGTCGTCTGCGCCGGCCGCACCGACACCGGCGTGCACGCGCGCGGACAGGTCGTGCACTTCGACCTGGACGCCGACGTGCTGGCCGGCTCGGTCGGCCGGTCGACCGAGGCACCCGACGCGGCGTTGCTGCGCCGGCTCAACGGCATCCTGCCAACCGACCTGCGTGTGCACCGGGTGGCCGAGGCCGCCGAGGGCTTCGACGCGCGCTTCTCGGCGATGTGGCGGCGCTACTCCTACCGGGTGGTCGACGATCCCAACAGCGTCGACCCGCTGAGCCGCCACCACGTGCTCGTCTGGCAGCGGGCCCTCGACCTCGACGCGATGAACAAGGCCTCGGCCGAGCTGGTCGGCCTGCGCGACTTCGCGTCGTTCTGCCGCCGGCGCGAAGGCGCGACCACGGTCCGCACGTTGCTCGACCTGTCGTGGGTGCGCGACGAGTACGGCGTCGCGGTGGCCACCGTGCGTGCCGACGCCTTCTGCCACAGCATGGTGCGGTCGATGGTCGGCTGCCTGCTCGCGATCGGCGACGGCCGTCAGCCCGCCAGCTGGGCGGTCGAGATCATGAACGGCGCGCGCCGCGACCCGGAGATGACGGTGGCGCGCGCACGCGGGCTGACGCTCGAGGAGGTCGGCTACCCCGACGACGCCGAGCTTGCCGCGCAGGCGGAGCGCACGCGCACGAAGAGGAGACTGTCATGACGGACGAAGAGCAGGACCACTACTTCTCCGCCGACCCCTCGGTGCCCTTCCGGCGAGAGCCGTTCTCGTGCGAGGTGTGGGGCCAGCGCCTCGACCTGACCAGCGGGTCGGGTGTCTACAGCCGCGGCCACCTCGACATCGGCACCGCCGTACTGCTGCGCGAGACCGCGCCGCCCGAGCCGGGACACGTGCTCGACCTTGGCTGCGGGTACGGCGTCATCGGGCTGGGCATCGCCGCTGCCTGGCGGGCGCGTGGCGTCGAGGCCGGGACCACTGGTGTGACGGGCATCGACGTCAACGAGCGTGCCGTACTGCTGGCCAACGAGAACGGCGCCGCGCTGAAGCTGGAGGACCGCTTCATCGCGTGCACTCCGGGCTACCTGCCGGACTCGGTGACCTTCGACGAGATCTGGTCGAACCCGCCGATTCGGATCGGCAAGGCCGCCTTGCACGAGCTGTTGCTGACGTGGCTGCCGCGGCTGAAGCCGGACGGGCGCGCGGTGATGGTGGTCGGCAAGAACCTGGGCGGTGACTCGCTGCAGCGCTGGCTGGGGGAGCAGGGTTACCCGACCACGCGGCTGGCCAGCGCCAAGGGGTTCCGGGTGCTGGAGTCGCGGCGCGCGTAGGGGAGCTCGGTGCGGTGCTGGCTCGGCGGCCGGGTGGCGAGCTCGACCCTGCGACCCGGCAGAGAAGGGACCCGCACCAGTGGGTCGGACCTTGTATGGGCGCTGCTCGCCGGGCCGTCGCCGCACCTCGGGACAGTGTCGGTAGGACGCGTGACCCATCTCACATGCCGGAAGGGCTGTTGACCCACGGGCAGTGTGTCGCCCACCTTGGTTCCGAAACCAGTTATGAATCCTCTTTCGTAACTGTCGCCACCAAGCAAGGGAGACGCGTCGGTGACCAGCCCGCGCCACGTGCCCACGTCGAGCTCGCTGGCCATGTGCCTGGCCGCCATCCGTGGCCTCGGCGAGGCGACCGTCTCCGACATAGCGAGCGACACGGGGCTCTCGCGCCCCACCGTCGAGGCCGTGCTGGCCCAGCTGGCCGACGGCGGAGTCGTCGAGCACGCCGACCACCCCGTCCAGCCGCACGGCGGTGGCCGACCGGCACGACTCTCCCGCTTTCGAGCCGACCGCGGGCTTGTCGCTGGTCTTGACATCGTCGGGCCGTCGGTCGAGGTCGTCGTCACCGACCTGGCAGGCCGCCGGGTCGCCGCCAGCTCTGGCCAGCACCCGAGCCCCCGCTCGGCGGCCCCCGAGCCTGAGCTCGTCCGCACCGCGCTGTACGAGACGATGCGGGAGGCCGGGCTGGACTGGTCACTGCTGCGGGCCGTGGGGGTCGGGATGGCCGGCCTGGTCCAGCCCGACGGCACGGCCCTCACTTCCCCGCTGGTCGCGCCGTGGGTGGGAATCAACGTCACCGATGCGTTGCGGGCCGCGCTCGGCGTGCCGCTGACGCTCGACAACGACCTCAGCCTCGCCGCGCTCGCCGAGTCTCGGCTCGGCGCTCTGGCCCAATCTCGGGTCGGGGTCTACGTCCAGACCTGGCACCACGTGTCCGCGCGCGTGACGATCCACGGCGAGGTCCTCAGGGGGCGCCACAACCGTGCCGGGGAGGTCGGCCTGCTGCACTCCTTCTCCGACATCGACATTCCCCGGGGCGACCTCGCGATCGCCATGCCTCCGGTCGACGACGCCCTCGAGCGCCTGCACACCCACCCGGCAGACCCCGTGGGGCGCGAGGCCCTCGGCCGCATCAGCGCAGCCATGACCCCGGCTGTCGCTGCCCTCGTCCTCACTGTCGACCCTGACGTCGTCGTGCTCGGTGGGCCCTTGAGCCGGCACGCGGATCTCATCTCGCCCGTCCTCACCCCGCTCGTCAACGACTTCAGCGACGGCGTCGACCTGGACGTCCTGATCACTGGCAGCGAGCTCGCCGGTCGCGCCGTGGCAGTCGGCGCCACCCTCCAGGCGTTCGCGGACTTCTCACAGCAGATCTACGGCACCGCAGGCGTTGTTCCTCCGGAGCTCGATCTCGAGGGACAAGCTCCCGGGAGGCTCGTCTGATGCTCAGATACGCCGCCAAGCGGATCCTGTTCATGATCCCCACGGTCATCGGGTCGACGTTCCTCGTCTACCTGCTGGTCTTCCTCGTTCCCGGAGACCCGGTCCTGTCACTCGCCGGCGACAAGCGGCTGTCGCCCGCGAGCATCGCGGCCATCCGGGACCAGTACAACCTCGACGACCCGTTCTTCGTTCAGTACGTCAAGTACCTCGGGAACGTGCTGCACGGCGACTTCGGGCGGGACTTCAACAACAACTCCGTCTCGACCCTCATCCGCACGGCGCTGCCCTACACGATCGCGCTGGCCCTCACAGCCTTCATCCTCAAGCTGGTCATCGGCTTGTCGCTGGGGGCCTGGGCCGGACTGCGGAAGGGTGGGTTGCCGGACAAGATCAACCTGGTCTTCACGATCTTCTTTCTCGCGGTGCCGGGGTTCCTCATCGCCTACTTCGCGCAGTACTTCGTCGGCATCAAGCTCGGCCTGTTCCCGATCTCCGGACCGAGGCTGGGCTACCCGATCGCCTTCATCATGCCGGCGCTCGTGCTCGCGCTCGAGACGGCTTCACCGCTCGCCCGGTTGACTCGTACCAGCCTGGTCGACGTGCTGCGCTCGGGCTACATCGTCACCGCTCGGGCCAAGGGCGCCTCACCGAGCCGCGTCATCTGGCGGCACGCCCTTCGCAACGCGTCCCTGCCCGTGGTCACCTATCTCGGCCTGAGCCTTGCCAGCCTGCTCGGCGGCTCGGTACTGATCGAGACGATCTTCAACCTGCCCGGCCTCGGCGGGACGCTGTCCACCGCCATCGGCGCCCAGCAGGGACCGGTCGTGGTCGGCGTCTCGGTCTTCCTCCTGCTCTTCTACCTGGTCGCCGCGCTCGCCGTCGACCTGCTCTACCCGATCATCGACCCGAGGGTCCGCCATGCCTGACATCGACGAGTCCGAGCTCACCACCCAAGGCGTCGCCGTCCCGACCACGTCGCCGCGTGTCAGCGCCCGCCGCGGCCTCGTCGCCGACGGGCTCAGCCAGATCTGGCGTCAGCCGTTCACCCTCCTGGCGCTGCTCATCATCACTGTTGTCGGCCTCATGGCCGTCGTTCCCCAGCTCGTCACCCGGATCGACCCGCGCGACTGCAGCCTCGCCGACTCGCGTCTCGGACCGAGAGGGGGCCACCCCTTCGGCTATGACATGCAGGGGTGTGACTACTTCAGCAACGTCGTGCACGGTGCCCGCACCTCGCTCGAGGTGGGTGTCCTGGTCGCCCTGCTCACCTTCGTCATCGCCCTGGTGGCCGGCTCGCTGGCCGGCTACTTCGGCGGCCTCGTCGACACGGTGGTGTCCCGGCTGGCCGACATCATCCTCGGCGTACCCGTCGCCATCGCCAGTCTGGTGATCCTCTACCAGTTCCAGTCCCGCTCCGTCTGGACGATCGTCATGGTGCTGGTGCTCTTCAGCTGGGCCGGCACGATGCGCTACCTGCGCGGCCAGGTGCTCCAGGTCAAGCAGCTGGAGTACGTCCAGGCGGCCCGGGTCCTCGGCGTCGGCAACCTGCGCATCTTGTGGCGGCACGTGCTGCCCAACGCGATCACCCCGCTCATCGTGATGACGACCCTCAGCGTGGGCGCCGGGATGACGGCCGAGGCCGGCTTCTCCATCCTCGGTGTGGGCATCAGGCTCCCCGCCTTCTCATGGGGCCTGCAGATAGCCGCCGCCAGCACCGACGGCAACTGGCAGGTCGCGCCGCACTTGATGCTCTTTCCCGCGTCCATGCTCGCGCTAACCACGCTCGCCTTCGTCGTCCTCGGCGAGAGCCTGCGCGACGCCCTCGACCCCAGGAGCCGTTGATGTCCCCGCTGCGGACCGCCACCGCGACCACCGCCCGGCGCGAGCCCGCCCCCGCGGGCGGACCGACCCTGCTCGAGGTACGCAACCTCGGCGTCGAGTTCCGCACCCGCCAGGGCGCATTCACCGCGATCGACGACCTCTCCTTCACCATCGGCCCGGGCAAGACCCTGGCCGTGCTCGGCGAGTCCGGCTCCGGCAAGAGCGTCACGGCGAAGGCGATCATGGGCATCCTCCCGCGCCCGCCCGCCCGGGTCACGCAGGGCGAGATCCTCCTCGAGGGGGTCGACCTCCTCTCCTTGCCGCGCAAGAAGTTCCGCACGGTCCAGGGCGCGCGCATCTCGATGGTCTTTCAGGACTCCTTGACCTCGCTCAACCCGGTCGTCCCTGTGGCCAAGCAGGTCGCCGAGCTCTACAAGATCCACCGTGGTGCAAGCAACCGCGACGCGATGACCGCAGCCGTCGACATGCTGCGCGCCGTACGCATCCCCGATGCGGCGAACCGGGCCAAGGACTACCCCTTCCAGTTCTCCGGCGGCATGCGGCAGCGGGTGATGATCGCGATGGCGCTCGCGCTCGACCCGCAGCTGCTCATCGCCGACGAGCCGACCACCGCCCTCGACGTCACCGTCCAGGCGCAGATCCTCGATCTCCTCGGCGAGCTCCAGGCCGACCGCGGCATGGCACTGATGCTGATCACCCACGACCTCGGGGTCGCCGGCCAGATCGCCGAGCAGGCCCTGGTCATGTATGCCGGCGGTCTCGCCGAGCTCGCCCCCATGGCCGAGCTGATGGAACGGCCCGCCCACCCGTACTCCCGCGGACTGCTCGGCTCGATCCCCGGTCCGGAGCACAAGGGCCACGAGCTGCCGACGATCCCGGGCCTGCCCCCGCAGCTCGACGCGCGGCCGCTGGGCTGCTCGTTCAGCCCTCGCTGCGAGTTCGTAACCGACATCTGTCGCGTGGAGGCACCCGCCCTGCGGCACGTCGCCCCCGGCCGCACGGCCGCCTGTCACCACTGGGAGGAGGTGGTCTCCCATGACGCTGCTCTCGCTCGATGACGTCCGGCAGACCTACAAGCCGAAGGGATCGACGTTCCACCGCGCCAGCGGACTCGTGCGAGCCGTGGACGGCGTGACCCTCAAGATCGTCGCGGGCGAGACAGTCGGCCTGGTCGGCGAGTCCGGCTGCGGCAAGTCCACGCTCGCCCGGATGATGGTCGGCCTCGAGGACCCGTCCGAGGGCAGCGTGGCCTTCGAGGGCCGCGATCTAGCCACGCTCTCGCGGGCCGAGCGCAAGGCATTCCACCGCAACGTCCAGCTGATCTTTCAGGACCCGCACGCCTCGCTCGACCCGCGGCGCACCGTCGGCGACTCGATCGCCGAGGGGATCCACACCCACCATCTGCTCCGCTCCGCACAGGTCCCGGCCCGCGTGGAGGAGCTGCTCGGCGAGGTGGGTCTCGACCCGCGTCACGCCGAGCGCTACCCCCACGAGTTCTCGGGCGGCCAGCTGCAGCGGATCGGCATCGCCCGGGCGCTGGCGGTCGACCCCAAGCTGCTCGTCTGCGACGAGCCCGTCTCAGCGCTCGACATCTCGGTGCGCGCGCAGGTGCTCAACCTCCTCGGACGACTCAAAGAGACCCACGGGCTCGCGATCCTCTTCATCGCCCACGACCTCGACGTCGTCCAGCACGTCTCGGACCGGATCGTGACGATGTACCTCGGCAAGGTCGTCGAGGAGGGCCCGTGCCACGCGGTCTACTCCCACTCCGGACACCCCTACACCCGGGCCCTGCTCTCGGCGATCCCGAAGAAGCTCCCGCCCGGCCAGCGCATCGACCGGGTCGTGCTCGAGGGTGATCCGCCCTCGCCGATCGACCCACCGCCCGGCTGCCCCTTCCACACGCGGTGCTACACGGCGCGGCCCGACTGCGCCACGACCGTCCCCGAGCCGGTGCTCCTGTCGGCGGGGAACAGTGCTCGATGCCTGCTGGCCGAAGAGGTCAGCAGGTCCCAGGTCGGTCTCCCCTTCGAGAACGCCTGACTCCACCGCACCATCACCGGCCCACCCCGGGCCACCACACCGACCCCCACCACCACATCGAAGAGGAACGACCCCCATGAAGAAGTCCACCCAACTCCTCGCGTTGACCGCGACGGCGACGCTGGCGCTGTCCGGTTGCAGCCTCGACGGCGGCTCCAGTGACTCGCCCGACGCAGGCAGGAACAGGGCCATCTCGGCGGTCCAGATCAGCTCTTCGGGGCAGATCGAGCGCATCACCGGCCCGCAGAACCCCGGCAGCCAGATCGGCATGGGCCTGTGCGAGCCGCTCACGGGGATCAAGGAGGACGGCACCATCTTCATGCGCGCGGCCGAGAGCGTGGAGAGCACCGACCAACGCACCTGGACGGTCAAGATCCAGCCCGACCGCACCTTCTCCGACGGCACGCCCATCACCGCGAAGACCTGGGTCGACTCGTTCAACTTCTCCGCCCTCGGCTCCAACGCCATGGCCGGCAACTACGCCTTCATCGACATCGAGGGGTACGACGACCTCAATCCCAGCGATGGCAGCAAGCCCAAGGGCAAGACCCTCTCGGGGCTCGAGCTGGTCGACGACACGATGTTCACCCTCACCATGAACAAGCCCTACAACGACGTCCCCTACCTGCTCTCCACCCTGCCCTACTGCCCGATGCCCGAGTCCGGGTTCGCCGACCCGATCGCCTACGACAAGTTGCCCATCGGCAACGGCCCCTACACGCTTACCAAGCTCGACCCCCAGGTCGAGGCCATCGAGGAGCTGGACCCCAACTACCAGGGCTGGGTGCCCGAGGGCGCGGCCGAGAAGATCACCTTCAAGGTCTACCGCGACGCCAACACCGCCTACCAGGACGTCGTGGCCGGCAACGTCGACATCCTGCGCAGCCTGCCGCCGGGCCTGGTCGCGCAGGGCAAGAACTCCCTCGGCGAGGAGGGTCTGACCGCCATCGCGAGCAACACCCTCGAGACCTACATCTCCTGGCCGACCTATCTCGACGACACCTTCCCCCAGGAGGTCCGCGAGGCCTTCTCGATGATCGTCGACCGCAACGCGATCGCTGAGAAACTCTTCCTCGGGTCGAGCCTGGGTGCGCGCTCGCTGATGCCGGACTCCGTCGCTGCCTACCGCGAAGACGCCTGCGAGACCTGCACATACGACCCGGAGAAGGCCAAGAGCCTGATTGAGCAGGCGGGCTTCACCGGGTCGATCCCACTGACCTACGACGCGGCCAACACGACGGACGCCTCGACGGCCCTGGCGATCTCCAACGAGGCCAGGAAGATCGGTCTCGACGTCGAGCCCCGCCCGGTTGCGGGCAACGCCCTCGGCGAGCAGATCAACAACTACGAGCTCGAGGGTCCGACCATCCAGCTGTGGGGCTCATCCTTCCCCTCCGCCTCCGAATGGGTCGCCTCGATCCTGGTCGACGCCAACTACCACCTGAAGTACGCCAACCCGACGGCCACCAAGGAGGTCGCCGCAGCCTGGGCCGCCAAGAGTCCGGAGGAGGCGACCCCGCACTGGCAGGCCGCCGAGGACGCGATCCTCGCTGACCAGGTGCTCCAGCCGCTCTACTACCAGGTCATGTACATCGCCCACAAGGACTGCGTCGACCCGGCGAGCGCCGGCGGCGACATGCAGATCTACCGCAGCAACGTCACCTGCTGACCTTGTTCACGATCGTCTCCGACTCACCACCGAAGGAACGTACACATGACTGATGCCCGTATCGGGATCGTCGGCTTCGGGCTGCGATCCAGCCTCGCAGCCGTCGCACACCAGCCCGGCGAGGGCCGCCGCGTCGTCGCTGTCTGCGACATCGACGAGCGCGGCCGGCAGGATGCCGTCACCATGCTCGGCAACGAGGTCGAGGTCGTCTCCGACTTCGACGACCTGCTCAAGATCGACCTGGACGCCGTGCTCGTCCTCACCCCGGACCACCTCCACGCCGAGCACGCGGTCCGCTGCCTCGAGGCGGGGGTCGCCACCTTCCTCGAGAAGCCGATGGCGACCACGATCGAGGACGCCGACGCGATCCTCGAGGCTGCCTACCGCACCGGCACCCGGCTCTACATCGGCCACAACATGCGGCACATGCCCGTGATCACGGCGATGCGAAACGCGATCGAAGCTGGCCGGATCGGCGAGGTCAAAGCGGTGTGGTGCCGCCACTTCGTCTCGACCGGTGGCGACTTCTACTTCAAGGACTGGCACGCCGATCGGAGCAAGACGACTGGCATGTTGCTCCAGAAGGGTGCCCATGACATCGACGTCATCCACTGGCTGGCCGGTGGCTACTCGATCCGCGTGGCCGCTGTGGGATCGCTCAGCGTGTACGGCGACATCGCCGACCGTCGGGACAACAGCGACCGTCGGATGTGGGACTGGTACTCCACCGACAACTGGCCCCCGACCGCGCAGAAGGAGATGTCGCCCGTCCTGGACATCGAAGACATCTCCATGGCCAACATGGTCCTCGACAACGGCGTCCTCGCGTCCTACCAGCAGTGCCACTTCACACCCGACTACTGGCGCAACTACACGGTCATCGGCACCGAGGGACGGCTCGAGAACTTCGGTGACGACACCGACGCTGTCGTCAAGCTGTGGAACACCCGCTCCGACAGCTATCGCGAGGTTGCGGACGAGATCATCCCCGTCCCGGCAGCCGAGGGTGGCCACGGCGGCGCGGACCCGATGCTGATCGACGAGTTCGTCCGGTTCGCCATTGCGGGCGGCGACACCATGACCTCACCGGTCGCAGCGCGCAACTCCGTCGCGGCCGGGGTCAGTGGGACCCTCTCGCTGCGGACTGGAGGCGGCGCCGTAGAAGTGCCTCCGTTGCGCCCGGAGGTCCTTGCCTACTTCGCAGCAGGCCAGACCCGCAGCTGAGGTAGTCCATTGCTCCGGCGCTCGAACAATCACCTTCCGGATCCTCATGCCGTCCATCGCCCGAACCACTGCCCGTCTGCCCTCGCGGCGGCCTCCAGGTCGGCCTTGGAGATGTCGGGCCACACCGCAGGGGGCCCCGGACCTTGCCCTGGATCTGGACGACGGCAGTGACCGAGTCCTCGACCACCAGCGCCTCGTCGACGACCGACCATCCGGCGCGGGCGACGGTCGGCTGGTGACCCAGGCGTGACGCATCGACGGCCTCGCGCACGGCCGGGTCCGGGGTAGTCCGGGGCAAAATGTACCTGCGAGAGCCTGGGGAGGTGTGATTTGCCCCGGACTACCCGCCCAAACCGGCGGGGCTCAGGCGAGGAGCCGCAGCAACCGCTCGACCTCGCGCGCGACGGCGGATCGGCCGGGGCCGAGGTACTTGCGTGGGTCGACCAGCGACTCGTCGGCCAGCGCGGCCCGCACAGCTGACGCCATCACCACATTGAGATGGGTGGCGATGTTGACCTTGCGCATGCCGTGCCGCACGGCGCTGCGGAGCCCCTCGTCAGGCACGCCCGACGAGCCGTGCAGCACCAGCGGCACCGGTGTCGCGGCAGCGATGGCGGCGATCAGTTCGTCGTCGAGCACGGCGTCGCGGGTGAGCATGGCGTGGCTCGAGCCGACGGCGACGGCAAGCGCGTCGACGCCGGTCGTCGCGACGTACGCCGCTGCGTCGGCGGGATCGGTACGCACCCCCGGAGCGTGGACGCCGTCCTTGCCACCGATCTCGCCCAGCTCGGCCTCGACCCAGACGCCGGCGCTGTGCGCCTCGGCCGCGATCGCGGTCGTCGTGGACACGTTGGCCGCGTGGTCCAGCGCAGAGGCGTCGTACATCAGCGAACCGATGCCCAGGTCGATCGCCTGACGGACCAGGTCGGGACGGGTGGCGTGGTCGAGGTGTACGACGACCTCGGCGGCCGACTCCTCCGCGATCGCCAGCGCAGCGCGGGCGATGGGAGCGAGCGAGCCGTGGTAGGCCACCGTGTTCTCGGAGATCTGCACGATCACCGGCCGGCCTGCCGCCTCGGCGCCGGCGACGATCGCCTCGGCGTGCTCGATCTGGATGACGTTGAACGCGCCCAGCGCGCACCCGTCGGCCACGGCGGCCTTGGCGATGTCGGACATGCGGACGAGCGGCATCTCAGGCCCTCTCGGTGATCGGAACCAGGGGAGTGACGACGACGCGGCCCTGCCAGGCGCGCATCAGGTGTTCGTCGACCGCGCCGGCGACCGGCGAGGCGACGGCTGCGGCGGACACCACGACGGCGTCGGCGGCGAGGTCTTCGGGAGGGGTGCCGGTGGCGAGGCCGCGCGCCACCGCGGCGGCTGCGGCGTCACCCGCTCCGGTCGGGTTGCCGGCCACGGGCTCCGGAGGCACAGCTGCCCACGACCCGGCGATGGTGGTGACCACCAGCCCCTCGGCACCACGCGTCGCGATGACCGCACCGACGCCGGAGTCGACGAGCCGCCGCGAGGCAGCAACCAGGTCAGCAGAGCCGCCGGACAACTCGGCCAGCTCGTCCACGTTGGGCATCAGCACCACGCCCGGCACCTGTGCGGCGGCGAGCAGCGCAGGGCCGGACGTGTCGACCAGCACGGGTACGCCGCGGCGTACCGCCCTGGTTGCGAGGTCGGCGTACGTGGTCGGCGGCAGGCCGGGCGGCAGGCTGCCCGACAGCACCAGGCAGGTCGCGCCGACCAGCAGTGTGTCGACGTGCGCGCGCAACCGGGCGCCAGCGCCTTCGGGGACGGCCGCGCCGGGTTCCCAGAGCGAGGTGGTGCGACCGGGCTCGACCACGGCGAGGGTACGACGCACGTGCGGCAGCGCGGTCACGAAGCTCTCGTTGACGCCGAGCGCGGCCAGGTCGGCGGCGAACGCAACCGACGACAGACCGGTGGCAATGACGGGCTCGCCGAGCTGGGTCAGCACGGCGGCGACGTTGACACCCTTGCCGCCGGGCCGCTGGTGCACGGTCTCTACGCGGTGCACGTCGCCGGGAGTCAGAGAAGGCAGCTCGTAGGTGACGTCGTACGCCGGGTTGGCGGTGACCGTGACGATCACCGGACCCGCTCCCCACCGCGCAGCACGCCGGTCACGGTCCAGCTGTCGTCGAGGATGACCAGGTCGGCGCGCAGCCCGGTGGCCAGCCGGCCGCGGTCGGCCAGCCGGAGCAGCCGGGCCGGGGTGGCCGAGGCAGCGCGGATCGCGCGGGCCGGGTCGATGCCCGCCTGGAGGATGCACCGGCGTACGACGTCGGCCAGCCGTGCCGTCGAGCCGGCGATGGACGCCGGCTCGGTGATCGTGCGGGCGACACCGTCGGTGACCCGGACCTCCAGCGGACCGAGCTTGTAGGAGCCGTCGGGCATCCCGGCCGCCGTCATCGCATCGCTGACCAGGACGACGCGGTTGTGGGTGTCGAGGTCGAAGACAAGGGCCACCGTCTCGTCGGTGAGGTGGATGCCATCGGCGATGAGCTCGACATGGGTGCCGCCGCGGGCCAGCGCGGCCAGGCTTGCGGCGACCGGGCCGGGCGCCCGGTGGTGCATGGGCGCCATGCCGTTGAAGAGGTGGGTGACCAGCGAGACCGACGACGTGGCGAGCGCGCGACCGAACG
Organism: Nocardioides sp. InS609-2; assembly: GCF_023208195.1. Taxonomy (NCBI): domain Bacteria; kingdom Bacillati; phylum Actinomycetota; class Actinomycetes; order Propionibacteriales; family Nocardioidaceae; genus Nocardioides; species Nocardioides sp. InS609-2. Next base: position 1,817,390 of record NZ_CP060034.1, on the reverse strand, counting down.
TGGCCACGTCGGCATCGGTGTGCCCGATCGCCACCAGGGCGCCGTGCTCGGCGATGAGCCGGGAGACGGCGTCGGCCCCGTCGAGCTCCGGAGCGATCGTCACCATCCGGACGGTGCCGCGGCCGGCCGAGAGCCAGCCCTGCACCAGCTGCCGGTCGGGTGCAAGCAGCAGCGAGGGCTCGTGTGCGCCGCAGTGGCCATGGCCCAGGAACGGGCCCTCGAGGTGGCTGCCGATGATGGACGACCCGCTTGCCGCGACCTCGGCGATCGCCGCGACGCCGGCAGTGATGTCGTCGGGCTCGGCGGTGACGAGGCTGGCCAGCATGGTGGTGGTGCCGTGGCGGAGGTGGTGACGGGCGACCTCGTCGATGTCGGCACGCACGCCAGCGGTGACGGAGCTGCCGCCACCCCCGTGGCAGTGGATGTCGATGAACCCGGGGGCGATGGTGCCGACCTGCGTGGGGGCGGCGCCGGACCAGCCGCTCGTCGGTCCGACGTAACCGAACCGTCCGCCGACGATCTCGAGGACGCCGTCGTCGATGACCTCGTCGAGCAGCACCAGCCGGCCGCCGAGGACCGTCGCCCGCTTCACGACGTCGCCCAGGGTTCGCGGGCGAGCAGTGCGGCGCCGACCACGCCGCCGCGGTCGCCGAGCTCGGCGACCGTGATGTGCGGCGGCTCGACGACGCGGGTGCGGGCACGCACTGCGGCAGTCAGGGGAGCGACCAGGTCGTCACCGGCCACCCCGAGCCCGCCGCCGATGACGACCAGGGCCGGGTTGGCGACCAGTGCCAGCAGGGAGATCGCGTCGGCCAGCGCCTCGATCGCCTCCTGCCAGACCTCACGGGCCACCGGATCGGAGTCGAGGCGGGCCACCACGTCGGCAGCGCCGGTCACGGCGACACCCGAGCGGGCGGCGTACAGACGGGCGATCGACGACGCGGACGCAACCGTCTCGAGGCAGCCGTCGGCACCGCACGCGCATGGGTTGCCGGGCCGGACCGGCACGTGCCCGATCTCGGTGACCTCACCGTGCGCACCTGTGACGAGCCTGCCGTCGACGACCAGGGCCGCGGCGATGCCGGTGCCGATCACGACGAAGCCGACGTAGGTCTCTCCGCGCCCGGCGCCCTGGCGCATCTCGGCGACCGCTGCGGAGGCCACGTCGTTCGCGAGCCGCACAGGCGTGCCCCACCGCTCGGAGAGCGGGGCGGCCATGACGAGGTCGCGCCAGCCGATGTTGGAGGAGTACGTCGCGATGCCCTGCGCCGCGTCGACCAGCCCGGGCACCACGACACCGGAACCGACCACGTCGGCGTCGAGGCCGGCGACGTGCGTCAGCAGGGCATCGCCGACCTCCGCGATGGCGCCGAGTGTCTTGTCGCCCTTGGGCGTCGGCTGCCGGACGCGAGTAAGGACGAGCCCGTCAGCGTCGACGAGCTCGCCCTTGATGCTGGTGCCGCCGACATCGATCGCGATCACGAGGTCGCCGGCGTGGGTGGGGTTCACGAGTCAAGGATGATGGATCGGGTCAGGTTGCGGGGTGCCCCGGCGTCCAGCCCGCGGTCGGCCGCCCGGAGCAGGCACAGCCGGTGCACCATCACGATGTCGGCCATCGCGTCGCGGTCGCTGCTGATCAGGTGGGCGCCGGTGACCTCGAGGTCACGCGCGAAGTCGGGCACCAGCGGGCCGAGCGCCCACACCACGCGGCCAGGGGCCGCGATCGAGATGGGGCCGTGGCGGTACTCGGTCATGTAGTAGGACTCGGTCCACGACTGGGTGGACTCCTTGAGCTTGAGCGCGGCCTCCTCGGCCAGGCCGAACGTCCAGCCCATGCCGACGAAGGTGATCTGGTCGGCCGCGCGCGCCTCGGCCAGGTGGGTGCTGGTGAGCTCGTCGTCGGTCAGCGCGAGTACGGCGCGCGCGTCGGCCACCGCCGCCGTGAGGTCCTGGCCCAGGTGAGCCCGGAAGAGCGCGAGCGTCGTGGTGGCGATGCGGGTCTGCACGACCGCTTGCTCGTCGTACGCCGACATGTCGATCACGTCGCCGAGCTCGACGATCGGGGTGCTCATGTCACCGGTGATGACGGTGACCTTCGCGCGGTCCTTGACGCCCTCAAGGGCGCGCAGGACCTCGGTGGTGGTGCCGGAGCGGCTGATGCCGATCACCCGGTCGTAGTCGCGACCGAGCAACGGGTCGCCGCCCGGCATGGCGTCGGTCTCGCCCTGGCCGAGGGACTCGCGCAGCGCGGCGTACGCACGGGCGACGTAGAGGGAGGTGCCGCAGCCGACAACGGCGACGCGCTCACCCGGCTCGGGCAGCAGCGCCGCGTGGGCCAGCGCGAGATCGGGGGCGTCGAGCCAGTTGTCGGGCTGGGTCGCCGTCTCGGCGGCCATCGGCGAGGACTGGCGGGCGGAGGTGTCGGTCACGATGCTCACGGGTTCAATCGTGAGAGTTGTGATCGTACTTGTCAAGACTCTTGACATATCGGTCAAGCACGATCACGCTGACGGGTGTTCGAGCCGTTTGTGTGATCTGGATCATCCTGAGTCAGGGCGCGCTGACTGCTGAGTTATGACGAATTTCATCACAACTGCGCACGGGTCTACCCCACGGGACCGGGCGCGAGAGCGGAGAAGAGCACCATGGTGGACATCACCCGAGTCATGCGTCGCGGCTACCGGGCAGGCATCGCGGTCACCGCGGTCGGCGCCCTCTCGATCACCCTGGCCGCGTGTGGTCAGCAGACCGACACCGAGTCGAGCAGCGCCAGCCGCGACTGCCCGGCCATCGCTGAGAAGCCCGCCGAGGGCAACGGCAAGATCGTCTACTGGTCGATGTGGACCAAGGGCGAGCCCCAGCAGGAGGTCCTGCAGAAGACGTTCGACTGCTTCACCGAGCAGACCGGTGTCGAGGTCGACGCCCAGTGGTTCGGCCGCACCGTGCTGACCCAGAACGTCGCCCCGTCGCTCAACACCGACGACGTGCCCGACCTGATCGACCAGGACATCAGCCAGGTCCAGGCCGCGGTCGCCGGTCCCGGTGGCCTCCAGGACGTCTCCGACGTGATGGACATGAAGGTCAGCGAGGGTGACAGCACCGTCGCCGACGTGATGCCGGCCAACTACTTCGAGTTCCCCGAGAACAAGCTCACCGACGGCGGCCAGATGCTGGTGCCGTACGAGATGCTCAGCAACGCCTGGTGGTACCAGACCGGCACGGTCGAGGACTTCAAGGCGCCCGAGACCACCGACGAGCTCTTCGCCCTGTTCGACAAGGCGAAGGAGGACGGCACGGCCGCGGTCTCGCAGGACGGCGACATCGACTTCTACAACGCCTACTTCTTCAGCCGCTGGGCCGAGCAGTACGTCGGCTCCGGTGGGCTGCTGGCCGCCGCGCAGGACAAGACGGGTGCCTCCTGGACCGACGACGCCGGCTTCCTCGAGGCCGCCAAGCTGGTCGAGCGCCTCGGCAAGGGTGACTACTTGATCGACGGCTGGGACGCGAGCAAGTTCCCCAACGTCCAGAACCGCTGGGCCGACGGTGACGCTGCCTACCTCTACGTCGGCTCGTGGATCACCTCCGAAGCCGGCGAGTACATCAAGAAGCAGGCCGGTGGTGCCGGCGCCGACGTGGAGTTCGCGTCGTTCCCGATGCCGCTGGCCGACGGCGCCACGCACCCGACGGTCGAGCAGATGCCGATCGGCTTCGGCGTGACCGCCAAGGCCAAGAACGCCGACGCCACAAAGGCGCTCATTGCCTACGCGCTCAACAAGGAGAACATCGAGCCGATCGCAAGCGAGGCGCTCAACCTGGTGCCGCGCAGCGACGTCGACGCTCCTCCGTCGCTCGACGGCGTCAAGCAGGCCCTCGAGGACCCCGAGGCCGAGCCGGCCGTGTTCATGGACGCGGTCGACGGCCAGGCGCCCGACTGGACCAAGGAAGTCTTCTACCCGCTCAACAACCAGCTCCTGAAGGGTGAGATCACCGCCGAGGACTTCGTCAAGCAGATGGCTGCGCAGACCAAGTCGTTCAACTCCTGATCGGATCCAATTCCAGTCATGTCGACGACAATCACGACCGCTCGCGTGTCGGAGTCGGTGTCGGGCTCAACCCGCGCCGACTCCGACCCGGGCGCCTTCGCCCGCGGCAAGCGCCGGATCTTCGCGCCGTTCGTGGTGCCCAGCCTGGTGCTCTACGTGGCCTTCCTGGTGTTGCCGACGATCGCGACGGTGGTGCTCAGCTTCACCAGCTGGAGCGGTGCCGGTGACACGCCCAAGCCCAACGGGGTCGCCAACTACACCGAGCTCGCGTCGTCGTTCCCCGACGGCGCCTTCGCCCGGTCGTTCGTCAACACGCTGATCTACATCGTGGTGGGGGGCGTCGGCACGTTCGTGCTGGCGTTCCTCTTCGCGATGGTGCTGCGCGACATGCGTGCCAACAAGTTCATCCGGGCGATCCTGTTCTTCCCCAACATCGTCGCGCCGCTGGCGCTCGGCATGTACTTCGGCTTCGTGTTCCGCTCGCCCGACGGCCTGGCCAACAACATGCTCGGCATGTTCGGCATCGATTACTTCAAGTTCCTCAGCTCCGACAACGTCACCTACATCGCGATGGCCGGCATCGTCTGGTCGTCGGCCGGCTTCTACATCACCATCATCATGGCGGCGATCGACCGGGTGCCCACCTACCTCTACGAGGACGCCGCCATCGCGGGCGCCACCGCCTGGCAGAAGTTCCGCAGCATCACGCTGCCGCTCACCTGGGACGTCGTCGGCATCGCCGGCGTGCTCTGGACCATCTCCGCGGTCAAGATCTTCGAGCTGGTCTGGGTGCTGGCTGGACCGGGCACCTACTCGCCGCCGGTGAAGACCTGGACGCTCGGAGTCATGGTCTTCGACCGCACGTTCGGCGGCCGTGGCACCCCGCAGTACGGCGTCGCGTGCGCCGTCGCGGTCGTGATGATCCTGCTGGTGAGCCTTTTCGTGCTCCTCCTGCGCCGGTTCATGCGGCGCGAGACGGTGCAGTTCTGATGTCGGGAGAAGACATGACGCAACCTGCCGCCTCGACGGCCATCGTCACGGCCCGCGCGGCCATGCCCCGCAAGGGTCCTCGGCGTCCGAAGGCCGCGCCCGGCACCGAGGGCCTCAGCGTGCTCCGCGTCGTCGGCACCGCCGCGATCTGGGTCTTCACAGCTTTCAACATCTTCATCCTGTACTGGCTGCTGGTGTCGACGTTCAAGACCCCGCGCGAGATCTTCGGGTCGCCGTTCGGCCTGCCCCACGACCTCTTCGCGGTCGGCCGGCCCTTCCGCAACTGGGCCACCGCGTGGGTGACCTCCGACTTCGGCTCGGCCTTCGTCAACACGATCCTGGTGGTGGGGGTGTCGTGCGCGCTGCTGATCGTTGTCGGTTCACCCGCGGCGTACGCCCTGAGTCGCTTCGGCACCCGCGGCTCCGCCGCGATGACGACGTTCTTCGTCATCGGCATCGGGGTGCCGTTCCAGACGATCGTGATCCCGATGTTCGTGGCGATGTCGAAGCTCGGCATCGCCGACAGCCTGTGGGGCCTGACGATCGTGTACGTCGCGCTGTCGCTGCCGTTCACGATCTTCCTGCTCACCGGCTTCTTCGGGTCGCTGCCCGACGAGCTCGAGGAGGCGGCCGCCGTCGACGGGCTCAGCCCGGCCCGCACGTTCCTCACCGTGATGCTCCCGCTGGCCCGCGGCGGCATCATCACCGCGGTCATCCTCAACGCGATCGGGCTCTGGAACGAGACCCTGCTGGCGGTCGTGCTCCTGCGTGACGACACCCAGTTCACGATGTCCCGCGCGCTGTTCACCTTCTACCAGACCATGCAGTACAACTCCGACTACGGCGGCCTGATGGCCGGCGTCGGCCTGGTCGTGCTGCCGATGTTCGTGCTCTACCTGCTCCTTGCCCGCCGCATCATCGAGGGCCTGACCCTCGGCTCCGGAAAGTAGGAATCACCCATGGCAACCGTCAGCTTCAAGGGCGCCACCCGGTTCTACCCCGGCTCTGACCGGCCAGCCGTCGACGCGCTCGACCTGGACATCACCGACGGCGAGTTCCTCGTGCTGGTCGGCCCCTCGGGCTGTGGCAAGTCCACGACCCTGCGCATGCTCGCCGGCCTCGAGGGCATCGACGACGGGCAGGTCTGGATCGGCGACGACAACGTGACCGACCTGGCGCCGTCCAAGCGCGACCTGGCGATGGTCTTCCAAAACTACGCGCTCTACCCGCACATGACCGTCGGGCAGAACATCGGGTTCCACCTCCAGATCGCCAAGATGTCCAAGGACGAGATCGAACGACGCGTGGCCGCCGCGGCCGAGTCGCTCAACCTCACTCCGTACCTCGACCGCAAGCCGGCCAAGCTGAGCGGTGGCCAGCGCCAGCGCGTCGCGATGGGTCGCGCGATCGTGCGCGAGCCTCGGGTGTTCCTGATGGACGAGCCGCTGTCCAACCTCGACGCGAAGCTGCGGGTGCAGACCCGCAGCCAGATCGCCGCGCTGCAGCGCAAGCTGGGCGTCACGACGGTCTACGTCACCCACGACCAGGTCGAGGCGATGACGATGGGCGACCGCGTCGCCGTACTCAAGGACGGCGTGCTGCAACAGGTCGACACCCCCGACGCACTGTTCAACCAGCCGACCAACATCTTCGTCGCAGGCTTCATCGGCTCGCCCGGCATGAACCTCTTCTTGTCTCCGGTCGCCGACGGTCGTGCGGTCGTGGGCGGCCACTCGGTGCCGCTGACGGCCTCGCAGGTGGCGGGCACGGGTCCCGAAGTCGTTGTCGGCGTACGGCCCGAAGGCATGCTGGTCTCGTCGGGCAACGACGGCATCCCCTGCGTCGTCGACGTCATCGAGGAGCTCGGGAGCGATCGCTACCTCTACTGCTCGGGCGACTTCACCACCGTCGACCCCGAGTCCGGTGGTCCCGGCCCGACCGTGCTGACCGCACGCGTGGCTGGCGGCCCCGGCCCGCAGGTCGGCGACAGCATCGTGCTGCGCCCGGTCGACGACAAGGTCCACATGTTCTCGACACTGACCGGCGAGCGTCTGGGGTGAGTGTCCCCGCGCCCGCTCCGTCGACGGCGTACGGCCGCGCGCGCAGCACCAGGCTTCGCGTGACGGGATCCCTGCCCGGACCCGAGAGCACGCTGCCGGCGTTCAGGCCGCTGCGGGCGCTCTCACCGGTCGAGGTCGGACCGGATGCGCCGGCGGGGATGGCCGAACGCGTCGCCTACGGACGGCTCGGGTCGCCGCTGCCCTATGCCCTCCAGAGCGACTACGCGCGCCACGACGAGCGCGTCGAGCTGCCCGCCCTGGAGCTGGCGAACGGGCTGATGACGGCCACCGTGCTGCCGACGCTCGGGGGCCGGGTCTGGTCCCTGTACGACGAGGCGCGGGGCCGCGAGCTGCTGCACGTCAACCCGGTGCTGCGCTTCGCCAACTTCGGGCTGACCGACGCGTGGTTCGCCGGCGGCATCGAGTGGAACCTCGGCTCGACCGGCCACACCAGTCTCTCGTCGCGGCCGATGCATGCGGCCGTACTGCCGGGCGCCGCGGGGGAGTGCGGCGACGTGATCCGGCTCTGGGAGTGGGAGCGCACCCGCGACCTCGTGCTGCAGGTCGACCTGTGGCTGCGCGGCGACCGGCTGATCGCGTCGACGCGCGTGGTCAACCCCGACCCCGAGCCCAAGCCGCTCTACTACTGGACCAACATCGCGGTGCCCGAGACGTCGGAGACCCGCGTGCTCTGCCCGGCCACGCACGCCTGGCGCACCGACTACTCCGGCGAGCTGCGCCGGGTCGACGTGCCGCACCCCGACTCGACTGCCGTCGACATCAGCCGGCCCGGGGCCAGTGCGATGGCGGCCGACTACTTCTTCGAGGTGGCAGAGCAGGAGAGCCGGGTGATCGTCGCGGTCGAGTCCGATGGGCGCGGCTTTGCACAGACGTCCACTGCCGCGCTGAACGGCCGCAAGCTCTTCCTCTGGGGCTCCGGTCCTGGCGGCGCACGTTGGCAGGAGTGGCTCTCGGGCCTCGACTCCGCCTACGCCGAGATCCAGGCCGGCGTGCTGCCCACCCAGCTCGAACACACACCTCTCGCCGGCCGCGCCGAGGTGTCCTGGACCGAGGCGTTCGGCGCCGTCGATCTAGCCCCATCTGACGTCGCAGGCGAGTACGCCGCGGCGAGCGGCCGCGCGGCTGCTGCCGTGCGCATCCCCGAGCTCGAGGACGTGCACGACCAGTGGCGGCGCGAGATCGCCGACCTGTCTGTCGACGCACTCGTGTGCACAGGCTCGGGCTGGGGGCACGCGGAGCTCGGGCTGCGCGGCCTCGACGCCTGTCCCGGCGCCCCGGCACTGACCTTCCCCGAGGTCGATGACGCCAGCGCGGTCGCACTGGCCGTGTTGCGCGGGACCTCGCTGGATGCCGGGGCCGACCGGCTGCCGGTGCCTCCGGTGTCCGACCTCTGGTTCGACCTTCTCCGGCAGGCACCCGCGCATTGGTGGCGTGACCTGGCGCTGGCGGTCAACCACCAGCTGCGCGGTGATCTGGCCGCGGCGCGGGCTGGCTACGAGGCGAGTCTCGCGGCCCGGCCGTCCGCCGTCGCCGAGCGCGGACTCGCCCTGCTCGCCGACGACGTCGACTCGGCTGTCGCGCACTACGCGCGGGCACGCAGTCTCGATCCCGACTCGCGCGGGTTGGCGACGGAGCAGCTGACGCTGCTCATCTGCTGCGGTCGTCCCGACCACGCCCTGCAGGTCATCGAAACCCTGCCGGACGCCGTACGTCGGCACGGGCGGACGCGCCTGCTGGAAGCCGTGGCTCTCACCGATGCCGATCGTGCCGACGAGGCCCGCCTCATCATGGATGATGTCGAGGTGCCCGACCTTGCCGAAGGCGCGCTCGATCTCGGCGACCTGTGGGTCCGGCTCCACCCGGGCCTGCCGCTTCCGCAACGATTGGACTTTCGAATGCATGACGACGGGGCACGCCCATGAGCGAGATCGCCGCCGACCAGGCCACCCGCTGGCGGATGCTGCTCGACGCGCTCGCGGCCCACCAGCGGCTGTCGGTGGCAGAAGCCTCCGAGCTGCTGGGCGTCTCCGCCGCGACCGTACGACGCGACTTCACCGAGCTCGCGCGCCAGCAGCTCGCGACGCGCACCCATGGCGGTGTGGTCGCCACGTCGGTCGCCTACGACCTGCCGGCGCGCTACCGCATCACGACCGACGACCCGCGCGAGCGAATCGCGCGCGAGGCGGCCCTGCGCGTCGAGCCGCGCTCGGTGATCGCGTTCAACGGTGGCACCACCACCAGCGCAGTGGCCCGCCACCTCGCGTCTCGCGTCGACCTACAGAGCGGGTTCGACGCGGTCACCATCGTCACCAACGCCCTCAACATCGCGAGCGAGATGGTGCTGCGGCCGAGCATCCGCACCGTCGTCATCGGTGGCGTCGCGCGGCCCGAGTCCTACGAGCTGCACGGCCCGTTTGCCAGCCGGGTGCTGGCCGACCTGCTCGTCGACCAGCTCTTCCTCGGCGTCGACGGGCTGACCGCCCACGAGGGCGCGAGCTGCAGCCACCTGGGTGAGTCGGGCATCAACTCCGAGATGGTCGGCAAGGCGCAGAAGGTCACTGTCGTGGCGGCCGCCGACAAGCTCGGCAAGGTGACGCTGGCCCGCATCTGCGGCATCGACCAGATCCAGGCGCTCGTCACCGACTCGTCGGCCGACGAGACGGTCGTCGCGCAGCTGCGCGACGCCGGGGTCGACGTCACCCTCGTCTGAGCCCGTACGGTTCGGTCATGAGCTACGAAGCTGCGCCCGACCGCTACGACTCCATGGCCTACCGCTACACCGGGCGCAGCGGCCTCAAGCTGCCGCTGCTCTCGCTCGGGCTCTGGCAGAACTTCGGCGACGACCGGCCGGAGGAGACCCAGCGCGCCATCCTGCGTCGCGCGTTCGACCGCGGCGTCACCCACTTCGACCTCGCCAACAACTACGGCCCGCCATACGGCCGCGCCGAGGAGAACTTCGGCCGCTACCTGGCCGACGACTTCGCGGCGTACCGCGACGAGCTCGTCATCTCGACCAAGGCCGGCTACGACATGTGGCCCGGCCCGTACGGCCAGGGCGGCGGGTCGCGCAAGTACGTGCTGTCCAGCCTCGACCAGTCGCTGAAGCGGATGGGGCTCGACTACGTCGACATCTTCTACAGCCACCGCTTCGACGCCGAGACGCCCGTCGAGGAGACCATGATGGCCCTCGACACGGCGGTGCGATCGGGTCGCGCGCTGTACGCCGGCATCTCGTCGTTCTCGGCGGACAAGACCCGCGAGGCCGCGTCGATCGCCGTCGAGCTCGGCACTCCGCTGCTGATCCATCAGCCGTCGTACTCCATGCTCAACCGCTGGATCGAGGGGGACCTGCTGGACGAGATCGAGACGCAGGGCATGGGGTGCATCGTGTTCACGGCGCTGGCGCAGGGGCTGCTGACGGACCGCTACCTCGACGGGGTGCCGGCCGACTCGCGGGCCGCGCGCGACGACTCCACGATCGCCGGGCTCGACCAGGCCGTGCTCGACCGGGTGCGCGCGCTCAACGAGATCGCGCAGGGCCGTGGCCAGCAGCTCGCCCAGCTCGCGCTGCAATGGGCCGTCCGCGACCAGCGCGTCACGTCAGCTGTCATCGGCGCTTCGTCGGTGGAGCAGCTCGACACCAACCTCGACGCGCTGTCGTTCCCCGACCTGACCGACGACGAGCTGGCCGAGATCGACAAGCACGCCGTCGAGTCCGGCATCAACCTCTGGGCGAAGTCGACCGAGGAGTGACCGTTCTTCGTTGAGTTGCGCTCGCGTGCCCGTCGAGTTGCGCCGAATGCAGCCAAGCTGTGCGGGAGGCGCAACTCACGGGGTGCATAGGCGCGACTCAACAGGTATGGACGCGCAATTCAACCGGTGACGTAGGCCGCGAGCACGCCGGCCGCGAGGGCGAACGGCACCACGAGCAGACCCTCGAGCCCGAAGCGCACCAGCGAGATCTCGAGCCCGCGGGCCCGGCAGGCGCGCAGCCACAGCAGGTTGGCGAGCGAGCCCCATGCGAGCAGCATCGGGCCGACGTTGACCGCGACGAGCACTACGACCACGCGCACGAGGGAGTCAGCGAAGGGCTCGGCGACCAGGTAGGCCGGCAGGTTGTTGATCGCGTTGGCCGACACCGCCGAGACGCCGGCCAGTCGGCTCAGGTCGCCGAGCGAGGAGCCGGTGCCGAACAGGCTCTCCAGCAGCGGCGCACCCTCGACGACCACGATGTCGACGACGGCGAAGAGTGCGATCGCGAAGAGCAGCACCCCCCACGGCACCAGGCGCAGCAGTCGGCCGGGCGCGACCTGCTGCGGGCGTCGTACGGAGAAGGCGATGGTGAGTACGACGCCCGCCCCCAGCGCGACGACCCACGCCGGTGTCCCGACAACCACCGCGGGGCCGATCAGGGCGACGACAACGGCGGCAGTCCACAGCAGCACCGGGTCGTACGGCGGCAGCGTGCGCGGCACGACGTACGAGCCCGTGATCGCGCGCCGGTGCCGGACGAGCAGCACGGCCATCACCACCACCAGGATTGCGAACTGGGGCACCCACGTTGCGCGCAGGAACTCGTGGGCGTCGAGTCCGAGGCGCTCCTGGGCGAGCAGGTTGGTGAGGTTGGAGACGGGCAGCAGCAGCGAGGCGGCGTTGGCCAGCCAGATCGACGCGAACGCGAACGGCAGCGCGCTGATGCCGAGCTCGGCCGCGAGCGCGAGTCCGATCGGCGCGAGCAGCACGGCGGTCGTGTCGATGCTGAGCAGCCACGTGCAGAGCGTGGCCATCGCGCTGAACAGCAGGAAGAGGGTGAGCCGGCTGCCGCCGGAGATGCGGGCGGCAACGTGGGCACTGACGTCGAACAACCCGGCGTCGTCGCAGAGGTCGGCGACCACCTGAATCAGGACGAGGAAGAGCAGGACTGGCCAGACGCGCTCGGCCGTGTCCAGCAGAGCGGTCACCACGGCGTCACCCTACGGCTGCGAGCATGGCTTGCAACACGAGCGGCCCCCGTGGCGTTGGTAGGTCATGGAAGCGGTCATCCCCGGGACGAAAAGGAAGCCAGTGACTGACCCCGCAACGCCTCTCGGGGCAACGGGCGGCACCGACCTCGACTTCGACAGCTGGGTCGCGGCCCGCGGGCCGGCGCTGATGCGGCTGGGCTTCGTGCTCACCGGCAACCGCGCCGACGCGGAGGACGTCGTACAGGACGCCCTGTCGCGGGCCCTCGCGCGCTGGTCGCGGATCAGTGGGGTGTCCGACCCGGACGCCTACGTACGACGGATGGTGGTCAACGCGCACGTCTCCTGGTGGCGCAAGTTCCGCCGCCGCGAGACGCCGGTCGAGACCGTGCGCGACACCGCCGTCACCGAACCGGTGGCACCCGAGGAGCGTGACCGCCTCTGGCAGGCATGCATCGCGCTGCCGAAGGACCAGCGCACCGCGGTGGTGCTGCGCTTCTACGAAGACCTGGAGTACGCCGAGATCGCCGACCTGACCGGCGTACGCGAGGGCAGTGTGCGGTCGCGGGTCTCCCGCGGCATCGCCACCCTCCGCCAACAACTGGGCGACGAGTTTGGAGCAGACGATGAGTGACGAGTTCGAGCGCAGGCTGTCAGAGAGTCTTCGGCGTGCGGCCGACAGTGCAGGCGGTGCCACCGGCCTGGCACAGGGTGCGCGGTCCCGGCTCCGCCGGCGACGTCGTACGACGATCGCGGCGGCCGCCGCAGCCCTGGCCGTGGTGGCGGTGCCGGTGGGCATCCAGGTCGCCGGTGACGGCGGAGGCGACGGCGCCACCGTCGCGACCGACCCGTCCGTCGACCCGCCGGCCGGGCCCGTCATGCGGACCGAGTCGTGGCGCGATGCAACTGTCCAGGTGCCTGCCGACTGGGGCTACGGCTCCCTGTCGGCGTGGTGCGCGTCCGGCAACGGGGACAGCCCGCAGCCGGTCGTGCAGCGCCCGACGACGATCGCCCCGGCGATCGCCTGCAGCGGCCCGGCGAGCAGCTACGGCGTGCAGTTCGTCGACGCCCGCTCGAGCACGATGCAGAGCGACGAGGCTGTCCCGAGCGAAGTCGCTGACGGGGTCGACTACCCCGCTGGCGCGTGGTCCGGCTTCAAGGTGGTCGGCGGCACGATGGTGCAGGTGGTGGCCCCGGACGAGGACGCCGCGATGGCGATCTATGAATCCATCGCGTTGCTGGAGGGCCCGGATGCCAACGGGTGCCCGCAGGACCTGGGCCAGGCCGAGGCGGGCGGCGGCAAGGGTGGCAAGGACATCTCGCTGTGCCGCTACAGCGATGCCGACGAGCTCGAGTCCAGCAAGCTGCTGCCGCCCAGTGAGTCGGAGCAGCTGCTCGACGAGATCGCGTCGGCGCCGACGCTGGAGTTCGACGCCTCCTGCGACGGACCTGCCTCGGACCCGACCGTGATCCTCCAGGACGGCGGCTACCTCGCCACCCTGCGCACCGATGACCCGTGCGAGGAGCGCAACGGCGTGTTCCTGTCCGGTGTCGCCCACGAGCTCACCGGCGTCATCCGCGAGCTCACCCAGATGCCGTAGTGGGAGCCTCGGCTTCGAGGCTCGTCCCTTCGAGGCTCGCACGCTCGCACCGCAGCGAGCCTCGAAACCAAGGGCCCTCGGCGGGGATTCACGCCAGCGGGTCGAGCGCCCCGTGCTCGGTCACCGAAGCGGCGAGGCGAGACAGCTGGAACCCACCATCCCCGAACAGGTGGTCCAGCATCGTCAGGTGCGCGACGTAGGTGCCGACGGCGTACTCCGCGGTCATGCCGATGCCACCGTGCAGCTGGATCGCCTCCTGGCCGATGTGCCGTCCCGAGCGGCTGACCTGCAAGGCCACTCGCGACGCGGCGTCGGCGAGTGCCTCGGCGTCACCTTGGGCGACCACCATCGTGGCCCACTCGACCATGCTGTGGGTGAGCTCCTGCGAGACGTACATGTCGGCCGCCCTGAACGTCAGCGCCTGGAACGTGTTGAGCGTGACGCCGAACTGCTTGCGGCTCTTCAGGTAGTCGGTCGTGTTGGAGAGCGCGGTCTGCATCGCGCCCAGCGCCTGGTTGGCCGCCATCACGCGGGTGATGTCCTGCACGGTCGCGATGCTCGCGGTGACGTCCTGCCCGGCCGCGCCCAGCGGAGTCGCGGTCGTGCCGTCGAAGCTGATGCGGGCGGCCCGGGTGCCGTCGTACGCCGCGTAGCCGGTGCGCTCGGCGTCGTCACCGGACACCAGGAACAGGCCGGTGCCGCCGTCGGGCAGCGCAGCGCTCACGACGAGTACGTCGGCATGCGCGCCGTGGAGCACCGGCTCCTTGACGCCGCTCAGCGTCCATGAGCCATCGCTGTCAATCGCGCTGACAGCAGTCGCTGTGGGTCCCCAGCGGCGACCCGGCTCGTCGTGGGCGAAGGCAAGCACGCTGTCGCCGGCGGACAGGGCGCCCAGCACCGGCCAACGCTGCTCGGGGGTGCCGCAAGCAGCCACGAGCCCGCCGGCCAGCACCACGGAAGCGAGGTAGGGCTCGGGCGCGACGACCCGGCCGAGCTCGCGGCACACGATGCCGATCTCGACCGGTCCGGCGCCGACGCCGCCGTCGGCCTCGGCGAACGGCAGGCCCAGCAGGCCCATCTCGGCCATCCGGCTCCAGAGCGTCTCGTCGAAGCCGGGGTCCTCGGCTACCGCGTTGCGGCGGGTCTCGAAGTCGGCGTACGCCTTGCCGACCAGGCCCTTGACGGCATCGCGCAGCGCGACCTGCTCGTCGTCGTAGGTGAAGTCCATGTCAGTCCCTTCAGAGGCCGAGGATCGTGCGGGAGATGATCTGGCGCTGCACCTCGTTGGAGCCGCCGTAGATCGAGGCCTTGCGGAGGTTGAGGTACGTCGGCGTCGCGCGACGCGCCCAGCCGTCGAGGTCGGAGTCGTCTCCGGCGCCACTGGCCAGCGATCCCGGCCCGGCGAGGTCGACGACAAGCTCGCTGACGGCTTGCTGCAGCACCGAGCCCTTGAGCTTGAGCACCGACGAGGCCGGGTGCGGCTCGCCGCCGGCCGAGTGGGCCGCGACGCGCAGGGCGGTCAGCTCGAGCGCGAGCAGCTCGTTCTCGAGCTCGGCCACCCGGGCGCGCAGCAGCGGGTCGTCGGCGATGAGGTCGGCGGCCAGTTCCTTTGCGTACGCCAGCGAGCGCTTGGTCGCGCCCACCGGCGCGACGCCCACGCGCTCGTTGCCGAGCAGGAACTTAGCGATGGTCCAACCGCTGTTGAGCTCGCCGACGAGGTGGTCGCCGGGCACGCGGACGTCCTCGAACCAGACCTCGTTGACCTCGTGGCCGCCGTCGATGAGCTCGATCGGTCGCACCTCGACGCCGGGCGTGGCCATGTCGATGAGCAGCAGCGAGATGCCGGCCTGCTTCTTCACCTCGGGGTCGGTGCGCACGAGCGTGAAGATCCAGTCGGCGTGCTGGCCGAGCGTGGTCCACGTCTTCTGGCCGTTGACGACCCAGTCGTCGCCGTCGAGCACGGCGGTGGTGCGCACCGATGCGAGGTCGGAGCCGGCATCGGGCTCGGAGAACCCCTGCGCCCACCAGATGTCGAGGTTGGCGGTCTTCGGCAGGAACTCCAACTTCTGCTCCTCCGAGCCGAACTGAGCCAGCACCGGCCCGATCATCGAGGCGTTGAACGCCAGCGGCGTCGGCACCCCGGCCCGCTGCATCTCCTCGAACCACAGGTGCCGCTTCAGGTCGGACCAGCCGCGGCCGCCGTACTCCTCCGGCCAGTGGGGTACGGCGAGGCCCGCTTCGTTGAGGGTGCGCATGCTCTCGACCAGCTGGTCCTTGGTGAGCTCGCGGCCTTCCGTCACCGCCGTCCGGATCTCCTCGGAGACCTGCGTGGTGAAGAAGTCACGCATCTCCTGCCGGAAGGCCTGGTCCTCCTCGGACAGCTCGAGCTGCATGTGCCCCGCCTCTCTTGTGACCCGTCGGTAGTTCTCCTGCTCATCATGGCCCGTGGGCGGTGAGAACGGCATGTGCCCCCCGCCCAAACCTCGTGCGACGATCGCCGCATGGCTCCCCGACCCGACCGGCTCCCACCCGGGGTGCTGCAGATGCTGCGCGAGCGGCACCTGGCCACGCTGGTCACCCAGCGCGCGGACGGTTCACCGCATGCCGTACCTGTCGGCTTCACCTGGGACGACGACGTGCACGTCGCCCGCGTCATCACCGACGGGGAGTCGGTCAAGGCCGGCAATGCCAGACGCGGCGGTCGGGCGGCGGTCAGCCAGGTCGACGGTCGTCGCTGGCTGACGCTCGAGGGGCCGGTGCGCGTGCTCGACGACCCTGAGTCCGTGGCCGACGCCGTGCAGCGGTACGCCGAGCGCTACCGCAGCCCGCGCGTGAACCCGCGCCGAGTGGTGCTCGTCATCGACGTCGACCGGGTGCTGGGCGCCGGCTGGCCGGGCATCGACGACACCGCCTGATATCGGGATGCGGCCGGTGCGTCCATGCCGGACAATCGTCGCTCGTGGGTCACGTGGATGTTGCCGGAGTGCGTTACGAGCTGCCAGATGGACGGGTGCTGCTCGACGACGTCAGCTTCCGCGTCGGTGACGGAGCCAAGGTCGCGCTGGTCGGGGCCAACGGCGCCGGCAAGACCACCTTGCTCCGGATCATCACCGGCGACCTCGTGCCGCACGCCGGGGCGGTCACCCGGAGCGGCGGGTTGGGCGTGATGCGGCAGTTCGTGGGACACGGGGGTGCCGACGAGACCGTCGCCGACCTGCTGCTCTCGGTGGCGCCGCCCGCCGTACGCAAGGCTGCCGAGGAGGTAGACGCCTGCGAGCTGCGCCTCATGGAGCACGACGACGAGAAGTCGCAGATGCGCTACGCCGCGGCACTCTCCGACTTCGCCGACGCGGGCGGCTACGACATCGAGGTCGTGTGGGACGTGTGTACGACGGCCGCCCTGGGTGTGCCGTACGACCGAGCGAAGTACCGCGGCCTGCGCACCCTCTCGGGCGGTGAGCAGAAGCGACTCGTGCTCGAGTACCTCCTGCGCGGACCCGACCAGGTGCTGCTGCTCGACGAGCCCGACAACTACCTCGACGTGCCCGGCAAGATCTGGCTGGAGGAGCGGATCCGCGAGTCGGCCAAGACGATCCTTTTCATCAGCCACGACCGCGAGCTGCTCGCCAACACCGCGACCCGCATCGTCACCGTCGAGCTCGGCAGCGCCGGCAACCTGGTGTGGACCCACCCCGCCAGCTTCGCGACCTACCACCAGGCGAGGGAGGAGCGGTTCCTGCGCTTCGAGGAGCTGCGCAGACGCTGGGACGAGGAGCTGTCCAAACTCAAGGCGCTGGTGCTGATGTACAAGCAGAAGGCCGCCTACAACGACGGTCTGGCCAGCCGCTACCAGGCCGCCCAGACGCGCCTCCGCAAGTTCGAGGAGGCCGGTCCGCCCACGGAGCAGCCGCGCGAGCAGCAGGTCAAGATGCGCCTCAAGGGCGGCCGCACCGGCAAGCGCGCCGTCGTCTGCACCGACCTCGAGCTGAGCGGACTGATGAAGCCGTTCGACCTTGAGGTCTGGTACGGCGAGCGGGTCGCCGTGCTCGGCTCCAACGGCTCCGGCAAGTCGCACTTCCTGCGGCTGCTGGCAGCCGGTGGCAGCGACCCCGACATCGAGCACCAGCCCGTCGGTGAGGTGGCCATCAAGCCGGTCGACCACACCGGCAAGGCCAAGCTCGGCGCGCGCGTGCGCCCCGGCTGGTTCGTGCAGACCCACGAGCATCCCGAGCTGCGCGGCCGCACGCTGCTCGACGTACTTCATCGTGGCGACGGCTCTGCAGATGGGCGCAACGGCATGGGCCGCGAGCAGGCTGCCCGCGTTCTCGACCGCTACGAGCTCGCGCACGCGGGGGAGCAGAACTTCGAGTCGCTGTCGGGCGGCCAGCAGGCACGCTTCCAGATCCTGCTGCTGGAGCTCTCCGGCGCGACCCTGCTGCTGCTCGACGAGCCCACCGACAACCTCGACGTACAGAGTGCCGAGGCCCTCGAGGTCGGCCTGGCCGCGTTCGACGGCACCGTCCTCGCGGTCACCCACGACCGCTGGTTCGCGCGCTCCTTCGACCGCTTCCTGGTGTACGGCGGCGACGGCGCGGTCTACGAGTCCGACGGCCCCGTGTGGGACGAGGGCCGCGTGGAGCGGGCGCGATGAGTCTCGAGATCCGTGCGGTCGCGCTCGCCGACGAAGAGCTCTTCGCCCAGTGGCACGCGACGTACCTTGCCGCGAGCGAGCACGAGGTCGGCCGGTTCCACACCTGCTGGACGCTGCCCGAGCTGAGGGTCACGATGGAGCCGAACCGACGACGCTGGTCGGCGGGCTACGTCGGACTGGCGGACGGCGAAGTCGTCGTGTCCGGCTCCGTCGCCACGTCGCTGATGGACAACCTCGACTCCGCCGCCGTCGAGGTGCACACGCTGCCGGAGGCGCGGCGACGCGGCCACGGCAGCGCGATGCTGGAGGTTCTCGAGGACGTGGCCCGCAGCCACGGTCGGTCCCGCCTCGACTCCGAGGCCACCTTCCCGTACGCCGCGGGCAGCGCTGGCGACGGCGTGCCCGCAGTCGAGTTCGCGCAACGGCACGACTACCGCTTCGGTCTCAGCGACGTCGAGCGCGAGCTCGACCTGCCGGTGTCCGACGCCCTGCTGGCCCAGCTGGCGGCTGAGGCGACCCCGCACCACGCGTCGTACCAGCTGCGCTCCTGGGTCGGCGACATCCCCCAAGACATCGCACTGAGCTGGATGACGCTCTCCTCCAGCCTGATGACCGAGGCCCCGCTGGGAGAGCTCGAACGCGAGCCCGAGGTGGTCGACCTGGATGCGCTCCGTGAGGGCGAAACGAGCGTGGCGCGCCAGGGCCGCACCCGCTACAACACCGTCGCGCTCGACGCGGCCGGCGAGGTCGTCGCCTACTCCGATCTCGTCACCACGATCCACGAGCCCGGTCGCGCCTACCAGTGGGGCACGCTCGTACGCCGCGCCGACCGCGGCCACCGCCTCGGACTGGCGGTCAAGGTCGCGAACCTGTTGCTGCTGCAGCGCGAGCGGCCCGACATCACCCGGCTGACCACCTTCAACGCCGAGGTCAACGCGCACATGATCGGCGTCAACGAGCGGCTCGGGTTCGAGCCGGTGGCCCGGCTGGCGGAGTTCCAGAAGCGGCTGACCCAGCCCTGATGCCGGACAGTCCGCAGGTTCCCCGGCCGGGAGGTCCTGCGGACTGTTCGGAATCGCGCGTTGGTTACGGCGCCTCGGGGATCCCGCTCTCCGGCGGCGAGTCCTCGGCCTGGGCGGCGTCGGCCTCGGTGATCTCGGCGTCACCGATGTCGGTGGTCAGCACCGGGGTCAGGGGCTCGCCGACACCCTTCTGGATCTCGATGATGCTCAGGCCGGAGATGCCCAGGTGGCTGTCGGCGGTGAAGCGGTACGGCGCGAGCTGTGGGCCGTCGAGGTCCTGGCCGACCTCCTCGAGCGTCTCGACGAGACCGTCGCGGGTGAGGTCCTCGCCCGCCGCCTGCAGAACCTGCACGAACGCGTAGGCCTGGGACATGCCGTAGATGCGGTAGTTGCTGAGCTCGCCGTCGCTGCCCTGCTCGTCCCACACCTTCTGCCACAGCTGGACCCACGGGTCGTCCGGAGCGTCGACGCCGGGGATGTACTCCGAGGTCAGCACACCGTTGAGCGAGTTGTCGTCACCCTCGACGGCACCCTCGGAGAAGCGCGAGAGCAGTGAGCCGACGAGCGTGGGGTCGGAGCCGACGTTGCTGTAGTACCACTGCGGGTCGTAGCCGAGCTTGAGCGCGACGAGCTGGCTCAACGCGGTGTACGACGGGGTGTTGAAGCCCAGCACCAGGTCGGCGCCGGAGGCCTGCAGACCGGCGATCTGCGGGCCCACGTCGGTGTTGCCCGACGTGTAGCGCTCGACGCCGACGATCTGGTCGTCGACGTACTGCCGCACACCCTTCTCGCCGTCCTCGCCGAAGTCGTCGTCCTGCAGGAACAGGCCGACCTTCGCATCGGGCATGTTCTCGGCGATGTACTGGCCGATGATCTTGCCCTCGATCTCGTAGTCGGGCTGCCAGCCGAACGTGTAGGGCTTGCTCTCCACGTCGTCACCCCACTGGAGCGAGCCGGACGACACGAACACGTCGGGCACCTTCTCTTCATTGAGGAAGTCGACGACGGCGCTGTGCGTGGGGGTGCCGAGCCCGCCGACCATCGCGAAGATCTCGTCCTGCAGCACCAGCTCGTTGGTGACGGCGGTGGTGTTGGTGGGGTTGTAGCCGTCGTCCTTGACGATGTACTCGATCTTGCGACCGTTGATGCCACCCGCGGCGTTGACGTAGTCGAAGTACGCCTTCGCGCCGGTGGGGATCTCGCTGTAGCCGGGCGCAGCAACGCCGGTCAGCGGGAAGTGCGCGCCGAGGGTGATCGAGTCATCGGTGATGCCGACGTCGGTGGCGCCGCCGCCGCCGCTGTCGCCGCTGCTGTCGCTGTCGTCACGGCCACCCGCGCCGCACCCGGCCAGCACCAGCGAGGTGATGACGCCGGCGACCAGTGGGACCGCGAGCCGAGATGTGCGTTTCATGATGATGTTCCTTTCGAGGTGGTGGTGAGGGGGTTTGTCTTGCGCGAGCGCGCGATCAGGCCGCGGAGACTGCCGACGATGCCGGCCGGGGCCACCAGGATCACCGCGACCATGACGAGGCCGTAGACGAGCGGCGCGAGCTCGGCCGCCCGGATGTCGCTGAGGCCGGAGCCGACGCCGATGTCGGTGACGACTCCTGGCAGGAACGTCAGCAGGGCGGCACCGATGAGTGCTCCGGTGAGGCTGCCCAGTCCCCCAAGTACGACGGCCGCCAGCAGGGTGAGGCTGAGCGTCAGGCTGAATGCGCTCGGCGCGGCCAGCTTGACGGTGAAGGCCAGCATCGCCCCGGCCGCACCCGCAGCGGCGGCGCTGACCATGAACGCGGAGACGCGCGCGCGGCCCAGGTCGATGCCGGCGAGCTCGGCGGAGACCTCGTCGTCGCGTACGGCGCGCCACCGGCGCCCGACCCGGCTGCGCGCCAGGTTTGCGAGCAGCGTGAAGACGACGATCAGTGTCAACCAGGCGATGTACGCGACGTACCGGCTGCGGCTGAGCTCGCTGCCGGTGACGAAGAAGGCGGTGTTGAGCACCCATTCGGGGATGTCCGGCATCACCACGCGCAGCCCCTGCTCACCGCCGAGCGTCTCCTTGAAGAAGAGCGCGATCCCGGGCACTGCGACCGCCAGGGCCAGGGTCGCGCCGGCGAGGTAGGGCCCGTGCAACCGGGCGGCGGCTACCCCGACGGCGATGCCGACGACAAGGGTGACCAGCACGGCGGCGATGATCACCAGCACCAGCGGGGTCGACGACTCGCGGTCGGGCAGCAGCAGCGCAGCGGTGTAGGCGCCGAAGGCCATGAGCGCGCCGTGGCCCAGCGAGATCTGGCCGTTGAGCCCGGTGAGCACGGTGAGCCCGCCGGCGGCAATGCCGAGGTAGGCCATCGACGCGAGCTGGATGCTCCGGAACTCCGACACGCTCTCCATGACCGCGATCACCACCAACAGCGCCGCCCCGGCGCCGATCAGGTGCCGCGCGAGGGTGGAGTGCTGCCACAGTCCGCTGATCCGCTCGCGCATCAGACCCGCCGCTCCGCGGTCTGGGCGAAGATGCCGCCGGGACGCAGGGTGAGCACCAGCATCAGGATCACCAGGGCGGCCAGCGCGACCAGCTGCGAGCCGACGTACCCGCTCACGAAGCTCAGCGAGAGACCCAGCAGTAACCCGCCGACGACCGCGCCGAGCGGACTGTCGAGGCCACCGAGCACGGCGGCGACGAATCCGTAGACCACCACGGAGTCCATGAATCCGGGGTGGACCAGGCTGCCGCCCGCGATCAGCAGGCCGGCGAGCGACCCGACGAGGGCGGCGAGTGCCCAGCCGAGGGTGAGCATCTGCCCGACACGTACGCCGAGCAGCCGCGCGACCTCCTGGTTGAACGCCGACGCCCGCATCCGCAGGCCGAGGTCGGTGAAGCGGAACAGCGCGACCAGCAGCGCCATCACGATCAGCACCGAGACGATCGTGAAGATTCCGAAGCCGTTGAGCGCGATCGTGGAGTCGCCGACCTTGATGCCGCGCAGCCCGAAGGGTGCGGGGAACGACCGGTAACGGTTGCCGAAGATCACCGCGGCCAGGCCGTGGATCACGATGAACAGGCCCAGGGTGAGGATCACCGCGTTGATCTCGGCCTTGCCCTCGACGGGGCGTACGACGACCCGCTCCAGCACCGCGCCGAGGACCAGCCCGCTCACCAGTGCGGCCGCGAAGCCCAGCCAGTAGCTGTAGCCGGCGTCGATCACTACCAGCGCGACGAACGTGGTCATCATCGCCATCGGCGCCTGGGCGAAGTTGACGATCCGTGTGGAGCGCCAGATCAGCACCAGGGCGAGCGCGAACGCGGCGTACACCATGCCGAGGGTGAGCCCGCCGAGTGCGGTGTTGATGAACTGCTGCACGTGAGCCCCTTCCGAGACGTCAGAAACCTAGGTAGGCGTGGCGGAGCTTCTCGTCGCCGGCCAGGTCGTCGGCGGGGGCGTCGGCGACGACCCGCCCGAGGTTGAGCACGATGCCGTGGTCGGCGACCGACAGGGCGCTGCGCGCGTTCTGCTCGACGAGCAGCACCGTCAGCCCCTCGTCGCTCACCAAATTCTTCAGCAGGCCGAAGATCTGCGAGACGATGCGCGGCGCGAGGCCCAGCGAGGGCTCGTCGAGCAGCAGCATCGTGGGGGTGGCCATCAGCGCACGTCCGATGACGAGCATCTGCCGCTCGCCGCCCGAGAGCGTGTTGGCCAGGGCAGCGCTGCGATCGGCCAGGATCGGGAAGTGGTCGTAGGCCCGCTTGAGGTCGTCGGGTCGCACCCGGCCACCGCGACCCAGCCCACCGAGGCGGAGGTTCTCCTCCACCGTCAGCTCGGTGATCACGCCGCGCCCCTCGGGGACGTGGGCGAGACCCAGCTTCGGCATCGCCTCGGCGGGGAGCCGTTCGAGCCTGGTGCCCTCGAAGTCGATGCTGCCGGCCCAGGCCTTGTGCAGCCCCGACACCGTGCGCAGCAGGGTGGTCTTGCCGGCGCCGTTGGCGCCGAGCACCGCGGTGATCTCGCCCTTCGCGGCGGTGAACGAGACGTCGTCGAGTGCGGTGATCGGGCCGTAGCCAGCGCGCAGTCCGGTGAGCTCGAGCATCAGTCGACGCTCTCGCCGAGATATGCCGCGAGCACGGCGGGATCCTCGCGGACCTCGTCGGGCGCGCCGTGCGCGATGACGCGACCGAAGTCGAGCACCGTGATCTCGTCGCACACCCGCATCACCAGGTCCATGTGGTGCTCCACGAGCATCACCGACATCGAGTCGGTGAGCCCGCGCACCAGCTCGCCCAGCTCGTCCATCTCGCTCGACGACAACCCGCTCGCCGGCTCGTCGAGCAGCAGCAGGTCCGGCTCGGCGGCCAACGCTCGCGCCAGCGCGACCCGCTTGCGCACGGGGTAGGGGAGGCTCGGCGGGTAGCGGTCGGCGTACTCGGCGATCTCGAGACGATCCAGTACGCCGCGTGCCCGGTCCCGCATCGCCCGCTCGTCGCGCGACGTGCCGGGGAGGGCCAGCAGCGAGCCGAAAAACCCCGACCTGGCGTGGTGGTCGGCGCCGACCATGACGTTCTCGAGCACGCTGACCCGGTCGAAGAGCCCGAGCCCCTGAAGGGTGCGGGCCATGCCGAGGCGGGGCAGGTCGGTAGGCCGGAGCTTGTCGAGCTCCTTGCCCTGACGGACGATCCGGCCGCTGTCGGGCTCGACGAAGCCGCACGCGACGTTGAAGAGGGTGGTCTTGCCCGCGCCGTTGGGGCCGATCACACCGTGCACCTGATGGGGCAGGATCCGCAGCCCGACCTCCGACAGGGCAGTCAGTCCCCCGAAGGTGACGGTGATGTCGCTCAGCTCCAGCTCGTACGGCGCCGCCATCGCTCCCTCTCGGCTCGGGGGGTGGTCTAGAGGTGTGACCTGTACCACTGTGGTTGCCCGGGGCGCCAAACACATTGGGCGTAGCGCACAAAATGCCGTGACGAGATGCCGCCCAGGGCTGGCCCGCGGTGTGCGGGGAGTGCGACGGTGGCTCGATGAAGACCCAGGCGAGCGGCACTTCCCCGGTGACAGACGACCCGGTGGCCAAGGCCTGGAGCCAGCTCCTGGACCGCTCCGACGCCATCGCCGACGTCATCTCGAGCCGGATGCTGGCCCAGCACGCCGCGGCGTACGAACGGATCGGGCCGCACCTCATCGACGACGTGCGGCACAGCTCTCGCGAGCACATCGGCCGCGGCCTGGCGATCCTGGCGGGCCGGCTCGACGCGCGGTCGGCGGTCGAGCTGTGGCGCGAGACCGGCCGGCGAAGGGCAAGGCAGGGCGTACCGCTCGAGCTCGTGCTCAATGCCTACACGATGGGCGCGCGGGTGCTGTGGGAGTCACTGATGGAACTGGCCGTGACCACGACCGGAATCAACGACAAGTCGCTGCTGGAGGCGGCGCGAGGCGTGTGGTCGGACCTCGACGTGCAGAACGGCGTGCTCATCGAGGCCTACCACCGGGAGAGCGCCCGGCTGCTGCGGCGTGACCAGCAGCGCCAGCAGACGGTGCTGGACGGGTTGCTCGACGGTCGCGGAGCCGACCAGGCCTTCACCGAGGAGGCCCGGTCGCTGTTCGAGATCACGGCGGGCGACCGGGTGGCCTGTGTTGTCGCGCTGTCCGACGGGCCGCAGACGGATGCGGCCGGCGCGGTCGAGGACCGGCTCGACCGGCACGACATCCGGACCCGCTGGCACGTCCGCTCGGGGGCCGCCTTCGGCCTCCTGGCCGGGTTGCTGCCGGACGAGGACACCCTGGTCGACCTGATCGGGCCCAACCCGCCCGGACGGGTGGGTGTGGCGGCGAGTGCCGAGGGGCTGGCCGGCTTCGCCACGGCGTTCCAGCTCGCGCTGCGGGCGGCCCAGACCCTGCCTCGCAACGGCCGCGGCGCCGTCGCGGTCACCGCCCGGCTGCCGGAGGTGCTGCTGGCCGGCGACAGCCACGTGACTCCGCTGCTGGTGGCGCAGACCCTCGGGCCGCTGCTGGAGCACGGCCAGGCCGACACCCTGCTCGCGACCCTGTCAGCGCTGCTGCGCCACGACGGCTCGCCCACCCACGCCGCGGCCGAGCTGTTCTGCCACCGCAACACCGTAATCTACCGGATGAAGCAGATCGAGAAGCTGACCGGCCGTGACCTCACCGACCCACGGGACAAGATGCTGCTCTGGCTCGCGCTGATGGCCGGGCCGTAGCGGCCGACCGCGCGACGTACCCGCGGCGTCCACCGGCACGTCATACGAACCGTGGAAGCGGGTCCACGATTCGGATGACGTTGCGCGGGGCCGGCTGGCTCAGGAGCTGGACGCGGTGGAGTCGGAGTCGAGCGTGAGCTCGGCTGTGCTCGCCTTGCCGTCTCGGGTGTAGGTCACGGTGACCTTGTCGCCCGGGCGGTAGGAGCGGACCGTCGCGACCAGGTCGTCGGCGCTGTCGACCAGCGCGGAGTCGACCTTGGTGATCACGTCACCGGCCTCGAGCCCGGCGTCCGCGGCGGTGGAGCCGTCGGTGATCTTCTCGATGCGAGCGCCCACGTCGTCGGTCGGCGTCTGGCCTTCCTGGCCGCCGAGCTGACCGGGCTGCTGGCTCTGCGGGTTGGACGCATCGGTGACCTGGATGCCGAGCCGCGCGTGGGTCGGGGTTTCGCCCTTGATCATCTGGTCGACGATCGGCATGACCTCGTCGATCGGGATCGCGAAGCCGAGGCCGATCGAGCCGGCCTCCTCCTGCGAGCCGCTGGACGCCGTACGGATCGAGGAGTTGATGCCGACCACGCTGCCGGTCATGTCGACCAGCGGACCGCCGCTGTTGCCGGGGTTGATGGCCGCGTCGGTCTGGATCGCGGGGTACGTCGTGGAGTTGCCGTCGGAGTCGGTGCCGACGTTCACCGGCCGCGCGAGTGCGCTGACGATGCCGCTGGTGACCGTGGCGTCGAGGCCGAACGGCGAGCCGATCGCGACGACGCCCTGGCCGACCGCGAGGTTGTCGGACTTGCCGATCGTCGCGGGCGTCAGGCCGGAGACACCCTCGGCCTTGATCACGGCGGTGTCGGTCAGCGGGTCGGTGCCGAGCACCGTTGCGTCGGCGCGGGTGCCGTCGCTGAACGAAACGCTGATCTTCCCGTCCTGGCCGGCGGTGTCGACCACGTGGTTGTTGGTCAGGACGGTGCCGTCCTCGCTGAGGATGATGCCCGAACCCGACGCGGCCGAGCTCGACGTGGTGACGGCGATCTTCACGACCGACGGCAGCACGTTCGCTGCCACGTCCTGCACCGAACCGGCCTCCGCGGGTGCCGTGCCCTGGTCGACGACCTGGCTCGTGCGCGTCGGGGTGGTCGAGGTCGAAGTCGTGCTGTCGGAGTTCCACGCGTCGTACGCCGCGGCGCCACCGATGCCGGCGCCGCCACCGACGAGCAGGGACGCGGTGACGACCGCCACCGCGAAGCCCGTGCGACCACGGGGCTTGCGCTCGCGCGTCGCGACAGGAGAATTGGGCAGCGGGCCGAGAGGAGTCGTCGGCTCCTGCTCGTTGCCGGGAGGACCGTAGAAGCTGGGAGGCGGGGTGTCGTTCATGTCCCCGACGATGCCCGGCCCTGCTGTGAACAGCCTGAGACCTCGCTGCGCGTTGACTTAAGTCTCAGTAGAGCGTGTCGTCGATCTTGCGCACCGAGTCGCCGCGGCGTACGACGCCCGCCGAGACGACGCGCGCGTTGAAGCCACGTAGCCGCAGCTCCTTGCCCTCAGCGGAGTTGACGAAGCGCTCCGCCTCCCGCCCGAAGTAGCGCACGAACTTCTTGCAGCCGTTGTGCGGCTTGGCCGTCACCTCGATGATCGCGCCGCCGTCTTCGGGGTCGCCGATGGCCAGTCGCGAGCCGACCGGAAGGTTGGCGTGTGAGATGTCGAGGTCGACGTACAGCTGGTCGCCGGCCATCGCTCGCGTGTCGTCGTCGGCGGCGAGCAGGCCGACCATGCGCGAGCTCGTCACGTTGACCTGGGCATCGAGGTGGCGGCCGGTCGCGATGGCGCGAGAGGTCGCCCGCTCGAGCCAGTTGTCGCCGACCATGCCCAGCTCGAGGTCGAGGATGCCTTCCGGCATCACCTCGCGCTTCCCGTTCGCAGGCCGGCGGGCCACCATGTCGAGCGTGCCGATGCCGCTAGGCGCAGCCCTGAGATGCGCCATCTGTTCGGCGAGCCGAGCGGTGGACGGGAGCGGCATGGGCAGATTCTCGCATCCGGGCCGACGCCCTTGTCCGGGTGTGTGCGCTGGGCCACAATCAGCGCACGCCAATCTGGGAGGACCCCGTGTCTGCACCGTCCGTACCCGCACCCACGTTCATGAACGATGGCCTTGCCTTCTGGGCCGAGACCAACCCCGACGGCGAGTGCATGACCTACGGCGGGCGCACCTGGACCTGGTCGCAGTGGGATGAGCGCGTACGTCGGCTCACCGGCGGACTGTCCGCCCTGGGCATCGGCCGCGGCGACGTGGTCGCCTTCCTCGACAAGAACCACCCGGCGTGCGTCGAGCTGAGCATGGCCGCCGGCTCGCTGGGAGCCGCCAACGCCATCGTCAACTGGCGTTCCGCCGGTGACGAGGTCGACTACGCCGTCAACGACTCGGGTGCGCGGCTGCTGATCGTCGGCACCGAGCTGATGCCGGTGATCGACAAGATCCGCGACCGGCTCCCGAAGGTCGAGAAGATCATCGAGGTGACGGCAGACGGAGCCGAGGGTGACGAGTACGAAGCGTTCCTCGCAGCGCACGAGCCGATGTCACGCGCCCCCGACGCGAGCCCCGAGGACCCGTGCCTGGTGATGTACTCCTCCGGGACGACGGGCCGCCCCAAGGGCATCATGCTGACGCACACCAACATGGTGGCCCACACCGTGAACTCGCTCGACGGCATGGAGTTCGACGACGGCGACAAGATCATGGTGGCGATGCCGCTCTTCCACGTCGGCGGCTCGTCGTACGTCCTGAGCGGACTGCACTTCGGCCTCCCGTCGATCATGACGCGCGACCCCGACGGCGCCTCGCTCGCCGGCGCGATCATGCAGGGCGCCAACCGCACGTTCCTCGTGCCCGCCGTGCTCGCGCAGGTGCTGCAGTCCGGGCCCGAGGCGGTCGCGGTCTTCGGCAAGCTGAAGAGCTACACGTACGGCGCGGCGCCGATGCCGCTTCCCCTGCTGCGCGCGGCGATGGCTGCCTGGCCCGACACCGACTTCATCCAGGTCTACGGGCTGACCGAGGTCGGGGGCGTCGCCACGCACCTGATGCCGGAGGCGCACCGCGACGAGTCGCACCCCGAGCGGCTCGTGTCGGCCGGCCAGCCCATCCCTGGGTGCGAGGTCCGGATCGTCGACCCGGCGACGCTGGAGGACCTGCCGGTTGGTGAGCACGGCGAGATCTGGCTGCGCACGCCGCAGCTGATGAAGGGGTTCCTCGGTCGTGAGAAGGAGACCCGCGAGGTGGTCACCGACGACGGCTGGTTCCGCACGGGTGACATGGGCCGCGTCGACGACGAGAACTTCGTGTTCGTGCAGGACCGGCTCAAGGACATGATCATCAGCGGCGGCGAGAACATCTACTCGCCCGAGGTCGAGCGGGTGCTCGCCGAGCACCCGTCGGTGATGGAGGTCGCCGTGATCGGCGTACCCGACGACCGCTGGGGAGAGACCGTGAAGGCGGTGGTGTCGCTCAAGCCAGAGACGACGGCCACCGAGGACGAGCTGATCGCCTGGTGTCGCGAGCGGATCGCGACGTTCAAGTGCCCGAAGTCGGTCGACCTCATCGAGCTGCTGCCGCGCAACCCGACCGGCAAGATCCTCAAGCGCGAGCTGCGCAAGCCCTACTGGGCGGACCGCGACTCGGCCATCGGCTGAGGTCAGTCCCGGTCGACCAGAGCGAAGACGCGTGCCGGGAAGCCCGATCCCTCGCGGGGCTTGGGCCAGGCGGCGACGACCAGCGCGCCGGTCGGGGGCACCCGGTCGAGGCCGGTGAGCAGCTCGATCTGCCACTTGTCGGCGGACAGGATGTAGGTCTCCGCGGGTGCCGAACCGCCCGCGACGACGGTGCCGGGGTCGGTGTCCGTGGTGTCGTGACCGACGGCAATGACGCCGCGCTGCTCGACGAGGAACGTCAGGGCCCCGACTCCCCAGCCGGGGTAGTGCGCGGTGCCGTCGGCGTCACGGTTGGCCATGGCGTCGTTGTCGGGCCAGCGCTCGGACCACCCGGTCAGCAGGGCGACGAAGGCGCCTTCAGGGATCCGGCCGTGCTGCTGCTCGTGGGCCTCGATGTCGGCAGTGGTGACAGCGTGGTCGACGTCCGCGGCGACCTGTTCGCGTACGTCGACCACCACCAACGGCAGCATCATGTCGGTCACCGGGATCTCGTCCAGGAAGCGACCGCCGCGCGCGAAGTGCGCTGGCGGGTCGACGTGCGTGCCCCACTGTCCGATGTGGCTGTAGCGGTGGGCGAGGAAACCCGTGCCCGCCGAGCCGACGCCTTCGTCGAAGTGGAAGAGGGTCTCGCGCTCCTCGTCGGGGAACGCGAAGTAGTGCGGGATGCCGGGCCCGAACGCGTGCGTCAGGTCGATCCACTCGCACGTGCGGAGGCGAGCGAGGACGTCGGCAAGGGGTGCGCGTGCGTTGTCGGCCATCCGTCGGATGTTAGCCGGGCGGCCGACATCGAGTGCCTGCTGGCCGCGCATAGGGTGCGCTCATGACCACGGCCCGCACCGTACCGGTGACCACCGAGATGGACGGTGACGAGCTCGATGCCGAGGACGCCTGGCACCTCGCCCGGCGACACGGACTGCGCACGATCCTGGTCGGTTCCTTCGTGCGCTTCCGCTACGGAGACGGCTTCACCAACAGTCGCGCCCTCGCGTTGCAGGCGTGCCTCGCGGTGGTGCCGTTCATGCTCGCCGCCACCGGTCTGGCCGCCGACATCGACGACGACCGACCAGCCCGCGTGGTGGCGGCCACCATCAACGCCGTGTCGCCCGCCTCCGGTGATGACGACGCAATCGTCGATGCACTCACGACCGGCTCCGAAGGTGCGGGTGAGCTGGCGCTGGCACTCGGCCTGCTCTTCGCGATCGTCTCGATGACGACCGCGATGGCCCAGATCGAGCGCGGGGCCAACCGCATCTACGG
Organism: Nocardioides sp. InS609-2; assembly: GCF_023208195.1. Taxonomy (NCBI): domain Bacteria; kingdom Bacillati; phylum Actinomycetota; class Actinomycetes; order Propionibacteriales; family Nocardioidaceae; genus Nocardioides; species Nocardioides sp. InS609-2. Next base: position 1,786,871 of record NZ_CP060034.1, on the reverse strand, counting down.
GATCCGGCGCGACCGGCGGGCGCCGTACAAGTACGGGCGGGCGGCGATCTTCACCGCGCTGCTGGCCGTGCCAGTCGGGTTGGGCTTCTTGATGCTGGTCGCCGGTGGTGCGTTCGGCGACGCGATGGTGAGCGAGTACGGCTGGTCCAGCGGGTTGCGCACCGCCTGGAACTTCGTGCGCTGGCCGGTTGGTCTGCTGATGCTCGTGGTCACGATCGCGGTGATCTTCGACCACGCGCCGCGACGACGTCAGCCCGCCCTGTCGTGGTTGGCGCTGGGGGCCGCGATCTCTGTGGTGCTGAGCATGGGCGCAGCGGCCGGACTGGCGGCGTACGTCAATCTCAGTGCGTCCTTCAGCAGCACGTACGGACCGCTTGCGGGCGTCTTCGCGCTGCTGGTGTGGAGCCTGCTCTCGTCGATCGCGGTGTTCTACGGCATTGCGGTGTGCGCACAGCTCGAAGCCCTGCGCGTGGGCGAGCCCGAGCCGGCGTACGACGACCCGGGGCGCCCGCACCGGCAGCAGATCGCCGGCTGAGTCACTCGGGTTCGAGGGTCAGGGTCAGCTTCTTCAGCAGCCGGTTGAGCTGGGCCTGCTCCTTCGCCGTGAGTACGCCGACCAGCGCGTTCTCCGCGTCGCCCCGGCGGCCCATTGCGCGGCGCCAGGTGTCGGCTCCGGAGCGGGTGACCTCGACCCCGATGCGGCGGCGGTCCTCCGCGGACGCGCGGCGCTGGATCCAGCCGGCCTTCTCCAGGCCGTCGAGACGGCCGGTGATGCCGGCGGGGGAGACCCCGAGGTCGTGGGCCAGGGCGGTCGGGCTGGCGTGGCCGGGGGTGTCGCGGATCATCAGCATGTGCAGGGTGTCGTACTCGAAGTCCTGCAGGCCGGTGTCGGCCAGCGCGGCCTTCTTCGTCGACTTGAGATAGCGCGCGATGGCGCCGATGCGTTCGACGACGCCCTCGACCTCGTCGTCGAAGTGGATGTCGATCCAGTGGTCGCGCCAGCGCGCGACGTGGCGGTCCACGCAGTCCTCTGCCATGCGACGAGAATATCCGAAAGAACTTCATTGACGAATAATTCGCTGGCGAAGTAATCTCTCGCGCATGTCTGTCTCGACCCCTATTCGTCCGTCTCGGCTGCGCGGTCCGCTGGCGTTCGCGCCGTACCGCTTCCTGGTCGCGGGCACGACCATCAACTCGCTGGGCAACTCCATCACTCCGGTGGCGCTGGCCTTCGGTGTGCTCGAGCTGGGCGGCACTGCCTCGGAGCTGGGCCTCGTGGTTGCGGCGTACGCGCTGGCCGAGGTCGTGACGCTGATGTTCGGCGGTGTGCTGGGCGACCGGCTGCCGCGCCAGGTGCTCATGCAAGGTGCGGCCGCCGGCGCCGCGGTGACCCAGGCCGTCATCGCGGCCGCGCTGATCGGCGGGTGGGCGACGGTGACGCTGCTCGGGGTCATCGGGCTCGCCAACGGCTGCTTGTCGGCTCTGAGCGGGCCGTCGTCACAGGCGATGACCCGGCAGACCGTCCCGGTCGAGCACCTCTCCACCGCCGTGGCGCTGCGCCGGCTCGCGCAGAACACCGCCGGCGTCATCGGCTTCGCTAGCGCGGGCGTGCTGGTCGCCGTGTTCGGGTCGGGCTGGGCCATTGCGATCGACGCGCTCACCTTTGCCCTTGCTGCCGGCTGCTTCGCGCTGATCAAGGTGCCGGCGGTGGTCGCTTCGGGAGACCGGCAGAGTCTGATCGGTGACCTGTGGGCCGGCGCGGCGGAGGTCTTCAGGCACACCTGGCTGTGGCTGCTGATCGGGCAGGCGCTGCTCTACCACCTGTTCTACGGCGGTGTGCAGGGCGTGCTCGGCCCGATCGTGGTCGGTGACGCCTACGGCACCGCAGCGTGGGGCTGGGCGCTGGCGCTGCTGATGGCCGGGTTCATGGCCGGGGCGCTGGTGTGCCTGCGTTGGAAGCCGCGCAAGGGCCTCGCGATCGGCACCGTGTTCCTCGCGATGACCGCCTGCTTCCCGGCGGCGATGGCGCTCACCGATGCGCTGCCGCTGCTGCTGCTCGGCGCCTTCCTGCACGGCTTCGGTCTCGAGATCTTCAGCGTCAACTGGGACCTCTCGATCCAGACCGAGATCCCTGAGGACAAGCTCGCCCGGGTCTACGCCTTCGACGTCGTCGGCTCGTTCGTGGCCCGTCCGCTCGGCCTGGTGCTCGTCGGCCCGGTCACCGCCCTCACCGGCATCGGGCCCTGGCTGGTCGTCGTCGCCATGATCATGGCCGGCAGCTCGCTGCTGGCGGCCGCCGTACCTTCCGTGCGGAGGCTTGAGCGGCAGTAGGATCCGACGATGGGACGCTCCGGGATCGAGGAAGCGAACGAGCACGACGATGCCAGCGCGAGCATGGACACCGGCATCCACGGCCAGAGCCTGAACATCAGCGGCTGGTTCGCGAGCCACGCCGACACCGGCCGGCCCGGTCCGCACGTGCGCCTGGGTGCCTACCGCAGCACGATGAGGGACGCGGTCCTCAAGACCAGCCAGATCCCCGAGCTGATCGATTGTCTCAACCTCGTCGCCGAGCGCATCGACCGGCAGTGGGAGCGGGACCGGGACGAGTTTCTCAAGACGTTCCCGTCGGACGCCCCGGATCCCAACGACCCGGCCGTAATCCGTCGGCGGCGCATCGAGCACCTGGAGCTCAACGAGCTGGTGGCAGCGCACATCACCGAGGTCGTCGAGCTCGTCGTCGGGGCTGCAGACATCCACGAGGCCTCCGACTCCGTCGCCGCACTGCTCGACGTCGACCCGATGGCCATCCAGGTGCACCTGCTCAACCACTCGCTCTTCGGCCTCACCCGTGACTCTCGCGCAGCGCAGGACAGGAAGCTGGGGGAGCTGCGGGACGAGGGCCCCATCGCTGGGTGAGGTGCGAGGAGCGCCAGCGACGAGCCTCGAAACCGAGACCAGTCGGTGGACGACGAGTGTTTCGATCAGTTGTCCACAATCTGGCCGATCGGGCCCTGAAGTGTCGGTGGTCACTGATTGGCTTCTCGTATGGCGATCACGACGAGCGAGCTCCCCGACACCGCATCCGCGGTGCTCGCGTTCGCGCGTTCTTCGCGTGCCACAGCCGATCGTGCCGAGGCCGAGTTGCTGGTGGCGGCGTGTGAGTGGGCCGATCTGCACCCGGCTTCGTCGGTGCTTGATGCGGCGGCGTTCCTGCTCGGCGGTGGCTCGGAGCATGAGGAGCCGGTCGCTGGTCCGGGTGCGCCGTTGGTGGCGGAGTTCTGCATCGCGGAGTTCGGTGCCGTGCTCGGCATCTCCACGGTGTCGGCGAAGCACCTGATCGGTCAGGCGATCGAGCTGCGGCACCGGCTCCCACGGTTGTGGCGACTGGTCCAAGCCGGCGACCTGCCCGCCTGGCGAGCCAGGCGGATCGCCGAGACCACCATCCACGCCGGGCTCTCCCGTGAAGCAGCGTCGTACGTCGACGCCCAGCTCGCCCCGTTCGCGCACCGCACCTCGACCTCGGCGGTGGACCGGTTGGTGGATGCGGCGATCGCCCGGTTCGACCCCGCCCGCGCCGCCGCGGAAGCCCGGCTCGCGGCCGACGGGCGGCATGTGACGATCGAGGAGGAGCAGGTGTCGTTCGCCGGCACCATGCGCGTGACCGCGGAGCTCGACCTGGCCGACGCCCTCGACTTCGGCGCCGCCGTCGCCCACGGTGCAGACGTCTTGAAGAGCCTGGGGTCCGAGGAGTCGCTGGATGCGCGTCGGGCGTCCGCGGTGGGGCAGATGGCGCGGTCCCAGCTCGCCCTGCCGTTGGTTGGTGAGGTTGCGCAGCAACCGTCTCGAAACCAAGGCTCACCGGGACGGCAGCTCGTCCTGCACGTCCACCTGACCGACGGCGACCCGATCGCCCGCCTCGAACGCGGCAACCTCGCCACGATTGAGCAGATCCAGCAGTGGTGCGGCCAGTCCTCCACCGAGGTGGTGGTGAAGCCGGTCATCGACCTCAACGAGCACATCGTCTGCGACGGCTACCACCCCTCGGCCCGGCTCCGCGAGCAAGTCATCCTCCGCGACCGGACCTGCGTCTTCCCGTGGTGCAACAGACCATCACGGGCTTGCGACCTCGACCACATCATCCCGTGGGAGTCCGGCGGCGAGACCTCGTCGCACAACCTCGCCGCGCTCTGTCGGCGACATCATCGCCTGAAGACCCACGGCGCCTGGTCCTACCGGCGCACCGGCCCCGCGACGTACACCTGGACCAGCCCCCACGGCCACACCTTCGTCAGGGACGACGCCGGGACCAAGCCCGGTTGACCACCACGCCCCACACCCCGCCGACACCACCGCCGGCGGGGCTTCACGGCTGCCTAACGACGGCGCAGGATGCTGAACCACCGACGTGCCTTGCCGACGGAGGGCGGCCGGTCATTGGGCTCGGGCGCTGTCAGCCGAGGAGTGCTTGGCAGCGGACGGATGCCGGCGTGGAAGGCGACGGCCCGACGTTCCTGGTCTGGGCTCGACCAGCCCGAGAGCAGCACACCGATCCTGTCGCGCTGGTCTCCGGCCAGGGGTTGCCAGGTGGTAGCAGCTGCTGACGCTAGCCAGCTTCGGATGCCTTCACTGCCCTCTCCAGCCAGATGCGGGTCACCGTCGGCTGCCGCCCGGAGGTCAGCCTCGACCCGGTCCCAGCCCCCGCATCCGCGCATCAGCCGCCATCCGGCGCGGCGCGACCATGCCTGCCGAGAAGCCCAGGCTTCTCGTGAGTGATCGGCTCCCACGCCCGCACGAGACAGCACCCGGGCGGCTCGGGAGGCGACCCGGGGACTGGGGTCGAGAAGCAATGGCAGGAGCGCGGCGGGCGCCTCGTCTGGCGACGTGGCGGCGAGGCCACCCACAGCCGCGGCGCGCACACGGGGCGCGGGGTCGGAGATGCCCTCGAGGAACAAGCCGAGGTCGTCGACGCCACCCAAGCTCGCAAGGCCGTCCAGGCAGGCCGCCCGCATGATCACGGAGCCATCGCCTGCTGAGAGCTCGCCGCGATACCAGGCGGCGACATCGAGGTTGCGCCGGCGAGCGCGCCATCGGGCTGCCTCGCGTAGCCGGGGCGCGCGGTCGGCGGTCAGGGCGAGCAATGCGTCATCCGGCAGGTCAGCGTCGGGGACCTTGGTGATCGCCGTCAGCCGGACGTTGACTGACCGGGCCGTGAGCAGCTCGGCGAAGTCCTCAGGTCGAGCCACGTCCATCAGCCATTCAGCACACCAGGCCAGGAGCAGTTGGTCCTTCTCGGACGCCACCGCGGTCAGGAGATTCTCGCGGGTGAGCAGGTCGCGACCGTGCGCGAACTCGAACGCCCAGCGCCGCACGTCGCGATCGCTGCTGGTCATCAGGTGACCAGCGACGGCCGAAGGGGAACCGCACTCCAGCAGCATCGTGGTCACCGCAGTCAGAGCGGCCGGACCGAAGTGCCGATGTCGGCCCGCCAGGATCACCTTGAGTGCGTCCGGTGCTACCTCCACATCCATGACGTTCCGCAGGCCGTCCAGAGCCGCATCCCTCACCTCGGGCACGTGGTCCAGCGCGCGAACGGCGAGGGCAGCAGTCACCAGAGGACCGGAGCCCAGCCCTAGAACACGCACGGATCGTTGCCGAATCCGGCCGTCGACATGAAAGGCCGTTACGGCGGCGACAAACCAGCTCGTTTCCTTGAGCGCGGGACCGAGCCAGCCGCGCACTCCGCTGCCGGGCATGCCGTGCGCCGTCCGGCACCGACGCGCCGCGGCGTCCACAAGGAGCCACTCTCGTCCCGACAGGGACTCCAACCGCTGAGCTCCCTGGACCCAATCCGCCGAGGCGCCCTCCACAGCCGCTCGCGACAGTGACAAGGCAAGGTCATGGGCCTCGACAGCAGTCAGCACGCCAACATGATGTCCCGAAAGCCCCGACCGGGCGACCGCAATCCGCGAAGGTTGCGCACGCACGACGCCCCGGCAACCAACGGGCTGCCGGGGCGTCGTACGCGATCAGGTGGGGCTCAGGCTCAGCGCCCCTTGGTCTCGACACGCCGGTCGCGAGCTCGCGGGCTCGGTCGCGCGGCTCGCTCGACCACCATTGAGCGATCCCCGCGCCGGAGCCGCTCGCTGCGCTCGCGACTCAGGCCCAGCGCTCGCTCGCCGGCACGAAGTCGAGCGTGCGGTCGCCGGTGTAGATCTGCTTGGGGCGAGCGATCTTCTGGTCCTTGTCCTGCACGAGCTCGAGCCACTGGGCGAGCCAGCCGGGGGTGCGGCCGATCGCGAAGAGCACGGTGAACATCTCGGGCGGGAACGCGAAGGCCTCGTAGATCAGGCCGGAGTAGAAGTCGACGTTGGGGTAGAGCTTGCGCTTGATGAAGTACTCGTCCTCGAGCGCGATCTTCTCCAGCTCCTTGGCGATCTCGAGGAGCGGGTTGACCCCGGTGACCTCGAAGACGTCGTCGCAGGCCTTCTTGATGATCGTCGCGCGTGGGTCGAAGTTCTTGTAGACGCGGTGCCCGAAGCCCATCAGCTTCTCGTTGCCGTTCTTGACGCCCTCGATGAAGGCGGGGATGTTCTCCTTCGAACCGATCCGTCGCAGCATCCGCAGCACGGCCTCGTTGGCGCCACCGTGGAGCGGGCCGTAGAGAGCAGCGACACCCGCGGCGACCGCGGAGTAGGGGTCGACCTGAGACGAGCCGACGGAGCGGACCGCGTTGGTCGAACAGTTCTGCTCATGGTCGGCGTGCAGGATGAACAGCACGTCGAGGGCCTTGACCAGGCGCTCGTCGGCCTCGAACCTCTGCTCGCTCATCTTGAAGAGCATCGAGAGGAAGTTGGCGGTGTAGCTCAGGTCGTTGTCGGGGTAGACGAACGGCTTGCCCTGCGCGTGCCGGAACGACCAGGCGCCGAGCGTCGGCATCTTGGCGATCATCCGCACGATCTGGAGGTGCCGGTTCTCGTCGTCGTGGATGTTGCGGGCGTCGGGATAGAACGTCGACAGCGCGCCGACCGAGGCCATCAGCATGCCCATCGGGTGGGCGTCGTAGCGGAAGCCCTCCATGAAGGACTTGACGTTCTCGTGGACGAACGTGTGGTAGGTGATCTCGTGCACCCAGGCGTCGTACTCGGCCTTGGTCGGCAGCTTGCCGTGGATGAGCAGGTAGTTGACCTCGAGGAAGTTCGACTTCTCCGCGAGCTGCTCGATCGGGTAGCCGCGGTACTCGAGGATGCCCTTGTCGCCGTCGATGTAGGTGACGGCACTGCGGCACGAGGCGGTGTTGACGAAGCCGGGGTCGTACGTCGCGAGACCCGGGGTCTCGTCACCGAGCCTGATCTGGCCGAGGTCGGCGGCCTTGATCGTGTTGTCGGTGATGGCCAGGTCGTAGGACTGACCCGTGCGGTTGTCGCGGACGGTCAGCGAATCGGTGGATGCGGCGGCGGTGGCCGGGGCATCGGTGGCCGTTACGTCGGTCACGTCGGCTCCTGTCGTGAAAGTCGTCATTGACTCAGATGGGTGAACCCCCAACGTATTCCTTCACCCGCGACGACCTCAAAGCAGGTACCCACCCACCGGACGCCCACGACCGCCGTACCGCGTTTTGACCGGTGGGCCGGCGCCCGCGTATCTTTGCTGGTCGCGACTCCTGCCGCGCCTCGACCCCGCACGGTCGAGGTGCAGACCCGGACGATCTGGAACCGGGCAGTGTTCGTCAGAAGCCGCGCACATCGCATCACCCGGCGTGAGCTCCTCTCGCCGGGACCGACGAACAAGAAGGTAATCAGCCGTGCGCACGTACAGCCCCAAGCCCGCTGACATCCAGCGTGAGTGGCTCGTCATCGACGCCACCGACGTGGTCCTCGGACGTCTCGCCGTCCAGGCCGCCAACCTCCTGCGTGGCAAGCACAAGCCGACGTTCGCCCCACACATGGACATGGGCGACTTCGTCATCATCATCAACGCGGAGAAGGTTGCCCTGTCGGGCAACAAGAAGGTGACCAAGCTGGCCTACCGCCACTCGGGTTACCCCGGTGGTCTCTCCGCCACGCCGTACGGCGAGCTGCTGGAGAAGGACGCCCGCAAGGCGATCGAGAACTCGGTGTGGGGCATGCTCCCCAAGAACCGCCTCGGCCGTCAGATCATCAAGAAGCTCAAGGTCTACACCGGCCCGGAGCACCCGCACGCGGCACAGAAGGCCACGGCGTTCGAGATCACCCAGGTCTCCCAGTAACTTCCCAAGGACGAGTGAGGATTACCGTGGCTGAGACCACCGAGAACACCGAGACCGAGACCAAGGCCCCCGAGGCCGAGGTCGAAGAGACCTTCACGACCGACGAGTCGGGCGTTGCCTACTCTTCCGAGAGCGCCCCGTCGGCCGACGCCCCGCTGCGTCCCGCGACGATCGCTCCCGCAGCGGCCACCGGCCGTCGCAAGGAGGCCGTCGCCCGCGTGCGGATCGTGCCAGGCACCGGAGTGTGGACCGTCAACGGCCGCACCCTTGACTCCTACTTCCCGAACAAGCTGCACCAGCAGGTCGTCAACGAGCCGTTCGCCGAGCTTCAGCTCGTCGACCGCTTCGACGTCATCGCCCGCATCCACGGTGGCGGCATCACCGGTCAGGCCGGCGCGCTGCGCCTCGGCGTGGCCCGGTGCCTCAACTCCATCGATGAGGACGCCAACCGCCCCTCGCTCAAGAAGGCCGGTCTGCTGACCCGCGACGCTCGTGTCATCGAGCGCAAGAAGGCTGGTCTCAAGAAGGCCCGCAAGGCGCCGCAGTTCAGCAAGCGCTGATCGCGGCTGCCGCACAGATGGCGCGTATTTTCGGCACGGACGGGGTCCGGGGCCTGGCCAACGGTCAACTGACCGCTGAGCTGGCCCTGGACCTTTCCGTTTCCGCCGCCCACGTGCTGGCCGACCTGGGGGAGTTCTCCGGGCACCGGCCGCTCGCGGTCGTCGGCCGCGACACCCGCATCTCCGGGCAGTTCCTGGAGGCCGCGGTGGTCTCCGGGCTCGCCTCCGCGGGGGTCGACGTACTCCTGTTGGGAGTGCTGCCGACGCCCGGCGTCGCGTTCCTGACCGGTTCGCTCGGCGCCGACCTGGGCGTCATGCTGTCTGCCTCGCACAACCCGATGCCCGACAACGGCATCAAGTTCTTGGCCCGTGGCGGCGTCAAGCTCGACGACGCCATCGAGGTCGCCATCGAGAAGCGGATGGGCGAGCCCTGGCAGCGCCCCACCGGTGGTGCCGTCGGCCGCGTCTCGGTGCACCCGACCGCCGTCGACGAGTACGCCGCCCACCTCGTCAGCACGATCGGCCATCCTCTCGACGGACTCACGATCGTGCTCGACTGCGCCGAGGGTGCCGCCCACGCCGCCGGCCCGCAGGCACTGCGCGGCGCCGGCGCGGAGGTCATCGCCATCCATGCCGACCCCGACGGCCTCAACATCAACGACGGCTGCGGCTCCACGCACCTCGAGCCGCTGCGCGCCGCCGTGCTCCAGCACGGTGCCGACGCCGGTTTCGCCCTCGACGGCGACTCCGACCGCTGCCTGGCCGTCGATCACGAGGGCAACGTCGTCGACGGCGACCAGATCCTGGCCGTGCTCTCGCTCTCGCTGCGCGACCAGGGCCGGCTCGCCAAGGACACCGTCGTGGTCACCGTCATGAGCAACCTCGGCTTCGTGCAGGCGATGAAGGCCCATCAGGTCGGCGTGCGCCAGACCAAGGTCGGCGACCGCTACGTGCTCGAGGCCATGCGCGTCGGCGGCTACACGCTCGGTGGCGAGCAGTCCGGCCACGTGATCATGAGCGAGTACGCCACCACCGGTGACGGCATCCTCACAGCGCTGCACGTCATGCAGCGGATGGCTGCGACCGGCAAGAGCCTTCAGGCCCTCGCCGGCGTCGTGGTCCGGCTGCCGCAGGTGCTCGTCAACGTGCGTGACGTCGACAAGGCGCGCGCCGACGAGGACGCCGTACTCGCTGCCGCCGTCGCGGAAGAAGAGGCCGCTCTCGACGATCGTGGCCGAGTGCTGCTGCGCCCGTCCGGCACCGAGGAGATGGTGCGCGTGATGGTTGAGGCGCCCACCCTCGACGAGGCCGAGGCGGTCGCCGGCCGGCTCGCCGACGTGGTCAAGGCCCAGCTCTCCCTCTAGGTCGAAACCGGTCGCTTTCGCCGCGCTCCGCCCCTAGTTCGCTCCTCGTGGGCATCGAACCAGGCACATCGACCCCCACGACGAGTCCGCGCCGCGGGCGTGGTGGGAAGTGGGCGCCGCGACCAACGCGGACCGGCCGTTGGACGCGTGGCCGACGTGGGAGATGTCCTGCGCGAACTACCGCACGCCGCGCACCGACGCCACGTCGACGCTGGTCGTTGAGGTGGACGGCGAGCTCGCGGTCGGTGTGGGGCGGCTGTCGGTGTTCGAGACCGACAACCCGCGGCTCGCCGAGGTGGACGCGTACGTCGCGCCGGAGCGCCGTCGCCGGGGGGGGGGGGGGCCGCATCGTTCTCGCGGACATCGAGGCGCGCGGCCGCGGTAGGGCGCTCCTCTCCAATCGCCAGCGCCTTCACTCCCGTCGGCGCCGAGGTCGCGCCGGCGACCAGGGGCCGGCTGGACGTCGAGGTGGCGCGGGCACTGGGCGCCTACCGCGTCGAGGTCTTCGAGGGTCACACCCCCGAGCACTGGGTCGACGACGTCTGTCAGCTGCCGTTGCTGGCCCTGCGGGTAGCCCCGGGCGAGTTCTTCGACCAGATCGAGCGGGCGTTGACGGCGGGCGGCTGGAGCTCGATCCGTGCCTCCGCAGCGTCATGATTTCTGGTCGTCCCAGCAGCCGGGGTCCATGACGTTGCGATGAGTCTCAGAGCTTGCGCAGCCGCACGTAGCGCACCGAGTGGTCGGCGTCCTTGCGCAGCACGAGCGCGGCGCGGCTGCGGGTGGGCAGCACGTTCTGGTTGAGGTTGGGGCCGTTGATGGTGTCCCAGATGCGGCCGGCCTCGGCGATCGCCTCGTCGGAGGTGAGGCTCGCGTACTTCGCGAAGTACGACGACGGGTCGCGGAACGAGGTCTCGCGCAGCTTCTGGAACCGGTCGACGTACCACTTGCGGATGTCGCTGGTCGCGGCATCGACGTACACGCTGAAGTCGAAGAAGTCGCTCACCGCGAGGCCGGTGCGGCCGTCGTCTCGGGTCCGGGCGGGCTGGAGGACGTTGAGGCCCTCGATGATCACGATGTCGGGGCTCTTCACCACGACCCGCTCGTCGGACACGACGTCGTAGACGAGGTGGGAGTAGATCGGGGCCTCGACCTCGTCCTTGCCCGACTTGATGTCGATGACGAACCGCAGTAGCGCCTTGCGGTCGTAGGACTCCGGGAAGCCCTTGCGGTGCAGGATGCCGCGCCGCTCGAGCTCGGCGTTCGGCAGCAGGAAGCCGTCGGTGGTGACCAGGGCGACGTTGGGGTGCTCGGGCCAGTGGGCGAGCATCTGCTGCAGCACGCGCGCGGTCGTCGACTTGCCGACGGCGACCGACCCGGCCAAGCCGATCACGAACGGCGTCCGCGGCGGCGTCTGGCGGTGCAGGAAGTCCTCCTGCTCGCGGTGCAGCCGCCCCGCGCCGGCGACGTACAGGCTGAGCAGTCGCGAGAGCGGCAGGTAGACCTGCTCCACCTCATAGAGGTCGAGGGAGTCGCCCAGGCCACGCAGGCTGCGGACCTCGTCGGGCGTCAGGGGGTTCGTCGTCTCGCGAGCCAGCGCGGCCCAGGCGGCCCGGTCGAGCTCGACGTACGGCGACGCCTCGTGGGAGCCGATGCTCCCGGCGGCGTCAGACATGGGTTGCATTGTTGCAGTCGCGGGCCGGCGGGATGCGGGGAGCCTAGGAGAGCCTCGCCGGTGGCGTCGGCTGGGACTGCGCCGAATAGACTTCGTCACCATGTGCGGAATCGTGGGCTACGTCGGTGACAAGCAGGCCAGGAACGTCGTCATCGAGGGCCTGCGACGCCTCGAGTACCGCGGCTACGACTCTGCCGGCATCGCCCTGGCGCACAAGGGACGGGTGGCGTCCGACAAGCGGGCCGGCAAGCTCGCCAACCTCGAGAAGGCCATCGACGAGACCCCGCTGCCGGAGTCCACGACCGGCATCGGGCACACCCGCTGGGCCACCCACGGTGCGCCCAACGACGTCAACGCCCACCCGCACCTTGGCCGCACCGGCCGGCTGGCCGTCGTACACAACGGCATCATCGAGAACTTCGCGAGCCTGCGCACCGAGCTCGAGCGCGACGGCCACGAGATGCTGTCGGAGACCGACACCGAGGTCGCCGCGCACCTGCTCGAGGCCGAGGTCGCCGGCGGGATCGACCTCACCACCGCCATGCAGAATGTCTGCCGCCGCCTCGAGGGCGCCTTCACGCTAGTCGCCCTCGACGCCGAGGACCCGTCGTGTGTGGTCGCCGCCCGACGCAACTCCCCGCTCGTGGTCGGCATCGGCGAGGGCGAGAACTTCCTCGGCTCCGACGTGTCTGCGTTCATCGAGCACACCCGCGAGGCGCTGGAGCTCGGCCAGGACCAGGTCGTCACCATCACCCGTGACGGCGTCAGCGTCAGCGGCTTCGACGGTACGCCGGCCGAGGGCCGCCGCTACCACGTCGACTGGGACCTCACGGCCGCGGAGAAGGACGGCCACGACTGGTTCATGCGCAAGGAGATCTTCGAGCAGCCGCGCGCCGTGGCCGACTCGCTGCTGGGCCGGCGCAACGAAGAGGGCCTGCTGCACCTCGACGAGATGCGCCTCTCCGACGAGGACCTGCGCGACATCGACAAGGTCATCATCATCGCGGCGGGCACCTCGTTCTACGCCGGCATGGTCGCGAAGTACGCCATCGAGCACTGGACCCGGATCTCGGTCGAGGTCGAGCTGGCCAGCGAGTTCCGCTACCGCGACCCGATCCTCACCCACTCGACGCTGGTGGTCGCGATCAGCCAGTCCGGCGAGACCGCCGACACCCTCCAGGCGATCCGGCACGCCCGCGTTCAGCGCTCGAAGGTGCTCGCGATCTGCAACACCAACGGCTCGACGATCCCGCGCGAGTCCGACGGCGTGATCTACACCCACGCCGGTCCCGAGATCGGCGTCGCCTCAACCAAGGGCTTCCTGACCCAGCTGGTCGCCTGCTACCTCCTCGCGCTCTACCTGGCCCAGGTCAAGGGCACCCGCTACGGCGACGAGATCTCGCAGGTCATGGACCAGCTCGACGAGATGCCGGCCCACGTCCAGACGGTGCTCGACTCCCACGAGACGATCTACGCCTTGGCCCGCGAGTACGCCGGCGCGAGGTCGGTGCTGTTCCTCGGCCGGCACGCGGGCTACCCCGTTGCCCTCGAGGGCGCGCTCAAGCTCAAGGAGATCGCCTACCTCCACGCCGAGGGCTTCGCCGCCGGAGAGCTCAAGCACGGCCCGATTGCGCTGGTCGAGCCCGGCCTGCCGGTGTTCTGCATCGTGCCGCCCCAGGGCCGCGACCAGCTGCACGAGAAGATGGTCAGCGGCATCCAGGAGGTGCGCGCCCGCGGCGCCCGCACGCTCTGCATCGCCGAACAGGGCGACGAGTCGATCGCGCCGTACGCCGACGTGCTCATCCCCGTGCCAGCCGTGCCCGTGCTGCTCCAGCCGCTCGTGTCGGTGATCCCGCTGCAGCTGTTCGCGTGCGAGCTCGCCACGCAGCTCGGCCACGACGTCGACCAACCGCGCAATCTCGCCAAGTCCGTCACGGTCGAGTAGTGGCCATCGTCGGGATCGGCATCGACGTCGTGGACATCGAGCGCTTCGGGGTCTCGCTGGACCGCACGGCGGGCCTGCGTGCCCGGCTGTTCACGCCCGACGAGTCGACGCGGGCCCTTGCCTCGCTTGCGGCGCGCTTCGCTGCCAAGGAGGCCATCGCGAAGGCACTCGGCGCACCCGTCGGCCTGGCCTGGCATGACGCCGAGATCGTCTCGGAGGAGACCGGCCGGCCGCGGTTCGAGCTGCGCGGCACTGTCGCCGCCCGTGCCACCGAGCTCGGGGTTGCCTCGGTTCACGTCTCGCTGTCGCACGACGCCGGCATTGCCTCCGCCGTGGTCGTGCTCGAGGCTTGAGCGGCCTTCCCCCTGCCCGGCCAGCGGGACTAGCGTTGCTGTTGCCGGTTCGAATGGGAGAGGACACCGCGATGGGTTTCATGGACAACGTGAAGGGTGTCCTGAAGAAGGACGCCGTCTCCACGCCGCCGCCGACCGACGAGGGTGCCGCTGCCGAGTCGGTCGTGCCCGTCGTCGAGGACCCCGCCCCGCAGCAGCAGCGCACGCACACCGTGAAGTCGGGGGAGGCGCTCGGCGACATCGCCCAGCGCTACGGCGTCGACTACCTGGAGATCGCCCGCGTCAACGCGATCGACAACCCTGACCTGATCTTCCCAGGCCAGGTGTTCAAGATCCCGCACGGCTAGTTTGGGCGGATGCGCCACGCCCACACCGTCGATCAGATCCGGTCCGCCGAGGCCGCGCTGATGGCCACGCTGCCCGACGGAGCCCTGATGGCTCGCGCAGCGGCGGGCCTCGCCGCTGCGCTCGTCGACCATCTCGGCGGCACCTACGGGCGACGCGTGCTGCTGGTGGTGGGCTCGGGCGATAACGGCGGAGATGCGCTGTACGCCGGAGCCCGGCTCGCGCGTCGTGGCGCGCAGGTCAGCGCGGTGATGGTGTCCGACCACGCGCACCCCGAAGGGCTGGCCGCCCTGACGGCAGCGGGGGGACGGGTCGTCGACGTGGTGCCGTCGGACCTCGACGTGGTCGTCGACGCGATCGTCGGCATCGGTGGCCGGCCCGGCCTCAGCCAGGCTGCGCATCATGCTCTCGAGGCGGTGGCGGGCGTCCCGGTCGTCGCCGTCGACGTGCCGTCGGGAGTCGACGTCGACACGGGCGAGACGCCCGGGCCTCATGTCAGCGCCGACCTGACCATCACCTTCGGCACCCACAAGGTCGCCCACCTGGTCGAGCCCGCGGCCTCGGCGTGCGGCGCCGTCCACCTCGTCGATCTCGACCTCGACCTCCCCGCCGCGACGGTCACCGCCCTGCAGCCCGACGACGTACGCCGCCTGCTCCCGCTGCCAGCAGCCGACGCGCACAAGTACACCCGCGGTGTCGTCGGCGTCCGCGCCGGCTCTGCCGCCTACCCCGGCGCCGCCCTGCTCTGTGTCTCGGGTGCGGCCAGCGGACTCGTCGGCATGGTCAGGTACGTCGGCCCCGACGAGACCGCCGCCCGCGTGAGCGCCACGCATCCCGAGGTGGTGGGCGACGGACGCGTGCAGGCCTGGGTGGTCGGTCCGGGCACCGACTTCGACGCAGCGGCTGCACTGCAGGCGGCCCTGGCCGACGGCGTACCCACCGTTGTCGACGCCGACGCGCTTGCCCATGTCACCGGACCGGTCGCCTCGCCGCTCGTGCTCACTCCGCACGCCGGCGAGCTCTCGAAGATGATCGGCGTCGACCGCGACGAGATCGAGGCGTCGCCGCTGCGCCACGTCCGAGCCGCCGCCCAGCAGTACGACGCCGTCGTCCTGCTCAAGGGCCGGCACACGCTCGTCGCGGCACCCGACGGGCAGGTGCGCGTGACCACCACCGGGGTCCCGTGGCTGGCGACGGCCGGGGCCGGTGACGTGCTCGCCGGCCTGGTCGGCGCACTGCTCGCAGCGGGCCTCGATCCGTTCGACGCGGCCTCGGTCGGCTCGTGGCTGCACGGCGCCGCCGCGACCCTGGCCAGTGGTGGCGGCCCGATCGTGGCCGGCGACGTGGCCGCCGCGCTCCCGGACGTCGTGCGCCTGCTGATGACGTGAATGAAAGGATCCAGTGCATGACCCGCCCGCGTGCCCGCATCAGCGTCGAGCTCGTCGCGATCCGGCACAACGTCGAGACGCTGGCGCGGCTGGTCGCGCCGAGCGCTCTGATGGTGGTGGTCAAGGCCGACGGCTACGGCCACGGCATGCTCCCCGTTGCCCGGGCTGCCCGCGAGGCCGGCGCTCCCTGGCTCGGCGTCGCCACGATCGACGAGGCGTTGCAGCTGCGGCGCGAAGGCGACACCGGCCGGCTCTTGTGCTGGCTGACCGTGCCGGGCGAGGACTACGACACCGCCCTCCGCGACGACGTCGACGTCACGGCGTACGCCCTCGCTGAGCTGGCCGAGATCGCCGCCGCGGCCGAGCGCACAGGTGTCATGGCCCGGGTGCAGCTCAAGGTCGACACGGGTCTTTCGCGCGGCGGCGCCCCGACGGCCATCTGGCCCGACGTCGTCGAGGAGGCCCGCCGCCTCGAGATCGCGGGTCTGCTGAGCATCACCGGCATCTGGTCGCACTTCGCGGCCAGCGACGAGCCCGACCACCCGGCCAACGACGCGCAGCAGAAGGTCTTCGACGAAGCCCTCGACATCGCCCACGACGCAGGCCTGCGTCCCGAGGTCCGCCACCTCGCCAACTCGGCCGCCGCGATCCTGCGCCCCGGAGCCCGCTACGACCTGGTGCGCTGCGGCATCGCGGCGTACGGCCTCGACCCGGCCCCCGGCCGCACCCCCGACCTGGGCCTGGTCCCCGCGATGACGGTGCGGGCCCAACTGGCGATGGTCAAGCCGCTGCGTGCCGGTGAGAGCGTCTCCTACGGACACACCTGGACCGCCGACCGGGACACCACCGTCGGCCTCGTGCCCATCGGGTACGGCGACGGCATCCCGCGCCACGCCAGCAACCGCGCCCACGTCGAGGTCGCCGGCAGGCTCCGCCCCGTGCGCGGCCGGGTCTGCATGGACCAGTTCGTGGTCGACCTCGACGGCGACCTGCCCGAGGCCGGCGACGACGTCATCGTCTTCGGCCCCGGCACGATGAGCGAGCCGACGGCGCAGGACTGGGCCGAGGCCGCGGACACCATCAACTACGAGATCGTCACGCGCGTCGGCGGCCGGATGCCGCGGGTGTACGTCGACGAAGGAGGCACGTCGTGAGCATCAGGGGCAAGCTCCTCGGAGCCGCCGCCGGTGCGGCCGGCATTGCCGTCGCGGGCAGCGCCGTACGCGTGGCGCACCGGCACCGCATCATCGCCGGCCGGGGCGCGGGGGAGGACACCCCGTTCGGCTCGTTGCGCTCGGCGCCGCTCAGCGTGGTCGCCGACGACGGCACCGACCTCTACGTCGAAGTGGACGAGGTGCCGGTCCGTGGGAAGCGGGCGGCCAGCCGGTCCTCCGATGACCAGCTCACCGTCGTCTTCGTCCACGGCTACGCCCTCAACATGGACTGCTGGCACTACCAGCGCGCGGCCTACCGCGGCCAGGTGCGCAGCGTCTTCTACGACCAGCGCTCGCACGGCCGCTCGGCGCGCTCACCCGAGGACAACTGCACCATCGAGCAGCTCGGCGACGACCTCCTGCGCGTCATCGAGGCCACCGCGCCCGGCCCCGTGGTCGTGGTCGGACACTCGATGGGCGGCATGGCCACGATCTCGTTGGCCCAGCACCACCCCCAGCTGTTCGGCGACAAGGTCGTCGGCGTCGCGCTGATCTCGACCACAGCCGGCGGTCTCGACAGCGGCCGCGTCCTCTTCCCGATGCTGCCGCTGCCCCTGGGCCTGGGCGGCCGGGTCATCGGTCGCGCCGTCTCGACGCTCGACCGCGGTCACAAGGTCATCGACTTCCTCCGCAGCCGCGGGCGCGACGTCGCCGAAGTGGTCACCGACGACCTCGCGTTCGGCAAGGACGCTCCGCGCGACCACGTGGAGTTCGTGCTCGACATGCTCGACAGGACGCCTTTCGCGGTGGTCGCAGACTTCTGGCCGGCCTTCGCGAGCCTCGACTCCTTCGACCACCTCGGCGCGCTTGCCCGGGTGCCGACGTCGGTGATCAGCGGCACCGACGACAAGATCGTCCGTCTGAGCCACAGCCGCAAGCTGCACGCACGCATCCACGGGTCGAGCCTGCTCGAGTGCGAGGGCGCCGGCCACATGGTGATCATCGAGCGACCCGACGAGGTCGACGCAGAGCTCGACGACCTGCTCGACGCCGCGGCGCAGCAGATTGCGGGACGCACCGCGTGAGCCTTCAAGTCCGCCGCGTCGGAGCCGACGCCGCCGAGATCGTGCATGCCGTGGTGCATGCGGCCTTCGTCGCCCGCCCGGTGCTGGACCCGCCGGCAGACGCGCTGTCCGAGGACCCCGAGGTCTTCCGCGCGGCGCTCGCGTCATCCCGTGGCCTGCTCGCCGAGATCGACGGCCACCCCGTCGGCGCCGGCCTGCTCAGCCCGGTCGGGCCCACGCTCTACCTGCGCCGCGTCGGCGTGCTCCCCGACCTCCAGGACCACGGCATCGCCCACGCGCTGGTCGCTGCCGCGCACGAGGCCGGCGTCGGTTTCACCGAGCTGGCCGTGGTCGCTCGCGAGGAGCTGCCGGCCACGATCGGGTTCTGGGAGTCGCAAGGCTTCACGGAGGTCTCGCGCAGCACGCCGTACGTCGAGCTGCGGCGCCCGCTGCCCACGTCGTACGACGTCCCGGACGCCGACGCCATGCGCGCGCTCGGCGAGCGACTGGGCGGCCTGCTGGTGCCAGGCGACCTCGTCGTGCTGACCGGCGAGCTGGGTGCGGGCAAGACGACCTTCACCCAAGGCCTCGGCACCGGGCTCAGCGTGCGCGGCCAGGTCACGTCGCCCACGTTCGTCATCGCGCGGGTGCACCCGTCGCTGGTCGGCGGAGCCGACCTCGTGCACGTCGACGCCTACCGTCTCGGCGGCATCGACGAGCTCGACGACCTCGACCTGGACACGTCCCTCGACGACGCGGTGACGGTCGTCGAGTGGGGCGCCGCGATGGCCGAGGTGCTGGCCGACCACCGGCTCGACGTGGAGATCAGCCGGGCCGTAGGGGCACCGATCGAGGCCGACGACATCGATCCCCGTGTCGTCACCCTGATCCGTCGTTGAGGGCCGCCGGTAGGGTCTCCCCGTGCTGCTCGCCTTCGACACCGCCACCCCGCTGGTGACCGTCGCACTCCACGACGGTGACGTCGTGATCGCCGAGCGTTCGGGTGACCGGCCGATGAAGCACGGCGAGCAGCTGGCTCCTCTCATCGAGGCCGTGATGAACGACGCCGGCATCGTCCGGCAGGACCTCACCGCCATCGCGGTCGGCGCCGGGCCGGGGCCCTTCACCGGCCTCCGTGTCGGCCTGGTGACGGCCCGCACCCTTGCTTACGTGCTCGAGATCCCGGTCTACGCCGTCTGCTCGCTCGACGTGCTCGCCGTCGAGGCTGCCGACACCGGTGTGGTCACCACCGACTTCCTGGTGGCCACCGACGCCCGTCGCAAGGAGGTCTACATCGCCTCCTATGACGCCGACGGCGTGCGGCTCGCAGGCCCGGAGGTGCGCAAGCCCGTTGATGTCGCCAGCGAGGTGCCCGTGGTCGGCGAGGGTGCGCTGCTCTACCCCGACGCGTTCCCGCACCCCGTCGGCCCCTTCCGGCCGAGCGCCGGCTGGCTGGCGCGCGTGGTCAACGACGAGCGCGCCGAGCTGCTCGATCCCGACCCGCTCTACCTGCGTCGCCCGGACGCCGTCGCGGGCGCACCCCGAAAGGCGGTCTCATGATCCGGGAGGCCACCCCCGACGACGTCCCTGCACTGCTCGCACTAGAGCGCGCGCTGTTCGGCGCCGACGCCTGGAGCGAGGCGCTGATCGCCTCCGCCCTCACCTCCGACCATGAGCACGTGTGGGTGTCCGACGACCTCACGGCGTACGTCGTCACGATGGTCGCCGGCGACCTGGCCGACCTCCTGCGCATCGGCGTCGCCCCGGCGCACCGCCGCCGTGGTCTGGCCGGCGAGCTGTTCGCCATGGCCACCGGCCACGCCCGCTCGGCCGGCGCCGTACGCATGCTGCTCGAGGTGAGCGAGGCCAACGAGGCGGCGCTGGGCCTCTACGCCGCCGAGGGGTTCAGCCGCATCGACGAGCGCCCGGGCTACTACGGCGACGGGTCCGACGCGCTGGTGCTCAGCCGCGCGCTGGGCTGACCGGACCCGAACGGAAGGTCGTCGGGTTCACGAACCCGAGCGAGAGGTACGTCGCGACGGCGGCGGTGTTGTCGGCGTAAGCGCCCAGCGTGGCGACGCCCGGCGGCACCGACTGCGCGAGCCGGCTGAGGCCCGCGCTGACATCGCGGCCGTAGCCCCGGCCACGTGCCTCCGCGGTCACGGTGATCGCCTGCAACAGGCCGGCGCCGGACGGCTGCCGGGTAACCGCGCCGACAGCGACGAGCCGGCCGGACTCGCGGATGCCCAACCAGTCCACACCGGGCTGCCCGGGTCGCGCCCAGGCATCCGGGTTGCCCGCATCGAGCACGGCATCGATCTCCGCCGCGTCGGTCACCTCGACCACGGGCACCCGGGGCTCGGGCACGGGCCCGTCGGCGTACATCCAGCGCCATTGCCACGACTCGGCGTGCCGCCAGGGCGCCTCGTCGGCCAGCTCGACCGGCAAGGTGAGTCGCTGGGGCGCGTCGACCACCGCCGCCACCGCGTGCATCAACGGAACGAGTGACGTGGCATCGCCGAGGCAGGTGAAGACCCGCCGTCCGGGCGGGAGGCTCGCGCGTTCCCCGACGGCCTCGACCACGGTGGCACCGTCGCTCACCCAGGCCCGCTTGAGGGCCTCCGGCTTCATCTGCCAGCGCACGAACCGCTCGTCACTGGTGGCCCTCAGCTCGTCCCCGTCGATCTCACGCACGGGACCATCATGACGGTCCGACACAATGGGGGCATGCGAGACGTTCCGTTGGTGCTGGGCATCGAGACCTCCTGTGACGAGACCGGCGTGGGCATCGTGCGCGGCCACACCCTCCTCGCGGACGCCGTGGCCAGCAGCGTCGAGGAGCACGCGCGCTTCGGGGGCGTGGTGCCCGAAGTCGCCAGCCGTGCCCACCTCGAGGCGATGGTGCCCACGATCGAGCGGGCCTGCGAGACCGCCGGCATCTCGCTGCACGACATCGACGCGATCGCGGTCACCAGCGGGCCAGGTCTCGCCGGGGCGCTGCTGGTCGGGGTCGCCAGCGCGAAGGCGCTGGCACTGGGGCTCGGGAAGCCGATCTACGGCGTCAACCACCTGGCTGCCCACGTGGCCGTCGACCAGCTCGAGCACGGCCCGCTGCCCGAGCCCTGCCTGGCGATGCTGGTCTCCGGCGGCCACTCGTCGCTGCTGCGGGTCGACGACGTGACGGTCGGCGTCGACCCCCTCGGCGCCACCATCGACGACGCGGCCGGCGAGGCCTTCGACAAGGTGGCGCGCTTGCTGGGGCTCCCCTTCCCGGGCGGTCCGCACATCGACGCCGCGGCCGCGAGCGGCAACGCGACGTACGTCGACTTCCCGCGCGGCCTGTCCGCGCGCAAGGACCTCGAGCGGCACCGTTTCGACTTCTCGTTCTCGGGTCTCAAGACCTCGGTGGCCCGTTGGGTCGAGGCCAAGCAGCGGGCGGGGGAGCCGATCAACATCAACGACGTCGCCGCGTCGTTCCAGGAAGCCGTCTGCGACGTGCTGACCCGCAAGGCCGTCGACGCCGCGGTCACCCACGGCATCGAGGACATCCTGATCGGCGGCGGGGTGGCCGCCAACAGCAGGCTGCGCGCGATGGCCGAGGAACGGGCAGCGGCCCGCGGCATCCGGGTGCGGGTGCCGCGTCCGGGTCTGTGCACCGACAACGGCGCCATGGTCGCCGCCCTCGGCGCGGAGCTAGTCAGCCGCGGACGGGCGCCGTCGGCCCTCGACCTGCCGGCCGACTCGTCACAGCCGATAACCAGAGTGGTCGCCTGACCCACGCCCCCCGGCACGGATCAGGCGACCACTGTCTGTGGTTGCCGGTCAGTCCAGCAGGCCGGACTCGGCACCCTCGTCGTCGATCCAGTCCTGCTCGAACTCCATGCCATCGGCCGAGACGGCTCCGGACTTGTCCTTGTCCTTGCCCTTGCCCTTGCCTTGGGCGCCGCCGGCTCCTGCAGCACCGCCGCGTCCGCCGGCAGTGCCGCGGCTGCCGGCAGTGCCCGCTGCTCCGGCACGCCCAGCCGCGCCGCTGCGCCCGGCTGCGCCGCTGCGGCCGGCGCCTGCGCCCCCGCGGGTGGACGTACCGCCTGCACCGACGGTGCCACGGGCCGCGCCTGCCGCACCGGTCTTGCCGAGTGCGCTGCTGGAGCCGCTGCGGGTGCTGCTGCCGATGGGCTTCACGGAGCCGGCCTTGCTGACCGAGGAGCCGCCGGGCGACATGCTGCCGCCGCGCAGGGAACCGGCCATGCCGCCCGCCAGACCACCGCCGGCACCGACAGCCACGCCCGCGCCGACAGAGCCACCGCTGAGACCGCCGCCCGTGCCGCCGCTGAGACCGCCGCCGGTCCCGCCGGACGTCGTACCGAAGCCGCCGCCGGTGCCGGACTGGGTGCCGCCACCGATGGTGGTGGTGCCACCTCCGCCACCACCGCCGGTTCCGCCGCCGCCTGTCCCGCCGCCGGTTCCGCCGCCGCCTGTCCCGCCACCGGTTCCGCCGCCACCGGCTCCGCCGCCGCCGGTTCCGCCGCCGCCGGTTCCGCCGCCGCTGGTTCCGCCGCCGCCGGCACCGCCGCCGCCTGTCCCGCCGCCGCCGCCCGGAGTGCTGGGCGTCACCGGGTTGCCGGCTCCACCCGACGGGACGTCGTCGTCGTCATCATCAATGTCATCCGGCGGCTCGTAGCCGCTGATCGCCCGCATGGCCGGGATGGCGCCCTGGTACGTCGTGTTCATCGCGTTGGCCCACTTCTCCGCCTGGCTCTCCTGGGCGTTGAAGCTGGTCGTGTAGGTCGCGTGGTCGGTGTCGTACTGCTGCTGCGCTGCTTCCTCCTCCGGGGTGCTGGGACCCGGAGTGCGCATCGGCTTCGTGGGCTCGCTGAGGTCGGCCATGTTGTCCTTGGCCTTGCGGGCATTGACGATCACCTGGTGGGCGTTGTCGAGCTGGGTCGCGCCGTCCTTGAGGAGCTTGGCCCGGTCGCTCATGGCCGTGGATGCCATCGAGAACTGCTCGTTGACAGCGGGGCCGGTTTGGCCGCCGATGCGAGTGCGCATCGTCGGCGAAGCGGCATCGAGCGCCGCGCTGATGATGGTGAGGATGTCGGCGCACTTGTTCCAGTCGGTCGCCGCGTTGTCGACGGCCTTCTCGCGGGCCCCGGTCAGGTAGCTCTCGAGTCGTGCTCGCTGCGGGCCGGGCATCAGGCTTCTCCTTCGGGGGCGGGCGTGCTGCGGGCGTGCAGTGTGAGCGCTGGTGTGTCGACGTGCTGGGTCGACAGCTCGAGTGCCTTGAGAGTGGCTGCGTTGGACTCGTCGGTGTCCTTGACGTCGTCGACGAACGTCTTGAGGCCATCGTGGTAGCCACGGAGGCCCGCCACCATCTCGACTACCGCCTTTGCCACGACGTCCTGGGCGAGACCGGCGTCGAAGCCGAGCTGAGAGCCCCAGCTGGACGAGCCGAAGACGTCTTCCGAGATCGGGTGGACGTTGCGCTTCTCCAGTGCATCGGCGTTCTCGTCGAGCATCTTCATGACCTCGTCGATGACGTCCTCTGGGAGGTTCAGGTCCTTCAGAGTGCCGTAAACCTCTGCCATGATCATGATGCGCTATCCCCTTTGGCTCAACTGGAACGTGTGCTGTACGGGGGCACCTTCCCCCGCCGCCACCGTCTCAAACCTTCCCGCCAATGTCAGTTGGCGCCGGTTCCGTACGCTTGCGGCCATCCGACTCGGAGGAGGGTTCATGAGAGCACGAACAGGCGTCGCGGCGACGATCGCGGCCTTCACGCTGGCACAGGTGCTGACGGGTTGCGGTGATGACGACCCGGCAGCACGAACCCAGCCATCGGAGTCGCCCTCGACGTCCAGCGGGTCACCCTCAGCCGCAGCCTCGGAGCCCCCGACGGAGGCGCCCTCGGTGACCCCTGCCGCGGGGCCGGTGCTGAAGATGGACGTGGCGGAGGTCAACGCACCGACCGGGTGGGAGCACGAGGAGCAGCTGGTCCCGTTGGAGGACGGCGCTCGGAAGTCGGGGCAGCGCATGTCCCTGAGCGAGACGCCGTCGTTCGGCAGCACCGTCGAGAAGATCGCCAAGATCCAGTCGAAGGGTTACGGCGACGAGAAGCTGAAGCGGCTCGATGACACCGAGATCGCCGGGATCCCGGTCTTCCACCTCGTCGACCCTGGTCCGCGGGGCTACTACAAGTTCACGACCCAGGAGTCATTCACCGCCGTCTACCGCGACAAGGTGATCAGGGTGCTGTTCCAGCTGGACCGCGACGTGTCCGAGGAGAAGCGCCAGCGGCTCGTCGCGGAGGTCCTGGCGTCTCTCGTGTGGAAGTGACGATGGCCGTCACGGGCTACTCGCCCGCGCTATTCGGTGCGGGGTGCTGATGGCGGCACCCGCCGACACCGTGAGCCCCTGGCGTCTCGACGAGTACGGCGCGGCGTACGACGACCACATCGTGCAGCTCAGCTCGAACCTCGTGAAGGGCCTCAGCGAGTCGGAACGCGAGCAGATCCAGCCCGAGGTGCTGGCCTCGATCGTGTGGAGGTGACCCTCAGTGCGCCCCGGCCACCGCGAACGGCCGGTTGAGCTCGTCGCTGCTCGAGTCGGGTGCGATCGCAGCTTCGACCGAGCCGTCGATGCCGGCACGCAACAGGTTCCACCGGCCGGCGTCGTACGTCGTCACGAGCAGGTGGCGGTCGTCCTCCCACAGCCACGAGCCGATGAAGCCGCGGCCGGTGCGGAACGACACGACCGTCGTCCCGTCCTTGGCGTCAAGCACCGTCAGGCTGCGTGGGCCGATGCCGTCGAGATAGGCGTCGGAGGCGAGCAGGAGGCTGGCGTCGGGGGAGAAGTCGAGCAGCGTGTTGGCGCACGTGCGCCACTGCTGCTTCCAGCCGCGCAGCACCTCCCAGCAGGAGCCGTCGTCGCTCACCCCGGTCTGTACGGCGACCAGGCCGCCGCTTGCATCCGCCACCTGTAGCGATGACGGTCCGACGATGTCGGTGATGCCGTGCGACGAGGTGTACTGCGGGCCGGCCCCGTTGTCGTTGTTGAAGAAGACCACGCAACCGCGGTCGTGCTCGGTCTCCAGGCAGCTGCCGTCGGCGGCCCCGGGGCCGGTGATCGTGACCGGCCGCACCCGCGCCGGCTGCTTCGCCATGTCGGCATCCCCGGCTGCCCAGACGGTGTGGATGTGGCCGCGGCCCGAGGTCCAGACCAGGTTGGTGCGGTCGGCGTTGACGGCCATGCCGTACGTCGCGTTGCTGGCCGTCACAGTGCCCGAGGCGTCGATCTCGTCGAGCGTCATGCGGCCCTGGTCGTCGGACCGCACGGCGAAGACGCGGTCCCCGAGCGTCGCGAACTGGTCGTAGGCACGGGGCAGCTCGAGTGTCGAGCCGTCGCGGTGCAGGGTCCGGCCGATCAGCCAGGGCGCTGCGGGTTCGGCGCCGCGCGGTGCGGCGGGGTCGAGGCGGACCGCGTGCCGGCCGCCGGGCGTGGGAGTCGGCGTCGGCGGCTCGGTGGGAGTCGGGCTCGGCGTCGCCGTGGTGGAGGGTGTCGCCGATCGGGACGGGGTCGATGAGGGCGGGCTGTCGTCGGTGCAACCGCCGAGAGCCAGTGCGCCGAGCGTCGCCAGCACGGTCCACCGGCACGCTCTCAACGGTTGCCCTCCAGGCTGTAGGGCCGCTCGTCCTCCGAGGCGCTGACCGGCTCGGCCGACCGCTGGCTTGTGCCGTCGAGGTCTGCCCGGACGATGTCCCATGAACCCGAACCATACGAGAACCGGACGAACAGCAGGTGGCCGTCGTCCTCCCACTCCTGCGCGCCAATGAACCCGTCCTCGACGCGGTAGGTGGCCACCGGGTCGCCGGTCGTGGCGCGGAGCACCGAGATGGAGGTGAGGCCGATCCCGTCGGCGTCCGAGTTCGTCGCCATCAGGTAGCGCCCGTCGGGGGAGAAGCGCAGGAGTGCGTAGTCGCAGGTCTCCCACCGGCGCTCGCCGAGCGACAGGTCGTAGAGCTCGCTGCACGCCCGTCCGTCGTGGTACGACGTCTGGGTGGCGGCCAGGGAGTCGGAGATGTCGTTGACCTTGATGGCGTCGGGCGTGACGGTGCCGGTCCGGCCGTCGGAGGCGACGAAGCTGGGCGTACCCTCGCCGGCGGGATTGAGGTAGACAGTGCAACTGTCGCTCTCCGACGACCCGCAGTTGCCGTCGCCGACGACCGCGGCCGGGGTCACTCCGGCGGCCTGCTGGTCGAGCTCGAGCCTGCCGCCTTCCCAGGCGGTCCACACCGAGCCGTCGGGCTCGGTCCAGGCGGCGGTGGTGCCGTCGGGGCTGACCACGACCTGGTCGACGCCGGTATGGGTCACGCTGGACTCTCCAGGGCCGTCGACGATGTCGAGCACCCGGTTGCCGTCCTTGGTGCCCACGCCCAGGAACAGGACGCCGCCGATGCGGACGAAGTGCTGGTAGTCCCTGCCGTCCAACACCTCGACGCGGGGCTGGTCGCCGACCGGTGGCTCGGCCGGCACGGTCACGTCGACCGGGCCGGGCGCCGCCGGGCTGGGAGATTTGCTCGCCACCGGCCCGGGACCGTTGTCGCCGGAAGGCGAGGACACGAACAGCGCCGTGGGTACGACGACGGCCGCCACCGCTGCGGCCGCCACGACGGTCACGATCCGACGGGTGCGACGGATGCGCCCGGCGCGCTGCTGGACGTCGTACAGGCCCACGTGCTCGCCCGCGAGGCGGTCGACGTGGTCGTGGAGACTGCCGGACAGGCGCGTGCCGAGGTCGTCGTTGCTCATCGCTCCCCCTCCCGGAGGCTCTGGGGTGCGCGTTCGCGGAGGGCCGCGAGGGCGCGACTGGTCTGGGACTTGACGGTGCCGACGGTGACGCCGAGCACGTCGGCCGTCTCGGCCTCCGATAGCTCCTCGTAGTAGCGCAGCACGACGACGGCGCGCTGGCGCCGCGGCAGGGTCTGCACGAAGCTCCACAACCGCGCGGAGTCGCCGTCGTCGAGATGGTCGACGACCGCTTGCTCGGGCAGGTCGTCGCTGGTGTGCTCGCGGCGTTTCCACGCGCGACGCCACAGCGAGGTGTGCTCGTTGACCATGATCCGGCGTACGTAGCCGTCGAGCGACTCCCGATCGCGCACGCTGTCCCACGCCAGGTAGAGCTTGGCCAGGGCGTTCTGCACGAGATCCTGCGCGTCGTGGACGTTGCCGGTCAGCGCGTACGCCGTGCGCAGGAGCGCCTGCTCGCGGGCGGCGAGGTACGACGCGAAGTCGGCGTCACGCGAGCGATTGGCCACGCCGATCCCCGTTTCATTTCCGGCCGTTGCGGTGGTGCGCATTCCCGCCTCCCATCTTGGTCTGTGTCGGGTGCTGTCACAGGGAAGACGCGGGCCTGTCAGTGTGGGTTGCAGAAAACTTCGGTATCTGGAGAGGGTCCACGCATGCAGCAGGTCAGGGGAGTCATCGCCCGCGCCAAGGGCGCACCGGTCGAGGTCGTCACCATCAACGTCCCCGATCCCGGTCCGGGTGAGGCGCTGGTGAAGGTGCAGGCGTGCGGCGTCTGCCACACCGACCTGCACTACCGCGAGGGCGGCATCAACGACGAGTTTCCGTTCCTGCTGGGCCACGAGGCTGCCGGTGTCGTCGAGGCGGTCGGCCCCGATGTCACCGACGTCGCCCCGGGCGACTTCGTGATCCTCAACTGGCGCGCGGTCTGCGGCAGCTGCCGGGCCTGCAACCGCGGCGAGCCGTGGTATTGCTTCAGCACCCACAACGCGACCCAGAAGATGACGCTCGCTGAAGGAGAAGGAGTCGGCACGGAGCTGAGCCCCGCGCTCGGCATCGGGTCCTTCGCAGAGAAGACCCTGGTGGCGTCCGGCCAGTGCACCAAGGTCGACCCCTCGGCCCGCGCTGCTGCCGTCGGCCTCCTGGGCTGTGGCGTGATGGCCGGACTGGGCGCCGCCATCAACACCGGCAACGTCGGCCGCGGCAGCTCGGTCGCCGTCATCGGCTGCGGTGGTGTCGGGGCCGCGGCGATCGCCGGCTCCGTGCTCGCTGGAGCCAGCAAGGTCATCGCCGTCGACATCGACGACCGCAAGCTCGAGGGCGCGCGCAAGATGGGCGCGACGCACACGATCAACAGCACGGACGGCGACCCCGTCGAGGCCATCCAGGCACTCACCGACGGCAACGGCGCCGACGTCGTCATCGACGCGGTGGGCCGGCCCGAGACGTGGAAGCAGGCGTTCTACGCCCGCGACCTCGCCGGCACCGTCGTACTCGTCGGCGTCCCGAGGCCCGACATGATGCTGCCCGACATCCCGCTGATCGACGTGTTCGGCCGTGGTGGTGCGCTGAAGTCCAGCTGGTACGGCGACTGCCTGCCGTCGCGCGACTTCCCGATGCTCGTCGATCTCTACCAACAGGGGCGGCTCGACCTCGACGCCTTCGTGAGCGAGGAGATCGCCCTCGACGAGGTCGAAGCGGCCTTCGAGAAGATGCATCATGGAGACGTGCTCCGGTCGGTCGTGATCTTGTGAAGAACGAGCCGCGCATCGACCACGCAGTCGTCTCCGGCACTTTCTCCCTCGACGGCGAAACCTTCGACGTCGACAACAACATCTGGGTCCTCGGTGACGACACCGAGTGCGTGCTGATCGACGCCCCCCACGACGTCGACGCGATCATCGAGGTGGTGGGGGAGCGGCTGATCAAGGCGGTCATCTGCACGCACGCGCACGACGACCACGTGGGCGTGGCGCCGGCACTGCGGCAGCGCACGAAGACCCCGATCCTGCTGCACCCCGACGACCGCCCACTGTGGGAGCAGATCCACCCCGACGAGCTGTGGGACGCCGACCTCTCCGACGGCCAGACGATCACCATCGCCGGCACCGAGCTCACGATCATGCACACGCCCGGGCACGCGCCCGGGGCGGTCTGCGTCTACGCGCCGGCCCTGGGCTGCGTGTTCACCGGCGACACGTTGTTCCACGGCGGCCCCGGCGCCACCGGGCGCAGCTTCAGCGACCGCCCCACGATCGAGTCGTCGATCCGTGCGGTGCTCTTCGAGCTGCCCGACGAGACCGTCGTACACACCGGTCACGGTGACGACACCACGATCGGTGCGGAGCGGGAGCGTTCTGCCGAGTGGCAGGCCGAGCCGGCGCGCTGATCGGGGTGGCACGATGTGCCGATGCGTGACCGTCGTGCCCTGACCTGTCTGGTGGCCTCACTGGGCCTCCTGGTCGGCGCGCTCGGCGGTTGCACGTCCGATGAGGGCGACAAGCCGTCCAGAGCAGAGCGGGCAGCGGCCGTGGAGCCGCCACCAACTCCCGTCGAGCGGATGGATCTGGTGCCCGGCTGGGGGCCGACCCAGCAGGAGCTCGAGGAGGCTGCCGGGATCGTCGACGGCCTGCCCCTGCGAGACCTCGCCGGTCAGGTGATCGTGGCCCGCTGGCAGGGCACCGGCGCCCCGGCCGGACTGGTCGAGCGGCTGCACCTCGGCGGCGTCATCGCGTTCTCCGACAACGTCACGTCCACCGACCAGATCCGCCGCGTCAACGCCGCGCTGCGCCGCACCGTCGACCGGCCGTGGCCGCTGTTCCTCGCGGTCGACCAGGAGGGCGGCGCCGTCGAGCGGGTGAAGGGCGCGGCGACCAGGTTCCCGGCGTTCATGTCGACCGGTGCTGCCCGCAACGAGGCGCTCACCGAGGCGACGTACGCCGCGAGTGGCGCGGAGCTGCGCGGCCTCGGCTTCAACGTCGACCTCGGCCCGGACGCCGACGTCACCATCGGCCGCGCCGACCCGACCATCGGTGCCAGGTCGGTCGGCTCGGAGCCGGGCCTCGTCGCCGCGCAGACCGCCGCCGCCGTGCGGGGTTTCGTCGCAGGCGGGATCGTTCCGGTGCTCAAGCACTTCCCGGGCCACGGCTCGGTGCTCGCCGACAGCCACCGCACGCTGCCGGTGCAGGGCCGGTCGATGAAGGAGCTGCGCAGCATCGACCTGGTGCCGTTCGTCAGCGCCGTGGGCGCCGGCACATCGGCGGTCATGGTCGGCCACCTCGACGTGCGCGCGGTCGATCCGCGGGTGCCGAGCTCGCTGTCGCGCAAGGTGGTCACCGGGCTGCTGCGCGACGAGCTCGGCTTTCAAGGACTCGCCGTCACCGACGCACTCGACATGGCCGGCGTCGCGGCCGGCCGTACGCCCGGAGAGGTCGCGGTCAAGGCGCTCAAGGCGGGCAACGACGTGCTGCTCATGCCGAGCGACCCGGCCGTCGCGCGGGCCGCCATCGTGCGCGCCGTACGCGAGGGTCGGGTGCCGCGGCCCCGCCTCGAGCAGGCCGCCGCGCGGCAGATCGCGCTGCTGATCCACCAGGACGCCACCGCGCCGAAGGGCGCGAAGCCGGGCTCCGGACTGGCGGCGTCACGGGCCCTCTCGGCTGCCGCCGTCACGTCGGTCGCCGGGCCGTGCGTCGGGCCCCTTGTCGCCGGACCGGTCGTGCCGCTCGGCAGTCCGGTGGCGGTCGCCAACTTCCGCACCGCTGCTGCAGCGGCGGGCATGGCACTGGGAAGGATCACCTACGAGAAGCCGCCCAAGCCGCCGAAGCGCAAGAAGAAGAAGCTCCGCAAGTGGCGCAAGCTCGAGCCCACGCCGGTGTTCCACGGCACGCCACTGGGTTTCACCGGCTACCGCGGGGGAGTGACCACCACCCCGATCGTGGTCGCCACCGACGCGCCGTACGTGCTCGGACAGGTCGGAGCCGGCGTCCGGATCGCGACGTACGGCGAGACGCCCGGCGCCATGGCCGCACTGGTCGACGTGCTGATGGGCGCGGCGCCCGCCCCCGGTCGGCTGCCCGTCGAGGTCAGTGGAGTCGAGCGCCGCGGCTGTTGACCTAGTACGACGTGCTGCGGGCCAGGTCGAGCGCGCGGTTGAGCTGGAACGGCTGGTTCTGCATGAACAGCCACGGCCGCCCGAACCAGACGTAGCCGTCGACGTACTGCTGTGCCAGGGCGTTGGCCTTGGCCGTGAGTCCCCAGGCCGGGTTGGCGACGTCCGTGGTTGGCGGGATGCCGAGCGTGACGCACACGCGCTGGGTCGGCGACGTGCAGACCGGTGCGTGGTCGTAGCAGGAGCCGGTGGCCTTGGCGAGGTTGCAGGTGTCCTTCTTGTACTTGTTCTGGAAGTCGCCGGCCCGGAACCCGCGCCCGTTCTGGGTGGTGTTGACGACCACGGTCTTGCCCGGCATGCCCTGCTTGGCGAGCTGCTGGGCGACCTGAGCGCCGAAGATGACCTGGCGCTCGGTGGTGTCGTAGTGGGTGCCGTTGAGGGCGATGCCCCGGGCATACCTGACACCACCCAGCTTGGCGATCCTGGCGGCCTTCTTCGGGTCGTCCATCGGCCAGTCGGCGGCGCCGACCTCGACGTAGACGCTCGTGTTGGGCAGCGCGCTGAGCACCTGGGTGCCGTAGCTGATCAGCTCCGCGTGCGCCTTCGACTTGCGAGGTGCACACAGCACGAAGGGGCCGTCGGGCTGCTGGACGATCGCGACGTGGGCGCTGCCGATCGCTGCGGCGAGGGTGTTGAACCAGGCCTTGTAGTCCTGCTGCTCCTGGATCGTCGACACCCGGTTGCACGACTCCTGCTCCCAGGGTTCCATCCGGAAGGTCGCCAATTGGACCAGCGCCTCGGAGTCACCGG
The DNA here is from genome assembly GCF_023208195.1 of Nocardioides sp. InS609-2. Classification (NCBI taxonomy): domain Bacteria; kingdom Bacillati; phylum Actinomycetota; class Actinomycetes; order Propionibacteriales; family Nocardioidaceae; genus Nocardioides; species Nocardioides sp. InS609-2. Next base: position 1,755,061 of record NZ_CP060034.1, on the reverse strand, counting down.
CCTGGGCCGTGGCGATGTAACGGCTGACGACCTTGCCGAGCTTGTCGGTGGACCACCACGAGCCCAGCCAGGCGGCCTTGGGCTGCAACGCCAGCTTGGCCAGCAGTGCCTGGTCGGGCGCGGATCCGGATGCGGCGTTGAAGGCGTCGAGGGTCGGGTCGAGGTCTCCGTGACCCCAGGTGCGGCCGGCGAGCGGGTTGGCCGTGGTGCGGCTGGCGTAACGCGAGGTGTCGCTGGCCGGCGCCTGCGCGGACGTCGCAGCAGTCAGCGACGGGGTGGTGGTCAGCGCATACGTCACGGCGGGCACGGCGACCACGAGAGCGGCGCAGGCGGCCAGCGTCGCGCGGGCCGCGGTGCGTCCGCGTGAGGCCCGGGGAAGAAAGGTCATGCGGGCGACTGTAAGAGGCATTCCGCGCCCCCGCAGGCGGTTGGCAAGAGTTCTCAGAAGGGCCGCACGAGCAGAACCGTGCCGTGACCACTCACGCGCGTCAGCACGATGGTGGCTGTCTCATCACCCTTGAGCGCCAGCCGCTTGCGCAATTGCTCGGGCACGATGTCGACGCCGCGCTTCTTGATGGTGAGGACCCCGATGTTGCGCTCACGCAGAGCGGCCTTCAGCGGCTTCTCGCGATAGGGCAGCTCTTCCAGCACCTGGTACGACGTGGCGAAGGGAGTCCTGAACGAGGCATCGGACGTCACGTAGGCGATCTTCTCGTCCAGCAGTCCGCCGTTGACCCCCGCTGCGACGGCCGTGACGAGGCCGGCGCGGATGACTGCCCCGTCGGGTTCGTAGAGGAACTCACCCACGGCGCGCACGGGCCTCGGCAGGTCGGCGTACGGATCGTCCTCGGCGGTGATCGAGGCGAGACCGCCGGTGCCGATGACCGTCGCACGACGGCTCGTCGTGGCCAGGGGCGGCGACCAGAGAGCGGCTTCCTTGACCTCGCCGCGTTCGCTGACCCACTCGGCCTCGACGCCGTCGGGCACGAGGTCGTGGGGGATGCCGGGGGCGACCTTGACGACCGCCCGGCCACGCAGGAGGTCGGTGACGAACGGCCAGGGCGGAGTCCAGCCGTCGGCGTCGAACACCCGGCCGCGCGCACCCCGGCGAGCGGGGTCGGCGAAGACCGCACCGAAGCCGGCGACGTCTATCGTCGTCGCGTCGGCGACCTGTACGGCGCCACCGAGACCCAGGGCGGCGAGGTTGGCAACGGCAACGGCGACGCGCACCGGGTCGAGGTCGATGCCTGCGGACGTGAGGCCGGCGCGGGCGAAAGCGATCAGGTCGCCGCCGATGCCGCACCCGAGGTCGACGACGGTGCCGACCTCGGCCGCGACGAGCCGGGCTGCCCGGTGGTCGGCAACCCGGGGGCGGGTGGCCTGCTCGAGCGCGTCGGGGGTGAAGTACATCCGCACGGCGTCGTCGCCGAACTTGGCGACCGCCCGGGAGCGGAGCTGCACCTGGGTGAGCGTCGCGCTGGACCGCTCGGGGTCGGGCTCGATCCTGCGGATCGCGGCGGCGGCGCGCACCGGGTCGGCGCCGGCGTCGACGTACGCATCCGTCGCACGTGTCAGCACCTGCTGCCCGGGCTCGGTCAGCAGCCAGGCAAAGGTCTCGGGGTCCACGGGCCCATCCTCGCAGGCACCCCTCTGGCACTCAGATGGGCCGAGTGCTAACGTCTGATCTGGCACTCTCACCCCGAGGGTGCCAGCGCTTGCGACGACGTACGACCCCCGCGACGGCGTCCGTCATCCCGCAGGCTCGAACGTCCCGGGGGCCTCGGCCCCCGTCCGTCCCCAAAGCCATGTGGCACAAGAAAGTGGAGGTCGACATCGTGTCGGTCAACATCAAGCCCCTCGAGGACCGCATCGTCGTCAAGCCCCTCGACGCCGAGCAGACCACGGCTTCCGGCCTGGTCATCCCGGACACCGCCAAGGAGAAGCCCCAGGAGGGCGAAGTCCTGGCGATCGGTCCGGGTCGCATCGACGACAACGGCAATCGCGTCCCGCTCGACGTCGCCGTCGGCGACAAGGTCATCTACAGCAAGTACGGCGGCACCGAGGTCAAGTACGCCGGTGGCGAGTACCTCATTCTCTCCGCCCGCGACGTTCTCGCTGTCGTTTCCTGATTTCCTCATCGCCCGGGACGTCATACGGATGGAGCCAACGGTTCCACGCTCCGTATGACGTCACCCGGGCGATGACTCTTTCCAAGGAGCATTGATGCCCAAGATTCTGGAGTTCGACGAGAGTGCCCGCCGCGCCCTCGAGCGCGGCGTCGACGCGCTCGCCAACGCCGTCAAGGTGACGCTCGGCCCCAAGGGCCGATACGTCGTCCTGGACAAGAAGTGGGGTGCCCCCACGATCACCAACGACGGTGTGACGGTGGCCCGCGAGATCGAGCTGGACGACCCGTTCGAGAACCTCGGCGCCCAGTTGACGAAGGAGGTCGCCACCAAGACCAACGACGTCGCCGGTGACGGCACCACGACGGCGACCGTGCTGGCCCAGGCGATGGTCCACGAGGGCCTGCGCGCCGTGGCCGCCGGTGCCAACCCGATGGGCCTCAAGCGCGGCATGGACGCTGCTGCCGAGGCCGTCGGCGACGCGCTGCGCGAGGCCGCCCGGGAAGTGGACTCGAAAGAGGACATGGCCTCGGTCGCCACCATCTCGAGCCGCGACGCCATCATCGGGGAGCTGCTCGCCGAGGCCTTCGACAAGGTCGGCAAGGACGGCGTGATCACCGTCGAGGAGTCCAACACCATGGGCACCGAGCTGGAGTTCACCGAGGGGATGCAGTTCGACAAGGGCTACATCTCGGCGTACTTCGTCTCCGACCCGGAGCGCATGGAGGCCGTCCTCGACGACCCCTACATCCTTCTGCACCAGGGCAAGATCTCGGCGATCGCCGACCTCCTGCCGCTGCTCGAGAAGGTCGTCGCCGCCGGCAAGCCGCTCTTCATCCTCGCCGAGGACGTCGACGGCGAGGCCCTGTCGACGCTGGTCGTCAACAAGATCCGCGGCTCGTTCAACGCCGTCGCGGTCAAGAGCCCCGCGTTCGGTGACCGTCGCAAGGCCATGGTCGAGGACATCGCGACCCTGACCGGCGCGCAGGTCGTCGCTCCCGAGATCGGCCTCAAGCTCGACCAGGTCGGTCTCGAGGTGCTGGGTCAGGCCCGTCGCATCGTCATCACCAAGGACGACACCACGATCGTCGACGGCGCCGGTGACCCTGCTGCTGTCGAGGGCCGGGTCAACCAGATCAAGGCCGAGATCGAGAACACCGACTCCGACTGGGACCGCGAGAAGCTCATGGAGCGCCTCGCCAAGCTGGCCGGCGGCGTCTGTGTGATCAAGGTCGGCGCTGCCACCGAGGTGGAGCTCAAGGAGAAGAAGCACCGCATCGAGGACGCTGTCTCCGCGACGCGTGCCGCGATCGAGGAGGGCATCGTCGCCGGCGGTGGCTCCGCGCTCATCCACGCCGTCTCCGTGCTCGACGGCGAGCTCGGCCTCACCGGTGACGAGGCTGCCGGCGTGCGCATCGTCCGCAAGGCTGCCGACGAGCCGCTGCGCTGGATCGCCGAGAACGGTGGTGTCAACGGCTACGTTGTGACGAGCAAGGTTCGCGAGCTCGGCGTCGGCAACGGCTACAACGCTGCCACCGAGGAGTACGGCGACCTGGTCGCCCAGGGTGTCCTCGATCCCGTCAAGGTCACCCGCTCGGCGCTCGTCAACGCCACCTCGATCGCGGGCATGCTGCTCACGACCGAGACGTTGATCGTCGAGAAGCCCGAGGAGGACGACGCGTCTCCCGCGGGCGCCGGCCACGGGCACGGCCACGGTCACTGATCGTCGCTCATCGATCCGGCCCGTCACCCCCTGTGGGTGGCGGGCCGGTTTCCGTTTCCGCCGGGTCGTGACAACCCGGTCGGGAGCCTCGGCGTCTCGCCCGCCGGGTGGGTCGTCGTACCCGCCTCGAACCTCAGCCAAGCGTACTCCAGTCTCGCCTGGGAGGACGACTAGCACCTCCTCTCCACGTGGACGGAGGTACGGCGCCAGGCCATCGTCCGCAAGGACCTCGACGGGACCATCACCCGGGCAAGTGAGTGGGGGGAGTCTGGGCTCGCGGGCTTCGCTTTCCTCGACTGAGGCTCAGGGTTCCTCTGGCCCGGGGTCCGGTCCCTCGTGCGGGCCGCGCTCGTCGGGCTCGGCCGTGCGATCGGCGAAGACGACCTCCACACGCTCGAAACCCTTGTGCCGCTGCATCTGCGCGTAGCCGGTGTAGGCGCGTCGGTCGGCCCGGGTCAGGTGCACGTTGTCGGTGAACGGCGCCAGCAGTGCCCGCGGGTAGAGCTGGCGTGCGATCACCACGTTGACCTCCATCGCCAGCACAGCCATCACGGAGGCGATGAAGATGAAGCCGACCAGCCCCAGCACCAGGCCGAAGGTCTTGGTCATCGAGGTGGTGCCGACCAGCACCGCCGCGACGTACGCCGCGCCGACGTACTGGAGCCCCTGCCACAAGATCGCGAGCGTGAAGCCGCCCGGCGCCGCTCGCCGGAAGCTGTGCTGCCCGGTGGCCGCGAAGCGGAACAGTGCAGTGAGCCCGCAGCCGACCACGATGACCGTGATCACCGGCAGCAACCACCGCAGCGAGGCGTCGAGCCATTGGCTGAACGTGTCGGTCGTGCTCGCCACGGCGGAGACGATGGTGACGGCGAGCAGCGACGTACCGGCGGTGAGGATCAGCAGCAGGCTCTTGACGCGGGAGTAGATCGGGTTGGGCCGGCTGTTGCGCGGCACCGACCAGACGGCGTGCATGGTGTTCTGCAACGCCTGGCCGAGCCCGAGCGCGCCGTACAGCGCAGCGAGCGAGCCGACCAGGACGCCGCTGACCGACCCGCTGAGCCCCTGCGGGCGGCCGAGCTCGTCGCCGATGATCGGGAACTGGCTGAGCGCCGAGTCGAGGATGTCCTCCTGCCACGCGGGCCGGCCATCGAGCACGAAGCCCAGGATCGAGGTGCCCAGCAGCATCAGCGGGAAGATCGCGACGAACGCGTAGTAGGTCAGGGTCGCGGCGAGGTAGTTGCCCTGGTCGTCGAAGAACTTGTAGACGACGGCAAGCGGGAACGACACCACCGGATGCCGTTCCTGGAAACGGTCGATCCTGTCGACCACGCCGCTCATGTTGCGAGGCTACCCAGCCGCAGACGCAGCACTCCCGAAACACGCACGTCCTCGTCGCGCAACGCCGCCGGGAGACGCTGTGGCTCCACGCACCCGAACACGCAGGAGGGGCCATGCTCTGGCGCGTCCGCACCACACTGCCCGACCGGCCCGGCTCCCTGGCCACGCTCGCGATGCGTTGCGGCGAGGCCGGCGTCAACATCCTCGGACTGCAGATCTTCCCGGGAGTCGAGCGGGTGACCGACGAGCTCGTGCTGCGCACCCCCGACGACTGGAGCCTGCCCGAGCTCGCGGCCCTCGTCGAGGCGTCCGGTGGGCGCGGGGTCAGCGCGGTGCCCTGCACGGAGTCGGCCCTGGTCGACCAGCCGACCCGCTACGTGCAGGCCGCGCGCACGATTCTGGCCCAGCCCGCGAGCTTTCCCGAGGTGGTGGCCACGCTCTTCGACGCGGAGGCCGACCGGTGCCGGGAGAGTTCGCGCCGGTGCAGGACGTCATGGACATGGCGGTCGGTGAGGTCTCCGTGCAGGTACGACGCACCGCGCCGTTCACGGCCACCGAGTATGCGCGGGCGGCGTCGATGGCCGACCTGGTCAGTGACGTCCTGGCCCGGCTCAAGCTCGACGCCCAGCCGCCAGGTCGCCGGATCGGCGGCGGCCAGGTGCCGTCGTACGACGTGGTGGGTCACGCGGTCGAGGCGGTCGTCGAGGGCACGGTCGTGGGCATCGGCACCCTCCTGGCGGAGGGCGACGAGCCCGCGGTGCGGGCGCTCCGTCTCCGGGTCGACCCGGCCTGGCGACGCCGCGGCATCGGCACCCGGTTGCTGGTCGATGCGGCCAGGCTGGCCGGCTCGCTGGGCGTCGACGAGGTCGTGCTCACCACCGACGCCGACAACCGGGCGGTGCTGCCGATGGTGCTGGCGGCTGGCTTGCGGGGACGGATCCGGATGGCCGCCGATGTCCTGACGGTGCGGGTCCCGGTACGCGACCTGAAGCCGCTGCCCCGCTGACCCAGCCGGGGGTCTGAAAGGGTGGGGTGTGCCTTTGTCAGCGCCCGCGTCCTTCGCGGGCAAGTCCCGGATGTCCCCGCAGACCGCCATGATCGTGGTGCCGCTGTTGCTCGCTGGGCTCTCGATGCTCGGCCCGTTCAGCATCGACACCCCGTTCCCGGCGTTCAAGAAGATGGGCGCCGACCTCGACGTCGGCACCGACCAGATGCAGCTCGTGGTGAGTGCCTACCTGCTGTCGTTCGGCCTGATGAGTCCGTTCCACGGCCCGCTTTCCGATGCGATCGGGCGTCGTCCGGTGATCCTCGGCGGGTGTGCCGTGTTCGCCGTCGCGTCGATCGGCTGCGCGTTCTCAACGTCGTTGCCGATGCTGCTGTGCTTCCGGGTGCTCCAGGGCCTCAGCGCCGGTGGGGGCGTGATCGTCAGCCGCACCGTGATCCGCGACGTGTTCGAGGGTCCGCAGGCCCAGCGGCTGATGAGCCGCGTAATGATGATCTTCGGTGTCGCGCCGGCGGTCGCCCCGATCATCGGCGGCTTCCTGCTGCAGGTCGGCCCGTGGCCGGTGATCTTCTGGTTCCTCGCCGGGGTCGGCCTGCTCCTGGTGGCGCTGGTGGCCGTCGCGCTGCCCGAGACCCACCCGGTCGAGCGTCGTACGCCGCTGGCCGTCGGGCCGCTGCTCGGCAGCCTCGGCGAAGTCTCCCGCAGCGTGCGGTTCCACCGGGTGGCGTGGGCGGCGGCGCTCAGCTTCGGTGGCCAGTTCCTCTACATCGGCTCCGCGCCGATCTTCGTCATCGACCTGCTGGGGATGGGCGAGCTCGACTTCTGGGTGTTCTTCATCCCGATGATCGCAGGCGTCATGATCGGCGCGTTCATCAGTGGCCGGGCGGCCGGCCGGGTGTCGGGGCGCAGCCTGGTGACGTGGTCGCTGTTGTTCGCGTTCGGTGCCGCAGTGCTCAACGTCGTGCTCGCCCTGCTGCCCACCGCGGCCGAGCTGCCGTACGCCGTCATCGGGCCGGGTCTGATCGCCGTCGGCACGGCCGCGGCGTACCCGACTCTTCAGCTGGTGCTGCTCGACATGTTCCCGCGGTCGCGTGGTGCGTCGGTGTCGATGTTCACGTTCTTCGCGCTGTTGCTCAACGGCATCACCGCCGCGGTCGTGGCGCCGTGGGTCACCCACTCCGTGTTCACCCTTGCCCTGGGCTCCGCGGTGCTGGTGCTCGGCGGCCTGCTCTCCTGGGTCTGGCACCTGCGCCGGGTGCCGGTGCCCGTCCCGGTGGGCGCCCCCGAGCCGATCGAGCCGACCGAGTCGCTGTGATCGGTCGACCGCCCCGTAGGATGGTGTCTCGATCCCCGCTTGCGAAAGGTCGTCGCTGACCCATGAACAACGGTGTCAACCACGAGGGTGTGCCCGACAAGTTCGCAGCCCTCGGCCTGACCTACGACGACGTGCTGCTGCTCCCCGGCATGTCGGACCTCAACCCCACCGAGATCGACACCACGTCGCGGCTGACGCGCGAGATCAGCCTGCGCGTGCCGCTGGTGAGTGCGGCGATGGACACCGTCACCGAGTCGCGGATGGCGATCGCCATGGCCCGGCAGGGTGGGCTGGGCGTGCTGCACCGCAACCTCTCGCTCGAGGACCAGGCCTACCAGGTCGACCTCGTCAAGCGCACCCAGACCGGCATCATCTCCAACCCCGTCACGATCGGGCCCGACGCGACGCTCGAGGAGCTCGACCGGATCTGCGGCGAGTACCGCGTCTCCGGCCTCCCCGTCGTCGACACCGACAACCGGCTGCTCGGCATCATCACCAACCGCGACCTGAGGTTCACCCCGGTCGCCGAGTGGGCGACCACCAAGGTGGACGAGATGATGACGCCGATGCCGCTGATCACCGGTGAGGTCGGCATCTCCCGCGCCGACGCCACCCTTCTCCTGCGCAAGCACAAGCGCGAGCGCCTCCCACTGGTCGAGGCCGACGGCCGCCTGGGTGGCCTGATCACGGTCAAGGACTTCGTGAAGTCCGAGCAGTTCCCGCACGCGTCCCAGGACGCCGACGGTCGGCTGATGGTGGGCGCCGCGATCGGCTACTTCGGCGACGCCTGGGAGCGCGCCACCACCCTCATCGAGGCCGGCGTCGACGTACTCGTCGCCGACACCGCCCACGGCCACGTGCGGATGCTCCTCGACATGGTGTCCCGGCTCAAGAACGACCCGGCGACCCGGCACGTCCAGGTCATCGGCGGCAACGTCGCCACCCGCGACGGCGCACAGGCGTTCGTCGACGCCGGTGCCGACGCCATCAAGGTGGGCTTCGGCCCCGGCTCCATCTGTACGACGCGCGTCGTGACCGGCTGCGGCGTACCCCAGATCACGGCGGTCTACGAAGCCTCGCTCGCGGCCGGGCCGGCCGGGATCCCGGTGATCGCCGACGGCGGGCTGCAGCAGTCCGGCGACATAGCCAAGGCGATCGTGGCCGGCGCCGAGTCGGTGATGATCGGCTCGATGCTGGCCGGTTGCGAGGAGTCGCCCGGAGAGGTGGTCTTCGTCAGCGGCAAGCAGTACAAGGCCTACCGCGGCATGGGTTCGCTGGGCGCCATGAGCAGCCGCGGCAAGAAGTCCTACTCCAAGGACCGCTACTTCCAGGCCGAGGTCACCAGCGACGACAAGATCGTGCCCGAGGGCATCGAGGGCCAGGTCGCCTACCGCGGTCCGCTCGCGGCGGTCGCCCACCAGCTGATCGGCGGGCTCAACCAGTCGATGTTCTATGTCGGTGCGCGCACCATCCCCGAGCTGCAGGACAGGGGCCGGTTCGTGCGCATCACGTCCGCGTCGCTCAAGGAGAGCCACCCCCACGACGTACAGATGACGGTCGAGGCGCCGAACTACTCCGGCCGCTGATCACTCCTGGTCAGTCGGACGTGAAAGGCGGAGGACCGAGAAGCTGGATCCCGCCGTTGCGCTGGCCCGAAGCGGCGATGCTCTCGAAGTCGACCGGACCCGAGACGGTCTCGTCGTCGATCGGATAGCTGGCCGACATGTAGAAGGCCTCGCAGGTGCCGGGGGTGTGCAGGCAGAGCACCCGCGCACTCGGGGAGACGACCTTGAAGGCGTGCGGCACGTCCCTGGGCGCCAGGATGAGTCCGCCGGCGGACACCGGGAACTCCGAACCGTCCAGGTGCACGAGTAACTCACCCTCGAGGACGTAGAGCGTCTCGTCCGTCGGGTGGGTGTGCAGCGGGGTGACCTTGCCCTGCTCCATCTCGTCCACGAAGAGCAGGAACGTGCCTGCGGTGTCGGCTGCGGTGGCGAGCCACGTGTGGACTCCGCCGCCGTGGAACCAGCGTCGTTCGGCCTCCGCAGCGTTGCGAACGAGCGGGGCTGGGGTCGTGGTTGCGCTCATGGTGCTTCCTCCTCCGGTTCGGTCGGCGTGGGATCGTCGTACCAAAATGAGACTCGCGTACCATTATGGGTATGTCAATGGCGAAGGACGGTCTGTCCAACACCCAGCGCCGCACGCGTGACGCGTTGATCTCGGCGGCGCGGGACCTCGTCACGGCGGGTGAGGCGCCCACCGTGGAGGGCGCGGCACGCGCCGCTGCGGTGTCGCGCACGACCGCCTACCGGTACTTCCCGAACCGGACGGCCCTGCTCGTCGCCGCACACCCCGAGGTGGCGATGACGAGCATGCTGGCCGACGATGCACCCGCTGACCCGATCGCTCGCCTGGACGCGGTGGTCGACCAATTCATCACCCTCATCCTTGAGACCGAGGCGCAACAGCGCACCATGTTGCGGCTCTCGCTCGAGTCCGACCCGCAGTCCGGTCCGGGGCTACCGCTGAGGCAGGGGCGCGCGATCGCCTGGATCGCCGAGGCGCTGGAGCCGCTGCAAGGACAGTTCACCGCGGCCGAGCTGCGGCGGCTCGCCCTCGCCATCCGCAGTGTCGCGGGCATCGAGGCGCTCGTGTGGCTGTGCGACGTCCCGGGTCTGGCACGCGACGACGCCGCCGTACTCATGCGCTGGTCGGCGCGGTCGGTCCTGCGCGCGGCCATGACCTGGGGCCCACCGACACCGGGATCGGCGCGAAGCGCCGATAGGCTGACCCGGTGACCGAGATCGAGATCGGCAAGGCCAAGCGCGCTCGCCACGCATACTCCTTCGACGACATCGCGATCGTGCCCTCACGGCGCACGCGCGATCCCGAGGAGGTCAGCGTCGCGTGGCAGATCGACGCCTACCGGTTCGAGCTGCCGGTGCTGGCCGCGCCGATGGACTCCGTGATGTCGCCCTCCACGGCGATCGCCTTCGGCAAGCTCGGCGGCCTCGGCGTACTCAACCTCGAAGGCCTCTGGACCAGGTACGACGACCCCTCGGACCTGCTCGAGGAAGTTGCCGGGCTACAGGGCAGTGACGCCACCCGGCGCATGCAGGAGATGTACGCCGAGTCGATCAAGCCCGAGCTGATCACCGCCCGGCTCAGGCAGATGCGCGAGGCCGGCGTCACCGTCGCCGGGTCACTCTCGCCGCAGCGCACCAAGGAGTTCGCCAAGGCCGTGGTCGACGCTGGCGTCGACATGTTCGTCATCCGTGGCACGACGGTGTCGGCCGAGCACGTCTCCAGCCAGTCCGAGCCGCTGAACCTCAAGGAGTTCATCTACGAGCTCGACGTGCCGGTCATCGTCGGTGGCTGCGCGACCTACCAGGCCGCCCTGCACCTGATGCGCACCGGCGCGGCCGGCGTGCTCGTCGGGTTCGGCGGTGGAGCGGCGCACACGACCCGCACGGTGCTCGGCGTCGCCGTACCCATGGCCAGTGCTGTGGCCGATGTCGCGGCTGCACGTCGCGACTACCTCGACGAGTCGGGTGGCCGCTATGTCCACGTCATCGCCGACGGCTCCATCGGTCGCTCGGGCGACATCGCCAAGGCCGTCGCCTGCGGTGCCGACGCGGTCATGGTCGGCTCACCGCTGGCCCGCGCCGCCGACGCGCCGGGCCGTGGCTTCCACTGGGGTGCCGAGGCCCACCACGCCGAGCTGCCGCGCGGCGAGCGCGTGGAGTTCGGCCCGATCGGGTCGCTCGAGGAGATCCTCTTCGGCCCCTCGCGCGTGGCCGACGGCACGATGAACCTCATCGGCGCGCTGCGTCGTTCGATGGCCACCACTGGCTACACCGAGCTCAAGGAGTTCCAGCGGGTCGAGGTCGTCGTCGGCTGAGTCGGCAGGTCAGGCGTCGCTGGTGCGCCCCAGCGCCACGTCGACGAGGTGCTCGGCGATGGCGAGGCTGGACGTGGCGGCAGGTGAAGGCGCGTTGCGCAGCGCCACGACCGGCCCGCGCACGCTGATCCGGAAGTCGTCCACGAGGTTGCCCGACGAGTCCATGGCCTGGGCCCGGATCCCGCTCGGTCCCGGGACCACGTCGTCGACCCGGAGCTCGGGCACGTAGCGGCGGGCTGCAGCCACGAAGCGGCGGCGGCTCAGCGAGCCCGCCATCTCCGCCACCCCGGTGCGCCAGTGCTTGCGTGCGAATCGCCGGAACCCGGGCGATCCGGCGATCTCGCGCAGGTCGCGCATCGAGACGTCTCCCCAGCGGTAGCCCTCGCGGGCGAGCGCGAGCACGGCGTTCGGGCCGACCATCACCTCACCGTCCACCCGGGGCGTCAGGTGCACGCCGAGGAACGGGTAGCGGGGGTCGGGCACCGGGTAGACCAACCCGTTGACGAGCGAGCGCTTCTCGGGCCGGAGCAGGAGGTACTCGCCCCGGAAGGGCACGATCCGCGGGTCTGCCTCGTCCCCGGCGCGCTCGGCCAGCCGGTCGCTGAACAGCCCGACGCAGAGCACGACCTTGTCGAAGCGCCCGTCACGACTGGTGCCGTCGCGGTCGGTGCCATGCAGCACCACTCCGCCGGTGGAGTCGAGGTCTATGTCGGTTGCCGTGATGCCGCAGTGCACCTCGCCGCCACGCAGCTCGACCTGCCTGGCCAGCTCACGGGTGACACCGGGGAAGTCGACGATGGCGGTCGTGGGGGAGTGCAGGCCGGCCACCCCGGCGACGTGGGGCTCGATCTCGAGCAGCTCCGCGCGGTCGATCCGACGGACGCCGGGTACGCCGTTGGCCAGCGCGCGCTCCTCGATCGCGCCGAGACGGGACCGGTCCTGCTCGTCGAGCGCGACCAGCACCTTGCCGATCTCGTCGTAGGCAATGTCGTGCTCCTGGCAGAACTCGCGCAGCATCCCGACGCCGCGTCGGCACAGGCGGGCCTTGAGCGACCCGGGCTCGTAGTAGAGGCCGGCGTGGGCCACCCCGGAGTTGCGACCGGTCTGGTGACTGGCGAGCGTGTCTTCCTTCTCCCACACGGTCACCGACGCGTCCGGGTCCACCTCCTGGAGTCGCGCCGCGACGGCCAGCCCGATGATCCCGCCGCCCATGACGGCGTAGGACTGGGCGCTCATCGGTCGGCGAGCGGAGGGTGAGTTCCCATACCAGCACCGTATCTGCCCGGCGGCCGGTCTCGGAGGCGCTGGTTGCATGAACCGCATGACCACGCCGATCGCCCTGAACCCCCGCCTACAGGCTCTGGACATCGTCTGACCCGCCGTCCCGCGCGCTTGACACATGCTGCCGGCGTGTAAAGGGGCACATTCTGTTACCGGGGGGTAGATAGCGCGACGCGGACCACCTACGCTCGCGAACATGAGCGCTTCGAACCCGCACCCCGGCCTGCACGTCGGCGACGGCCCGGCCGACCCCGAGCACGACCCGCGCGCGTCGTACGCCCTCGAGCCGGCGTACGTCGACAACCTCACCCGTCGCGTCGTCAGCAGCACCGGACAGACCTCGGCGGTGCGCTCGCCGCTGGCCGACCAGCCGCTCGCGCACATCCCGCAGTCGAGCACGGCCGACGTCGCCACGGCGTACGAGAAGGCCCGGGTGGCGCAGGCTGCCTGGGCACGGACGTCGCTCGACGATCGGGCGGCCTGCATGCTGCGGCTGCACGACCTGGTGCTCGACCGCCAGGAGGAGATCCTCGACCTGATCGTGCTGGAGTCGGGCAAGGCCCGCAAGCACGCCTTCGACGAGCCGCTGCACATCGCGCTGACCGCGCGCTACTACGCCCGCACCGCCCACCAGCACCTCGACACCCAGCGCAAGCTGGGCGTCATCCCAGCCCTCACGCGCGTCGAGGTCAACCGGGTGCCCAAGGGCGTCGTCGGCATCATCTCGCCGTGGAACTACCCGTTCACGATGGCGCTGTGCGACGGCCTGCCCGCGCTGATGGCCGGCAACGCCGTCGTGGCCAAGCCCGACGCGCAGACCATGCTGTCGGCGCTGCTCGGCGCGCAGCTGCTGGAGGAGGCCGGCTTCCCGGCCGACCTGTGGCAGGTCGTCGCCGGCCCGGGCCGCGAGCTCGGCGGGCCGATGATCGAGCGGTCCGACTACGTCTGCTTCACCGGCTCGACCGCGACCGGCAAGCTGATCGCGGCGCAGTGCGCGGAGCGGCTGATCGGCTGCTCGCTCGAGCTGGGTGGCAAGAACCCGATCCTGGTGCTGCGCGACGCCGACCTCGAGAAGGCGGCCGAGGGTGCGGTGCGCGCGTCGTTCTCCAACGCCGGGCAGCTCTGCGTCTCGATGGAGCGGATGTTCGTCGCCGACCAGGTCTACGACCGGTTCGTCGAGCGGTTCGTGGCGCGCACCGAGGCGATGAGCCTGGGTGCCAGCCTCGACTGGGGCGTCGACATGGGCACGCTCATCTCGGCCGACCAGCTCGAGACCGTGCAGGCGCACGTCGACGACGCTGTCGCCAAGGGTGCCCGGGTGCTCACCGGCGGCAGGGCGCGTCCCGACCTGGGGCCGTACTTCTTCGAGCCGACCATCCTCGAGGGCGTCACGCCCGACATGACCTGCTTCGGCCACGAGACATTCGGCCCCGTCATCTCGCTCTACCGCTTCCACGACGAGGCCGACGCCGTCGCGCGGGCCAACGAAGGCGAGTACGGCCTCAATGCGTCGATCTACACCCAAGACGGCACCCGCGGCCGAGCGATGGCGCGCCGGATCAAGTGCGGCACGGTCAACATCAACGAGGCCTTCGGCGCGACGTTCGCCTCCGTCGACTCCCCGATGGGCGGCATGCGCGAGTCCGGCATGGGCCGCCGTCAGGGCAGCGAGGGCATCCACCGCTACACCGAGAGCCAGTCGGTGGCCACCCAGCGGCTGGTGCGGTTCGCGCCGATGCTCGGGATGTCCGACCAGGCCTACGCCAAGATGATGACCGCCAACCTGCGGCTGATGAAGAAGCTGGGTCGCGCATGACGGAGTACGACTACGACGTCCTGGTCGTGGGCTCCGGCTTCGGCGGATCGGTCACCGCGCTGCGCCTGACCGAGAAGGGCTACCGCGTCGGCGTGATCGAGGCGGGCGCGAGGTTCGAGGACTCCGACTTCCCCGACACGTCGTGGGACGTCAAGCGCTATCTCTTCCGGCCCGAGATCGGTTGCTACGGCATCCAGCGCATCGACGCGCTCAACGACTGCCTGATCCTGTCGGGGGCCGGCGTCGGTGGCGGCTCGCTGGTCTACGCCAACACGCTCTACGAGCCGCTCGACGCGTTCTACCGCGACCCGTCGTGGGCGCACATCACCGACTGGAAGTCGGAGCTCGCGCCCTACTACGACCAGGCCAAGCGGATGCTCGGCGTCGTCGAGAACCCGCTCCGCACCGCCGCTGACGACGTGATGGAGAAGGTCGCCCAGGACATGGGTGTCGGCGACACCTTCCACCCGACACCCGTCGGCGTCTTCTTCGGCGGCCCGGGGGAGTCCCACCACTCGGCCGTGGCCGACCCGTACTTCGGGGGTGCCGGCCCCGACCGGGTGCCGTGCCGCGCGTGCGGCGAGTGCATGACCGGCTGCCGCCACAACTCCAAGAACACGCTGGCCAAGAACTACCTCTACCTGGCCGAGTCCCTCGGCGCGGTGGTGATGCCGCTGACGACGGTGACCCGGGTCGCGCCCCGCACCAGTGGTGGCTACGACGTCGACGTGCGCTTCACGAAGGCCAGGCGCGCGCGTCGTACTCTCACGGCCGAGCAGGTCGTCTTCGCCGCCTCGGCGCTCGGCACCCAGAAGCTGTTGCACAAGATGAAGGACGAGGGCCACCTGCCCGGCCTCTCCGACCGCATGGGTCACCTGTCGCGCACCAACTCCGAGTCGATCCTGGGCGCGATCGCTCCCGACACCAGCGTGGACTACTCGCGCGGCATTGCGATCACCTCGTCCTTCCACCCCGACGAGGACACCCACGTCGAGCCGGTGCGCTACGGCAAGGGCAGCAACCTGATGTCGTTCCTGCAGACCGTCCTCACCGACGGCGACGGGCCGGCGCCGCGCTGGCAGACGTGGGTCCGGGAGATGTGGAAGGAACGCCGCAACATCCGCGACCTGTACGACGTCAAGCACTGGTCCGAGCGCACCGTGATCGCCCTGGTCATGCAGAGCATCGACAACTCGATCACGACCTACACCAAGCAGGTGCCGGGCACGAAGCGCCGCTACCTCACCTCGAAGCAGGGCCACGGCATCCCGAACCCCACGTGGATCCCGGCTGCCAACCAGGTCGTGCGCAAGATGGCCGACCTCATCGGTGGCAAGCCCGGCGGGTCGATCGGCGAGCCCTTCAACCGGCCGCTGACCGCACACTTCATCGGCGGCTGCACCATCGGTGACTCCGTCGAGACCGGCGTGATCGACGCCTACCAGCGGGTCTACGGCCACCCAGGGCTGCACATCTCCGACGGCTCGGCGATCAGCGCCAACCTGGGGGTCAACCCGTCGCTGACGATCACCGCCCAGGCCGAGCGGGCGATGGCGTTGTGGCCCAACAAGGGCGAGCCCGACCAGCGCCCCGCCCTGGGTGACCGCTACGAGCCGATCACGGCTGTGGCGCCCGCACACCCCGCCGTACCCGTGTCGGCGCCGGGCGCACTGCGGCTGCCGATCGTCTCGGTCAGCTAGATCGCAGCGAACTGGCTCGGGTGGCCCATAACCCAGCCCGAAGGGGGTCGTTGGGACCCTATAGCGCCCGGCGAGCGAGCTCCCTCCCAGCTACCGGGCGCACGTCTAGGCACTGCTCAGCAGTCGCTCTGGCGGTCAGGGCCCGGCGCCTCCCTCCCTGCCGGGCCCTGACGGGGGGCCACTCGTTCTCGGTAGGCTGCGGTCATGGAGCACCCTGAACACGATCTGGTCCTGGTGGTCGACTTCGGGGCGCAGTACGCCCAGCTGATCGCCCGCCGCGTGCGCGAGGCGCGCGTCTACTCCGAGATAGTGCCGCACTCGATGCCCGTCGCCGAGATGCTGGAGCGCAAGCCGGCGGCGATCATCCTGTCCGGCGGCCCGTCCAGCGTGTACGCCGACGGCGCGCCCGCGATCGACACCGGCATCTTCACCGCGGGCGTCCCGGTGTTCGGCATGTGCTACGGATTCCAGCTGATGGCGCAGGGCCTCGGCGGCACCGTCGCCCACTCCGGCGCACGCGAGTACGGCCGCACCCCGGTCACCGTCACCGCGCCCGGCACGCTGCTGGCCGAGATCCCCGAGCACCACACCGTGTGGATGTCGCACGGCGACTCCGTGCAGGCTGCGCCGGAGGGCTTCGACGTGCTGGCGTCGACCGACACGACGCCGGTCGCGGCCTTCGAGGACATCGGCCGCCGGCTCGCAGGGGTGCAATGGCACCCCGAGGTGCTGCACACCGAGCACGGCCAGAAGGTGCTCGAGCACTTCCTCCACTCCATCGCCGGCTGCCGCCAGACCTGGACGATGGTCAACATCGTCGAGGAGCAGATCGAGCGGATCCGCGCGCAGATGGGCACTGATGGGCGGGCGATCTGCGGGCTCTCCGGCGGCGTCGACTCGGCGGTCGCGGCGGCCGTCGTACAACGTGCCATCGGTGACCGGCTCGACTGTGTGTTCGTCGACCACGGCCTGCTGCGCAAGGGCGAGGCCGAGCAGGTCGAGCGCGACTTCGTCGCTGCGACCGGTGTGAAGCTGCACGTCGTCGACGCCGAGAAGCAGTTCCTCGAAGCACTGGCCGGGGTAAGTGATCCCGAGCAGAAGCGCAAGATCATCGGCCGCGAGTTCATCCGCACGTTCGAGGCCGCAGAGGCCGACGTACTCGCTGGGGCCGACCTCGGCAGCTCCACAGACGGGCAGGGTCATAAGGTCGCGTTCCTGGTGCAGGGCACGCTCTATCCCGACGTCGTCGAGTCGGGAGGCGGCACCGGCACCTCCACCATCAAGTCGCACCACAACGTCGGCGGCCTGCCCGACGACCTCGAGTTCGAGCTCGTCGAGCCGCTGCGCACGCTCTTCAAGGACGAGGTCCGGCTGGTCGGGGAGCAGCTCGGCCTCCCCTCCGAGATCGTCTGGCGGCATCCGTTCCCCGGACCGGGGCTGGCGATCCGCATCATCGGCGAGGTCACCCGCGAGCGGCTCGACATCCTGCGCGAGGCCGACGCCATCGCCCGCGAGGAGCTCACCCACGCCGGCCTCGACCGCGACATCTGGCAGTTCCCGGTGGTGCTGCTGGCCGACGTCCGCTCGGTGGGCGTCCAGGGCGACGGCCGCACCTACGGTCACCCGATCGTGCTGCGCCCGGTGACCTCCGAGGACGCCATGACCGCCGACTGGGCGCGGCTGCCGTACGACGTGCTCGAGCGGATCTCGACCCGCATCACCAACGAGGTGGCCGAGGTCAACCGGGTTGCCGTCGACATCACCTCCAAGCCCCCCGGGACCATCGAATGGGAATGAGGGCGGTCCATCACCTCGACCTCTGGGTCAGTGATGCCGCCACCGCCGAGGGTGAGTGGGGCTGGCTGCTGGGGGAGCTCGGCTGGGAGGCAGACAGTACGACGACGTCGTGGCTGCATGCCGACGGCACCTACCTGTTCATGGAACGCTCCGCCGACCTGGTCGACGAGCCGCACGACCGGCTTCGTCCCGGTGTCAACCACGTCGCGTTGACGTGTGAGGACCGAGCGCTGCTCGACCGGATGCGTGCGGAGTCGTCGTCGCACGGCTGGCACGAGCTCTTCGCCGACCGCTACCCCCATGCCGGCGGAGACGCGCACACGGCCCTGTTCTTGGAGAGCTCCGAGGGGTTCGAGGTCGAGGTCGTCGTCTCGTCCGACTGAGGGGTAGTCCGGGGCAAAATGTGCCTCGGATCGCCGGTACGGGTGCATTTTGCCCCGGAGTATCCCGGCGATGGGTCAGCTGGCGAGCAGCTCGGTGCGCTCCGCTGCCAGGAGTACGGCGCCCGTCAGCGAGGCTCGCTCGGCGAGCTGGCTGGCGACCACCGGGGTGGCGGCCACCGCGTCGAGGGCGTGACGGCGGAGCCCGATGCGAGCCGGCTCCAGCAGGAACTCGCCGGCCCGGGCCATGTCGCCGCCGACGACGACGAGGCCTGGGTTGAGCAGGTTGACCACGCTCGCGAGGCCCCAGCCCAGGTGCAGCCCGGCGTCCTCGAGGGTGCGGACCGCCGCGACGTTGCCGGCCTCGGCCGCCTCGACGATGTCGTCGAGGGTGGCACCGGGCAGCTGCCCGGCCATCATCGCGATCACCGCGCTGGTCGATGCATAGGCCTCGAGACAGCCGCGGCTGCCGCACCTGCACATCGGGCCCTGCTCGTCGAGCGTGAGGTGCCCGACCTCGCCGGCAGCGCCGAGGCTGCCGTGGTAGACCGAATCGTTGATGATGATGCCGGCGCCGACGCCCGACGAGATCTTGAGGAACACCGAGCACGTGTGGCCGCGCGCGACTCCGACGCGGTGCTCGGCGAGAGCACCCAGGTTGGCGTCGTTCTCGACGTGCACCGGCATCCCGAGCCGCTCCTGCGCCGCATCCTGCGCGTGTACGCCGACCCAGCCGGGCAGGATCGAGGACGACCGGACCACGCCGTCGGTGATCGGTGCGGGGATGCCCATCGTGATGCTGCGCAGGCCGGTTGGCGCGGCGCCGGCGGCCGCCAGCAGCTCGGCCAGCAGTGTCGACGCCAGGTCGAGCCCGTCGGCGTACCCGTGACCGGCGTCGAGGGGCCGACGCTCGTCGGCGATCAGCGCGCCGGTCATGTCGCCCAGGGCGACCGCGATGTGGCTGTGACCGAAGTCGATGCCCGCCACGAGCCCGGCGGTGCGCGCCAGCTGGACCGTCGTACCCCTGCGGCCACTGCCGGGCTCGGTGTCGACGAGCCCGTGCGCGGACAGGTCGCGGACGATGTTGGAGACCGTGGCGGGGGCCAGTCCGGTGAGCCTGGCCAGGTCGGCCTGGGTGACCGGAGCGAGCGCGACACCGTCGTCGGGAACGGGTACGCCGCGCCGCAGCACGTCGAGGACACGCTGCTGGTTGGCGGTGCGGAGCGAGGCTGTGGAGCCCGGCGCGCTCTCCCGTTGAGACATGGCTGACACTGTGGACGAGGTGGCACCTAGTCGTCAAGAGAAAGGCGCAAGAGTTCGTGAATACCCAGAATGAAAGAGTTTGCGTTCACCTCTTGACGACTAGGGCTGTGACTCAGCACACTCTTCCCAGACCAGGGGCTGATTTGACGATCAGCCCAGCTCACCGAGGAGGGACCTTATGTCCACCACCCTGCACCGCTACGCAGCCTTCGGCGCTGCCCTGTTCATCGGCGCCGCCGGCCTTTCGGCCTGCGGGGCCAACGACGACCAGTCCGGCGACGGTGGCGACTCCGCCAGCGGCGGCGACAAGACCATCGCGCTCCTTCTTCCTGAGTCGAAGACCACCCGCTACGAGGCCTTCGACCGGCCACTGTTCGAGGCCAAGGTCAAGGAACTGTGCAGCGACTGTGGCGACGTCTTGTACTACAACGCCGACCAGGACGAGGCCAAGCAGTCCCAGCAGGTCGACACAGCCATCTCCGAGGGTGCTTCGGTGCTCGTGCTCGACCCAGTCAACGGTGCCGGCGCCGGCGGCATGGTGCAGACGGCGCAGGACGCCGGCGCCGAGGTGATCGCCTACGACCGGCTGATCAAGGAAGCCGACTACTACATGTCGTTCGACAACGAGACGGTCGGCAAGATGCAGGCCCAGGCGCTCGTCGACGCGATGGGTGACAAGGGCGGCATCCTGATGCTCAACGGCTCGCCCGACGACCCCAACGCCGCGCAGTTCAAGGCCGGTGCGCACAGTGTCCTCGACGCCAGCGGTGTCGAGATCCTCGAGGAGTACGACAACCCCGACTGGAGCCCCGAGAACGCGCAGAAGTTCGTCACTGACATGCTCAGCAAGTACGACCCCGAGCAGATCAACGGGGTCTACGCCGCCAACGACGGCCAGGCCGGCGGCGTGGTTGCCGCGCTCACCGGTGGCGGGTTCGCCGCCGACGCGCTGCCCCCGATCACAGGTCAGGACGCCGAGCTGGCCGCGATCCAGCGGATCATCGCCGGCGAGCAGTCGATGACTATCTACAAGCCGATCCCGATCGAGGCCGAGAAGGCCGCCGAGGTCGCGGTCGCGCTCGCCAACAGTGAGGACGTCGGCGACACCACCGACTACGAGGGCGTCCCGTCGTTCATCTTCGACCCGATCGTGGTGACCTCCGACAACGTCGCTGACACCGTCGTGGCCGACGAGTTCTACTCCGCTGCGGACATCTGCACCGACGAGTACGCCGACGCGTGTACGGCGGCTGGCCTCTCCTGATGTCCGAAACAGCGACGCAGGCGCCGGTCGGGGACGCAGTTCTGTCCCTGACCGGCGTCACCAAGCGGTTCGGCGCGGTGCAGGCCCTCTCCGACGTGCACCTGCGGGTGCGCGCCGGTGAGGTCGTCGCCCTCGTCGGCGACAACGGCGCCGGCAAGTCCACGCTGGTCAAGGTGATCTCGGGGGTCTACACCCCCGACGAGGGGGAGATCACCTTCGCCGGCCGCAAGATCGCCGTGAGTGGTCCGTCCGAGGCACAGGCCCTCGGCATCGCCACGGTCTTCCAGGACCTCGCCCTGTGCGACAACCTCGACGTGGTCGCCAACCTGTTCCTCGGGCAGGAGAAGGCACTCGGGCCGATGCTCGACGAGGTCGCCATGGAGAAGGAGGCGTGGCGGTTGCTGCGCACCCTCTCGGCCAAGATCCCGTCGGTGCGGATCCCGATCGCCTCCCTGTCGGGCGGCCAGCGGCAGACCGTCGCCATCGCGCGCAGTCTGGTCGGCAGTCCGAAGGTGGTCATGCTCGACGAGCCGACCGCCGCCCTGGGCGTGGCCCAGACGGCGGAGGTCCTCAACCTCATCGAGCGGCTCCGTGAGACTGGCCTCGGCGTCATCCTGATCAGCCACAACATGGCTGACGTGCAGGCCGTGGCCGACCGCATCGTCGTACTCCGTCTCGGCAAGAACGCGGCGGAGTTCCAGGTCGAGGACGCCACCACCGAAGAGCTGGTGGCCGCCATCACCGGCGCCTCCGACAACGTCGTCGCCAGTCGCGCCAGCCGGCGTGCGGGTGAGGCACCGAGCGAAGGGGACCCGGCATGAGTGGCGCGGATCCGAGCACCGAGACAGCCGCATCGACCGTCGCGGCCGACCTGGCCGACGAGCGGCTGGTCACCGCGCAGGGCCTCTCGGGTTACGGGCACTTCATGTGGAACCGACTGCGGTCGGGTGAGCTCGGCAGCCTGCCTGTCGTGGTCGGCCTGCTGATCATCTGCATCGGGTTCTACAGCGCAGAGCCGCGGTTCCTCTCGTCGCGCAGCGTCGTTTCGATCACGCAGTTCGCTGCCCCGATCGGCATCATCGCGCTCGGGATCGTGCTCGTGCTGCTGCTGGGCGAGATCGACCTGTCGGTCGGATCGGTGAGCGGGTTCGCGTCGGCCGTCATGGCCGTCACCCTCATCGACAAGGGGCAGTCGATGATCGTCGCGCTCATCGCTGGCATCCTGGTCGGCGTCGCGATCGGTGCGTTGTACGCCGTGCTGTACGTCAAGCTCGGCGTGCCATCGTTCGTCTTCTCGCTCGCCGGCCTGCTCGGGTTCCAGGGCGCGCTGCTCTACGTGCTCGGCGACAACGGCACGCGCAACCTGCCGTCCGACTCGTTCCTGGTCCAGTTCACCCGGTTCGAGTTCGTCGGCCACACGATGTCGTACGTCCTGGTGGTTGCCATCGCCGCGGTCTACGTGCTCTCGCAGCTCCTGGTGATCCGGCAACGCACCTCCGCCGGGCTCAGCGCGTCGTCGTTGACGACGGTCGGCATCAAGGCGGGGGCGTTCGTCGTCGGGCTCGGGTTCTTGACCTACTACGTCAACATCGACCGTGGCTGGACCTATCTCTGGGTCTTCTTCGCGGTGCTCGTGGTGATCATGGACCTCGTGCTGCGGCGCAGCCGATGGGGACGGCACGTGTATGCAGTGGGTGGCAACGAGGAAGCGGCACGACGCTCGGGCATCAAGGTCGACCGGATCTACTTCTCGGTGTTCGCCCTGTGCTCGACGCTCGCTGCCCTGGGTGGTCTGCTTGCCGCGGGTCTCCAGACCTCGGTCTCGCAGGCCAGCGGCACCAACGACACCAACCTGCAGGCCATCGCGGCCGCGGTGATCGGCGGTACGTCGCTCTTCGGCGGCCGCGGGTCGGCGTACTCCGCGATGCTCGGCATCATCGTGCTGCAGGCGATCCAGTCCGGCCTCAACCTGGTCGGGGTCGACTCATCGGTGCGTTTCATGGTGACCGGAGGAGTGCTGCTCCTCGCTGTCGCCATCGACTCGGTCTCACGACGGGCCCGCTCCTCGAGCGGCCGCGGATAGCGCCGACCCCGCGATCCGCAGAACCCCGGGCGAGCCGGGGTTCTGCGGATTACGCTTGTCCGTATGCCCACGTTGACCGCCGCCGGCCTGCTCGCGGACGAGGAGGGTCGGCTGAACCCGCTCCTCCCGCACCCGATGGAGATCGTCTTCATCGTCGCGGTGCTGATGCTGCTGCTCGTCGTCGGGGTGAGCGCGTTCCTCGTCGTACGGTCGAACCGTCGTGAGCAGAGCAGGGCCGGAGTGCGCGAGCAGCAGTAGCCGCCCGCTCAGTGCACGATCTCGAGCGCCTCCGGGTCGTCGACCGCCGCCGGCTTGTCGTCCTGGTCGAGCTTGCTCGGCCACCAGATCTTCGGGCCCAGGTCGAGGTTGAGCGCGGTGACCAGCACCGATCGCACGATCATGGTGTCCAAGATGACGCCGAGAGCGACCGCCAGGCCGAGCTCGGCGAGAAACACCACCGGGATGGTGCCGAGCACGAGGAACGTGCCCGCGAGGACCAGGCCGGCCGACGTGATCACGCCACCTGTCGACGTCAGCGCCACCAGCGCGCCCGTGCGGGTGCCACGAGCCTGCGTCTCCTCGCGCACCCGGGTCATCAGGAAGATGTTGTAGTCGATGCCCAGCGCGACCAGGAAGACGAAGGCGAACAGGGGGAACGAGGGGTCGGACCCGGCGAAGCCCAGGACGTACTCGAAGAGCACCGCCGAGATGCCCATGGCTGCCCCGAACGAGAGCACCACCGTGGCCGTCAGGATCAGCGGCGCCAGCAGCGCCCGCAGCAGCATCACCAGGATCAGGAACACCAGGATCAGGATGGCCGGGATGATCACGATGTTGTCCCTGCTCGCCGCCTCCTTGGTGTCGAGGTAGAACGCCGAACCGCCGCCGACCAGCGCGTCGGCCCCGTCGACCGCGTGCGCGGCGGTCCGCACGGCGTTGACCACGTCGAACGCCTTGGGTGAGGACACGTCGGCGTCGATCACCGCCTGGACGAAGGCGATATCACCTGCGATGACCGGCTCGCTGGGCTCCTCGAGCCCGTCGATGCCCGACATCGAGTCGCGTACGGCGTCGGCCTGGTCGGCGTTGGCGACGACCTGGACGGTGTTGGACGTGTCGACGAGACCATGCTCGACCAGAGCCTTCTGACCGGTGATCGACTGGAACTCCTTGGTGTAGGAATCCTCGGTCGACAGGCCACCCGCGTCGAGCCGGAACAGGCCGAGGCAGGCAATGGCCAGCAGGGCGGTGGTGACGACCCAGACGGCACGGGGCCGGACCGCGATCCGGCGGCCGACCTTCGCCCAGAAGCCCGACTGGGTCGGCTCGGGGGAGCCGAAGGCGGGGCGCTTGGGCCAGAAGACCCAGCGGCCGCAGACCACCAGGAGGGCCGGCAGCAGGGTCACCATCACCAGGAACGTGACGGCGATGCCGATCGCGGCGACCGGGCCGAGGCCAGCCGTCGAGTTCATCTCGGCCAGCAGCAGGCACAGCATCCCGAGGACCACGGTGGCGGCGCTGGCGAAGATCGCCGGCGCCGCGCGATGCAGCGCGAAGGCCATCGCCTCGTGCCGGTCCTCGTGACGGCGCAGCTCCTCGCGGTAGCGCGCCACCAGCAACAGGGCGTAGTCGGTGCCGGCGCCGATGACCAGGATCGTCAAGATGGCGTAGCTCTGCCCGTTGACCGTCAGGTCGGCGTACTTGGCGAGGAAGTAGATCAACGCCTGGGAGGCGAAGAGCGCCACGCCTGCACAGAAGATCGGGAGCACCCACAGGATCGGGCTGCGGTAGGTGAACAGCAGGATCATGATCACGACGCCGAGGGTCGAGAAAAGCAGTGTCGTGTCGATCCCGCCGAAGGCCTCGGCGGAGTCGGCCGCCTGCCCGCCCATGCCCGCGATGTAGACGTCGGCACCCTCGATGTCGGCGATGCCGCGCAGGTCGTCAGCGGCGTCGGGCAAGGATTTCCAACCGTTGGCGCCGAAGTTGAAGACGACCTGGGTCTGGGCCAGCTGACCGTCGGCGGACACGCCGGCCATGCCGAACTGCTCGGCCGACTGCGGGCTGAGCACGGGCGGCATCCGCCCCTCGACGGGCTTCTCGACGCCCTTCAGGCCGGCGAACTCGGTCGCCTGCTCCTCGATGGCGGCGAGATCCGCATCGGTGAGGCCAGAGGACTTGTCGTAGACGACGAGGGTGGGGATGGCGTTCTGGTCCTGGAACGCGGACAGCTTCTCGAGGGCGCGGGTCGACTCGGCGCTCGAGGGCAGCCAGGAGGAGGCCTCGTTGTTCTGCTCGCCGGCGAGCTTGGCAGCGAAGACCGAGGAGGCAACCACGGTGACTATCCAGAAGACGACGACGATCCACTTGGTGACGGGGCCGGTGAGTCGGCCGGCAATTTGACGATGCATGGAGGTAGTCCACCAGAGACCACCGACATCGCGCATCAGGGATTTCCCGTGTATCGCGCAGCTGTCACCCAGGCGGATAGGCGGTGGGCAGCGCCTCACCCCGCTCCGCGAGTACGTCGCGCAGCCGGTCGGGGTAGTCCGTGATCAGGCCGTCCACCCCGAGGTCGACGAAGTGGCCCATCGTGGCGGCGTCGTCGACGACGTACGGCACGACCCTGAGCCCGAGATCGTGCGCGTGGTCGACGAGCTCGCGGGTGACCAGCGGACGGTAGGCGGGGTCGCCGATGCCGGAGGCGTAGGGGCTGCCGTGGATGGGGGAGACGGCGTTGAACCCCAGCTCCGCCGCGGTCGTGAGCGGGTCGTCGCCGAAGTCGGCCAGCCGCACGTCGTCCAGCCAGGGCGACGGCTCGGTCCCGACGCCCTTGAGGTACTTCGGGTTGAACAGCAGGTTGAGCCGCATCTCCGGGTCGGCCTGACGCACAGTCTTCAGCGCGCCCCAGTCGAAGCTCTGGATCGACGCACGCTCCATCAGCCCGGCCTCGCGCAGGGCGCCGACGAGCAGCTCCACGAAGACGTCGCGGGGAGCCCCGGCTTCGGGCGCGGACGCGTCGTACTTGATCTCGACGTTGAGCCCGACCTCCACCGCGGCGCGCTCGTCGAGCAGCGCGAGCACGTCGGCGAACGTCGGCATAAGCAGCCCCGTGGCCACCGGCCGGTCGGGGAAGTCGCTGGCGCGCAGGCCCGCCACGTCGACCGTGTGCAGCTCGTCGTGGGTGAGCTGGTGGATGAGCTGCCCGGTGTGCGGGCCGGACACGATCTCGCGATCGTGCGAGACGACGAGCACGTCGTCACTGCTCACGTGTACGTCGCACTCGAGTGTGGAGACGCCGAGAGCGAGTGCGGCGCCGAACGCCGCGAGGGTGTTCTCGGACGTCAGCCCGCTGCCCCCGCGGTGCGCCTGGACGTCGAAGTGCTCGATCAGCCGGGTGGTCACGGCGTGCACGCTAGCGAAGGCGGGCCAGTTCAGATACCGAGGCTTCGACCGATGATCTCCTTCTGGATCTCGGTCGTGCCTCCGTAGATCGTCTGGACGCGGCTGTTCACGTAGGCGCGGGCGATGGGGTACTCCATCATGTAGCCGTAGCCGCCGTGCAGCTGCACGCCCTGGTCGACGAGCTTCTTCTGCAGCTCGGTGGTCCACCACTTCGCCATCGACGCGGTCTTGGCGTCGAGCTCGCCCTTGGCGTGCAGGGCGAGGCAGTCGTCGACGAAGACGCGGGCGATGTGGGCCTCGGTGGCCATCTCCGCCAGCACGAAACGGTTGTGCTGGAACGACCCGATCGGCTTGCCGAACGCGTTGCGCTGCTTGGCGTAGGTCAGAGACTCGTCGAAGACGAACTCGCACGCGGCGGCTGCGGAGACGGCGATGGAGAGGCGTTCCTGCGACAGGTTGGTCATCAGGTAGACGAAGCCCTCGCCCTCCTTGCCCAGCAGGTTCTCCTTCGGCACGCGCACGTTGTCGAAGAAGAGCTCGGCGGTGTCCTGGGCGTGCTGGCCGATCTTGTCGAGGTTGCGGCCGCGCTCGAAGCCTTCCATGCCGCGCTCGACGACGAGCAGCGAGATGCCCTGATAGCCGGCCTCGGGATCGGTGCGGGCGACCACGATGACGAGGTCGGCGAGGATGCCGTTGGAGATGAAGGTCTTCGAGCCGTTCAGAACGTAGTGGTCACCGGCGTCGACCGCCGACGTACGGATGCCCTGCAGGTCGGAGCCGGCGCCCGGCTCACTCATGGCGATGGCCGCGATCAGCTCGCCGGAGCAGAGTCCGGGGTACCACCGCTCCTTCTGCTCGTCGTTCGCGCTCGCGACGAAGTAGGGCACGATCATGTCGTTGAGGAGCGGGTACGCCGCGCCGTACACACCGCGTCGGGTCATCTCCTCGCCGATCACCGCGTTGTAGCGGAAGTCGGGCGTGCCGCCGCCGCCGTACTTCTCGTCGAGCTGGAGCCCCAGCAGGCCCCGTGCGCCAGCCTTGGTCCAGGCCTCGCGGGAGACGACGCCGTCGGCCTCCCACTGCTCGTGGTGGGGCACGATCTCCTTGTCTAGGAACGTGCCGACCGTGTCGCGGAACGACTCGTGCTCGGCGTCGAAGACAGCGCGGGTCATGCGATCCACTCCTTGATCTGGGCGACGGTCGCGGCCGGGTCGTCGGACGCCGGGCTCACTTGCAGGTTGGTGACGCCGGCTTCCTTGAAGGCGGCGATGCGCTCCTTGACGTACGACGCGGGGCCGACGAGGTTGCCCGCCTCGAGCCACTCCAACGGCACCACGGCCTCCGCATCGCGCTTGTTGCCGCCGAGGTAGAGGTCCTGGATCTCCTTGGCCTCCTTCTCGTAGCCGTACTGGCAGGCGAGGTCGTTGTAGAAGTTCTTGCCGCGCGCGCCCATACCGCCGACGTACAGCGCGTACATCGGTCGGGCGAAGTCGAGGAGTGCCTTCGTCTCGGGGCCTTCGCCGATCGCGACCATGCCCCCGGCCGCGATCTCGAGCGGCGCCAGGCCCTCGTCCCGCTTGGCGGTGCCCTTGGCGAGCGCGTCGCCCCACACGTCGCCTGCCTTCTCGGGGAGGAACAGGAACGGCAGCCAGCCGTCGGCGTACTCGGCGGCACCCTCGACGCTCTTGGGGCCGAGGGCGGCGATGTAGATGGGCACACTTGGGCGCTCGGGACGGGTGAGCAGCTTGAGCGGCTTGCCGAGGCCGGTGCCCTGGCCCTCGGGCAGCGGAAGCTTGAAGATGCCGTCGTGCACGAGCGTCTCTCGGCGCAGGCCGCGGCGGACGAGGTCGACGATCTCGCGGGTGCGCCCGAGCGGCTTGTCATAGGGGATGCCGTGGAATCCCTCGATCACCTGCGGCCCGGACGCGCCGAGACCGAGGATCGCGCGGCTGCCGGACACGTTGTCGAGGCCGGCCGCGGTCTGCAGGATCGCGCTGGGCGTGCGGGAGAAGACGTTGAGGATCGCCGCGCCGATCTCGACCGTCTCGGTGCGGGCGGCGAGGTAGCCCATCAGGGTCGGCGAGTCGAAGCCGTAGGCCTCCGCCACCCACACGGTGTCGAGGCCGGCCTGCTCCAGCGCCGCCACCTGATCGGCCGCTTCGCGGGGGTTGCCGGAGTACATCAGGGGCATGGAGAGCTTCATGCTCCGGATCGTGACATCTTTACTGTCACAATCGCAAGGGATCCTCAGGGCACGGTCGGCCCGAAGGAGTCAGTGGCCGCCGTTCCACGAGTCCCAGAGCGCGGCGTACGAGCCACCGGCGGCGACCAGCTCGTCGTGCGAGCCGAACTCCGCGATCACGCCGTCCTCGACCACCGCCACGCGGTCGGCGTCGTGGGCGGAGAAGAGCCGGTGGGCGATGGCGATGACGGTTCGGCCGTGGAGTACGGCGGCCAGGGAGCGCTCGAGGTGCCGCGCGGACCTCGGGTCGATGAGGGAGGTGGCCTCGTCGAGCACCAGCGTGTGCGGGTCGGCCAGCACCAGGCGGGCCAGTGCGATCTGCTGCGCCTGCGCCGCACTCACGGGCCGTCCGCCGGAGCCCACGATGGTGTCGAGTCCATCGGGCAGGGCCTCGACCCATTCGAGCGCGTCGACGGCGTCGAGGGCCGCCCGGATCTGGTCGTCGCTCGCACCCGGAGGTGCCGCGAGGGCGAGGTTCTCGCGCAGCGAGCCGACGAACACGTGGTGCTCCTGGGTGACCAGCGCGACGTGACCGCGCAGGTCGCCGAGCGGCAGCTCGACCAGGCCGACACCTCCGACGGTGACCGAGCCGGTGCGCGGCGGATGGATGCCCGCGAGCAACCGGCCCAGCGTCGACTTGCCGGCGCCGGACGGGCCGACCATGGCGATGCGCTCACCGACGCCGACGTCGAGCGAGACGCCGTGCAGCACGTCGCGCCCGGCGACGTACGAGAACCGCACGTCACTGGCGTCGAGCTTCTCGTCGGCGGGCTGCGCGCCGGTGGCCACGCGGTCATCGGGCACCTGCGCGACACCGAGCAGCCGCGCGAGCGACGCGGCGCCCATCTGCAGCTCGTCGAGGATCGACACGATCCGGTCGACGGGGTCGATGAGCATCTGCACGTAGAGCGTGGCCGTGGTGACCTCGCCCAGGGACACCGAGCCCTTCGTGTAGAGCCAGCCGCCGAACAGCAGTGTCGCGACGGTCGGGAGCAGGTAGGAGATATCCATGTTGGGGAAGAAGACCGTGCGCAGGAACAGCGTGTAGCGCTCCGCGCCGTACGACGCCCTGCAGTCGGCGTCGATCTGCCGCACCCGCTCGTCCTCGAGCCCGAGCGCCTCGACGGTGCGGGCGCCCTCGACGGTCTCGGTGAGCGTCGCGTTGATCTCGGAGTACGACGCGCTCTCACGGAGATAGCCGTCCTTGGCGCGGGCGAGGTACCACCGCAGGCCGATGACGAGCGGGGGCACGCCGACCACGCAGGGCAGCACAACCCACCAGCCGACACTCAGAGCGGCGGCAAAGGTGAGCGCCGCGGTGACGACCGCGATCGTCCACTCGGGCAGCGCCCAGCGCACCGACCAGCCGAGCTGGTCGACGTCGCGGCTGGTGCGGGTCAGCAGGTCACCGGAGCCGGCCGACTCGACGACCCCGACCGGCAGCTGGAGAGCGTTGTCGACGAAGTCCTCGCGCAGCTCGGCCAGCACGCTCTCACCCAACACCTGGCTGATCAGCCGGGCGTAGCGCGTGATGACCGTCTGGAGCACCAGGAACCCCGCCAGCAGGACGATGACCCGGTTGACGTGACCGAGCGTCGTGCCCTCGTCGACGGCCTGGACGAGGTCGCCGATGAGCCGCGGTGCCGCCAGCGCAGCGAGCGCCGCGAAGACGTGCAGCGAAAGGGCGCCCCACAGCATCTTCGGGTGCCGGCGGGCGATGTCGACCGCGTAGCGGCGGACCGCGGGGCCGTCGGCGACGGGGAGCTTGGTGCTCACCGGGCCACCTCCTCGGCGTTGCCGGCGACGCGGGTCACGGTGGCGCGGTAGTCGGGGTGGTCTCGCAGCAGGTCGGCGTGCGTGCCGACGGCGGTGATCTGGCCGTCGTCGAGGAAAGCGACCTCGTCCACGGCGTCGAGCAGCAGCGGACTGCTGGTGGTGACCACGGTGGTGCGGCCGGCGCGGAAGTCGCGCAGCCGGGATGCGATGCGTGCCTCGGTGTGCGCGTCGACGGCCGACGTGGGCTCGACGAGCACGAGCACCTCCGGGTCGCTGGTGAGCACGCGGGCCAGCACCAGGCGCTGCTGCTGGCCGCCCGAGAACGACCGGCCGCGCTCGGTGACGACGGTGTCGAGACCGTCGGGCAGCGCGTCCACGATGTCGTCGCCGCTGGCGGTCGCAAGTGCACGGCGTACCCGCTCCTCGCCACCGGTGCCGGTGACGTCGAGGCGGTCACCGAGCCGCCCGGAGAAGAGCGCGGTGCCGGTGTCGGACACCACGATCCGGCGGCGTACCTCCTGGCGGGCCAGGTGGGTGAGCGGCACGTCGCCGAGGGTGACGTCGTCGTCGACGTCTGCGTGTGTCATGCCCAGCCGGTCGGCGAGTACGGCGGCCGCGTCGGGCTGCTCCGAGACGATCGCGGTGATCCGGCCGGCGCGCACCAGCAGGCCGGTGCGGGCGTCGTACAGGTCGGAGTCGGTGGGCGGTGAGGTGGCCAGGACATCGGGGTCGGTGAAGTCGGACGTCAGCGCGAGCACATGGCAGACACGGCGCGCGGAGACGCGGGCGCGGATGAACTTGTTGGCGTACTCGGTGACGGTGCGCAGCGGGATCATCAGGAACGCGGCGTAACCGTAGAACGCGACCAGCTCGCCGGGCGAGATCGTGCCCTGGACGGCATAGCGCGCGCCGAGCCAGACGACGAGCACCACGAAGACGCCCGGGAGGAACACCTGGAGCCCGTCGAGAACCGACTGCACGCGTGCGACCTCGACCCCGGCCTTGCGGGTCGTCTGCGACTGGCGGCGGTAGCGACCGAGGAAGACCTGCTCGCCGCCGATGCCGCGCAGCACCCGAAGGCCGCTGACGATGTCGCTCGCAGTGTTCGAGAGCTCGCCCATCAGCTGGCGCTGGTGGGCGCTGCGCGCCTGCAACGGACTGAGCAGTGGGCCGACCGCCAGCATCAGCAGCGGCACCCCGACGAGTACGACGAGGCCCAGCGTGACCGACGTGCTCAGCAGGATGACCGAGACCAGCAGGAACGACACGATGGCGCCGGCGAAACGGGCCGTGACGTCCATGACCTGACCCAGGTGCGAGAGGTCGGAGGTGCCGATCGCGACGACCTCACCCGTCGAGACCTTGCGCGGCAGGGTGCCACCGAGGTGAACGGCGTGGCGGCCGACGAGCTGCACGGTGCGGTAGGCCGCGATCATCCAGTTGGTGACGGCGAAGCGGTGCCGCATGATGCCGCTGACCGCCTGCACGAGGCCGATCGCGAACATGATCAGCGCCCACTTCACCAGGGCGCCGGAGTCCTTGGCGGCGACTCCCTCGTCGATCGCGCGGCCGAGCGCTGCCGGCATGACAGCTTGCGCGCCCATCCACACGATGCCGAAGGCCATGCCGCCGAGCAGGGTCTGCCACTGACCCTTCGCCATCCACCAGAGGAACTTGTTCGGGGTCCGATGGTCGGCGACGCCGGGGTCGGCGAGTGGGAGTTGGCGCACCCCCGAACGTTACGTAGTGCCGGGGTGGGCTGCCACCGGTTTTACGGTGGCCGATGTCTCAGATCGCCGGCCCGGACGGCGCGGGAACCGTCGCATTCGCCCGGCGAACCAGGCAGGATGGCGGCGTGGACGTCGTGGCCGTGATCGCCCTCTCGTACCTGCTGGGCAGTGTGTGGTTCACGTGCGCGTTCCTCACCGGCGTGGCGGCGTACCGACGCGGGATCGCTGTCCTTCCGGCCCTGCTCGCCGGTGTGTGCTTCCCGGTGGCGTGGACCGTCTGGTACCTCCGGGCCGAGCGCCGGCTCCGCGTGGCCTGACCGCCGGCTGACCGCGCCTCAGGCGTCGCGGCCGGCTCCGGGGGAGGGCACCACCGGGAGGTAGGACGGCGCCGTGAGGCCCGCGCCGAGGGCGGCCGTGGTGACGGCGCGCTCGACTGCCACGCGTCGTACGACGGGCACGAGCGCGATCACCGCGCCACCGAAGCCACCACCGGTCATCCGGGCACCGAGGGCACCGCCCTCGATCGCGGTCTCCACGATCAGGTCGACGGCGGGCACGGTGTTCTCGAAGTCGTCGCGCATCGAGACGTGTGAGGCGGTCAGCAGCGGGCCGATCTCGGCCAGCCGACCGCCGCGAACCAGCGCCACAGCGTCGAGCACCCGGTGGTTCTCGGTGAGCACGTGCCGAGCACGCCGCTGGGTCTCGGGGTCGTCGGCGAGTGCGACCAGTGCGGCGTCGACGTCCTCGACCTCACGCAAGGTCTCGACACCGAGCCGCCTCGCCGCGGCTTCACACGCGTGCCGTCGGGAGGCGTACGCGCCGTCGACGAGCTGGTGGGGCGCGTTCGAGTCGATGACCAGCAGCTCGAGCCCGGACGCGGCAGGGTCGCACGCGACGGGTTCGACCGTGAGGGCCCGGGCGTCGAAGAAGCTCAGGTGCCGTGCGCGCGAGTGCAGGATCGTCATCTGGTCGAGGAGCCCGGTCGGCGAGCCGGCGTACTCGTTCTCGGCACGCTGCACGATTTTCGCCAGCTCGGTCGGGTCGAGCTCGACCCCGGCCAGCCCGGTGAGGGCGAGGGCGACGGAGCACTCCAGTGAGTGCGACGACGAGAGCCCGGCACCCAGCGGCACCTCGCTCGCGATCTCGAGGTCGGCTCCGGGTACGTCGACCCCGGCCTCGGCCAGTGCCCAGGCCGCGCCCGCGACGTACGCACCCCAACCGGTCACCTCGCCGGGCGTGCCGGGTACCTCGAACTCGATCGCCGCGTGCCCACCCGAGCGGGCGACGACGGTGCGGTCGTCGCGACGGGTCGCGGTGACGGTCGTGCGCAGGGGCAGCGCGAAGGGCAGGGCGAAGCCGCCGTTGTAGTCGGTGTGGTCGCCGATGAGGTTGACCCGGCCGGGAGCTGACCAGGTGCCGCGGGATTCGCTCACGGTCGCTCAATCTAGGGCAGCGCCTACGATCCGGTGGTGCGTGGACCACTGACCGACATGAGTCTCGCGGCCGCGCTTCCGCCGTTGCTCGCCGACGGCTGGGGCATCAGAGGCGCGTCCGTCGAGCCGCTCGGCGGCGGGATGAACTCCGCCACGGCGACGGTTGCGACCCCTGGCGGCGTGTACGTCGCGAAGTGGGTGCCGGCTCGCGAGGTCGACCGGCTGGCGCGCGGCTGTGCGGTCGCGGCCACCCTGGCGGCGGCCGGGATGAGCACCGGGGCGCCCCTTCCCGCGCTCGAAGGTGCGCTGACCTGGCCTCTTGCCGGGGGCACGGTCGCTCTCGGTGTGTGGGCGCCCGGCGATCCGCTCACGGGCGACGACGAGGCCGAGCAGACGCTGATGGGCCACACCCTGGCCCGCGCTCACCTGATCACCCGGACCGGCCGAGCCGCCGGCCGCT
This sequence comes from Nocardioides sp. InS609-2, assembly GCF_023208195.1. Taxonomy (NCBI): domain Bacteria; kingdom Bacillati; phylum Actinomycetota; class Actinomycetes; order Propionibacteriales; family Nocardioidaceae; genus Nocardioides; species Nocardioides sp. InS609-2. Next base: position 1,721,025 of record NZ_CP060034.1, on the reverse strand, counting down.
TCGCGAGCTGGCTCGACGTCGAGCGCGACAGTCTCGGGGTCGAGTCCTGGCTGCGGCCGGCGTACACGATGGTCATGGAGGAGTACGCCGCGCTGCCGCCGCTCACCTGGGCGACGCTGCACACCGACCCGTCTCCCGAGGCCTTCCGCTTCGACGCCGCGAACGGCACCACCTCGCTCATCGACTGGACGGGTGCCGAGCCCGGACCCGTGCTGTACGACGTGGCGTCGGCGGTGATGTATCTCGGTGGTCCGGAGCACGCGGGTGCGTTCGTCGACGCGTTCCGCTGTGAGGACGTCATGCCGGCCGACGAGTGGGTGCACCTCGACACGCTGCGGCGCGGTCGTTGGCTGGTGCAGGCGGCCTACTTCGCCGAGCGTCTGGCCGCCGACGACCTGACCGGCACCGACGCCGCGGGATATCGAGAGGGCTTCGACCGGGCCCGGCGCGGTCTGCGCGATCTCGGTGTCGGCTAGCGGCCGAGCCCCTCGACGACCTCCGCGCCGGGCAGCCTCCCGACCAGCCGGCCGGGCAGCAGCAGCTTCGAACGTCGTACTCCCGAGCCGATGACCGCGACGTCGAGGTCGAGGACCGCGGCGTCGACCAGGACGCGCCAAGTGGCAGGCAGGCCGATCGGCGTGATGCCGCCGTACTCCATCGCCGACTCGGCGACCGCGCGGCCCATGTCGAGGAAGGACGCCTTGCGTACGTCGAGGGTGCGCTTGACCAGGTTGTTCACGTCGGCGCGGGTGTCGGCCCGGACGATGCAGGCGGCCACCCGCTCCTCGCCGTCGCGTCGGCCTGAGACGACGACGCAGTTGGCGCCCGCGGTCAGCGGCAGGTCGTAGGCCTCGCTGCACGCAGCGGTGTCGGCGAGCTCCGGGTCGATCTCGAAGACACCGACACCAGCGGCTGATGGCCACCCGGCCAGCGCTGCTGCCACCGCCGGCGCGAGCAGGTCGGGCCGCTCGAGGGCGGGCACGGTGGTCACCGAGCCGAGGGCCGGGGTCGTCGACGTCATCGCGTCATCATCACCCATTCATGTCGGTGTCATCGTCCGGTGGTGCGGGCCTCCCACGCTGGAGCGGTGACCCTCATCCAGCTCGCGCCCCCGCGAGCCCGCGAGTCCAGCCTGGTCGTGACCCCCGCCGTCGTCGCCCACCGTGGCGCGTCGGGACACCGGCCCGAGCACACCCTCGAGGCCTACCGCACCGCGATCCGGATGGGCGTCGACGACATCGAGCTCGATGTGGTCGCCACCCGCGACGGAGTGCTCGTCGCCCGCCACGAGAACGAGATCAGCGGCACCACCGACGTCGCCGATCACAAGCGTTTCGCCGACCGCCGCACCACCAAGATGGTCGACGGCGAGATCCTCACCGGCTGGTTCACCGAGGACTTCACGCTGGCCGAGCTCAAGCGGCTCACCGCCCGCGAACGGCTGCCGAGGCTGCGTGCCGCCAACACGGCGTACGACGGGTCTGAAAGCGTGCCGACCCTGACCGAGGTGTTGGCGATGGTGCAGGTCGAGTCCGTACGACGCGGCAGTGGCGTGGGCGTCATGGTCGAGCTCAAGCACGCGGCGTACTTCGACTCGATCGGCGTGCCGCTCGACCGCCCGCTGCTCGCCGACCTCGCGCACCACGGCCTCGACCACCCGCGGTCGCGGGTCAGCATCATGGCGTTCGAAACCACGATCCTGCGACGGCTGGCAACGGAGTGCCGGCTGCCGCTGATCCAGCTGATCGGAGCCCGGCGCGAGCGGCCGGCCGACCTGGTCGCGGCCGGCGATGGCCGAGCCTACGGAGACCTGGTCACGCCGGAGGGGCTCGCCTGGATCGATGAGTACGCCGACGGGCTGGGCGTCACGAAGGGCCTGGTCCTGCCTCGGGACACGACGGGCCGCACCGGCCGGCCCTCGTCACTGGTGCGCGACGCGCACCGGCAGTGGCTGACCGTGCACGTGTGGACCCTGCGTGCCGAGAACACCTACCTGCCCGCCAACTTCCGCGGCCCCGGTCGACCGCGCGACCACGGCGACCTGGCCGCCGAGGCGGCCGCCCATCTCGCGGCTGGCGTCGACGGCCTGATCACCGACCATCCCGACCTCGTGCTGCCGGTGGTCGCCGCCTCCTGATCAGTTCGCGCGGCTGCCGTGCGACGTTCACCTGAGGCGCCGCCACCCGTCACCCGCGATCGGTGAGGTGGCCGCATGAGACCTCAGACCCCCCTCCTCGCTCTCTCCGCCCTCGTCTCCGGCGCCGTCCTGGCCACCTCGGTGGGCGTCACCGCACCGGCGCAGGCCGCCCCCAAGCACGACAAGACCACCATCACCACGGTGATCGGTCACCGCGGCGCCTCCGGCTACCGCCCCGAGCACACCCTGGAGTCCTACCGGCTGGCCATCGCGCTCGGCGCCGACTACGTCGAGCCCGACCTCGTCTCGACCAAGGACGGGGTCCTCGTCGCCCGCCACGAGAACGAGATCGGCGGCACGACCGACGTGGGCAGTCATCCGGAGTTCGCCGCCCGCCGCACCACCAAGACGATCGACGGTCGCTCGGTCACCGGCTGGTTCACCGAGGACTTCACCCTGGCCGAGCTGAAGACGCTGCGTGCCAAGGAGCGGCTGCCGCTCGTGCGGCCCGGCAACACCAGGTTCGACGGCCAGTTCGAGGTGCCCACCCTGGACGAGGTGCTCGACCTGGTCGCGACCGAATCGAAGCGCACCAAGCGCCGGATCGGTGTCTACCCCGAGACCAAGCACCCGACCTACTTCGACTCCATCGGGCTCTCGATGGAGGAGCCGCTGGTGGCCACGCTCAAGCGGCATCACCTGGACCGCGGGAACGCCGAGGTGTTCCTGCAGTCGTTCGAGACGGGCAACCTGCGCGATCTCGACGCGATGACCAAGGCCCCGATCGTGCAGCTCATCGACGCCTCCGGGGCGCCGTACGACCTGGTCGCGGCCGGCGACCCCACGACGTACCGAGACCTCACCACGCCGGCCGGCCTCGCGAGGATCGCGGAGTACGCCGACGGCGTCGGCGCCAACAAGGAGCTCGTGCTGCCGCGCGATGCGGCAGGTGCGGCGACGGTGCCGAGCGCATTGGTGGCCGACGCGCACGCCGGCGATCTGTTCGTGCACGTCTGGACGCTGCGGGCGGAGAACCAGTTCATGGCGACCAACTTCCGCCGGGGCACCGACCCCTACGCCCCGGGTGACCTCGGGGCCGAGACCCGTGCGTTCGTGGCTGCCGGCGTCGACGGGATCTTCACCGACAACCCGGACATCGTGGTCGCCGCTCGCTGAACGCACATGTAACGCGCCGTTACTCACAGTTCCGCGCCCACCAGTGGGCGCAGGAGACGGAGTAGCGGCGCGTTACAAGGGGAGGGCCGGGTCAGTCCTGCGGCAGGACCACCCAGGCCACCAGGTAGGCGATCGCCACCGAGCCGAAGCCGAAGATCACGCCGAGGACGGTCAGCAGGCGCACCAGTGTCGGGTCGACGCCGAGGTGCCGGGCCAGCCCGGCGCAGACACCGGCGACCATCTTGTCGTCGCTGCTGCGGGAGATCCGGCGTACGGCTGGGGCGGTCTGGGTCTGGTTCATCGGTCCTGCTCCTTGTTCTCGGTGGGGTTGACTCCTGTGGCTGCTTCCTCGCCATACGGCGTGGAGTACGGCGCGGCGTATGGCTGGTAGTCGGCCTGCGCAACGGCCTTGGCCCGGCGTCCCCCGCCGAAGGCCACCGCGATCAGCCCGGCGAGACCGGCCAGGACCCACGGCACCGGCAGCAGCCAGCGGATGTCGGAGCCTTCGATGACGTCGGCCGAGATGGCGGCCCAGACCCCGACCAGGCCGAGGAAGGCGACGCCCATGACGAGGTTGCCGACGTTGATCGGGTGTCGTCCGGAGGTGTCGGTGGTGGTGATGATGTTGGTCATGGTCTCGTTCCTCACTGGGTGATGACGATCTCGCCGACGCCGAGCTCGGCGTCCACGTCGATTGTGGGCTGTCCGGTGCCGCCGCTGCGGCTGCCGCTGGCCATGACGTCGATGCCGCCGGACTCCTGGCCGAAGACCTCGACCGAGCCGGGGCCGTTGACGGTGCCTTCGGCGTTCACGGTGACTCCGGCGGGCACGATGACCTCGATCCGGCCGACGCCGCCCTCGACGACGATGGTGCGTCCGTCGAGTGCCTCGGGGTCGGTCACGTCGGACAGGTCGACGGTCATCTCACCGGCCGCGTTCCAGTAGCGGGCCTGCACCTCGGCGGCGGTCTCGGGGCTGTGCACGACGTCGCGTCCGTCGACGTTGGAGGCGATCGAGGCGATGACGAGCGGGATCGTGAGTAGTACGCCGAGCGGGATCAGCCCGCCACCGCGGCCCCAGAAGGCGCTCAGCACCAGCATCGTGCCGGTGATGCCCATCGCGAGGGCCGGGTAGGCGCCGCCCGCGACGGCGACCCCGGAGACGTCGACGATGCCGAGCGTGCCCAGGCCCAGCGCGATCAGCGCGAGGGTGAACCAGAAGAGGATCGGTCCCCGCTTGCGGGGGTCACGCGGCCGCGGCGGCGGCGTGTAGGCGTACTGCTGCTGCGGGTACGACGCGGCATATGACTGGGCATACGGGTTCTCGACCGGCTGCCCGCTCTCGTCGGTGGCCACCGGCGCCACCCAGCCCGACTGGCTGGTGCCGTAGCGCTGCATGCGACGCTCGTGGCGCCGGTTGAGCACGAACCACGCCAGCAACCCCACGAGGGCGAGGGGCCATGGGAACCAGTTGCCGCCCCACGTGCCGCCGACCAGCGCGATCGCGGCGAGCACGCCGATGACGATCAGCGCGACACCGCGTGCCTTCTCGTCCAGGTTGACCGGCGCGTGGTCCTCGCCTTCCTCGGGCACGAGCAGCCACAGGGCGCCGTACGCGAAGAGGCCGGCACCGCCGAAGAAGGCGGTGACCACGAAGATCACCCGCACGATGATCGGGTCGATGTCGAGGTGGCGAGCGACGCCGCCGGCGACACCGGCGACGTGTCGGTCGATGCGCGAGCGGCGCAGGCGGCCGAGGTCGGTGATGTCGTCGCGGGTGACCCGTGGGCCGTCCTCGGTGGCGGTCGGACCCGGCTCAGCGTGCTGCGTCCCGGGCGGGGGACCCTGCTGCGGGTCGCCCTGCGAAGGAGCGTCTGGAGAAGTCATGACCACAGCCTGCGCCGTCGGGAGCCCCGAAACCATCGGGGACGACCCTGATTCGCACGCCCCGCCCCGGGTCCACCCTCAGGGTCGGCTCGGGGTCAAGCCTCATGGTCGGGGCCTCGACCCTCTGCGACGATGGAGGTCGACATGAGCAACGCAACCGAACTCCCGCGCGCAGTCCGCCGGGCCACCCGCGACTCGGCCGAGCCCTTCGTGGGTGGTGTCGCCTCGGGTGTCGCCCGGCACCTCGGCCTGCCCGCGCTGTGGGTGCGGGCGGCGTTCGTGCTGATGGCGACGATGGGCGGCATGGGCATCGCCCTGTACGCCGCGTTGTGGGTGTTCCTCCCTTCGGATGCGTCCTTCGAGAACTCCACGCCGGGTCTCGAGAGCGCCTCGCGCACCGGCAAGCGGCCGCGTCGCGTCTCCCGGCTCGCCGACGTCGGCCCGGCGATCGCCCTCGGCGCTCTGGGTTTCGGCGTGATCCTCGTGGTCGAGGCGTTCTTCGGCCGTGGAGCCTTCTTCTGGCCGGTCGTCATCGGGCTGGCCGGCATCGCCCTCCTGTGGCGCCAGGCCGACGAGGTGCAGCGCGAGCGCTGGCTCGACACCACCGGCCGCGTCAACTGGTACCGCGCCATCTTCGGCGCCGGCGGCTGGGCGTCGTACGTCAGGATCGCGGCCGGCCTCGCGCTCGTCGTCACGGCGTTCGTCGCGTTCGCCCTCACGAGTGGGCAGCTCGGCGCCGCTCGTGACGTCGTGGTTGCGGGCCTGCTCGGCATCGTCGGCCTCGCACTGGTGATCGGGCCGTGGATGATGCGTCTCATCGGCGACCTGGGCGCCGAGCGGGCCGAACGCGTCCGCACGCAGGAGCGCGCCGACATGGCCGCCCACCTCCACGACTCCGTGCTGCAGACGCTGGCGCTGATCCAGAAGAACGCCGATGACGGCCCGACCGTCGCGCGGCTGGCCCGCGCGCAGGAGCGCGACCTGCGGTCGTGGTTGTACGTCGGCGAGTCGACCGACGACACCACCCTGGGCGGGGCGCTGCGCGAGCTGGCCGCCCGGGTGGAGGACGAGTACTCCATCGTCGTCGACGTGGTCGCCGTGGGGGACCTGCCCATGCACGAGTCGATCAGGCCGCTGGTGCACGCGACGCGCGAGGCGGTCGTCAATGCCGCCAAGCACGCCGGCACCGGCCACGTCGACATCTATGCAGAGGTGCTCGACGACGCAATCGAGGTGTTCGTCCGCGACCGCGGCGCGGGCTTCGACGTGGCCGGCGTGCCCGATGACAGGCTCGGCGTGCGCAACAGCATCATCGACCGGATGGTCCGTCACGGTGGCACCGCCGCCGTCGACTCGTCGCCCGGTGACGGCACCAACGTGCGGTTGCGGATGCCCCGCACCGCGAGAGGAGACAACGATGTCTGAGGCTGCTGCCCCCGTGCGGGTGGTCATCGTCGACGACCACGCGATGTTCCGCGCCGGAGTCCGGTCCGAGCTGGTGAGCATCGGTGCGGCCAAGGTCGAGATCCTGGCCGAGGCCGCCGACGTCGACGAGGCGGTGGCCGCGATCCGCGAGCACCGGCCCGACGTCGTACTCCTCGATGTGCACCTGCCCGGCGGCGGTGGTGCCGAGGTCATGCGGAGGCACCCGGCGGCCGAGACCCGCTACCTTGCGCTCAGCGTCAGCGACGCTGCCGAGGACGTCATCGGCACCATCCGCGGCGGCGCGCGCGGCTACGTCACCAAGACGATCACCGGCCCCGAGCTGGTGGCCGCGATCGGCCGCGTCTCCGAAGGCGATGCGGTGTTCTCCCCGCGGCTGGCGGGCTTCGTGCTCGACGCGTTCGCCGGGTCCATCGACCTCGCGCACATCGACGAGGACCTCGACCGGCTCACCGAGCGCGAGCGCGAGGTGATGCGCCTGATCGCCCGTGGCTACGCCTACAAGGAGGTCGCGAAGGAGCTGTTCATCTCCATCAAGACAGTCGAGACCCACATGTCGGCCGTGCTGCGGAAGCTCCAGCTCTCCTCGCGGCACGAGCTCACGCGGTGGGCGAACGACCGCCGGCTGCTATAAGCCTCGATCCACCGATGGGCAGGGGCTGAGCGTCCGCGGTCGCTGAGGCGGGGTCTTCGAGTGTGTGGGCGTGGCCGACCGTCTGGCCTCGCTGCCAGGTTGTTCCGGGTTGGTCGTTGTGCCGGTGTCGGCTGGGGGTGGTCTGGTCGTCGGTGCCGGTGGTGGTCCGCAGGCCCGGGTGAACAGGTCGCTCCAGGCGGTCTCCCAGGGCCATCCGGTCGGGAGGTGCAGAGTCACTCTTCGTGCCGAGGAGGCGACCCGGGCGGGCACGGCGATCAGCTTGCGGCGGATGGTCGCGGTGGTGGCCTTGGCGAGTCCCGGGCCGGTGATGGTCGCGGCTGCTCTGGTCAGGTTGAACGCTATGACGGCCAGCACGAGCCAGGCGGCGTTCGCGGCGAACTTTCCCGATGGCAGATGCGCGAGGGCGGAGCCCTTGAGGTCGGAGTGGACCTGTTCGATGATCGCGTGGCCGCGGTGGGTCTTGTCCGCGGCCACCGTGCCGGCCACGGCCGGGTCTGTGGTGGTGAAGAAGGCGTGGAAGCGCCAGGTGTCGAACAACGTCTCCTGACCATTCTTGGCGGACGTGTTGAGGTCGGGGATCCGGCGGACCACGAGCCGTCCGGTGACTTGGTCGGCTTTCTTCTTGGAAGTGAACGCGGTGAACGGAATCTCGGCGACCTCGGCGCGGGAGACCCACGTGTTGGTGGGTTCATCGAAGACGGCGTCGGTGTACTCGATGGTGGTCCAGGCATCGTCACCGATGGTGGCGATCGCCGCCTTGACCTTGGGATCCATTCGCACGGTGACCGAGATGTCGGCGCCACCGCGCAACGCCGCGTTGACCACCTCGGCGCCGTAGAACGCGGAGTCGGCTCGCAGCATCGGGCGCAGATCGGACTTGGCGGGCAGTTTGCTGGTGGTCTTCAACGCGTCGGCGACCAGGCGTTTCGCGCCCCGCGGTGAACCACATGATCCCTTCCGGAGCCGGTGGGCCACGATCACCGGCGCGGACTGGCTCGTGGACACGACAGCGAGCAGCGCGTTGAGCCCACGCACGCCGGAGTAGCCGTAGCCAGAGCCCTGCTTGGCGTGCCCGTGGACCTCGACGATGGTGTCGTCGATGTCGATCATCACCCGCTCGCTGGTGTCAGGTGAGGTCACGATCATCACCCGCTCGCTGGTGTCAGGTGAGGTCACGATCAGCGGTGCCTGCTCGGCCAGCCCGGCCAAGAACCTCGAGGCGACAGCGTCGAGCTGGCGGACGTGGCCGAAGCTGAACGTGCGCAGGAACGAACCCAGCGTCGAGGGCGCGTAGGCGTTCGTGAACACCCGGCCCATCCCGCCGTGACGGAGCAGCGCCATGTCATCGATGCTGTCCGCGCCGGCGACCATCCCGGCGACCAGCGAGGACACCTTCAACCCCGCGTTCGCGCCCTTGTCGGTCGGCACAGTGAGGTGGGCTTGGGCCAGTTCCTGGAGTCCCGCGGATCGGGCCAGCGCGAGGACCGGGACCAGCCCGGCCGACGACACGAGATTGGGATCATCGAACACTGCCGACGTGGCACGGGGCGTGTGGCAAAGTTGCATCTACGAGATGCCCTTCGTCTTGGTGAGAATTGGGACCCTGAAGAAGTCCGATTTTCCCAGCACGTAAGGGCATTCTCACTTCACGACGCGCTCACAACCTCAAGCTCATCGGTGGATCGAGGATAAGGGAGCGAGCGTCATTGCGCCCAGTACGACGCGTGGTCGAAGTAGTCGTCGGCCATGTGCGCATTGTGGGTGCCGGTCTGGCGCGCCGATGCTCAAATGAACTTATGCACGGGCAGACTTCGGACGGCCGACCAATCCTCGGCGCTGACGCGCTAGCACATCTGAAGGAACCGTCGTCCGGTCTTTGCTGGTGGTGTCGGGACCAGCCAGCGACCACAGGCGAGCACAAGTTCAAACGCGCCGACCTCGTTCGGCTCATGGCCGGCGATGGTCTCCTGCTGTGGGGAGACGGATCAGACTTGCGGGAGATACGCGGCAAGAGTGGGATCACGAGAGACCGCTATGAGGTGGTCAAGTTCCCGAAGTCTCTCTGCGAGTCCTGCAACAACAAACGGTCCAAACCCTTCGACAACGCGTACGACGTCTACTCGGCGTATGTAGCCCGCACGCCGCTGCACACGGCGCCGGGCGTTGACCTCAAAGTCGTCTTTGGCAGTGAGTGGAAGGCGCGGACTCTGGACCTGGCCCGGTACTACGGCAAGCATTTCGGCTGCCGCATGGTTCGAACTGGCACGCCCATACCTGCCTCCCTACGGCTCTTCCTTGACGGCGCCATCGACATGCCGGACGCCCACATGGCGCTGATCACGACGGATTCGATCGGCAAGGGCTACGAGCCGGGACTCGCGATCAGTCCGGACTTCGTGGAGACCGACAAGACCCGCAGTCGTTTCGAGCGCTACGTGCTGGCCGCGTACGTGGGCCCGATAGGTGTTCGCTACGAGTGGTGTGCGGACGGGATCGCGGATGAGCAGCGGTCTCAGTTCTTCCACCACCCGTACCCCATCATCAACTGCTTTGAGGACCAGCTCGCCGTTGCCGAAGGGAGAACGCGACCATCCTGACGTGGTGTGCTCGTCGGTAGCGGCCCTGGTTAAGCACGACCGGGCCTACTGTCCCGACTGTCACGTCGTCTACCTAGCGAGTTCGCCCACTCGGCGCACAAGCGCTTGGCCAAGGCGATAGAACTTCAGTGCGTCGCCGCGTACCCCGTCTGGGTTTGGGCCTGCCTCGGGGATCGGCCAGAGGCCGGAGTTTTCGATCGTCACCCCAAAAGAGTCCACATACCCAGGGGACGACGGGTCACAGCTGGTGTAGCGCACGGTGATCGTGCCGTCTTTCCCAAGTCCCGCTACGGTCGTCCCGTCATCGAAGTTTCCTTCGAGACGCCAGAGGGACCGAATGCTGCACGCGGGCGGCAACGTCCTCGGCGTGGCGAAGAGGTCTCTGATGGCCCGTGAGACGTCGTCCATCTCACCCGGCCACGAGTCGTAGGAGATCGTTAGCTCCCGTGCGGCCGACCGCCCTGAGTTGGTGATCCGTACGTCATATGTCGTCTGACCCGAGAGTCCCGGCAGAATCTCCACATATACATAAGGACGCGTCTGCTCAATGCTGTCGAGACGTGCCTGCTCGTTTGCAGCCTTGGCGGCCTCGGCAGAAGCGGTCGCCGCCTCACTAGCCCGGCGCGACGCATCCAGCGTGTGCTTGGCCGTGCGCCAAGCAGCGACGGCCATCAACACAAGGACAAGGGTAAGTACGGCGGTCGCGAGAGCCGACCACGCAGCAACTTGGTCGGTCCAGGCTGGATCATTCGTCACGGCATGAAGGTTCTCATCCGCCACCGACATACGCGGGTAGCGGCGCCCACGCGGCCACGTCGGCGGTTCGCACTACGGCTCGGTCATGGCCAAGACGCGCGAGAGGATCGCGACGAGGCTCGGGATGCGCTGATCTTCTGCGCCCGCGTCTTTCCGCCGCTTAGGCCGCGGCGGACAATCGTGCGGTGCCATGGGCTGTTCAGTTGGCACCGTCAAATTCAGGTAGTGCCGCTCACGTCTCCCCGGTCAGCGAGAACGTCGAGAGTCGCCAACCGGCGAAGGCGATCCCGCCGGCGGCCACGAGGATCGCCGCGACCAGCGCGTACGTCGTGCCGACAGGCGCGGCTTCGTCGATGCTGTCCGACAGGGCAGCCGCGATGTCGCGCGCCCACGCGCTGACGCTCAGCCAGCGCACCCCGTCGAGCAGGTTGCCGATGGTGCCCTCCCACAGGAAGACGAACAGCAGCCCGGCCACCACGGCGTGCCGGGTGAAGGCACACAGCGCCAGGAACAGCCCGGAGTAGGTGAACGCCGCCACGACGGCGCCGGCCAGCATCGCGAACGACATGCCCGGGTTGCCGGAGTCGTTGACCAGCCCGGCCAGCAGCACCGGCAGGGCGCCGAAGCCGAGCGCGGCGACCAGTGCGACGACGTACTTGCTGACGGCGACGGAGTAGCGGTTCACGGGCTTCGCGAGCAGGTAGACGATCGAGCCGTCATCGATCTCGGGGCCGAGCACGGCCGTGGCGGCGAGCAGCGCGACCAGCGGCAGCGCGAGGTCGCGGCCGAGCTCGCCGACGATCTCGGTGTAGGCGGTGCCGGGCTCGGTGAGCAGGCGTACGACGAGGGTCAGCACCAGCAGGATCAGCGGGATGACCAGCATCATCAGCCCGCGCCGACGCCCGAAGAGGGCCTGCGCGGACAGCCGCAGGATCGTGGCGTTCATAGTTGCTCCGTCATGACGACACCAGGTAGGCGAAGACGCTCTCGAGCGACTCGTCGGTGGGGGAGACCTCGATGAGGCGTACGCCGAGGTCGCGGGCGAGGCGCGGCAACGCGACGGCGAAGCTGCCGAAGTCGCCGACCTCGACCTCGAGCCCACCGCCACGGCGGAGCACGACGCCGACGACCGACTGCTCGCCGATCAGGGCAGCGGCGAGGGCCCGGTCGTCACTGGTGTGTACGACGTAGCGGTTGGGCCGGTCGGTCATCAAGCGCCGGATCGCGCCGAAGTCGCCGGAGGCCGCATGTCGCCCGGAGACGACGACCTCGACATGGCGGGCGACCTGTTCGACCTCTTCGAGGATGTGCGAGCTGAACAGCACGGTGCGGCCCTCCGTGCCGAAGAGGGTGAGCAGGCTCATCAGGTGCATGCGCTGGCGGGGGTCGACGCCGTTGAACGGTTCGTCGAGGAGCAGTACGCCGGGGTCGTGCACGAGTGCCGACGCGAGCTTGACCCGCTGCCGCATGCCCTTGGAGTAGGTGCCGATGCGGCGGGCCGCGGCGTCGGACATCTCGACGACGTCGAGCGCCCGCTCACACGCGGCGCCCGGGTCGGCGAGGCCGTGCAGCTCGGCGTTGGCCTGCACGAACTGGCGGCCGGTGAGGTAGCCGAACGCCACCTCGCGCTCGGGCACCAGCCCGATCTGCCGGAAGATCTCGGTGTTGCGCCAGGCCGGTGCGCCGTCGAGGTGGACGGTGCCGGCCGACGGCGCCAGGAAGCCCGCCATCAGCGCGATGATCGTCGACTTGCCGGCGCCGTTGGGGCCGAGCAGACCGGTGACGCCCGGCCCGATCTCCATCGAGACGTCGTTGACGGCGACGACGTTGCCGTACCAGCGCGAGACCTTGTCGAAGGTGATGGTCGTCATCGCGTCGCCAGCCTTCGGTAGCGCCAGAGCAGCAGGCCGAGCCCGCCGAGCGCCAGCAGCAGGGAGACGACGACGTACAGCGCTTCCATGCCGGTGCCGGTCGGGGGAGTGATGGCGGTGTCGGCGTCGGTGAGTACGGCGACGTCGCCGGCGTAGAGGGTCATCGGGTGGAAGAGCCCGGCAATCTCGCCGACCCGCTTCTGGTCCTGGTCGAACGAGATGCCCTGGATGACCGCGACCACGCCGTAGCCGAACAGGATCGTGCCGATCGTGCCGACGATCGCGAAGCCACGACGAAGCGCGATCGCGCTGAACAGGCCAGACACGCTCGCGAGCATCCCGGCCAGCAGCACCGTCACCAGCGTCGCGGCGAGGAAGTCGCGGGTCTGCTCACCGGCGTCCATCGACGCCAGCAACGCGCCGGCGTACATCACGACGATCGGCGCCATCACGAACAGGAAGATGCCGGTGACCAGCGCTCCCCAGCGGGCCAGCGCGTACGCCGTGGCGGAGAGCGGTCGTGCGAGATACAGGGAGATCGTGCCGTGCCGGAGGTCGCGGCTGAAGAGGATCGGACCCTGCGCCGCGGCGAACGTGCCGAGCAGGATCGTGGTGGTGGCGGCGTACTCGGGATAGGCCAGGGGGAGGGAGTTCAGGCCGATGAACGTGGCGACGCCGACGATGATGACAGCGGGCAGGAGGTTCAGCGCGAGCAGGGCGAACGGCAGGATCTTGGACCTGCCCGAGCGGCCGAGCCCGAAGACGTTGCGCAGGCCGGTGACGTAGAGCGACCACGCGATCGCGCCGTGGCCTCCGCGCGGGCCGGAGTAGGGCCGGTAGCCGATGTCGTGGATGACACCGGAGGGCCTGCCGGTGGGTTCAGTGGGGCTGGACGGCACCGGCCACCTCCTCCCGGAAGATGTCCTCGATGCGGCGGTGGTCGGGCTGGATGCGCACCAGTCCGAGGCCGAGGTCGACCGCGGTGTCGCGGATCGTGTCGAGCACGTTGCGGTTCTCGTCGGCCGCCGGCGGGTCGACCGCGACCACGTTGCCGCGCGGCTGGCACGCGAACCCCGCGTCGTACAAGGCCTTGCCGAGTCGGTCGCGCTCGGTCGCGCCGCCCAGCACCTCGACCAGCAGCGTGCCGGTGTTGTCGAGGAACTCGCTGGTGGCCGACGATCGCAGCAGCCGGCCGCCGTCGAGTACGACGACGTGCTCGCTGACCCGCTCGAGCTCGCCCAGCAGGTGGGAGGTGACGAGCACCGCGATGCCGAAGTCGTGCCCGATGCGACGGACGAGCTCGAGCATGTCGTCGCGCGCGGCCGGGTCGAGGCCGTTGGTGGGTTCGTCGAGCAGGACGAGCTGCGGGTCGTGGGCGAGGGCCTGCGCGAGCTTGGCACGCTGCTTCATGCCGGTGGAGTAGCCGCCCATCGGCCGGTAGCGCTCCTCTGCCAGCCCGACATGACGGAGTACGTCGGCCGCCCGCTCGCGCGCCGCTGCGTGCGGCAGCCCCGACATCTGCGCCATGTGCACCACGAAGTCACTCGCACTCACGTCGGGAGGCAGGCACTCGTGCTCGGGCATGTAGCCGACCCGGGCCCGGATCGCCGCTCCCTCGGCTGCGATGTCGTGGCCGAGCACCCGCGCCGTGCCGCCGGTCGGGTCGAGGAGGCCCAGCAGGATCTTGATGAGCGTCGACTTGCCGGCGCCGTTGGCCCCGACCAGACCGGTGACGCCCTGTCCGACGACGACATCGAGGGAGTCGAGCGCGAGGACCTGGCCGTAGTCCTTGGTCAATCCGCTGGTCTCGATCACCGGCATCGAGTCTTGAGCGGAGGACAACACCATGGCGCCGAGACTAGCGGCGTGCTCCACGAGCTGCTGATCTCGGCCGGGCCGCCGTCTTGGCTCCTCCGTGCGGGGAGGGGCGACAGACACACCGTCGGAAGGCGCATGAAAAGTGCTCGACCAGTTGTCCACAAGGTGGCCTATCGGGCGTGATCCGGGCCAGAAATGTCGGTGGTCCCTGATTGAGTTCTCGTATGGCGATCACGACGAGCGAGCTTCCCGACACCGCGTCCGCGGTGCTGGCGTTCGCGCGCTCAAGCCGCGCTGCGGCCGATCGCGAGGAAGCCAACCTCCTGGTCGCGGCGTGCGAGTGGGCCGACCTGCACCCGGCTTCCTCGGTGCTTGATGCGGCCGCGTTCTTGCTGCCTGGTGGTTCGGAGCATGAGGAGCCGGTCGCTGGGCGCTGTTGGTGGCGGAGTTCTGCATCGCCGAGTTCGGTGCCGTGCTCGGCATTTCCACGGTGTCGGCGAAGCACCTGATCGGTCAGGCGATCGAGCTGCGGCACCGGCTACCCAGGTTGTGGCGACGCGTCCAGTCCGGTGACCTGCCCGCCTGGCGGGCCAGGCGGATCGCCGAGACCACCATCCACGCCGGGCTCTCTCGTGAAGCAGCGTCGTACGTCGACGCGCAGCTCGCCCCGTTCGCGCACCGCACCTCGACCTCGGCGGTGGACCGGTTGGTGGATGCGGCGATCGCCCGGTTCGACCCCACCCGCGCCGCTCTGGAAGCAGCCCGGGCCGCGGATGGTCGACATGTGACGATCGAGGAGGAGCAAGTCTCGTTCGCCGGCACCATGCGGGTGACCGCCGAGCTGGATCTGGCCGACGCCCTCGACTTCGGCGCCGCCGTCACCCACGGTGCAGACGTCTTGAAGAGCCTCGGGTCTGAGGAGTCGCTCGATGCCCGCCGGGCCTCGGCGGTCGGGGAGATGGCACGGTCCCAGCTCGCCCTGCCGTTGGTTGGTGAGGTTGCGCAGCAACCGTCTCGAAACCAAGCCTCCACTGCGGCTCGGCAAGTCGTCCTCCATGTCCACCTCACCGAGGACGACCCGGTCGCCCGGCTCGAGCGCGGCAACCTCGCCACCGTCGACCAGATCTACCAGTGGTGCACTCAGTCCCGCACCGAGGTGACGGTGAAGCCGGTCCTCGATCTCAACGAGCACATCGTCTGTGCCGGCTACCACCCCTCGGCCCGGCTTCGAGAGCAGGTGATCCTGCGCGACCAGACCTGTGTCTTCCCGTGGTGCACCAAGACTTCCCGGGCCTGCGACCTCGACCACATCGTCCCATGGGAGCAAGCCGGCGAGACCTCCACCCATAACCTCGCCGCGCTCTGTCGGCGACACCACCGCCTGAAGACCCACTCCGCCTGGTCCTACCGGCGCACCGGCCCCGCGACGTACACCTGGACCAGCCCGCATGGCCACACCTTCGTCCGCGGCCCCGCGGGCACCGATCCCGGTTGACCACCAAGCCCCACACCCCGCCCAGCACGACCACGGGCGGGGACACCGGCCTGCGCCGGCCGGGACGCGTATCTCCGCGGTGGCCGGCGAGGAGGTGGTCTGCTGTCAGGGCGACCCCGGACCGTGGAACTTCATCTGGCACGACAACTCGGCCGTGGCACCGATCGACTGGGACTACCTCCACCCGGCTCCGCGCCTGGACGACGCCGCCTACGCACTGCACTGGTTCGTTCCCTTGCGCAGCGATGCCCTCGCTCTCGCGTGGCATCACTTCCCGGACGTCCCTGATCGCCGGGAGCGGGTCCAGGTGTTCCTCCGTGCGTACGGCGACTTCCCGACGTTCGATGTCGTCGACGCCGTGACCGCAACGCACGTGGGTCGCCGACGGCAGCGTGGAGCGCCGGTCCGCTGAGATCACGTGGATCCGCACCCATCGGGATCTCTTCGGTTGAGCCAGGTGGAGCGCGCGTCACTAGGCTCCTGCCATGGAAACCCTGCGCCTCGTGCTCCTGCTGATCCACATCCTCGGCTTCGCGGCGCTGTTCGGCGGGCTCGTGGTCCAGGCCCGCGAGCCACAGAAGACGGTCAACGCCGCAATGCGCGACGGTGCCGGTACGGCGTTCCTCGCCGGTCTGCTGCTCGTCGGCGTGCTCGAGGCGGGCGACGGCGAGGTCAACCACGCCAAGATCGGCGTGAAGTTCGCGATCGGCCTGGTCATCCTGGTGCTGGTGATGGCCAACACCCGCAAGCCCAGCATCCCGAACGGTCTCTACCTCGGCCTGCTGGCGCTGACCGTGGTCAACATCGGTGTCGCTGTCTTCTGGTCTCCCGCACACACCTGATTGGCGCCAGTGGTCAGTTCACCAGGGTGGGCTTGGCCTCCAGCACGTCGAGCTCCTGGTCGGGCGTCCCGATCACCGTGTGCGTCACGGGCAGGTCCTTCCAGCGCCTGCCGTTGATGCGGTACCGGCCCGAGTACGTGATGTCGATGCTCGGGTGAACCGTTTGGTGCGCATCGATGTACTGCCACGTGATCGTCTGGTGGGGGTACGGCGCACCGTGGTCGCTGGTCACGAAGGGCTCGGCGTCGGCAGCAACGGTGGCGTACTTGGCCTGGTCCCAGTGCCACGTGTACTCCGACGGTGTCGCCAGAATCTCTACTCGTGACCCCAGGAGCTGGACCGACTGTGAGACCGGCTGGGTGCTCGTCGTGTAGAAGATCGTGTCGAAGTTGACGAGCGTCTCGCCCTCGGGTGGCTGGATCACCAGGGTTGCCTGCGGCCACGTGAGCCTCTTGAACTCGGCGGCGACTTCTTTCGGCCCGGGACCCTTGTCGCCGTCCTTGGGGTCGAGGCAGACCGTGGCGACGAGGGTCCAGTTGTCCCTGCCGGCGTCGGCCCGATAGATGTTGTAGAGACCGAGGGGTGGGTCCGTGTCGCAGTTCTTGGGATTGGAGCAGATGTCACCGACGTTCTCGGAACCGCAGGCTCGCTCGAGGTCGTACTGGTAGCTCTGGACGGCGGCCGTGTTCTGCATGTCCTGCCAGCCTTCGGCGGAAACGATGCAGACAGTCTGTGCAACATCCCATCCAGCGTCCGTTTGGCAGGTTCCATCGCCGGCGTAGGCGACCGGCCAGGGCGTGACGACGACCGCCGTGAGCGTTGCCACAAGTGCCACGAACCGGGCGATCATGGGATCACCACTATTTCTCGGATGACCAGAGCCTCGTGCTCGCGGACGACGTCAATGTCGTAGGTGACTCGGCCTCCGCTGTACTCCTTCCAGTCGTCTTCTGGAGACTGCCGAACCCGACTCGGTTCGAGATCGACCTTGGCCTCGTAGACGCCGCTACCCTTGATGCGCGGCGACTTGCGCACAGAGACCACGCGCTGGGCCTGGAGATCTACCTGCCCACCCCCCGCGTAAAGCTTGCCGACCATGCGGACCAAGCGCCGACACGTCTCACACTCGTCCGCGGTAATCGCCTCGTAGGCACTCGTCTCGCCGGTCGCCTGCATCTGGACGTTGAGCTCCGCCCACTGCCTGATCAGCGCTTCCGCCTCCTCCGCCTCCGACTGCGGAGTCGGTGAAGCCGTGGGCGACGGAGTCGGCGCTGCCGCCGACGTCTTCGGCATCTTCGGGACGGGATCGTCCTCGGAGCAACCGGCGAACAACGTCAGGCCGGCGAGGAGCAGAGCGATGAGCATCCCCCGATTACGCATGCGACGTGTCCTTTCCCGAGTAATACGTCGCCCCCGAGATTAACGAACGCATCGTTCCGGGGGAACCCGCCGCCGGCCGCCTGTGGAGAACCCGAGCGAGGCGAAGGAGCGTCGGCGCCGGCACGTAGGGTTGGCACCGACATGAGCGACCTCCTCCCCGGCTTCGACCACCTCCAGCCCGAGCCCCGCACGACCCGCCGTGGGCCGAGCCGCGAGGAGCTCCTGGCCGGGCTCAACGAGCCCCAGCGCGCCGCCGTACAACACGCGGGCGCGCCGCTGCTCGTCGTCGCCGGAGCGGGGTCGGGCAAGACCCGCGTGCTCACCCGTCGCATCGCCTGGCTGATCACCGAGCGCAAGGCCCACCCGGGCTCGATCCTGGCCATCACCTTCACCAACAAGGCCGCGGCCGAGATGAAGGAGCGCGTCGAGGACCTCGTCGGCAAACGCGCCCGCATCATGTGGGTCTCGACGTTCCACTCGGCGTGCGTGCGCATCCTGCGCAAGGAGATCGACAAGTTCGGCTACAAGTCGAGCTTCTCGATCTACGACTCCGCCGACTCCAAGCGGCTGATGACGCTGGTGCTGCGTGACCTCGACCTCGACCCCAAGCGCTACCAGCCGAACGCCGTCCTGCACTGGGTGTCCAACCACAAGAACGACCTGCGCGACGCAGACGAGGCAGCCAAGGACACCAAGAACAACTTCGAAGAGGCGTACGCCGCGGCGTACTCCGCCTATCAGCGGCGGCTGCGCGAGGCCAACGCCCTCGACTTCGACGACATCATCATGCTGACCGTGCATCTCTTCCAGACGTTCCCCGAGGTGCGCGAGACCTACCGGCGCCGGTTCAGGCACGTGCTCGTCGACGAGTACCAGGACACCAACCACGCGCAGTACGCCCTGATCCACGCGCTGTGCGCCGACAACCCCGAGCTCACCGAGGCGGGTGGCGAGCGGATCGAGCCGGCCGAGCTGATGGTGGTGGGTGACGCCGACCAGTCGATCTACGCGTTCCGCGGCGCCAACATCCGCAACATCCTCGACTTCGAGCAGGACTTCCCCGACGCGAGCTCGATCCTGCTCGAGCAGAACTACCGCTCGACGCAGACGATCCTCAACGCCGCCAACTCGGTGATCGGCAACAACTCGGGCCGCAAGCCCAAGCGGCTGTGGTCGGAGGCAGGGGCGGGGGAGCGGATCGTCGGCTACGTCGCCGACGACGAGCACGACGAGGCCCGGTTCGTCTCCCAGGAGATCGACACCCTCGCCGACGGCGGTGTCCGGCCGGCCGACGTCGCGGTGTTCTACCGCACCAACGCCCAGTCGCGAGTCTTCGAGGAGGTGTTCATCCGCACCGGCCAGCCCTACAAGGTGGTCGGCGGCGTGCGCTTCTACGAGCGCCGCGAGGTGCGTGACGCACTCGCCTACCTGCGGATGCTCGCCAACCCCGACGACGAGATCTCGCTGCGCCGCATCCTCAACACTCCCAAACGGGGCATCGGCGACCGGGCCGAGGCCTGCGTCGCGGCGCTCGCCGAGCGCGACCGCCTCACGTTCTGGCAGGCGCTCACGCGCGCCGGCGAGGCGCCCGGCGTGGCCACCCGGTCGCTGAAGAACATCGAGGCGTTCGTGGCGATGATCCAGGAGCTCCAGTCGATGGTGGCCGCCGACGAGCGGGCCGACGTGATCCTCGAGTCGGTGCTGGAGCGGTCCGGCTACCTCGTCGAGCTCGAGGCCTCCGACGACCCGCAGGACCACACTCGGGTCGAGAACCTTGCCGAGCTCGTCGCAGTGGCCCGCGAGTTCTCCGACGACCCGGTGGCGGGTCCGTCCGCCGACCCCGCCGACGTCGACGCGGGCACGGTCGCGCCGGGCCTGGGCGACTTCCTCGAGCGCGTCGCCCTGGTGGCCGACACCGACCAGATCCCCGACACCCCCGAAGGTGACGACTCCGGAGTGGTCACGCTGATGACGCTGCACACCGCCAAGGGGCTGGAGTTCCCGGTGGTCTTCCTGACCGGCCTCGAGGACGGCATCTTCCCGCACCAGCGCTCGCTCGGCGACCAGCCCGAGCTGGAGGAGGAGCGCCGCCTCGCCTACGTCGGCGTCACCCGCGCCCAGGAGCGGCTCTACCTCTCCCGGGCGGTAGTGCGCTCTGCCTGGGGCGCGCCGTCGCACAACCCGGCTTCGCGCTTCCTCGACGAGATGCCGGTCGACCTCGTCGACTGGCGGCGCACCGAGGCGTCCCAGACGAGCTGGGGCCGGCCCGACCTCTCGACCGGCCCGGCCCGGCTCGGCCAGCCGACCGCCGCCGGACGCCGCAACTTCTCCTCCGCCGCCGCCCGCGCAGACGTCATGGCCAAGGCCAAACCGGCCCGCGAGATCCCGTCGCTCGAGCCCGGTGACCGGGTGCTCCACGACTCCTTCGGGCTCGGCACCGTCGTCTCGATGGAGGGTGCGGCAGAGAAGTCCGTCGCCTCGATCGACTTCGGCTCCGAAGGTGTCAAGCGGTTGCTGCTGCGATACGCCCCCGTCGAGAAGCTGTAGGCCTGTCCACCGTCTGAAAACACCGGGCGCTCACCCGGCCACGGATGCCACACTCGACGCATGCCCACCTCGAGCCAGTGGCTGGCCTTCCTGGTTGCCTCGATCCTGTTCATCCAGGTCCCCGGCCCGAGCCTGCTCTTCACCATCGGGCGGGCGCTCTCGGTCGGACGACGTGAAGCACTGCTGTCGGTGTGCGGCAACGCGCTAGGCATCGCCTGCCAGACCGTGTTCGTGGCTCTCGGGCTCGGCGCGATCGTGGCGGCCAGCGCGACGGCGTACTCCGCGCTGAAGCTCTGTGGAGCGGCGTACGTCGTCTACCTCGGCATCCAGGCGATCCGGCACCGCAGTGACGCGCGACTGATCCTCGAGGGCATGCGGCCGTCGGCGACGCGGCAGTCGCGACCGGTACGAATGGGCTTCGTCGTCGGCGTCACCAACCCGAAGACGCTTGTCTACTTCGCGGCTTTCCTGCCGCAGTTCGTCAACGAGGGCGCCGGCTCGACCGGGCCGCAGATCGCGCTGCTCGGTGCGGTGTTCGCGTTGATGGCGGTGATGTCTGACTCGGTGTGGGCACTGGCGGCGTCACGCGCTCGCGACTGGTTTGCGCGGCGGCCAAGCCGGCTCGACTCGCTCGGCCTGGTGGGCGGACTGTCCATGGTCGGGCTCGGCGCGACGATGGCCGCGACCGACTGACCGGGTTACGGCTGGACGTCGTGGCTGACGAGCGCGGTGTACGGGTCGATCGGAGTGTCGGGGTCGGGCCGGACCTCGAGGTGCAGGTGCGGTCCGGTGACGTTGCCGGTCGAGCCGATGGAGCCGATGACCTCGCCCGGAGCGACCGAGTCGCCGGTGTTGACGAGGTAGGAGGTCTGGTGGCAGTACCAGATCTCGGTGCCGTCCTCGAGGGTGATGACGGTCTTGTTGCCGTAGGCGCCGTCGTAACCGGTGGACGTCACGACGCCGCCGGCGACGGCGTGGATGGGGGTGCCGCTCGGAGCGGCGAAGTCGAGGCCGGTGTGACTGCTCGACCACAGGCCGCTCGACATGCCGAATGTCGCGGTGATGCGGTAGCCGTCGACCGGCAGCACCCACTGGTTCTTCTCGAGCTTGATCGACTGCTGGGCGGCCTTTTCGGCGTAGGCCTCTAGCGCGGTGTTGCGCTGGCGAGCGCGAGCCTCGGCCTCGGCGACGAGCTCGGGGTCGGCCGCGGTGACCGGGGTCCGGCGCGCGGCACGGCTGACCGTGGCGCCGCGGCTGAGCAGCCCGGCGTCGGTGGCGCCGGCGAAGGCGCTCGCCGCGGTGACGGTGTTGCTGTCGAGGTCGCCGGTGAGCTGGCCGGGGTCGGCCGCGCTGATGGCGCCGCCGGCAGAGACGGACAGGGCAGCCACGCCGATCAGCACCGGAACCGAGGGCAGGCGGCTGAAGAGAGGGGTGCTGGGGGCGGAGCGCCGGGAGGCCTTGCGCTTGCCGGCACTGGCCGGGCTCACGGCGACAGGCTTGGTCCTGGTGACTGACTTCGACACGGCGCGGGAGGCCATCCGGGTGCCGGCCGCGGGGGCTGCATCACGTGCGCCGATGTGGGTACCGGGTGTGGAGGACTGGGTCCCCGAGGGGTCGCGGCGGTGACCGCGTTCTGCTCGGTGCTGACCCATAAAAGGTTTACCTCGACTGCGTCCGGGGGAAAGGCAACGCGGCCGACTGTAACGGATAGGTCACGGCCGCTGAAATCCTGCTCGCCATCGATTGTGGATGACCACGTCGGCGAAGCAGGAGTTTGGCGCATTCCCCGCCTTCTGGCAAGGCCGGGTCGAGGTGGTTCGGGCCTCCAGGCATTGCTCCCCCTCGGGACGGACCACGCGTCGCGAGCCGGGTTCGGCTAGCGTGCCGGGCATGAGCGCGACAGCCCCCGTACGCCGCATCCGGATCGTCGTCGGCAAGCCCGGTCTCGACGGGCACGACCGGGGCGCCAAGATCGTCGCGCGCGCCCTGCGCGACGCCGGCCACGAGGTCATCTACACCGGCCTGCACCAGACTCCCGAGCAGATCGTGGAGACCGCGATCCAAGAGGACGCCGACATCATCGGCCTCTCCGTGCTCTCGGGCGCGCACATGACCCTGTTCCGCAAGCTCGTCGAGCTGCTCGCCGAGCGCGACGCCTCCGACATCGTCATCTTCGGCGGCGGGATCATCCCCGAGGAGGACATCCCGGTGCTCGAGGAGCTCGGGGTCGCCAAGGTCTTCACCCCCGGCGCCACCACCGGTGAGATCACCGGCTGGGTGGCCCAGCACTTCGCCGAACCGTCCTAGACCTCCTTCTTCTTCACGTCGAGCACGACATTGAGCCGCTGACCGACGAGGCAGCCCTCGCGAAACGACAGCCGCGACGAGGTGATTCGTCGCGGCAGCAGCGGCGCACCGGCGCCCAGCACGACCGGAGTGACGTGCACGTGGATCTCGTCGAGCAGCCCTGCGTCGTCGAACTGGCCGACCAGGTTGCCTCCACCGACGACCCAGATGTTGCGGTCGGGCACGGCCACAACCATCTCGTCGTACGCCGCTCGCACGGGACCCTGCACGAACCTGATGTCGATGCCGGGGATCTGCGGCAGCTCACGGTGGGTGAAGACCCACGCCGGGCGATCGCCGTAGAACTCGTGCCACCGGTCGGGGCTGGTGCGCATCTCGGGATGATGCCCGAGCACCCACTCGTAGGTGGTGGCACCCATGGTCAGCACGCCCACCCCGGCGATGAAGGTGTCCCACGAGCTCGCGCCCTCCTCCTCGTCGGAGTGCGGCACCTCGAAGAGCCAGTCGAGGGAATGGTGCTCGTCGGCGATGAATCCGTCGAGGGTGGCGGCCGTGTAGTACTGCACCTTGGTGCTCATGCCGAAGACGCTAGCGCCGGGCGCCGACGTACGGCTGGATCGAGCTTGCCGTGACCGAGATCGCACCTCCCGAGCGTCGACCCGCGTGGCCCGGGGGGTCCCAGCGGGTCTAGGGTGCCAGTGGATTTGAGCCCGTGGAATCTCCGGACTGTCGACTTGAAATAAGGACTGATCGTGGACCTGATGGAATACCAGGCAAAGGAACTCTTTGCCAAGCATGGAGTGGCCGGAGCGCTCGGCAAGACCGTCGAGACCCCTGAGGACGCACGCGCGGCCGCGGAGGAGATCGGTGGCGTCGTCGTCGTCAAGGCGCAGGTCAAGGCCGGAGGTCGCGGCAAGGCCGGCGGCGTCAAGGTGGCCAAGACGCCCGAGGAGGCCGAAGAGGCCGCCCGCGCGATCCTCGCACTCGAGATCAAGGGACTGCCGGTCAACCGCGTCCTGGTGGTCCCGGGCGCGTCGATCGAGGAGGAGTACTACTTCTCCTTCCTGCTCGACCGGTCGAACCGCTCCTACCTGTGCATCGCGAGTGTCGAGGGTGGTGTGGAGATCGAGGAGGTCGCCAAGACCAACCCCGACGCCGTCAAGAAGATCGCCATCAACGCCGGCAGCGGCGTGGACGCCGAGAAGGCCGCGGCCATCGCGGACGAGGCCGGCTTCCCGGCCGAGCTGCGCGACCAGGCGATCACGATGATCCAGCAGCTCTGGACCGTCTTCACCGAGGAGGACGCCACCCTCGTGGAGGTCAACCCCCTCGCCCGCCTGACCGGTGACAAGCTCGAGGCGCTCGACGGCAAGGTCTCGCTCGACGAGAACGCCGAGTTCCGCCACGAGGACCACAAGGCGTTCGAGATCCGCGAGGAGGCCGACCCGCTCGAGGCGAAGGCCAAGGACAAGGGCCTCAACTACGTGAAGCTCGACGGTGCCGTCGGCATCATCGGCAACGGCGCGGGCCTGGTCATGTCGACCCTCGACGTCGTCGCCTACGCCGGCGAGAAGCACGGCGGGGTCACCCCGGCCAACTTCCTCGACATCGGCGGCGGCGCCAACGCGCAGGTGATGGCCGACGGCCTCGACGTGATCCTCAACGACGAGCAGGTCAAGTCGGTGTTCGTCAACGTCTTCGGTGGCATCACCGCGTGCGACGAGGTCGCCAACGGCATCGTCGGCGCGCTGGAGATCCTCGGCGACGAGGCGACCAAGCCGCTCGTCGTACGTCTCGACGGCAACAACGTCGAGGAGGGTCGCCGCATCCTCAACGAGGCCAACCACCCGCTGGTGACCCTCGTCGACACCATGGACGGCGCGGCCGACAAGGCCGCCGAGCTGGCGAACGGGAGCAATTGAGATGTCCATCTACCTCAACAAGGACTCCAAGATCATCGTCCAGGGCATGACGGGCGGCATGGGCTCCAAGCACACCACCCTGATGGTCGAGGCCGGCTCCAACATCGTGGGCGGCGTCAACGCCCGCAAGGCCGGCACGACGGTCGAGCTCGCAGGCAAGGAGCTCCCCGTCTTCGGCAACGTCAAGGAGGCGATGACCGAGACGGGTGCCGACGTGTCGGTCGTCTTCGTGCCGCCGGCGTTCACCAAGGACGCCTGCATCGAGGCCATCGACGCGGGCATCGGCCTGCTGGTGGTCATCACCGAGGGCGTGCCTGTGCAGGACTCCGCCGAAGTGTTCGCCTACCTCGAAGGGCCCAGCAACCATGGGGCCACGCGGATGATCGGCCCCAACTGCCCGGGCATCATCACGCCCGGCGAGTCGCTGGCCGGCATCACACCGCACACCATCGCGGGCAAGGGCCCGGTCGGTCTGGTGTCGAAGTCGGGCACGCTGACCTACCAGATGATGTACGAGCTGCGGGACTTCGGTTTCACCACCGCCATCGGCATCGGTGGTGACCCGATCGTCGGCACCACCCACATCGACGCGCTCGAGGCCTTCGAGAACGACCCGGAGACCAAGGCGATCGTGATGATCGGCGAGATCGGCGGCGACGCCGAGGAGCGGGCAGCCGACTACATCAAGGACCACGTCGCCAAGCCGGTCGTCGGCTATGTCGCGGGCTTCACCGCCCCCGAGGGCAAGACGATGGGCCACGCCGGCGCGATCGTGTCGGGTTCCTCCGGCACCGCGCAGGCCAAGAAGGACGCCCTCGAGGCGGTTGGCGTCAAGGTCGGCAAGACGCCGTCCGAGACGGCGGCGCTGATGCGGGAGATCCTGAACGCGCTCTGATCCTGACTCGCGTCGACGCCCCTGGGAGCCCGTTCCGGGGGCGTCGTGCTTGTCCACAGGCAACGATCTCCCTGTGGAATCTGTGCACGGCCCCCCGGCGCTCTCCACAGGCCCGAAATGGCGGGTGCGAGGGCACGTCGGATGCTGGCAGGCTGGCCTAATCTCAGGCGTCAACAGGACTCGGAAGGGTGAGGATGAGCCAGCCCGGCTATGACCGCAGCGAGGAACAGATCCTCAAGGAACGCGCGGCGACGCAGGTCTCCGATGTCCTGCTCAACCTCGAATACACCCTGGAGGCCGCTCGCAAGGGCCGCAAGGTTGTCGAGAAGGACGGCGTCGACGTCAACGCGGCGCTGGCCCTGGGCGACCTGATCAAGGACCTCGAACGACTCCGCAAGAGATTCACCCAGGACACCTACTACGCCGTCGACACCCGTCTCATCTGACCGGGCATGCCGAGCGGTGAGGAGATCCAGCGTGCCCTCGCGGGCTTTGTCGACACGTGGCGCGGTTACGCCGGCACCGAGAAGTCCGAGGCGCAGACCTTTCTGAACGAGTTGTTCGCCTGCTACGGGAGCGAACGGCGCGAGTTGGGCGCCCGCTTCGAGCACTTCGAGCAGCATGCCGGCTTCATGGATCTCTTCTGGCCCGGGATCTGCATTGTCGAGATGAAGGCGCCGACCGTTCCCGTAGCCACGGCCCGCGCGCAGATCCAGCGCTACTGGACCGAGTCGGCCGACTTCGACGCAGACGTCGGTGCGGCGCGGTGGATCGTCATCTGCAACTTCCGCGAGTTCGAGATCTGGGAGCCGGGCAGGTTTCCGACCCGGGCGGTGACGACCTTCTCCTTGTCAGATCTCCCCGACCGCTACGACGCCCTGGCGTTCCTCTCCGGACCGACTGTGGAGCCCAACTTCACCGAGCACTACCGCGAGCTCACCAAGGAGGCGGCCAAGACCGTCGCGGAGACCTATCAGGCCCTCGTCGGCCGGGCGGCCGCCCCCGGACCGGTGCTGCAGCGATTCATCCTGCAGTCGGTCTGGTGCATGTTCGCCGAGGACCTCGGCATGCTCGACGGATTCCCGTTCCAGTCCACCCTGAACGAACTTCGTCGCGAGCCCGACCGGTCGGCTGCCGAGCTCGGGCTCCTCTTCCGGGTGCTCAACCAGAAGGGCGACCACAACCGCGTCGGGCGGCTGGCCGGCACCCGCTATGTCAATGGCGACCTCTTCGCGAAGCCGGCCGAGGTGCGGCTGGAGCGAGCCGAGATCGATCTCCTGCTGACCGCCACCGGTTTCGATTGGCGCAAGGTCGACCCCACGATTTTCGGCTCCCTGATGGAAGGCGTGCTCGGTCGCGACCAGCGCTGGGAACGAGGTGCGCACTACACCCACGAGGTCGACATCATGAAGATCGTCACTCCGACGATCATTCGCCCGTGGCGTGAGCGGATGGCGGCGGCCTCCACGCCGCACGAGGCGCGCGACGTGCTGGACGAACTGTGCGGATTCCGGGTACTGGACCCGTCGTGCGGGTGCGGCAACTTCCTCTACGTCGCCTACCGCGAGCTGCGTGGCCTGGAGCACGAGCTCAAGGAACGCATTCGCAGCCTGGCCCGCGAGCAAGGGCTGCCGATCCCGCCCGGACCGTGGCCCTTCTACCCGCTCCAGAACCTGCAGGGCATCGACATCGAGCCGGCCGCCGTCCAGATCGCCCGCGTCACCTTGTGGATGGCGCATCGGCAGATGATCGACCGGTACGGCGACGCCGAGCCGCCGCTGCCGCTTCAGGACCTGTCATCGATCAGGCGTGCCGACGCGCTACGGACACCGTGGCCCGAGACGGATTGCATTGTCGGAAATCCGCCCTTCCAGGGCGCGCAACACGTTCGTCGTGCCTTAGGGGATGACTACGTGGATTGGCTCAAGAGAGAGTTCGGAGTCGGGGTCAAAGACCTATGCACGTATTGGTTTCGACGGGCAGTGGATCACCTCTCGCCCAATCAGCGTTCGGGCCTCGTCGGTACGAACTCGATCTCGCAAAATCGCGCTCGCTCGGCGTCCCTCGATTACGTGCATGAACGCGGTGGTGTAATTACGGACGCCGTCTCGTCACAGCGCTGGCCGGGTGACGCAAAGGTGCATGTCAGCATCGTGAATTGGATTCAACAACCTACCGAGTCCCCAGCACTACGCACTCTTGACGGGGTCGTAGTCGAGGCCATCGGCACCAGTCTGACGTCGATCACATCATCGGATGTCTGGAAGCCCAAACCGCTGCGTACAAACGCGGGTCTCTGCTTTCAAGGTCCCATCCCTGGCAACAAGTACTTCATCGTTGACTCGGCCATCGCAACAGGGCTCATCGCTGAAGGCGATGCCGACTACGCATCTGTCGTTCGTCCATATCTGGACGGTGACGACATCACCTCCGAGCCGACGCAGTCAGCCATGCGGTGGACGGTCGACTTTGGAGTGCTGCCACTTGAGAAGGCGTCGGCGTTTCCGAGAGCGCTGGCGATAGTTCGAGATCGGGCAAAGGAGTCATCATCGGGCTTGAAGGGTTTGTGGTGGCGCTTTCACCGCCCTCGGCCAGCGATGCGCGCGGCGCTCGCCGATCTTCCGCGCTTTCCGGCCACGGCACGACACAGCAAGCGTTACGTCTTGACGTGGTGCACCCCGGAAGTGATGGCAACCGACGCTACGAATGTGTTCGCGTTCGACGACGATCACTCGATGGGCGTGCTGCTCTCGAAGGCGCACGAGGCGTGGGCTTGGTCCCGGTCCTCGACGCTGGAGACAAGGCTGCGCTACACGCCCACGTCCGTGTTCATGACCTTCCCGTTTCCAGACCCTGTGACCGACGAGCAACGGGAGCGAGTCGCCGAGGCGTCCCGCGCGCTGCTGTCGCGGCGGACCGAGATCTGCGCCGGCGAGCAGATCGGTCTCACGAAGCTCTACAACGCGGTCGACGAGGGCGCCTGGGCCGACCTCAAGGCGTTGCACCGCGAGCTCGACGAGGCGGTGACCGATTGCTACGGGTGGCCCAGTGCGGTGGCCCAGGACACGGACGAGCTGGTGCGTCGCCTGACCGACCTCAACCGCGAGATCAGCGAGGGCGGTCGCCCTTACTCACCGTTCGCCTGATCAGGCGCCGGCGCGCCCCAGTGCGGCGATGGTGAGCGCCTCCATCGTCGAGTCGAGCCCCTCGGGCTGGAGCGGCCCACCGACCTCGGCCAGCGAGACCAGCAGCAGGCGGGATCCGACGACGCCGACTCCCATCCGGTGGAAGCGGACGGCGTCGCAGTCGGTGCACAGGTCGGAGGCGAGGAAGTCGCGCTGCATCCACACGACCCTGCCGTCGCCGGCGAGCACCTCGCGGCTGTCCGGGACCAACTTCGCCTCGCCGATGTCGTCGAGGGTGGGGGAGCACACCTCGATCTGGTCGGCCACGGTCTGGCGGGCGGTCTCGGCGGCCGCTACGTCGGCGTACTGCAGGAGGGCGAGGTCGACGCTTGCCGAGGGGTCGCCCTCGGGCGCCTGGGCGATGTTGGCGACGAAGCGGCGGCGCGCGACGGTCTCGGCACCGAGCGCGTCCAGCGGCCCGGACTGACAGGCGAGCGCGGCCTCCGAGGCCGGGTCCGCGTCGCGCCAGGCGGTCAACCGGTCGCGGGCGGGCACCTCGTCGGCCGTGAGCAGCGCGGCATCGGTCAGTGGCTCGGCCGTGGTGAGGGTCGTTGCATCGTCCTCGGTCGCGCAGCCGGTCAACGCCAGCAGCGCAGCGGCAGCGACGAGCAGTCCTCGGAGCATTCCATGTCCTTCGTCGGTCCGGTCCACACGTCAGACGCATCGGGACCGGGAGAAGGTTGCTCTCAGCGTGCCCGGAGCTGGGGAAGTCGCGACACGGCGCGGTCGACGACGTCGAGGAAGTCCTCGCGATCCATCGACATCGCCTGCGACGGCACGAAGCCGACCTGCGCGACGGTGCCCTCACTGCGGACGATCGCCATCAGGAACTGCACGGAGTCCTTGTCGGAGATCTCCATGCTGATGTTCCACGCCGTCACGTCGGTGTTCTCGTCTGCGACGTTGCGGAGCTGTCGGACCTCGGTGCCGAAGGCGTTCTCGGCGCACTCGTCGACGCGCCTGCGGACGTCCTTGACGAAGGTGCGCGCATTGCCCGGTGACCAGATGCCGACGGTCTCGGTGAGGCCGAACTCGTTTGCCTTGTCGACGGCGGGGAAGAGGAAGGTGCGGGTCAGGTTGCGGCGCACGCTCTTCCCGGTGAACTCGGTGCGGTCGCACCGGGTGGAGGCCACGTTGACCTTCGCCTTGACGGGTTCGGTGCCGATCCACGGGCCCGGTGCGCGCGCGATCGGCGGCAGGTCGAACTCGCTCAGCATGCCCGGCACCAGGCCCGCGACCGGTGCGTCGATCTCCTTGAGCGCGGGCTCACCGGCACATGCGTTGCCGCCAGGTGCCGAGCACACGCGATTGACTGCCGCGGCCAGCAGGGCGGCCGGCTTGCTCGGGTTGAGCTGGAGACCGTCGACCCGCGAGACGGTGGTGACTGTCAGCTGGCCGCTGCGGGCGACTCCCACACGCAGGGTGCGCGGCGATCCCCTCCAGCTGCGGAGGGTGAACACCCGTGCGTCGTCGCCGACCTGGCCGACCCGGTGCACCGACAGCAGCTGGGTGCGCTCGGCGAGGCAGCCGGCGTACCAGCTGTTGACGTTGGAGTACGCCGCCTGCGCGGCCTTCTCGGTGCCGGACAGCTCGACGAGCTCCCAGGCCGCTGACTTCGCCGGCGGAACGGCCTTGGCGTTCTTCTTGGCCTTCGTCTTGACGGGCTTGGGCTTCGGCCCGGTGCCCTCGAACGTGCGCACGAACGCGCCGGAGCCTTCGGGGTCGGCGTACCGCTGGATCTGACAGGGGAGGGCGAGGCCGTTGCCGGCGGCGTTGTCGTCAGTCCTGGCCTCGACCCACGACATCTTCGAGTCGACGAGGTCGAGGTCGGCAGTCGCCAGGAGTACGTCGTCCTTCAGTGTCGGCCCGTCATCGGCCTTGATGACGGCCGCCGACGGGCTGTCGAAGTTCTCGTCGTCGAGGCTGGCCGTGCTGGTGTTGCCCTGCGAGACGAAGGTGCCGCCGGCGATCAGCACCAGCGCGGTCCCGGCCACGCCGACCAGCGTGTGGGTGCGGCGGCGGGCAGCGCCGGCCCTACGGACGATGCTGACGCGCGGCCACTGGGCGGTGTCGGTGACGGTGCGGAGGTGTTCGAGGTGGCCGCGGATCTCGGTGGTGCCGGTGTCGCGCGAGATCGCGAACTGGGCCGTCGCGGTCTGCAGCTCTCGCTCGACGTCGGTCTGCGGGAGGCCGACCGCGCGGGAGATGGCCAGCAGCGACAGCGGTGAGAGGTTGGTCAGGATCAGCGCCTTGCGCTGCGGCACCGACAGCTTCGCCAAGGCGTCGAGCGTGGTCTTCGCGGCGTCGTCGAGGTCCTTCTCGCGGTGCCAGATGCGGGCGGTGTGCCGGCGCTGGGCGCGGCCCCAGGCCAGCGGGCGCAGCCAGGCCTCGGGATCGTCGAGCCGGGAGACCTTGCGCCAGTGGTGCCACGCGACGGCGAAAGCGTCACGGACCGCTGCCCGAGAGACCGGGAGATCGCCCGTGAGGGCATAGGTCTCCAGCAGCACACGATCGCGCACGTTCTTGTAGAACGCGTCGAACTCCTCGGGATCCCTCATGACCATCCAACGTTACGGTGCGCACCCCAGATCACGCACATCTACCCGTCAGGTCGCCGGCGACCGGCCGGGATCCCCACTCGCGGCGTGGCAGCGCCGACGGGCGATGGCCGCGGGCGATGATGGCGAGGCCATGACTTCGCTGCTACCTGTCCGCCCGAGCGCCCGCACCCGGCCGCCCGGACCCGCGCCCCGGCACCGGCCCGTCGCCCTGCTGGGCGCGCTCGCCGGGACCGTCGCGGCTGCGTCGACCCTGATGGTGTGTCTCGCCGTCGGCGTCATCGGCTGGTTCCTCAGCGACGCCGGTGTGCACGGAGCACCTCGCGACGGGATGCGAGCCGGTGCCTTGGGCTGGCTGGCCGCTCACGGGTCGGGCCTGCAGGTGCGCGGCGTGCCGGTCGACGTCGTACCCCTCGGGCTGACGGCGATCTGCGCCTGGGCGGTCTGGCGGCTCGCGCTGCGACTCGGCGAGGGCGTGTCGGCGCACGGTCCCGACGCTCACAGCATCTCCGACGGTGAGCGCGACTGGACCGTGCCGGCCGCCGTCGGAACCTTCTTCACCGGCTACGCCGTGGTCGCCGTCGTCACCTCCTCACTCGCCGGAGGCGAGATCGCCCCGTCGGTGGCGCCGGTGCTCGGCTGGACGCTGCTCTTCACCCTCTTCCTGGCAGCTCCCGCTGTGGCGATCGGGTCGGGTCGTGCCGCGATCTGGGCGTCGTACCTACCGCCCGTCCTGCGCTACGGCGTGCGTACGGCGCTCGGCGTGCTCGGCACGTTCCTGGTCGTGAGCGCGGTCGTGCTGGCCATGGGGTTCGTCGTCGACCTGACTGCCGCGCTCAACATGGCGTCGCGATTGCACGCCGGCGCCGGCGAGGCCACGCTGCTCACCCTGGTCAACACAGCGTTCGTGCCCAACGCCACGCTGTTCAGCGGCTCCTACCTGCTCGGCCCCGGCTTCGAGGTGGGCGCCAACACACTCGTCTCGCCCGGCGCCGTCGTGCTCGGGCCGCTCCCGCTCTTCCCGTTGCTGGCCGCGCTGCCCGCCGCCGGCGCGGTGCCGGCGTGGGCGGGTGCCGTGGTCGCCGTACCCCTGCTCGTCGCGGCGATGGCCACCGCGCGCGTGCAGCGTCGCTTCCCGACGCTGCGCTGGGACGAAGGCGCGATGCGCGGCTGCGGTGGCGGCATCATCGCCGGCCTGCTCTTCGCGTTGCTCGCCTCGTTGTCGGGCGGGGCAGCCGGGCCGGGCCGGATGCGGTTCATCGGCCCGTTCGGCTTCGACGTGCTCGTGCACGCCGTCACTGCGTTCGGTCTGGGTGGCCTGGTCGGCGGGCTGCTGATGACGTGGTGGCAGGGGCGGACGTCGATCCCCGTCGACGCTGCTGCTTGATCTGGGAGACGGCCTAGACTCCGCGGGTGCCCGCACCCGCCCGTCTCGTCGTCCTCGTCTCCGGCTCCGGCACCAACCTCCAGGCCCTTCTCGATGCCTGCGCCGACCCCGGGTACGGCGCCCGCGTGGCCGCCGTGGGAGCCGACCGTGACGACATCGAGGGTCTCGCCCGGGCCGAAGGGGCCGGCGTACCCACGTTCGTGCGCAAGGTGCGCGACTACGTCTCGCGCGAGCACTGGGACCGGGCGCTCACCGACGCGGTCGCCGCGTTCGACCCCGACCTGGTCGTCTCGGCCGGGTTCATGAAGCTGGTGGGGGAGGACTTCCTGTCTCGCTTCGAGGGCCGGATGCTCAACACCCACCCGGCCCTGTGCCCGGCGTTCCCGGGCATGCACGGCGCCGCCGAGGCGCTCGAGTACGGCGTCAAGGTGACCGGAGCGACCCTGTTCGTGGTCGACGGGGGAGTCGACACCGGGCCGATCGTCGCGCAGGTGCCGGTCGTGGTCGAGGACGCCGACGACGAGGCCTCGCTGCACGAGCGCATCAAGGTCGCCGAACGCACCATGCTGGTGGAGAGCGTCGGGCGGATGGCACGCGAGGGTTGGTCGGTCGAAGGCCGCCGGGTTCGTCTAGGCTGAGGCCACACGACTGGCGCAGGTGGGCAACCACCAGGGAGTGACTGATGAGCATCGAACGCCTGGGTGCTCTCCTCCGATACCGATCCCAGGAGCTGTCCCGTGTCCGATCTCCAGATCCCGATCAGGCGTGCCCTGGTCTCCGTCTATGACAAGGCCGGTCTCGACGACCTGGTCCGCGGCCTGCACGAGGCCGGCGTCGCACTCGTCTCGACCGGCGGCTCCGCCGCCATGATCGAGGGGCTGGGCCTTCCGGTCACCCGGGTCGAGGATCTCACCGGCTTCCCCGAGTGCCTCGACGGCCGGGTCAAGACGCTGCACCCACGGGTGCACGCCGGCATCCTCGCCGACCGCCGTCTCGAGTCCCACGTCGCGCAGCTGGCCGAGCTCGAGGTCGAGCCGTTCGACCTGGTCGTGTGCAACCTCTACCCGTTCAGTCAGACGGTCGATTCCGGGGCCTCGCCCGACGAGTGCGTCGAGCAGATCGACATCGGCGGGCCGTCGATGGTCCGGGCAGCCGCCAAGAACCACCCGTCGGTCGCCATCGTGACCTCGCCCGCGTCGTACGACGACGTGCTGGGCGCCGTCGCGGCCGGTGGCTTCACGTTCGATCAGCGCAAGGCGCTGGCTGCGGAGGCGTTCGCGCACACCGCGGCGTACGACGTCGCCGTCGCCAACTGGTTCGCCGGCACCTACGTCGGGGCCGACGACCGCTGGCCGGCCTTCACGGGTGACACCTGGACCAAGTCGTCGGTGCTGCGCTACGGCGAGAACCCGCACCAGGACGCCGCGCTGTACGTCGACGGCACGGGCGGGTTGGCTGCCGCCGAGCAGCTGCACGGCAAGGAGATGTCCTACAACAACTTCGTCGACACCGACGCCGCCCGCCGCGCGGCCCACGACTTCGACGAGCCGGCCGTGGCGATAATCAAGCACGCGAACCCGTGTGGCATCGCAATTTGTTCGGACGACGTCCCAGATCCGATTTCTGTGGCCCACCGTCGTGCCCACGAGTGCGACCCCACGTCCGCCTTCGGCGGCGTCATCGCCGTCAACCGTGCGGTGTCGGTCGAGCTGGCCGCCCAGGTCGCGGAGATCTTCACCGAGGTGATCGTCGCGCCGTCGTACGACGAGGGCGCGGTCGAGATCCTGCAGGGCAAGAAGAACATCCGGATCCTCCGATGTGACCCGCCCACCGACGACCGGCCGGCGGAGATGCGCCCGGTGAGCGGCGGCATCCTCGTGCAGATGCGTGACCACGTCGACGCCCCCGGTGACGACCCCGCGTCCTGGACGCTGGCCACCGGCGAGGCCGCCTCGCCCGAGGTGCTCGCCGACCTCGCCTTCGCCTGGAAGGCCTGCCGCGCAGCGAAGTCCAACGCGATCCTGCTCGCCAAGGACGGCGCCTCGGTGGGCATCGGCATGGGTCAGGTCAACCGCGTCGACTCGTGCCGACTCGCGGTCACCCGGGCAGGGGAGCGGGCCGCTGGCTCGGTCGCCGCGTCGGATGCGTTCTTCCCGTTCGAGGACGGTCCGCAGATCCTCATCGACGCCCAGGTGAGCGCCATCGTCCAGCCGGGTGGCTCGAAGCGCGACGAGCTCACCATCAAGGCGTGCGAAGCCGCCGGCGTCACGATGTACTTCACCGGCACCCGCCACTTTGCCCACTGAGCCGAGAAGCAGCCGCAATCATCGCAGCACAACGACGATGACAGGATGACGACGTGACCGCAGAGACACTGGACGGCAGTGCCACCCTCGCCACCATCAAGGCCGAGCTGACCGTGCGCGTGGCGGCTCTCAAGGAGCGCGGCGTCGTGCCCGGCCTGGGCACGGTGCTGGTCGGTGACGACCCCGGCTCCCACTGGTACGTCGGCGCCAAGCACAAGGACTGTGCCGCGATCGGCATCACGTCGTTGCGCCACGACCTGCCCGCGACTGCCACCCAGGCCGAGGTCGAGGCGGTCATCGACGAGCTCAACGCCGACCCGGCGTGCACGGGCTTCCTGGTGCAGCAGCCGACGGGGCTCGACGAGTTCGCGCTGCTGTCGCGGGTCGACCCCGACAAGGACGTCGACGGCCTCCACCCGACCAACCTCGGCAAGCTGGTCCTGGGCGAGTCCGGGCCGCTGCCCTGCACACCGGTCGGCGCCATCGAGCTGCTCCGGCGCCACGAGGTGAACATCGCCGGCGCCGAGGTCGTGGTCGTGGGCCGTGGTCTGACCGTCGGTCGGCCGCTCGGCCTCCTGTTGACGCGCCGCTCCGAGAACGCCACCGTCACGCTCTGCCACACCGGCACCGTCGACCTGGCCGCGCACGTACGCCGCGCCGACATCGTGGTGGCCGCGGCTGGCGTGCCCGGCATCATCTCCGGCGACATGGTCAAGCCAGGTGCGGCCGTGCTCGACATCGGCGTCTCGCGCGTCGACGGCAAGATCGCCGGCGATGTGGCCGACGACGTCTGGGACGTCGCCGCCTGGGTCTCGCCGAACCCGAAGGGCGTCGGGCCGATGACCCGCGCGATGCTGCTCAGCAACATCGTCGACATCGCCGAGAGGTCTGCGCGCCCGTGACCGAAAGCGAGCTGCCCACGCCCGAGGACGTCCCCGCCGTCTCGGCTGAGTCGCTCGTCGACGGTGAGCTGGCAGCGCCCGAGGACGTCGAGGAACGCCGCTACCCGAGCACGATCGGCGGCATGTTCTACCTCGGCGTACTCCTCGTCGCGGTCATCTCCCTCGGTGTCGTGATCGGCGGCAACTGGCGCCTGGGCATCCGCTGGCTCGGCGGGGCGCTCATCTTCGCGGCCGCCGTGCGGGTCGTGCTCAAGGGCCGCGACGCCGGCATGCTCGCCGTACGTTCGAAGTGGATCGACGCTGTGCTGCTCTCCGGCATGGGGGCGGCGCTGATCTTCCTGGCCAGCTCGATCCCCGACCAGCCGGGCTGAGGCACCGCTCCGTAGACGCACACGAGCCCGGCCCCGCGCGGGGACCGGGCTCGTGGTGTGTCGGGTCAGATAAGGCCGAGCTCGGTGACCGCGTCGCGCTCTTCGGCCAGCTCGGCCGTCGAGGCGTCGATGCGGCCGCGGGAGAACTCGTTGACGTCGAGGCCCTGGACGATCTCCCAGTTGCCGTCCCTGGTCGTGACCGGGAACGACGAGACGAGGCCCTCAGGCACGCCGTACGAGCCGTCGGAGACGACAGCCATCGACACCCAGTCGCCCTCGGCGCTGCCGAGCAGCCAGTCGCGGGCAGCGTCGACGGTGGCGGAGGCCGCGGAGGCAGCCGAGGAGGATCCACGCGCCTCGATGATCGCGGCGCCGCGCTTGGCGACGGTGGGGATGAAGGTGCTCTCGAGCCACTCCTGGTCGCCCACGGCCTCGGCTGCGTTCTTGCCGGCGACCTGCGCATTGAAGAGGTCGGGGTACTGCGTCGCCGAGTGGTTGCCCCAGATCGTCATGTGCGTGATGTCGGTGACCGGGGCGCCGGTCTTGGCCGCGAGCTGCGAGATGGCGCGGTTGTGGTCGAGGCGGGTCAGCGCGGAGAAGCGCTCGGCCGGGATGTCCGGGGCGTTCTTCATCGCGATCAGCGCGTTGGTGTTGGCGGGGTTGCCGGTGACACCGATGCGTACGTCGTCGGCGGCGACCGCGTTGAGCGCCTTGCCCTGGGCGGTGAAGATCGCGCCGTTGGCCGAGAGCAGGTCACCGCGCTCCATGCCGGGGCCGCGCGGGCGGGCGCCGACGAGCAGGGCGAGGTTGACGCCATCGAAGATCTGCTCGGGGTCGTGGCCGATCTCGACACCGGCGAGCGTGGGGAAGGCGCAGTCGTCGAGCTCCATCACGACGCCCTCGAGCGTCTTGAGAGCCGGCTCGATCTCCAGGAGCTGCAGCTGGATCGGTCGGTCGGGGCCGAGCAGCGAGCCGCTCGCGAGACGGAACAGCAGGCTGTAGCCGATCTGACCGGCGGCACCGGTGACGGCGACCTTGAGGGGGGCGTTGCTCACGAGGACTCCTCGGTGGACGTAAGGGGGCAGATCCGACGCTAGCAGCGGCCCCGGGCGGCACGGATCGCGGGTTGGGCGGGTGGCATGCTGGCCGCCATGTCGAGTTCGAGGGCCCGTCGCGGGCTCGCCGCGGCCGTGTTCGCCCTGACCGTCCTGGCCTCCGCCTGTGGAGCGTCGGCACCGCCGGTGAGCGGCCCGTCTGGTGTCGACGAGCTGGAGATCCCCACGCCCTCACCCGCTCCCGGTGACTTCGTGGCCGGCGTCGACAACCCGTGGCTGCCGCTGGCCACCGGCTCCGTCCGGGAGTACGCCGTCTCCGGCGATGGCGCAGGCACGCGCACCGTGACAGTTGTCGAGGGAAACACCGAGATCGCAGGCGTGCCGGTGACCGCCGTACGTGAGGCCACGGTGTCTGCCGACGGCGCGACGGTCGCGTCCTGCGTCGATTACGTGGCCCAGGACCGCGCCGGCAACGTGTGGCTGTTCGGTCACGACCAGGCTGTGCCGGAGGGAGACGGCTCCTGGCGCGCCGGCGTGGGCGGCTCCGAAGCCGGGCTCCTGATGCCGGCCAGGCCGCGACTGGGCGACGGGTTCCGCCAGGAGCTGGCTCCTGGCATCGCCGAGGACGTCGCCCGGGTGGAGTCGACCGATGCCGCGCGCTCGACCCCGGCAGGTGACTTCGACAGCCTCGTGCACGTCGTCGTCACGACCAGCCTCTCGGGTGACGAGGTCGATCGCTACTACGCGCGCGGCGTCGGCCTCGTGCAGGAGGACACGCCGACCGCCTCGGTGTCGCTCACCGAGGCGCCGTAGGCGGGTCGGGTCGGATCAGTCCTGCGGACGGATCTGGGTGCGGCCGTCTTCGTCGGCGTCGGGCGTGCCCCACTGCTGGGGAGTGCCGGGCTGCTGGCCGGGAGCCGGCTGGCCCCACGACTGACCCTGCTGGCCGGGCTGGGCCTGCGGGTACTGCTGACCTGGCTGCTGGGGGGGCGGCTGCTGGGCGGGAGCGGCGGGCTGCTGGACCCACTGCTGCTGCTGCGGCGGCGGCGCGGCCTGCTGGCCCCACTGCTGCGGCGTGCCCGGCTGCCCCCACTGCTGGGGAGCGCCCGGCTGGCCCCACTGCTGCTGGCCGTATCCGGGGTACTGCTGCACCTGATGCTTGTTGCGGCCACCGCCGAGGCGCAGGCCCGAGCCGGCCACGGGGTCGTCGCCGTGGGCGAAGATCAGCGGGTAGGTGAGTCCGGCGATCGCGGCGCCGACGAGCGGTGCGACGATGAACAGCCACAGCTGGATGATCGCGTCGGTGCCGGCGAAGACGCCCACGCCGATCGAGCGGGCCGGGTTGACCGACGTGCCGGTGAAGCCGATCGAGGCCAGGTGGATCATCGTCAGCGCGAGGCCGATGGCCAGCGGAGCCGCCCCCGCGTTGAGCGCGTTGCGGGCATCGGTGACGGCCAGGATGACCCAGACGAAGATGGCGGTGAGCAGGAGCTCGAGGATGAGCGCGGCCCACCAGGCGTAGCCGGTGCCGTCGTCGCCGAAGGAGTTCTGAGCCATGTTGCCCTCGGCGTCGAAGCCCTCGATACCGTGGAACAGCCCGAAGAGGATCGCGCCGGCGAGCAGACCGCCGAGCAGCTGTGCACCGACGTAGACACCGACCTCACGCCACGCCAGCCGGCCGCCGAGGGCGGCGCCGAGCGTGACGGCGGGGTTGAAGTGGCCACCGGAGATGCGGCCGACGGCGTAGGCCATCACGAGCACGGCGAGCCCGAATGCCAGGGCGGTGCCGACGTAGCTGAACTGATCCAGCTCGGTCGTGAGCATCGCCGTGCCGCAGCCGAAGAAGACGAGACCGAAGGTGCCGAAGACCTCGGCAGCGAACTTCTGCCCCGTGGTGGGAGTTTCGGTGGTCGTGGTTGTCATCTTGCAGGCCCCCTGTGCGCTCATACCGTCTGCGCCCCCGTCGAAGCGCTCGGCCTAGCCTCCCATGAGCCCGGATGTCACGCTAGGAGCGACCCGGAGTACTCGGATCGGCGTCAGGTATCTTGACGTCAAGCAATTACGTCGCTCACGGATCAGGAGTCCCCGACCCCATGGCCAAGATCATCTACACCCACACCGACGAGGCGCCGCTGCTCGCGACGTACTCCTTCCTGCCCATCGTCGAGGCCTATGCCCGCACCGCCGGAGTCGGCGTGGAGACCCGTGACATCTCGCTGGCCGGCCGCATCATCGCGCTGTTCCCCGAGCGGCTGACCGCCGAGCAGCGCATCGACGACGCGCTCGCCGAGCTCGGCCAGCTGGCGACCACGCCCGAGGCCAACATCATCAAGCTGCCCAACATCTCCGCGTCGATCCCGCAGCTCAAGGCAGCGATCGCCGAGCTGCAGGGTCAGGGCTATGACCTGCCGGCGTACCCCGAGAACCCGCAGTCCGACGACGAGAAGGCCACCCGCGCGACGTACGACAAGGTCAAGGGCAGCGCGGTCAACCCGGTGCTGCGCGAGGGCAACTCCGACCGCCGCGCCCCGGCCTCGGTCAAGAACTACGCGAAGCAGCACCCGCACTCGATGGGCGCCTGGTCCGCAGAGTCGAAGACCAACGTCGCGACCATGGGCCACGACGACTTCCGCACCAACGAGCGCTCCGTCGTGCTCGAGGCTGACGACACGCTGCGCATCGAGCACGTCACC
Source organism: Nocardioides sp. InS609-2 (assembly GCF_023208195.1). Taxonomy (NCBI): domain Bacteria; kingdom Bacillati; phylum Actinomycetota; class Actinomycetes; order Propionibacteriales; family Nocardioidaceae; genus Nocardioides; species Nocardioides sp. InS609-2. The sequence goes on along the minus strand of NZ_CP060034.1, from coordinate 1,680,841 downwards.
GCAGACGGCACTGTCACGGTGCTCAAGGAGTCGATCCCGGTGCTGGCCGGCGAGGTCGTCGACGGCACGTTCATGAACGTCGCCGCTCTCGACACCTTCCTGGCGGAGCAGGTCCAGCGGGCCAAGGACGAGGGTGTGCTCTTCTCGGTGCACCTCAAGGCCACGATGATGAAGGTCTCCGACCCGATCATCTTCGGCCACGTCGTGAAGGTCTTCTTCCCCGTTGTCTTCGAGCAGTACGGCGACCAGCTGGCCGCCGCCGGCATCAGCGCCAATGACGGCCTCGGTGCCGTGCTCTCCGCCGTCGACGCGCTGCCAGACGGCGCGGCCATCCGCTCGGCGATCGAGCGGGGCATCGCCGACGGACCGGCGCTGGCGATGGTCGACTCCGACAAGGGCATCACCAACCTGCACGTGCCGTCCGACGTCATCGTCGACGCGTCGATGCCCGCGATGATCCGTTCGTCGGGCCACATGTGGAACGCGGCCGGCGAGGAGCAGGACACCCTCGCGGTGATCCCCGACTCGTCGTACGCGTCGGTCTACCAGACCGTCCTCGACGACTGCCGCGCCAACGGCGCGTTCGACCCGGCCACGATGGGCTCGGTGCCCAACGTCGGGTTGATGGCCAAGGCGGCCGAGGAGTACGGCTCCCACGACAAGACGTTCGAGATCGCCGAGGCCGGCGCGGTCCGCGTCGTCAACGCGGCCGGTGACGTGCTGATCGAGCACCAGGTCGGTGCCGGTGACATCTGGCGCGCCTGCCAGACGAAGGACGAGCCGATCCGTGACTGGGTCAAGCTGGCCGTCACCCGTGCCCGCGCCTCGGGCGTGCCGGCGATCTTCTGGCTCGACGAGACCCGTGCCCACGACGCCAACCTGATCGCGAAGGTGGAGAAGTACCTGCCGGAGTACGACGCCGCGCTCGGCGGGGGGGATCTGACCATCGAGATCATGAACCCGGCCGACGCCACGGCGTACTCCCTGGAGCGGATCCGCAAGGGCGAGGACACCATCTCGGTCACCGGCAACGTGCTGCGCGACTACAACACAGACCTGTTCCCGATCCTCGAGCTCGGCACCAGCGCCAAGATGCTGTCGATCGTGCCGCTGATGAACGGTGGGGGCCTCTTCGAGACCGGCGCCGGCGGCTCGGCGCCCAAGCACGTGCAGCAGCTCGTCAAGGAGAACTACCTGCGCTGGGACAGCCTTGGCGAGTTCTTCGCGCTGGCCGCCAGCTTCGAGCACCTCGGTGACTCGACCGACAACCCGCGGGCCAGGATCCTTGCCGACACCCTCGACCGCGCCACCGGCACTTTCCTGGCCGAGAACCGCTCGCCGGGCCGCAAGCTCGGCACGATCGACAACCGCGGCAGCCACTTCTACCTGGCCCTCTACTGGGCCGAGGAGCTGGCCAAGCAGACCGAGGACGCCGCGCTGGGTGAGGCGTTCGCGGCACTGGCCGCCCGCCTCCGCGAGGACGAGCAGACGATCGTCGACGAGCTGCTCGCCGTACAGGGGTCACCGGTCGACCTTGGCGGCTACTTCCGCCCCGACCCTGCGAAGGCGAGTGCCGTGATGCGCCCGTCGACCACGCTCAACGAGGCTCTGGAAGGGCTCGACGTCTGAGCCACCGTCGGGGCCTGTCTGGTCCACCTCGATGATTTCGGTCATCAATATGCGGTACGCCGATCCGGGTCCGCCACGGGCCCGGCCCGGCCGAGTCGATACTTCCTGACATGTTCACCCTCAAGCGACTCGTGCTGGTCGCCTTCGTCTGCGTCGGCCTCTCGGTCGTCGGCTCTCCGGCCGGCGCCGCCGACACCACCGACGCGGCGACGACCGCCACGGCGACCACCGAGGCAACTGCCGCTGCTGGCATCCAGAGCGCCGGCATGGCATCGAGGGCGCCCGGCGCCCGGTGTGGCAAGAAGCACTCGCAGCACCGCGCGACCGCCAAGCGGTCCTGCGCACAGCGGCCCGGGAGCCGCTGAGCCTCACACCTCGTCGTTGACGGGATGCCGGGCCGCCGTGACCAGCTCGCCGAGGAGTCGGACCGCCAGGACGGGGAGGGCCGGCAGCTCGGCGGGCCTCACGTCGACCTACACGAAGGTCGCCATGCCGGCGGCCAGCGCCCCCGCCTCCCACCAGACGGAGGCGTAGCCCTGCGGGAACAACGAGCCGTGTTTCACGGAGTTGCGCCACAGCCGGGCGAACGCGTAGATCACCGCGAAGCCGAGCCCGTACCACGCGGTCCAGTGCCAACTCCCGGTGATGGCCAGCCCCAACGAGGCCGCGATGGTCGCGTGGGCGACGATCCCCAGCAGCGTCCCGTGCACCTTCTGCTCCGGCGCCTGGTCGGTCGGCAGGGTGCTGCTGAACCCGCGTTGAGGGCGGCAAAGGTGGAGACCAGGGCGAACGGCACGGCCAGGCCGAGGATCAGCAAGGGCGCGGGCAGGATGCCGGTCACGACGAGAGCACCGAGCACGGCTGTGTCGATCAGCACCGGCTTCGCCCGCTCGAAACTCACGCACGTCACCCTAGATGCGCTGCCGCCGTGAATAGCCACGCGCAGCTTCCGGGTTGCATCATGTGGGGGTCGGTCGCGTCTTGCGGCCACCCGAGCTGCGTACGCCGTCAGCACGCCCTGTCCAGCACCACACGGGAAGTCCCAGCCCCATGACGACGACCGCTTCCGATCTGACCACCGACAGCAAGACGCCGGCTCCTTGCGCCCACTACGGCTGGGCCGTCCTGGCCCTGGCCATGGGCGGGTTCGCCATCGGCACCACCGAGTTCGTCTCGATGGGCCTGCTGCCCGACCTCGCCCAGGGTGTCTCGGTGTCGATCCCGACGGCCGGCCACGCCATCTCCGCCTACGCGCTCGGCGTCGTCGTCGGTGCCCCGGCGATCGCGCTGCTCGGTGCCCGACTCCCGCGCCGCGCCCTCCTCATCGTGCTGATGGCCGCCTTCGCGCTGGGCAACGCGGCCAGCGCCCTCGTCACGTCGTACGACGGACTCCTCGTCGCCCGCTTCCTCGCCGGCCTGCCGCACGGTGCCTACTTCGGAGTCGCGTCGCTCGTCGCGGCAAGCCTCGCGAAGCCCGGTCGCCAGGGTCGTGCCGTCGCCCAGGTCATGCTCGGCCTCTCGGTCGCCAATGTCGTCGGTGTGCCCGCCGCCACCTGGCTCGGCCAGCTGCTCGGCTGGCGGTCGGCGTACTGGCTGGTGGCCGTCCTCGGCCTAGCCACCATCGCCCTCGTCGCGGCCTTCGTGCCCTCGATGATCGGCGACCCGCACGCCACCTGGCGTCGCGAGATCAGCGCGCTGCGGCGGCCGCAGGTGCTGCTGACGCTCCTGACGGGTGCGATCGGCTTCGGTGGCATGTTCGCCGTCTACACCTACATCGTGCCGACGGTCACGGAGGTCGGTGGCCTGTCGAAGTCGGTGGCGCCGGTGTTCCTGCTCGCGTTCGGTCTCGGCATGGTCGCCGGCACCTGGGTGGCCGGCGAGCTCGCCCGGTGGTCGGTGTTCGGCTCGCTCTTCGTCGGCGGTATCGGTCAAGGCGTGCTGCTGCTCGTCTTCTCGTGGCTTGCGCCCACCGGCTGGTGGAACCTGCCGGTCGTCTTCGGGATCACCATCCTCGGCTCGATCCTGGTGATCAACCTGCAGCTGCGGCTGATGGACGTGGCGGGCGATGCCCAGACGATCGGCGCGGCCATGAACCACGCCTCCCTCAACATCGCCAACGCCCTCGGCGCCTGGCTCGGCGGCCTCGTGGTCGCTGCCGGCTGGGGCTACCGGGCTCCCGGTGTGGTCGGCGCCGGCCTCGCGGTCGTCGGGGTGTTCGTGCTGCTCGCGTCGTACGCCCTGCACCGGCGCAGCGAGCGCGCCTGATCACCGTTCAGCGCGGCTCCAGGCCTCGAACAGGGTCTCGTTGACACCTTTCCAGGCGATGAACATCAGCGCCACGATCGCTTCGACGGGCTGGTGGAGCGCGTTGGCGGCGTTGATGATGGCGGCGGCCACGAATCCGCCGGCGCCCTGGAAACTGTCCGTACCGGCGAGCCCACCGTCGGCCATGTCGTGGGCGGAGCTGAGGAAGAAGAGCGCCACGACTGCGCCCGCGAGCAGAGTCATCCGCCACCAGGATCCGGTCGGGTCGCCGGCCGCGTCCAGCATGCCTCGCCCAGATCTCCTGCCGGCAGCGATCACGTTGCCGAGCATCAGCGCCGCGTTGAGGATCGCGAAAAGAACGTCGCCCGGGGTCGCCTGGAGGAGGAAGTAGGCCAGCAGCAGGCCGAGCACCACCGGCCCGCCACGCATCATCGCGGCGATCAGCAGGCCGTCGTCCTTCGAGTCGTCCGTGATGGCGCGGGTGAGGTTGAAGCCCATCAGCACCAGGCACTCGATGGCATACGCCAGCACGAGACCCTCGTACGTGAGCAGCCCTGCCAGCACGAACGCGGCCGGGATCAGCTGGCCGAGGAAGACCACTGCGTACGCCGTCGGCGCCGGCTCCAGGGCATGCTTCGTCGTCATGGCAGCGTCACCTGCTCGATGGTCGCCGACTCCTCGCCGAAGGACACCCGACACTCGGCGCTGTCCTGGTGGCTTCCGTCGTCGATGTCGCGCCACGAGTACTCGACCCGCACCACCTCGCCGGAGACGACTGTCCGGTCCACGAAAGCGCTGGCGACATCGCTGCGCTCCTCCATGACCTGCTCGATCCGCAGCTCGCACGACCGGCGTGCATCGATCGACGCGATCCACGCGTCGGAAGTGCCCACGCCGACGACCCACCAGCCGCAGATGAGCACGAGGTTGAGGACCGTCAGGGTCCAGAACAGACGCCGTCGCATCCGAGCACCCTAGGTCTTGCCGCCACCGCAGTTTCAGCGCGGTGCCCGGGCATCGGCTCGGTAGCCTGCGCCAGGTGACTGAGATATCCAGAGCGTTGAGCTTCGGGCAGATGGCTGAGGAGTACGACCGGTGGCGCCCCAGCTATCCAGTTGACGCAGTTACCTGGCTGGCGCCGCCCCCTCCTGCCCGGGTGGCGGACATAGGCGCAGGAACGGGGAGGCTGACGTCGCCCCTGCTAGCGCGCGGCCTAGCCGTCGAGGCGGTTGAACCGGATCCGCGGATGCGCGCCGTGCTGGCTCGGACCAACCCTGCTGCCCGGTGCCACGGGAGCGACTCGACAGCGATTCCGACCGAGGACGGAACGTTGGATGCTGTCCTCTCCGCTGACGCCTGGCATTGGTTCGAACCCCGGGCGACCATGGAAGAAGTGCGACGCGTCCTCAAGCCCGGCGGGTGGCTGGGTCTGGTCTGGAACGTCGTCGCCGAACCGGTCGAGCCGTGGGAGTTCGAGCTTGCCGGGGCACCCGACATGTATGACCGCTCTACCAAGGGCGGGCCCGAGGGAGTCAAGCAGCGCCTCCCTCTCGCTGCCGAGGAAGAGCTCGAGTTCGCACAGTTCGACTGGGTGTGGCACCTCTCTCCCGAGCACCGGGCAGCCAATCTGGCGACCACGTCGATGGCGATCGCGATGAGCTCCTCCGAGCGCGAGGAGTACCTCGCTGCCGCCCGCTCCGAGTTGCAGCAGGTCTGCGATGCGGCCGGACAGAGCACCATGCCGATCCGGCACCGAGCCAGTTGTACGCGCTGGACGCCCGCAGCTCGGGGCTGAGAGCTGGAAGCCAGCTGGGCAAGGTGGCGTACTAGTTGGTCGACGAGGTCCTCGCCGCGACAAACGGTGAGGCCGGGCTCGACTCCTGAGCCGAACTCCGCGCCAGTGGCCCCGCCGAGTCCGTGTTCGGCGAGGTGTGGGGCGTGGTCCTCAACCCGGACTCGTGCCGTGCGGGTCGGTGTCGTAGGTGTGGCCGTGTGGGCTGGTCCAGGTGTACGTCGCGGGGCCGGTGCGTTCGTAGCGCCACTGGCCGTGGGTCTTGAGGCGGTGATGTCGTCGACAGAGCGCGGCGAGGTTGGCCGTCGACGTGGCTCCGCCCGACTCCCACGGGACGATGTGGTCGAGATCGCAGGCCCTGGCTGACCTGGTGCACCACGGGAAGACACAGGTGCGGTCGCGGAGGATCACCTGCTCGCGGAGCCGGGGCGAGGGCTGGTAGCCGTCGCAGACGAGGTGCTCGTTCAGGTCGAGGAGCGGCTTCACGACCACCTCGGTGCCGGACGCGGTGCACCACTGCTGGATCTGGTCGAGGGTGGCGAGGTTGCCGCGCTCCAGCCGGGCGATCGGGTCGTCCTCGCTCAGGTGGACGTTCAGGACGACCTGCCGGGCCGCAGCGTGGCCTTGGTTTCGAGACAGGCGCTGCGCGCCTTCCTCAACCGACGGCAAGGCGAGCTGGGACCGCGCCATCTCACCCACTGCGGACGCCCGCCGGGCCTCCAAGGACTCCTCGGACCCGAGGCTCTTCAACACCTCCGCGCCCTGGGTGACCGCGGCGCTGAAGTCGAGGGCATCGGCGAGATCGAGCTCCGCGGTGACCCGCATGGTGCCCGCGAAGGAGACCTGCTCCTCATCGATCGTGACGTGCCGCCCGTCGGCTGCCTGTCGGGCGGCCTCGGCGGCGCGGGCGGGGTCGAACCTGGCGATCGCGGCCTCGACCAGCCGGTCCACCGCCGAGGTTGAGGTGCGGTGTGCGAACGGGGCGAGCTGTTGGTCGACGTACGACGCGGCCTCGCGGGACAAGCCTGCGCGGATGGTGGTCTCCGCGACCCGCCGTGCCCGCCAGGCCGGCAGGTCACCGGACTGCACCCGGCGCCACAACCGCGGCAGCCGGTGCCGCAGCTCGAGCGCCTGACCGATCAGGTGCTTCGCCGACACCGTCGAGATGCCCAGGACGGCACCGAACTCCGCGATGCAGAATTCCGCCACCAACGGCGCACCCGGACCAGCAACCGGCTCCTCATGCTCCGAGCCAGGGATTAGGAACGCAGCGGCGTCATCGATCGAGGAGGCCGGGTGCAGGTCGGCCCACTCGCATGCCGCGACCAGCAGCTCGGCCTCGGCCCGATCGACCGCATCCCGCCGAGATCGAGCGAACGCGAGCACCGCGGACGCGGTGTCGGGGAGCTCGCTCTTCGTGGTCGCCATACATAGAAGTCAAGCAGGGACCACCGACATTTCCGGGCCGGATTCAGCCTGATCGACCGCACTGTGGACAACTATTCGGACTCCTTCTTGACTGCCAAGGGATCTTGGTTTCGAGGCTCATCGCTGGCGCTTCTCGCACCTCAACCAGCGACACGTCGGATCACTCGGAGGAAGTCCAACAGAGCCACTTGCGCTCCACCTCGGCCTCGAGGTTCATATCGTGGTGTCGGGCCACGAGCAATACGTGGGCCAGAACGTCGGCGAGCTCCGCGCGGAAGTCGGCTGCCAGCGACTCCGGGGTGGCTGTCTCCACCCGCGACCGGGCGGTGAGGCGGAGATGGGCCTGCGTCAGGCTCGCTGAGCTCCTGGTGGCCGGTGCATTCATCAGGACGACTCCCGGCACGGCCGCCAGGTTGCACGGATGGAAGAATCCGCCCATGCCGAGCATCGCAGCCGATCCCGTCACCGAGACGCAGCAGCCGGGCGGCAGCACCGCCCGGCCGCGCGTGCTGTCGGGGATTCAGCCGACCGCCGACTCCTTCCACTTCGGCAACTACCTCGGTGCGCTGCGCCAGTGGGTCGACCTGCAGGCCGAGCACGAGCCGTTCTTCTTCATCGCCGACCTGCACGCGATCACCGTCGAGCAGGACCCCAAGGTGCTGCGCGAGCGCAGCCTGCGCGCGGCCGCCCAGCTGCTCGCGATGGGCATCGACCCGCAGCGGTCGGCGATCTTCGTGCAGAGCCAGGTGCCCGAGCACGCCCAGCTCTGCTGGGTGTTGCAGTGCCTCACCGGTTTCGGCGAGGCCCGCCGGATGACGCAGTTCAAGGACAAGTCGGCCAAGGCCGGTGAGGGCGCGGCGAGTGTCGGGCTGTTCACCTACCCCGTCCTCCAGGCGGCCGACATCCTGCTCTACAGGCCGCACTACGTGCCCGTCGGTGAGGACCAGCGCCAGCACCTCGAGCTCACCCGCGACGTCGCGCAGCGCTTCAACCACCGCTACAAGAAGACGTTCCGGCTGCCCGAGCCCTACATCCTCAAGGCGACCGCCAAGATCACCGACCTGCAGGAGCCGACGGCCAAGATGTCGAAGTCGGCGTCCTCGCCCGGCGGCATCATCGAGATGCTCGACGACCCCAAGGTCAGCGCCAAGAAGATCCGCTCGGCCGTCACCGACTCCGAGTCCGAGATCCGCTTCGACCCGGAGACCAAGCCCGGCATCAGCAACCTGCTCACCATCTCGTCGGCGCTCACGGGCACGCCCGTCGCAGACCTCGAGGAGCAGTACGCCGGCCGCGGTTACGGCGACCTGAAGAAGGACCTCGCCGAGATCGTCGTCGACTTCGTCACCCCCTTCCGCGACCGCACCCTCGAGCTGATGGGCGACCGGTCCGAGCTCGAGGCGGTGCTCGCCGACGGGGCGGCGAGGGCGGGCGCGGTGGCCGAGGCCACGTTGCGTGACGTCTACGACCGAGTCGGCTTCCTCCCGGGTCGGTAGGGTCGCTGCGTGCCCGAGTCAGTGTCCGTGTCCACGATCGGTGTCGCCGTCGCCATCCCTGAACCCTGGGCGAGCGAGCTGCAGGACTACCGCGCCTCCCTGGGTGACGAGACGGCCACCAAGATCCCGACGCACATCACCCTCATCCCGCCGGTCGAGGTGGACGAGGCCGAGTTCGAGGCGTGCGAGGAGCACCTGGAGCAGGTCGCGGCCGGCATCCCCGGGTTCGCCGTACACCTACGCGGCACCGGCACCTTCCGCCCCACCTCGCCGGTGGTGTTCGTCGCGCTCGCGCGCGGCATCTCCGAGTGCGAGCGCCTCGCCGGCGACGTACGACGGGGGCCGCTGGCCGTCGACCTCAGCTTCCCGTTCCACCCGCACGTCACGATCGCCCACCACCTCGACGACGAGGCACTCGACCGGGCGTTCGACGAGCTGGCGGCGTTCGAGTGCGTCTTCGACGTGACCGAGTTCCACCTCTACTGCCACGACAACGAGACCGGCTGGCAGCCGACCCGCGCGTTCTCGCTGTTACCGGCAGGGGAGTGACGCCCACGTGGCTGCCCTGAAGGAACGTCTCGCGGCTGCGCGCGAGCGCCGGCCGATGCTCGACCACCTGCTGCGCATGAACGCGCACTACGGCCGGGTCAAGGGCAACCTCCAGGCCGGCGCGGTCACCTACTTCGCGTTCCTGTCGTTCTTCCCGATCATGGCGCTGGCCTTCTTCGTCGTCGGCTACATCGCCAAGGTCTACCCCGACGCCCAGGGCAACCTCGTCGACGCGATCGACCAGCTGCTGCCGGGCATCATCGGTACCAAGGACACGCAGCTCAACCTCGACGACATCCAGAAGGCCGCCGGCGCCGTCGGCCTGGTCGGACTCGCCGGTGTGCTCTACGCCGGCCTGGGCTGGCTCTCGGCCATGCGCGACGCGCTCGTCGTGGTCTTCGAGGTCAGGCAGGGCGAGCAGCCCAATCTCATCAAGGGCAAGCTGCGCGACCTGATGACGCTTGCGATCATCGGCCTCACGCTGCTCGTCAGCGTCGCGGTCTCGGGCTTCGTCAGCGGCTTCTCCGAGCAGATCCTCGACTGGGCGGGCCTGGGCACCGAGCTCGCCCCGCTGCTGCAGCTGATCACGGTGGTCGTCGGGCTCGGCGCCAACATGCTGCTGTTCTTCGCCCTCTTCACGCTGCTGGCCCGCCCGCACACACCGCGACGGTCGCTCTGGTCCGGAGCGCTGCTTGGCGCGATCGGCTTCGAGGTGCTCAAGCGCCTCTCCGGCCTGCTCCTCGGGACGGTCCAGGACCAGCCGGCGCTGCAGGTCTTCGGCATCGCACTGATCCTGCTGGTCTGGATCAACTACTTCTCCCGGGTCGTGATGTACGCCGCGAGCTGGGCGCACACCTCTGCGGCAGCGCGCGCCGAGGCGGCGCTCCGCAACCCGCCGGCCCTGCCCGAAGGCCCGTCCGTGGGTCCTGCAATCATCGAGGACCGGGGCACGCCACCGGCGCCGCGCCGTACACCGAGCCGCGTCCACAAGCGCACCAGCTCGACGATCGTGCACGACAACCGGGCGCGCATCGCCCTGGTCGCCGGCGGCACCGCCGCCCTGACACTGGCCGCCGTACTCAGGAGGAAGAAGCCGTGAAGCTCGAACGCAGGCACGCTGTGCTGTTGCTGGCCGTGGCCGTGTGGAACGTCGTCACCTTCGGCAACTTCGCCAAGAACCTCTACTCAGCCTACGAGTCCGGAGAGCAGCGAGCCACCGGCTACTGGGTCGCCCACTCCGTGCTCATCGTCGTGAACGTGGCCATCGCGGCCCTCCTGGGCTCCCTCGGCTGGAAGGCCTGGCGCGGCACCCGTCGCAGCTGAGGCGTTGAGGGAGCCCTCGCTCGCCCCCGTGCCGCACGCCCTCGAGGCGCCGCGCGGGGTCCCGTCAGCTCAGTGGCCGTGCCGCATCGCGGTGCGGAGGTCCTTGTTGAGCTGCGAGATCACGTCGAGCGGGATCTCCTTGGGGCAGGCCGCGGTGCACTCGCCGATGTTGGTGCAGCCACCGAAGCCCTCGTGGTCGTGCTGGGCCACCATGTTGACGACCCGGCTGTCGCGCTCGGGCTGGCCCTGCGGCAGCTCGCCGAGGTGGGTGATCTTGGCACCCATGAACAGCGACGCCGATCCGTTGGGGCACGCGGCGACGCAGGCGCCGCACCCGATGCAGGTGGCGACGTTGAAGGCGCGCACCGCGTCGTCACGCGGCACGGGCACCGAGTGGGCCTCGGGAGCCGAGCCGGTGTTGACCGAGATGTAGCCGCCCTGCTGGATCATCCGGTCGAAGGCGCTGCGGTCGACGCAGAGGTCCTTCATCACCGGGAACGCACCGGCCCGCCACGGCTCGATGGTGATCGTGTCGCCGTCCTTGAACGATCGCATGTGCAGCTGGCAGGTAGTGGTGACCTCCGGCCCGTGCGGCTCGCCGTTGATCATCAGGCCGCACATGCCGCAGATGCCCTCGCGACAGTCGGAGTCGAACGCCACCGGCTCCTCGCCGGCCGCGTTGAGCTCCTCATTGAGCACGTCGAGCATCTCGAGGAACGACATGTCGGGCGAGACGTCGTCGACCTGGTAGGTCTTCATCCCGCCCTCACTCGATGCATCGGCCTGGCGCCAGATCTCCAGGGTGATGTGCATGTTCTGTCCGTTGCTCACTTGTAGCTCCGCTGCTTCATCTCGATGGCCGTGTAGACGAGCTCTTCCTTGTGGAGCACCGGCGCCTCACCGTCACCCGCGAACTCCCACGCCGCGACGTACGCGAACTGGTCGTCGTGGCGCAGCGCCTCGCCGTCCTCGGTCGCCGACTCCGCCCGGAAGTGACCGCCGCAGGACTCGCGGCGGTTGAGGGCGTCGATGCACATCAGCTCGCCGAGCTCGAAGAAGTCGGCCACCCGACCGGCCTTCTCGAGGTTCTGGTTGAGGCTGTCGGCGCTCCCGAGCACCTTCACGTTGCGGTGGAAGTCGTCCTTGAGCGAGCGGATCAGGTCGATCGCCTTGCGCAGGCCGTCCGCGGTGCGCTCCATGCCGCAGTACTCCCACATGATGTTGCCGAGCTCGCGGTGGTAGGAGTCGACGCTGCGCGTGCCGCCAACGGTCATGAAGTGGTTGATCCGGCTCTCGACGAGCGTGCGGGCCTCGACCACGGCGGGGTGCTGCTCGTCGACGGTCTCGAACGGGCCGTCGGCGAGGTAGTCGCGGATCGTGTGCGGGAGCACGAAGTAACCGTCGGCCAGGCCCTGCATCAGCGCCGAGGCGCCGAGCCTGTTGGCGCCGTGGTCGGAGAAGTTGGCCTCACCGGTCACGAACAGCCCCTTGATCGACGACTGCAGGTCGTAGTCGACCCACAGGCCACCCATCACGTAGTGCACCGCGGGGTAGATCCGCATCGGCGTCTCGTAGGGGTTCTCGCCGGTGATGCGGGCGTACATGTCGAAGAGGTTGTCGTACTTCTCCTCGATGCCGTCGCGGCCGAGACGCGCGATCGAGTCGGCGAAGTCGAGGTAGACACCACGGCGTACGCCGTCGACCTCGGGCCCGACGCCACGACCCTCGTCGCAGACTGTCTTGGCGGCCCGGGACGCGATGTCGCGGGGCACCAGGTTGCCGAAGGAGGGGTAGATCCGCTCCAGGTAGTAGTCGCGGTCGGCCTCGGCGATCTCGCGCGGGTCCTTCGTGCAGTCGGCCTGCTTCTTCGGCACCCAGATGCGGCCGTCGTTGCGCAGCGACTCGCTCATCAGCGTCAGCTTCGACTGGTGCGAGCCCGAGACAGGGATGCAGGTCGGGTGGATCTGCGTGTAGCAGGGGTTGGCCATGTAGGCGCCCTTGCGGTGCGCGCGCCAGGTCGCGGTGACGTTGCAGCCCATCGCGTTGGTGGAGAGGTAGAAGACGTTGCCGTAGCCACCACTCGCGAGTACGACGACGTCGGCGAGGTGCGTCTCGATCGCACCGGTCACCATGTCGCGCGCGATGATGCCGCGGGCCTTGCCGTCCACCACGATCAGCTCGAGCATCTCGTGGCGGGTGAAGGTCTCGACGGTGCCGGCGTGCACCTGGCGCTCGAGTGCCTGGTAGGCGCCGAGCAGAAGCTGCTGGCCGGTCTGGCCGCGGGCGTAGAACGTGCGGGAGACCTGAACGCCACCGAAGGAACGGTTGTCGAGGAGGCCGCCGTACTCGCGGGCGAAGGGGACGCCCTGCGCGACGCACTGGTCGATGATGTTGGTCGAGACCTCGGCCAGCCGGTAGACGTTGGACTCGCGGGAGCGGTAGTCACCGCCCTTGACAGTGTCGTAGAAGAGGCGGTGGACGGAGTCGCCGTCCTCCTTGTAGTTCTTGGCGGCGTTGATGCCGCCCTGCGCGGCGATGGAGTGCGCGCGACGCGGGGAGTCCTGGTAGCAGAAGGACTTCACGACGTAGCCGGCCTCGCCGAGTGTGGCAGCGGCCGAGCCGCCGGCCAGTCCGGTGCCGACGATGATCACCGAGAGCTTGCGGCGGTTGGCCGGGTTGACCAGCCGCGCCTCGAACTTGCGGGTGCTCCAGCGTTCGTCGATCGGGCCGCCGGGGGCCTTGGTGTCGGCGATCGCGGCGCCGGGCGTGTAGTAGCCCTCGGCGTCGTCGGTCTCGCCACCGAGGGGGGCGTCCTGCGAGGGGTGGGAGGTGAGGGTGGTGTCCGGCATGTCGGTCATGGGTGCTTTGCCTTACTTCTCGATGACGCCGGCGAGGACGAAGATCGGGACCAGCGAGAACCCTCCGGCGATGAGGACCGCGAGGGTGAACGCAACCCGCTTGGCGAGGGTGCGCGAGCGCTGGGTGCCGGTGAGGCCCAGGGTCTGGCAGGCGCTCCAGAAACCGTGGTGGATGTGCGCGCCGAGCATCGCCATCGCGACCAGGTAGATGAGCGTGAGCCACCAGGTCGCGAACGAGTCGACGACGAGGTTGTAGGGGTCGTTGGTGGGGCCGCCGTCGACGTTGACCTTGCCGACGGTGAAGTTCAGCAGGTGCCACACCAAGAAGAGCAGGATCGTCACGCCGCCCCAGCGCATCAGCCGGCTGGCCGGGATCGCGCCGGTGTGCTTCTTCTTGACGTACTTGATCGGGCGGGCCAGCTGCGCGCGGCGCCACAGCGCCACCGCGGCGTACACATGGGCGACCAGCGACAGCACGAGCACGACGCGCACGATCCAGAGCAGGCCCTCGTGCGGGAGCATCGGCTCGCCGAAGGTGCGCAGGTGGTGGGCGTACTCGTTGAAGGCGTCATGGCCAGAGAAGGCCTTGAGGTTGCCGTACATGTGTAGGAGCACGTAGCCGATGAAGACGAATCCACTGATCGCCATCAAGAGCTTGAGGGCGATGGTCGAGCGCGTCGACCGGGCGTTCGTTGCCAGGCTCCCGGCCGGGGCCTTGGTTGAGGAAGTCGTTGCCACGAGGTGTCACGTTACCGTTGGCCGGGGCCTCGCGCCTCCGCCGCCGCTGTGACATATCTCTGGTCCGTTCACGCGGGTGTCGTGCTCCGTTGACCCGTGATTCGGCCGGGCCCGGTTCGCTGACGGCGTGACTGACCAGACATCTCGGCCCGCGGTCACCCGCCGGCGCGTTCTCCAGACCTCCGGCGTCGCCGCCGGCGCCACCCTGCTGCCCGCGTCACTGCACCGCGCGATGGCAGCACCGATGCGGCCCGGTGGCCCCGAAGCCGTCGAGCACGTGATCTTGCTGATGCAGGAGAACCGTTCGTTCGACCACTACTACGGCTCACTGCGGGGCGTCCGCGGGTACGGCGACCGGCACCCGCTCCGCCGCCGGGCCGGTGAGAGCGTGCTGCACCAGGCCGGGGGTCCGCACGGCGACGTACTGCCGTTCTCTCTGCGCCAGGCGGCCGCCAGCGCCGGCAGGCCAGACAGCGACATCCAATACCTCGGTGATCTCCCGCACGGCTTCACCGATGCCACCAATGCGTGGGCGGAGGGCTGGTACGACGGCTGGGTCCCGGCCAAGACGCCGGCAACGATGACCTTCTACGACCGAGCAGACATCCCGTTGCAGTACGAGCTCGCCGAGACGTTCACGACCCTGGATGCCTACCACTGCTCGGTGTTCGGCTCGACCAACCCCAACCGCAACTACTTCTGGAGTGGCAAGACCGGCAACGAGCCGGGGTCGACCGCTCGCGCGGTGACCAACGCGGCGTACTCCTACGCTCATGCGGGCTACGACTGGACGACGTACCCGGAGCGACTCGAGGCCGCGGGGGTGAGCTGGCAGATCTACCAGGAGTGGGACAACTTCACCGACAACGCCGTGGAGTACTTCCTGCCGTTCAAGGCGATCGGCCGGAAGATGCTCGCCTTCGTAGACGGAGGCGACCGCACCACGGAGGAGTTCTACGACTCACTGCACGCCAAGCCCGCGGCCGAGCAGGACCGTCTGCTCGCGCAGCTCGAGGAGGGCCGGGCCGCGCTCTCGCCGGCGGAGCGGTCGCTGTTCGACAAGGCCATGTACCGGAGTCGTCCGGGCACGCTCGTCGAGAGGATTGCCGCCGACATCGAGGCCGGCACCCTCCCGCGGGTGTCGTGGCTGGTGCCGACCGCCGCGCTCTCGGAGCACCCGGGCGCCTCGACCCCCGTCGGCAGCGCGGGCCTGATCTACGACCTGCTCGACGTGGTCGCCTCCCATGTCGAGACATGGTCTCGCAGTGCCGTACTCATCAACTTCGACGAGAACGACGGCTTCTTCGACCATGTGCCGCCGCCAGTGGCTCCCCGCCCGCCGTCCGGCCAGGGCGACGACTGGTACAACGGCCGGCCGATCGGGCTCGGCCCGCGGGTGCCGATGACCATCGTCTCCCCGTGGACCGTGGGCGGGTACGTCGACTCCGCGGTCGCCGACCACACGTCCACGCTGCGCTTCCTCGAGGCGGTCACCGGCGTGCAGGAGCCCAACATCTCAGCATGGCGCCGGTCCGTGTGCTCCGACCTGACCGGGGCGTTCGACTTCCAGCGCGGCCGGCGTGCGCCGTACCTCAGCACGCCGGAGGCTGTGCCGTCGGCCATCCAGCGGTGGCGCCCGGCTCCGCCTGCCGACCAGCAGCTCCCAGAACAGGAGCGTGGCCGCCGTGCGGCTCGCGAGACGGGCTACATGCCTGCCGCCTCGGCCGCGGTGCTCGGTGAAAGCCTGCGCGTCGAGGTGGCGAACGAGGGAGACCGCGAGGCGGCGTTCACCGTCTACCCGTTCGTCGGTGGCCTCTCGCGCCCCGAGTTCGTGACCGTGCGGCGCAACCGTCGCCAGGGCGTCGTCGTGCCCGCACGCGAGGGGCGGTGGGACGTCGTCGTGCAGGGTCCGGACCGATTCTGGTACGAAGCGGCCGGGTCGTCCGCGGGCCGGGCCCGCGGTGTGGACGTCCGCCCCGAGACCGCGCCGGGGCATGGTCAGGTGCGGCTGTCGATGGTCAACACCGGCAGCACCCCGGTGGCCGTGGTGCTGGAGTCCGACGCACCGGCCTCGCACCGTCGCATCGTGCTGCCCCCGGGAGCCCGCCAACGGGTGAACTGGCCGGCAGATCACGGGTGGTACGACGTCGAGGTCACCTCGCCCGACGACGAGACCTTCCGGCGCCGGCTGACCGGTCGCGCCTGACCCGCGGTCCAGCTCGCTCGGAGCGCGACATTCATCCGTCCGGCCCTCTACCCGGAGCACCTCTGCCGCGCTAGCGTGTCGCGACCCTCCCCCTGCTCCGGAAGCACCCCCCATGTCTTCAGCGACCTCCCCCCTCGGTCGGCGCGCGCTCGTCGGCGCCGGCCTCGGCACCGCCGCCGTCCTCTCGCCCTTCCTCTCCCCGGCCGCCGACGCGCTCAAGCCGCGTAGGCGTCGCAGCAAACAGAAGCTGCTCTCGAAGCAGGACCGTCACCTGGTCACCCGCTTCTCCTTCGGCCTGACGCCCGAGCTGGCCCGCGACGTACGACGTCGGGGCGGTGCCGAGGCCTGGTTCGAACGCCAGCTGAAGCCCTCGAAGATCCGCGACGGCAAGGCCGAAGCGGTCGCTGCCTGGTGGCCGAGCCTGCGGTTGGGCCCGGGCACGCTCTGGCAGCGGCAGATCACCGATGTCGAGGCCGGCTACCAGGTGATGAACGACTACGTGCGTGCGGTGCTGCTGCGCAACGTCCACTCCGAGCGCCAGGTGCTCGAGGTGATGACGTCGTTCTGGGAGAACCACCTGCACGTGCCCGCCGTCGGCGACCCGCACTTCACCTACCGCGCCGACTATGGCCGCGTCATCCGCAAGCACGCGCTGGGCCGCTTCGACGAGATGCTGCTCGACGCCACCACCCACCCGGCCAACCTGATGTACTTCGCGGCCGACAGGGCGACGAAGGAGCACCCCAACGAGAACCTCGGGCGCGAGCTGCTCGAGCTGCACACCGTGGGCGTGGGCAACTACACCGAGCGCGACGTGGTCGACTCCGCGCGCATCCTGACCGGCTGGACGGTCGACCGTGAGGCGTGGAAGGCGCTCTACCTCTACGACACCCACTACCGGGGCCGGGTCAAGGTCAAGGGCTTCAAGGA
This sequence comes from Nocardioides sp. InS609-2, assembly GCF_023208195.1. NCBI lineage: Bacteria > Bacillati > Actinomycetota > Actinomycetes > Propionibacteriales > Nocardioidaceae > Nocardioides > Nocardioides sp. InS609-2. Next base: position 1,663,627 of record NZ_CP060034.1, on the reverse strand, counting down.
CAAGAACAACAAGGCCGACGGCAAGTCGGTGACCCGCGACTACCTCAAGCACCTGGCCCACCACCCCGACACCGCCCGGCACCTGGCGACCAAGCTCGCGATCAAGTTCGTCAGCGACGACCCTCCGGCCTCGCTCGTCAGGCAGCTGGCCCGCGTCTACCTCGAGAACGACACCGCGATCGCACCTGTCCTGCGGGCCCTGGTGGCCTCCAAGGCCTTCAAGAAGGCAGAAGGCAAGAAGGTGCGCGACGCCGGCGAGGACGTCGTCGCCACCCTGCGCGTGCTCGCACCGACGATCAACAAGCCGCCGACGGGCGACGCGTACGACGACTCCGGCGTCGCCGCGCTGCTGTGGCAGACCAGCCAGATCGGCCCGCCGCCGCACACCTGGTCACCACCGGACGGAGCGCCGATCGACAACGACGGATGGTCGTCGCCGTCGCGCCTGCTCGGCTCGATGTCGACGCACTACGGCATGGCCGGCGGCTGGTCGGGAGGTGACGACATCGTCTTCCGCGAGCCCGTGTCGTGGTTGCCGAAGCCGCAGCTGCGCTTCGACGAGTACGTCGACTTCATGTCCGAGCGGATCCTGCACCGACCCGCGACCGGCACATTGATGTTGGCCTGCAAGCGGGCCACCGGCTACGAGGCCGACGAGCCCATCGACGTCGACCACCCGCTCGCCGACTGGATGTTCCCGCGTTTCCTCGCGACCTTCCTCGACTCGCCCGACCACTTCACCAGGTGACCGCCATGACTGACACGACCGTTCCCTGTTGCGACGAGTACGCCGCGATCTCGCGCCGCGGGCTCTTCGCCGGCGCCCTCGCCCTGGCCGGCGCCACCACCGCCGTCGGCAGCGCCGTCATCACGGCGTCCCCGGCGTCGGCCGCGAGCGCGGCCTCCGTGCTGGTCGTCGTGTCGCTGCGTGGTGCCGCCGACGGGCTGTCCCTCGTGGTGCCGCACGCCGACCCGGTCTACTACACGGCCCGCCCGCGCATCGCCGTACCTGCTGACCGGCTGCTCGCCAAGGACGCCATGTTCGGGCTGCACCCCAACATGACTGCCCTCCTGCCTCTGTGGGACGCCGGTCAGGTGGCCGCGGTGCACGCCACCGGGCTGCCGGTCGCCAACCGTTCGCACTTCGCGGCCATGGAAGAGGTCGAGGACGCTGACCCCGGGTCGAGCCAGCGCATCGGCTGGCTCAACCGGCTGGTGGGCACGACCGCGGGCACGCACCCGCTCCAGGGCTTCGGTGTCGGCACCGTGCCCACCGCCCTCTACGGGCCAGGCAAGTACATGTCGGGCAGCAGCGTGAAGAGCGTGGAGGTGCCGGGTGCCGACAAGGAGGGCCGGCGCAAGCTGTCCCTCGAGACCTTGTGGGCAAACGAGAAGGGCGGGCTCGGCACCAGCATCCGCTCCGTCTTCACCGCCATCGACGCCTTCGACCCGGCACAGGTGGCCCTCGACAACTCCAAGACCTACCCGGGCAGCGACCTGGGCCGGGCGCTCTCGACCGCCGCCCGCATCATCCGGGGCGACGTCGGCGTCGAGGTGATCACCGTCGACCAGGGTGACTGGGACATGCACACCGGCATGGGATCGGCCGACGGCGGCTGGATGGCCGACAAGGCCAAGGACCTCTCGAGCTCCATCGCTGCCTTCATGGCCGACCTCGGCCCGCAGGCGCCGAAGGTCACGCTGCTCACGATCAGCGAGTTCGGCCGCCGGGTCGTCGAGAACGACGGCAACGGCACCGACCACGGGCACGGCAACGTGATGTTCGCCGTCGGAGCCGGCGTCAAGGGTGGCTACCACGGCCGCTGGCCGGGGCTGGCCAACACCTACGACGCCGACCTCGCGGTGACCACCGACTACCGCAACGTCCTGGCCGACGTCGTCGAGGCCCGGTTCGGAGCCTCCTCCGCGACGGTGTTCCCGGGACTCAAGCGCAGTCGCGTCGGCTTCATGTAGCCCATCCCGTGGCGCGCCCCCTTCCGCTCAGGTGTGACACCAGCCATAGTCGGGGGCGTTGTCTGACCAGCGGAGGAACTTGTGGCATCGACGGACACCGGCGTGACCGGACCCACCAGGGCACAGATCCCGGAGAGGACACTCCGAGAGGACCGCTGGTGGCTCGCGCCGCTGGCGACGTTCGTGGTGTTCGCCGTCGGAGCCGGCGTCAAGGGTGGCTACCACGGCCGCTGGCCGGGGCTGGCCAACACCTACGACGCCGACCTCGCGGTGACCACCGACTACCGCAACGTCCTGGCCGACGTCGTCGAGGCCCGGTTCGGAGCCTCCTCCGCGACGGTGTTCCCGGGACTCAAGCGCAGTCGCGTCGGCTTCATGTAGCCCATCCCGTGGCGCGCCCCCTTCCGCTCAGGTGTGACACCAGCCATAGTCGGGGGCGTTGTCTGACCAGCGGAGGAACTTGTGGCATCGACGGACACCGGCGTGACCGGACCCACCAGGGCACAGATCCCGGAGAGGACACTCCGAGAGGACCGCTGGTGGCTCGCGCCGCTGGCGACGTTCGTGGTGTTCGCCGCCTTCGTGGTCTATGCGACGGTTCGCGCCTTCATGGGCCGCGACTACTACGCGTCGCCGTACCTCTCGCCGTTCTACTCGCCCTGTCTGGGCGACTGCGTGGACGGCGCGTCCGACTTCGGCCAACCCTTCAAGGCGTTCCCGCTCTCGGCGGCGCTGATCATCTTGATCTTCCCGCTGGGCTTCCGGATGACCTGCTACTACTACCGCAAGGCCTACTACCGGGCGTTCTGGTTCTCGCCGCCCGCGTGCGCAGTCGCCGAGCCGCACAAGGCCTATTCCGGTGAGACCCGCTTCCCGCTGATCCTCCAGAACATCCACCGCTGGTCCTGGTACGCCGCGATCGCGGTCGCGTTGATCCTGAGCTTCGACGTCGTGCTGGCGTTCCGCAACGAGGACCACGAGTGGGGCCACATGGGCCTCGGCACGCTGCTGATGCTCATCAACGTGGTGCTGATCTGGCTCTACACGCTCTCGTGCCACTCGTGCCGGCACGCGGTCGGCGGGCGGTTGCGGCACTTCTCCAAGCACCCGGTGCGCTACCAGCTCTGGACGTGGGTCTCGAAGCTCAACGTCCATCACGCCAGATATGCGTGGTACTCCCTGTTCTCGGTGGCACTGGTCGACCTGTACGTCTACCTGCTGGCCACCGGCGCGATCGACGACGTGAGGTTCTTCTGATGGCTCGCCACGAGATGACCGGCAACGAGATGTCCGGGAACGCGGAAGGTGGCATGGAGCGGCACCAGTACGACGTCGTGGTGATCGGCGCCGGCGGTGCCGGTCTGCGCGCCGCGATCGCCGCCCACGACGCCGGCGCCAAGGTCGTGATCGTCTGCAAGTCCCTGCTCGGCAAGGCGCACACCGTGATGGCCGAGGGCGGCATCGCTGCCTCGATGGGCAACGCCTACCCCGAGGACAACTGGGAGGTGCACTTCCGCGACACCATGCGCGGCGGCAAGATGCTGAACAACTGGCGGATGGCCCAGCTGCACGCCCAGGAAGCGCCCGAGCGGGTCATGGAGCTCGAGGACTGGGGCGCCCTCTTCGACCGCACCGACGACGGCCTGATCTCGCAGCGCGACTTCGGTGGCCACAAGTACGCCCGGCTCGCCCACGTCGGTGACCGTACCGGCCTCGAGATGATCCGAACCCTCCAGCAGCGCGCCGTACAGCTCGGCATCGACGTCTTCATGGAGTGCACCGTCACCGACCTCTTCAAGCAGGGCGACAAGATCGCCGGGGCGTTCGCCTACCGGCGGGAGACCGGCCGGTTCATCGTGTTCGACGCGCCCAGCGTGATCCTCGCGACCGGCGGCATCGGCAAGTCGTTCAAGGTGACGTCCAACTCGTGGGAGTACACCGGCGACGGCCACGCGCTGGCGATGCGGGCTGGAGCCTCGCTGATCAACATGGAGTTCGTGCAGTTCCACCCGACCGGCATGGTCTGGCCGCCTTCGGTGAAGGGGCTACTGGTCACGGAGTCGGTGCGCGGCGACGGCGGCGTCCTGAAGAACTCCGAGGACAAGCGGTTCATGTTCGACTACATCCCGGAGTTCTTCAAGAGCGAGACGGCCGACTCGATCGAGGAGGCCGACCGTTGGTACGACGACAAGAAGAACAACCGTCGACCCCCCGAGCTGCTCCCGCGCGACGAGGTCGCCCGGGCGATCAACTCCGAGATCAAGGCCGGTCGGGGCACCCCGCACGGCGGTATCTACCTCGACATCGCGTCGCGTCGTACGCCGGAGTTCATCCGCAAGCGGCTGCCGTCGATGTACCACCAGTTCAAGGAGCTGGCCGACGTCGACATCACCGCGGAGCCGATGGAGATCGGCCCGACGTGCCACTACGTGATGGGCGGCGTCGAGGTCGACGCCGACACCCAGGAGAGCGCGGTGACCGGGCTCTACGCCGTCGGCGAGTGCTCGGGCGGCATGCACGGCTCCAACCGGCTGGGCGGCAACTCGCTCGGCGACCTGCTGGTCTTCGGCAAGCGTGCAGGTGAGGCCGCGACGGCGTACACGAGCTCGCTCGGTGCTGACCGGCCGTTGGTCGACGACTCCCACGTGAAGACCGCGCAGGCGAGTGCCTTGGCGCCGTTCGAGGTTGACGGCGGCGAGAACCCGTACACGATCCAGTCCGACCTGCAGCAGTCGATGAACGACCTGGTCGGCATCATCCGCACCGCCGGCGAGCTGGAGCAGTCGCTGGAGGAGATCGAGGCGTTCAAGGTGCGGGCTGCGTCGATGGCGGTCGAGGGGAACCGGCAGTACAACCCCGGCTGGCACCTCGCGCTCGACCTGCGCAACATGCTCATCGTCAGCGAGTGCATCGCGAAGGCGGCCCTGGCCCGGGAGGAGTCGCGCGGCGGCCACACGCGTGACGACTTCCCCGGACCCGACGCCGAGTGGGGCACCAAGAACCTCATCGTGAACCTGAACGACGAGGGCACCGGCGTCGACCTGCGCGAGAAGCCTCTGCCCCTGATGCCCGACGAGCTGAAGACGTACTTCGAGGAGAAGAGCTGACATGGCCTACGACCTGAAGATGCGGATCTGGCGCGGCGACGCCGACGGCGGCGACCTCGGCGACTACACCGTCGAGGTGTCCGAGGGCGAGGTCGTGCTCGACGCGCTGCACCGGGTGCAGGCCACGCAGGCCGGCGACCTCGCGATCCGCTGGAACTGCAAGGCCGGCAAGTGCGGCTCCTGCTCGGCCGAGATCAACGGCAAGCCCCGGCTGCTGTGCATGACGCGGCTCAGCGACTTCGCGGAGACCGACACGATCACGGTCACGCCGATGCGCTCGTTCCCGGTGATCCGCGACCTCGTGACCGACGTGTCCTACAACTATGAAAAGGCCAAGGAGCTGCCGTACGCCGAGCTCGTCCCGCGCGACGCCGACGGCAAGCGCCGGATGGCGCAGATGGACGTCGAGCGCGGACAGGAGTTCCGCAAGTGCATCGAGTGCTTCCTCTGCCAGAACACCTGCCACGTCGTGCGTGACCACGAGGACAACAAGCCGGCCTTCGCGGGTCCGCGCTTCCTCCTGCGGTACGCCGAGCTCGACATGCACCCGCTCGACACCCACGACCGACGGGCACTGGCCCAGGACGCAGCCGGCCTCGGGATGTGCAACATCACCAAGTGCTGCACCGAGGTCTGCCCCGAGGGCATCAAGATCACCGACAACGCGATCATCCCGATGAAGGAGCGCGTGGCCGACCGCAAGTACGACCCGCTGGTGTGGTTGGGCAACAAGATCGGGATTCGCAACAAGGACTACGAGGGGCGCAAGGAGGTCTGAGCGTCGGCGCGCACTCCGTGCTCCGAGGCGGCCACCAGCTTCGTGATCTGGCGGACGACCAGGATCGCGAGCACGGCGCTGGCGATGACGAGGACCGAGCTCATCACCTCGGCGTCCGCGGCGGACGCGAGCTTCTCGCCGTACTCACGCGGTCCGAGGTCGGGGTCGTCGGGCCACATGCGTGCCGTGACGCGGTCGCTGATCGACGACGCCACCCACAGGACCCACCAGACGACCTGGGTGCCCGTCCCGAGGCTCAGGGGTCCTCGGACGCCCCGGCGGATGTCCGTGACCATCTGGTAGGGACGCCACAGGTTCAGGACGGGGACGAACCAGCCACCGATCGCCCATCCTGAGCTCCGCTCGAGGTACGCCGGTTCGACACGGTCGCTGCGATGGGCCTGGTAGAGCCAGGTGATGAACAACATGCCGGTCAGCAACAGCATGTCCAGGGGACCGAAGGTGCTGACGAGGATCAGAGTGTCGGAACGCTCGGCGTCCGAGAGGTCGACCTGGCGAGGAGCGTCGGCGAACTGGCGTCCGACGGAGGCGATGAAGCGGTCGGCGGCGATGACGCCCACCCACGTGATCACGCACAGTCCGAGCATCACCTGGGTGCCGGTGGCCAGCCGGAACCAGTCCTTCCCGAGTGGCGGACGCCGGACCTCGACCGCCATCGGCGTGGTCCGTTCGGTCCACCGGACGCCGTCCCACCACCGGAGCAGGCCAGGTTGCTGGTTGTCGGGGTACCACCCCGCCCGAGAGTCAGTCATCCCGGGATTATGAGGGACGAAGACCTCGTGCGACAGCCAAAGCCCGGATTCACGTGGAGCGGCAGGCTGGCGATCGTCGCCGCGGTTTCGACACCCTCGAAGCGCTCACAAGTGCGGAAACCGGTCAGGAAGTGACCGGATTGGCTCCTAGGCTGAGGTCATGGACATGAAACTGGAGCTGGTGATGGTGCCCGTGACCGACGTCGATCGGGCCAAGGAGTTCTACGTGAAGGTCGGCTTCGTGGCCGATCACGACCAGACGGTGAGCGAGGAGATCCGCTTCGTGCAGCTGACGCCGCCCGGGTCGGGCTGCTCGATCGCGATCGGCCGCGGCCTCACCGAGATGGCCCCCGGATCGCTCGACAACCTGCAGATGGTGATCGCCGACGCCGACGCCACCCTGGCCGACCTCCGCTCGCGCGGGGTCGAGGCGGAGGGCGTCGACGAGCAGGCGTGGGGCCGGTTCGTCTCGTTCGCCGACCCCGACGGCAACCGCTGGGCGTTGCAGGAGCTGCCCGACTACTCGAAGCAGGGCTGACCGGCCCGAGTGCGGTACGCAAGTGTCAGCCAGTGACCCGGAGGTGCCGCACTGAGGCGGAGTGGGGTGCGCCGAGTACCTCGTCGTAGATCGCGTCGAGCTCGGTGCAGGCGTCGGCCCAGTCGCGGGTCGCGGCAAGCTCACGCCCGCGTTCACCCAACAGTCGGCGCTGCCGGTCACCGGCCACGGACTCCACGGCCCGGCGAAGGGCGCGCGGGTCGCCCGCGTCGTACGTCAGTCCGGTCTCGAGGGAGCGGACCAGCCCGACCACGCCGCCCGCGTGCGGCGCGACGACGGGGACGCCGGATGCGGCGGCCTCGCGGTGCACGTGGCAGCAGGTCTCCTCGGTTCCGGGATGCACCAGTACGTCGAGCGAGGCGAGCGCGGTGGCGAGCTCGCCGGTCTCGAGTGCGCCGGTGAACTTCGCGCCGGGCAGGTGGGCCTGGAGCCAGGCGCGCTGCGGTCCGTCGCCGATCACCACGAGGCGGATGTCGGGCATGCCGGCGAGCTCGGCGAGGCGACGTACGCCGTGGCGCTTGTGGAGGCTGCCGGCGTAGCCCACCACGACGCGGGGGCCGGGAGCCGACTTCGACCGCGCCCACTTCTGGTGGAGCCAGTCGTCGCGCAGGCTCGGCGCGAACGCCGCTGTGTCGACACCGGGCTGCCAGACGCTGGCGTCGACGCCGAGGGCGGCCATCCGGTCGGCCATCCACCGGCTCGTCACGACGAGGCGGTCGGCGGGGCCGGGGACGTGTGACATCGGGGAGTGCTGCACGAGGAGCGTCGGCAATCCAAGCCGGCCAGCGTGGTCGAGGGCACGGCGGCCCAGCGCACCCGGGCTCGTCACGTGCACCAGGTCAGGTCCGAAGCCGGCCAGCGCATCGCGCACCTGCCGACCACGCCGGGGCGGTGCGATCCGGACCACCGGCATCGATCGGTACGACGTCAGCCCGGGTCCGGGTGCGACGAGCAGCACGTCGTGACCGGTGTCGACGAGGTGGTCGGCGACGTTCTTCAGCGTGGTGGTCGTGCCGTCGACGGCCGGGTAGAACGACTCGGTGACCAGCGCGATCCGGCGTGGCGTCATGTCGCCACCGTGCACGCGGCGTACCAACCGGACGCGGCCACCCGATGACGCCGGGATGAACACGGAACCGGCCCCCCGGTGCTGGAAACGTCACACTCGGTGGTGGCGGGGAGTGCCGCTGCCTATTGTTCGCAGCATGAGTGGCCTCAAGGAGCCCGAGGAGTTCGAGCCTGAGCAGGGTTCGCTCCGACTGGCTTCCCCCGATGACAACGCGACGACGGCCGACTGGGAGAAGGCGACGGCCGCGGTGCTCCGTAAGGCCCGCCGCCTCGGCGACGACGATCCCGACGACCTGGTCTGGCAGAAGCTGACCCGCACCACGCTCGACGGCATCGACGTGCCGCCGATCGGCAGCCGCGAGCTCGCCGGGCGTACGACGACCTCGGGGCGGCCGACGCGCGCTGGGGACTGGGACATCCGCTCGCAGGTCACGGTGGTCGAGGAGAGGGCCACCAATGAGGAGATCCTGGTCGACCTCGACCAGGGCGTGACCTCGCTCTGGCTCGACCGAGTCGACGGTGTCGACCTCGCGGCCCTGCTCGACGGCGTACTTCTCGACCTCGCTCCGGTCGTGCTCGACGGCCACGGCGACGACACGACCGCGGCCGCTCGGGCCTTCATCGAGGTGCTGGGCGACACGACGCCAGCCGACGGCACCAGCCTCGGCGCCGCATGGGACGACGACCAGCTCGTCGACGTCGCCCGTCTCGCCCTCGACGCCGGCACCCTGGCTGTGGTCATCGACGGAACGACCGTGCACGACCGCGGCGCCTCCGACGGGCAGGAGCTCGGCTGGTCGCTCGCGGCAGGCATCGCCGCGCTGCGCACCCTGACCGACGCCGGCATCGAGCTCGACGAGGCGCTGGGTCTGATGGAGTTCCGCTACGCCGCGACCGACGAGCAGTTCCCGACCATCGCCAAGCTGCGTGCGGCCCGCCGGCTCTGGGCCCGGGTCGTCGAGCTCTCGGGTTCCGAGCTCACCCAGCAGCGTCAGCACGTCGTGACGAGCCGGCCGATGATGAGCGCGTTCGACCCGTGGGTGAACATGCTGCGCACCACGGTGGCGTCCTTCGCCGCAGGGGTCGCCGGGGCCGACTCGGTAACCGTGCTGCCCTTCGACTCCCCGCTCGGGGTGCCCGACGCGCTCGGCCGCCGCGTCGCCCGCAACACCTCCAGCCTGCTGATCAGCGAGTCACACGTCGCCCACGTCGCCGACCCGGCGGGCGGCGCCTACGCGGTCGAGAAGCTGACCGACGACCTCGCCCACGCCGCCTGGGCCGAGCTCGGCCGCATCGAGGCCGACGGGCTCGATGCCCTCGACGCCCGCATCGCCGCGGTCGTCGCCGAGCGCGACGACCAGATCGCCCACCGGACCCGCCCGATCACCGGGCTCAGCGAATTCCCCAACCTCGGCGAGAAGCTGCCCGAACGTTCGGCGTACCCCACCCCTCACGACGTACGACGCTACGGCGCCGCCTTCGAGGACCTGCGCGGCCGACCGGCCGATCGCCCGGTCTTCCTCGCCACGATGGGCACCGTCGCCCAGCACACCGCGCGGGCGACGTTCGCCGCCAACCTCTTCGCGGCCGGTGGGGTGACCGCCGAGCCGGCGGGGGCCACCACCGGTGTCGACGACCTCATCGCGGCGTACGACGGCCAGCAGGTCGCCTGTCTTGCGGGCACCGACGCGGCGTACTCCGAGTGGGGCGCGCAGGCCGTGCGGGCCTTGCGTGACGCGGGTGCTGCCTGGGTCATCCTCGCGGGCAAGGGCGACGTCGGCGCCGACGACTCGTGTGCGGTCGGCGTCGATGCGCTGACGTTCCTGGCGACAACGAGGGAGAAGCTGGCATGAGCATCCCGAAGAGCTTCGCTGACCAGCCGCTGGAGAGCGAGGGTCTCGATACGGTCGCTGGCGCTCCCTACTCGACCGACGAGAACAACGCCTGGGCGGCTCCCGAGGGCATCGACATCCTCCCGGTCTACGGCCCCGAGCACCTCGAGGGCCTCGACGCGCTGGACACCTGGCCCGGGCTGAGCCCGTTCCTGCGCGGGCCCTACCCGACGATGTACACGACCCAGCCGTGGACGATCCGGCAGTACGCCGGTTTCTCGACGGCCGAGGAGTCCAACGCGTTCTACCGGCGCAACCTCGCGGCCGGCCAGAAGGGGCTCAGTGTCGCGTTCGACCTGGCCACGCACCGCGGCTACGACTCAGACCACCCGCGGGTGCGCGGCGACGTCGGCATGGCCGGCGTGGCCATCGACTCGATCTATGACACCCGGACCCTCTTCGACGGCATCCCCCTCGACGAGATGTCGGTGTCGATGACCATGAACGGCGCCGTGCTCCCGGTGATGGCGCTCTACATCGCCGCGGCCGAGGAGCAGGGGGTGAAGCCGCAACAGCTCATGGGGACGATCCAGAACGACATCCTCAAGGAGTTCATGGTCCGCAACACCTACATCTACCCGCCGCTGCCGAGCATGCGCATCATCAGCGACATCTTCTCGTTCACCGCCGAGAAGATGCCGCGCTTCAACTCCATCTCCGGCTATCACATCCAGGAGGCAGGAGCGACGGCCGATCTCGAGCTCGCCTACACGCTGGCCGACGGCGTCGAGTACCTCCGGGCCGGCCTCGACGCGGGCCTCGACATCGACCACTTCGCGCCCCGGCTGAGCTTCTTCTGGGCGGTCGGCATGAACTTCTTCATGGAGGTCGCGAAGATGCGCGCGGCCCGGGCGTTGTGGGCCCGGCTGGTGCGTGAGTTCAACCCGCAGAACCCCAAGTCGCTGAGCCTGCGCACGCACTGCCAGACCAGCGGCTGGTCGCTCACCGCGCAGGACGTCTTCAACAACGTGCAACGCACCTGCATCGAGGCGATGGCCGCCACCCAGGGCCACACCCAGAGCCTGCACACCAACGCCCTCGACGAGGCGATCGCGCTGCCCACCGACTTCAGCGCGCGCATCGCCCGCAACACCCAGCTGCTCCTCCAGCAGGAGAGCCGCACCACCGAGATCATCGATCCGTGGGCTGGCAGCTATTACGTCGAGAGGCTCACCCACGACCTCGCCGAGCGTGCGTGGGCGCACATCGTCGAGGCCGAGGAGGCCGGCGGCATGGCGAAGGCCATCGAGCAGGGCATCCCGAAGATGCGCATCGAGGAGGCTGCCGCCCGCACCCAGGCGCGCATCGACTCCGGCGCACAGGCCGTCATCGGCATCAACACCTACCGCCTCGCCACCGAGGACAAGCTCGACGTGCTCCGGGTCGACAACGACGACGTCTACCGCCAACAGATCGCCAAGCTGGAGAGGCTGCGCGCCGAGCGCGACGACGACGACGTACGACGCACGCTCGAGGCGCTGACCAACTCCGCCGACCGCGGGGCGAGCAAGGGCAGCCTCGACGGCAACCTGCTCGCGCTCGCCGTCGACGCGGCCCGGGTGAAGGCGACGGTCGGTGAGATCTCCGACGCCCTCGAGAAGGTCTACGGCCGCCACCAGGCCACGATCCGTACGATCAGCGGCGTGTACCGCGACGAGTCCCGCTCCGGCGTCGGCCACCCGCGCGTCCAGGAAGTGCTCGACGCGACCGAGAAGTTCGAGGAGGAGGAGGGCCGTCGCCCTCGCATCCTGGTCGCGAAGATGGGTCAGGACGGCCACGACCGCGGGCAGAAGGTCGTAGTGACGGCGTTCGCCGACCTCGGCTTCGACGTCGACGTCGGGCCGCTCTTCTCGACGCCCGAGGAGGTCGCCCAGCAGGCGATCGACGCCGACGTGCACATCGTCGGTGTCTCCAGCCTTGCTGCTGGTCACCTGACCCTGCTGCCCGCTCTCAAGCAGGCGCTCGCCGACCAGGGCCGGCCCGACATCATGGTCGTCATCGGCGGGGTGATCCCGCCCGACGACGTGGAGACGCTCAAGGAGATGGGCGCCGCCGCGGTGTTCCTGCCCGGCACGGTCATCGCCGACTCGGCGCTCGACCTGCTGGCGAAGCTGTCGACCCACGAGTGATGGCGCGTCCCCAGGTCGATCCTGCCGAGCTCGCCGCGGGAGTGCGTGAGCGCAACCGGGCTGCGGTCTCGCGCGCGATCACGCTGGTGGAGTCGTCGAAGGTCGAGCACCGGGTGCTGGCGCGTGAGCTGCTGGCGTCGCTCGGGTCCTCCACTCCGTCGTGCATCCGCGTCGGCATCTCCGGCGTCCCCGGCGTCGGCAAGTCGACGTTCATCGAGGCCCTCGGCACCCACCTGACCTCACAGGGGCATCGGGTCGGCGTGCTCGCGGTCGACCCCTCGAGCGTGCGCACGGGCGGCTCCGTGCTCGGCGACAAGACGCGGATGGCCAGGCTCGCCGTCGACCCCGACGCGTTCATCCGGCCCTCGCCCGCCGCGGGCACACTCGGGGGAGTGGCCCGGGCCACGGCGCAGGCGATGGCGGTGCTCGAGGCGGCGTCGTACGACGTGGTGCTGGTCGAGACCGTCGGCGTCGGCCAGTCGGAAGTCACCGTCGCCGGCATGGTCGACACGTTCCTCTTCCTCACCCTGGCCCGCACCGGCGACCAGCTGCAGGGCATCAAGAAGGGCATCCTCGAGATCGCCGACGTCATCGCGGTCAACAAGGCTGATGGCGACCGTGAGGGCGAGGCTCGGTCCGCCGCGCGCGAGCTGGCCGGTGCGTTGCGCCTCGTGCACGGCAAGGGGGAGTGGGCCCCGCCGGTCGTCACCTGCTCCGGACTCACCGGCACCGGTGTCGAAGACGTGTGGCAGCGGGTGCTCGGCCACCGCGAGCACCTGACCCTCGACGGGCTCGCGACCAAGCGAGCCGAGCAGCAGCTGGACTTCACCTGGGCGCTGGTCCGCGACGAGCTCGACCAACGCCTCCGGCGCTCCGCCGGAGTCGCGCGGGTGCGCCAGGAGGTCCGCGCCGCCGTGCTCTCCGGCGAGCTCGCCGCACCCGCGGCCGCCGACCTGATCCTCGCGGCGTACGACGAGCGCTAGGCGGCCTGGAAGAACTCGTCGAGGAGCCGGTAGAACCCGATCCGCTCCGGGTCGACCCGGTCGGCCCGCTGGTGGTTGCCCAGGAATGCTGCGGCACGGTCCGGTCCGAATGCGGGGTTGATGGGCGCCTCGAGACTCCGGGTGACTGGCGCCAGGTCCTGGTGTGTGTCGGCTACGCCGAGCCGGCCGACGTCGATGATCCCGGTGACGAGGTACGTCGCCGGATCAACCAGGACGTTCGGGAGGCATACGTCTCCGTGGCACACGACCAGGTCGCCGGCTTCGCGTCTAGCCATCTCGTCGGTCGAGGCGAGCAGCTCGGTCAGCAGGTCGGTGGCGGTGCGGCCGCGCCGTACGTCGTCGAAGTCGTCCTCATCGACGAGCCCGGCCTCCACGTGGGACCGGGCAGCGGTGATCGTCGTCGCGAGCCTTCGGTCGAAGGGACAGTCGTCGGGGTCGAGCGCATGCAGCCGTCAGATCGCGTCACGCAACGCCTCGACACCGCTGAAGGTCGCGTCGGGCGGAACGTCGCAGACCGGAACGCCCGGCACCGCACTGGTCACGAGCGTCGGCCTCTCGCCGTCAAGCCAGTCCAGCACCCGCGGAGCGGGCAAGTCGACGGCGGTCAGCCACCCCAGACGGTCACGTTCGTAGAGGAGCTCGAATGCGGCGTGGTCTGCGCGGGCCGTCTTCGCGTACGCCGTCCCGTCGGGACTGTGGCGGACATCGGTCTCGCTGCAGCCATGTTCGACTGGCGTCCCCTCGGTCAGGTCCGCGGGCCCATGAAACACGGTGTGGCCTCGCCTCTCTCTCATGTAACGCGGAGTTAGGGACACTGGGACCCCCGCAGACCGGGATCCCAGTTGACCTAACTCCGCGTTACATGGAGCCACAGCGGCACGAGCCCGAAGTCCGGTCTGCGTGCTCCTCGTCCGCTGGGAGGGCGGGGGCTCTAACCTAGAGAGCAATGTCCGCCCCTTCAGTTCAGCCCCGCGACGCCGCGCGCGTCATCGCCGAGCTCGTCGACAAGTACACCGACCAGCTGAACGGGCTGCGCCGCGACCTCCACGCCCACCCCGAGCTGTCGTGGGGCGAGGATCGCACCTGCGACCAGGTCGTCTCGCACCTCGAGGGCACCGGCTGGGACGTACGACGACTCGACGGCGGCGGCGTGATCGCCGACCTCGGCTCCGGTGACGGGCTGGTCGCACTGCGCGCCGACCTTGACGCGCTGCCGGTCGACGACCTCACCACCGACCCGTGGGCGAGCACCGTGCCCGGGGCCGCGCACGCCTGTGGCCACGACGTACACACTGCCGGCCTGGTGGGGGCCGGTCTGGCGCTGGCAGAGGTGGGCCGCGCCGGGCTGCTGTCCGGACGTGTGCGTCTGCTCTTCCAGCCCGCCGAGGAGGTCATGCCCGGCGGCGCGCTGCACGTGATGAACTCGGGCGGCCTCGACGACGTCGACCACATCTTCGGCCTGCACTGCGATCCGACGCTCGACGTCGGCCAGGTCGGCCTCCGGGTCGGGCCGCTCACCGGGGCCGCCGACGCGCTCTCGGTGCGGCTCTCCGGCAAGGGCGGCCACACCTCCCGGCCGCACCTGACCGAGGACCTCACGTTCGCCCTCGGCAAGGTCATCACCGAGCTGCCCGCGATCCTGTCCCGCCGGCTCGACCCGCGCGCCGGCGTCAGCGTGGTGTGGGGCCGGGTGCGTGCCGGGTCCGCCCACAACGTCATCCCCGGCACCGGCGAGGTTGCCGGCACCGTCCGGATGCTCGACGCGGTCGCCTGGGCCGATGCCGAGCACATCGTCCGCACCCTGATCGGCCAGATCGTCGCGCCGTACGGCGTCGTGGCGGAGACCACCTACCAGCGCGGCGTGCCGCCCGTGGTCAACGGACCGCACCCGACCAAGGTGCTGGCGACCGCTGTCGAGTCGGTGCTGGGGTCGCGGGGCCACGTCTCCACGACCCAGAGCCTCGGCGGCGAGGACTTCGGCTGGTACCTGGACCGCGTGCCCGGTGCGATGGGCCGGCTAGGCACCCGCACGCCGGGAGGTCCGACCTACGACCTGCACCAGGGCAACCTGCGCGTCGACGAAGGCGCGACGGCGATCGGCGCCCGCGTGCTCGCCGAGGCAGCCGTGCTGGCTCTGACGCGCTGACGCCGAACCGGCGGGTCACTGTGAGATAACGGTTGGCCGTGGTGCTACGCGATCGGGGTTACGGGGTATTAGATTGGCGCGACGTGCGCCGCGGTGGCGCTCTCACTAAGCACAGAGATCAGGAGGCGCCGTGAAGAAGACGGCCCGTATCGCAGCCGTGATCAGCATCGCTGCACTCACCCTCGCCGGATGTGGCGATCGTCCGTCCGACGAGGCTTCGGACAACGAAAGCCCGTCGGCGGCCGAGAGCACGTCAGCCCCGGCAGAGAGCGTTGACTTCAAGGCCTGCATGGTGTCCGACTCCGGCGGCTTCGACGACAAGTCGTTCAACCAGACCTCCTACAACGGTCTGCTCAACGCGAAGACCGACCTGGGTGTCGAGACCGGCGAGGTGGAGTCCAACTCCGACTCCGAGTACGCCGACAACATCGACGCGCTCGTTGCCCAGGGTTGCAACTCGATCACCACGGTCGGCTTCCTCCTCGGTGACGCCACCGAGGCGGCCGCCAAGGCCAACCCGGAGATCGACTTCTCGATCGTCGACTACGCCTACGAGAAGCCGAGCGACAACCTCAAGGGTCTCGTGTTCGACACCGCCCAGCCGGCGTACCTCGCGGGCTACCTGGCCGCTGCACAGTCCGAGTCGGGCGTGGTGGGCACCTTCGGTGGCCTCAACATCCCGACCGTCTCCATCTTCATGGAGGGTTTCAAGCAGGGTGTCGAGAAGTTCAACGAGGACAACGACGGCGCAGTCGAGGTCGTCGGTTGGGACGGCAAGGACGGCACGTTCGTCGGCGGCTTCGACGACAAGTCCAAGGGCCAGTCGATCGCTGAAGGCATGATCCAGCAGGGCGCCGACGTGATCATGCCGGTGGCCGGTCCGGCCGGCCTCGGTGGCCTCCAGGCCGTCAAGGACGCCGGCGTCAAGGGCATCTGGGTCGACACCGACGGCTGCGAGTCCGCCGCCGAGTACTGCGACGTGCTCCTGACCTCGGTCGTCAAGGGCATGGACGTCGCTGTCGAGGAGTCCATCAAGGCCTCCGTCGACGGCGACTTCAACAGCGAGCTGTTCAACGGGACGCTCGAGAACGAGGGCGTCGGTCTGGCCCCGTTCCACGAGGCCGAGGGCGACATCTCCGACGACGTGAAGTCGCAGATCGAGGACCTGAAGGCACAGATCGTCGACGGCTCACTCAAGGTCGGCTGACCGCAGCCTGACCATCGGACGAACCGGTGAAGGCCGGGACGGGGAATGTTCCCCGTCCCGGCTTTCGCGTCCTGCTCTCGGACCCTAGTCTCAGACTCTCAGTCTCACGCCAGGGATCCAGTCGGTGATCCGCTCGCTACCAGTCCTCACCCAAAGCAATTCCTCAGGGGAGCCATGCACCTCGAGATCCGCGGCCTGACCAAGCGGTTCGGTTCGTTCACGGCCAACGACCACATCGACCTCACCATCGAGCCCGGCGAGATCCACTGCCTGCTCGGCGAGAACGGTGCAGGCAAGTCCACGTTGATGAACATGCTCTACGGGCTGCTCGACCCGTCCGAGGGCGAGATCCTCGTCGACGGAGAACCGGTCACCTTCACCTCGCCCGGCGACGCGATCGCCGCGGGCATCGGCATGGTCCACCAGCACTTCATGCTGGTCCCGGTCTTCACGGTGGCCGAGAACGTCATGCTGGGCCGCGAGCAGACCCGCGCCCTCGGCGTACTCAACCGTGGTGCGGCCGCCGGCCTGGTCACCGATCTCTCCCGTAGGTACAACCTTGCCGTCGATCCCCAGGCGCTCGTCGAGGAGATCCCCGTCGGCGTGCAGCAGCGGGTCGAGATCATCAAGGCGCTGGCCAACGACGCGAAGGTACTGATCCTCGACGAGCCCACCGCGGTGCTCACACCGCAGGAGATCGACGAGCTCATGGAGATCATGCGTGAGCTCAAGAAGACCGGCACCTCGATCATCTTCATCACCCACAAGCTGCGCGAGGTGAAGGCGGTCGGCGACAAGATCAGCGTCATCCGGCGCGGCAAGGTCGTCGGCACCGCGCCGCCGTCGACCTCCGAGGCCGAGCTGGCCGAGATGATGGTCGGCCGCGAGGTCAAGCTCAAGGTCGACAAGCCTGAGGCCAAGCCGGGCGACGTCGTATTCTCCGCCTCGGGCCTCACGGTCGTCGACGCGCGCGGAGTGCAGGTCGTCAAGGACGTGTCGTTCGAGGCACGCGCGGGCGAGGTGCTCGGCATCGCCGGCGTGCAGGGCAACGGCCAGACCGAGCTCATCAAGTCGCTCCTCGGCGTCATGAGGCCCGACGCCGGAGTCATCGAGCTGGCCGGCAAGAACATCAGCAAGCACGGCCCGCGGCAGAGCCTCGAGGAAGGCATCGGCTACATCCCCGAGGACCGCTCCCACGACGGGTACGTCGGCCCGTTCAGCGTGCGCGAGAACCTCGTGCTCGACCTCTACCGCAACGACGAGTTCTCGCGCGGCCCGGCGCTGCGTCTCGACGAGATCGAGAAGAACGCCAAGCACCGCATCGAGGAGTTCGACATCCGCACCGAGTCGATGGAGGCGCCGGTCGCGTCGCTGTCGGGCGGCAACCAGCAGAAGGTCGTTGTGGCGCGGGAGTTCTCGCGTCCCCTCAAGGTGCTGATCGCCTCACAGCCGACCCGCGGTGTCGACGTCGGCTCGATCGAGTTCATCCACAAACGGATCATCTCCGAGCGTGACAAGGGCACGGCGGTGATCATCGTGTCGACCGAGCTCGACGAGATCTTCGCGCTCTCCGACCGGATCGCCGTCATGTTCGACGGCCGGATCGTCGGCACCGTCTCGCCGGACATCGCACGAGAGGACATTGGCCTGATGATGGCCGGAGCCCACGACGCCGACGAGTCGGTGACCGCATGAGCGACGAGAAGACACCCGCGCCGAAGCCGGGTGCCGGCAAGGCCGACGAGAAGCCGGTCGAGGCCCGGAGCGCGCGACCCGGCGCGAGCTGGCTGCCTTCGGTGACCACGACACTGGTGGCCGTCGCGATGGCGCTGGTCATCGGCGCGCTGCTCATCGTCTTCAGCTCGCGCGACGTGCTCGAGACGATGCCCTACATCTTCTCCTACCCCCAGGACTTCTTCCGCGAGGCCGGCAGCGCCATCTGGTCGTCGTACGCCGCGCTCGTGCACGGGTCGGTCGGCAGTCCAGGAGCCATCGGCACCACGCTGGTGCGGTCGGCTCCGCTGATCTGTGCCGGCCTCGGCGTGACGCTGGCGTTCCGTGCCGGCCTTTTCAACATCGGCGCCCAGGGCCAGCTGCTGGTCGGCGCTCTCGCGGCCGGCTATGTCGGTTTCTCCTGGGACCTCCCGCCGGGCATCCACCTGCTGGTGGCACTGGTCGCGGGCATCGCCGGCGGTGCCTTCTGGGGCGCGATCGCTGGTGTTCTCAAGGCCCGCACCGGTGCGCACGAGGTCATCACCACGATCATGCTCAACTATCTCGGCGGGGCGCTGCTGCTCTACGCGCTGAGCAAGAACGCCTTCCAGCGTCCCAACAGTGACAACACCCTGTCGCCGCCGCCGAACAGCTCGGCCACGTTCCCCGAGATCGGCAACTTCCACCTCGGCGTCATCGTCGCGTTCCTCGCAGCGATCCTCGTGTGGTGGATCCTCGACCGCAGCAAGCTCGGCTTCGAGCTCCGCGCGGTCGGCGCCAACGCCGATGCCTCGCGCACCGCCGGCATGAACGTGGCCAACGTCTACACCGCGGCCATGGTGATCGCCGGTGGCCTCGCCGGCCTCGCCGCGACGATGGGTGTCCTGGGCCACCAGGACTCGCTGAGCCCGACGATGGCCGGCACCATCGGCTTCGACGCGATCACCGTCGCGCTGCTCGGTCGGGCCACCCCGCTCGGCACCGTGCTCGCCGGACTGCTGTTCGGCGCATTGAGCGTCGGCGGCGTGGCCATGCAGGCCAGCGCCGCCTCAACGCCGAAGGAGCTCACCGAGGTTCTGCAGGCACTCATCGTGCTGTTCGTGGCCGCGCCGGCGCTAGTCCAGGGCATCGCCCGGATGAAGAAGGTCGACGACGGGTCGGCGGTCATGGCGAAGGGATGGGGCTCGTGAGCGCAGCGAGAGAGCGGGGCGGCCCGCAGCCGGCTCGCGACCGCGAGCTTCCGCTCGACCTGCAAGTGAACGGAGCAGCTCGATGAGCACCGCAGTCATCAGTCAGGACGACATCGTCGACGTCCGCGACCGGGCCGACGTACGCCGGCAGATCAAGCTGGTCGTGGTCTTCGCGATCATCGCCGCGCTGCTGCTGTGGTTCGCGCTCGACATCAACGACCCCACGATCAAGTACCTCCTCGGCGCACGCACCAAGGACAACACCGGCAGCGAGATCAACGGCCAGAACGTCGCGTGGGGTGGCCTCGTCGTCGTCCTGGTGTGGATGGTCCTCGCGGCGCTGAACAAGATCCCGCGCGGCGTCTGGGGCGTGGTGGCCGGCATCACGGTCGGCATCGCGTTCTTCGGCGGGTTCATCGCCTGGCAGTACGCCGACCAGACCGGCGCCGGCAACTTCGTCTTCGCCAACCCGATGCCGGGCACCATCAAGCTGGCGACGCCGCTGATCTTCGGTGCCCTCGCCGGCTGCATGTGTGAGCGAGCGGGTGTCATCAATATCGCGATCGAGGGCCAGTTCCTCACCGCGGCGTTCTTCGCCTCGGTCTTCTCGAGCGCCTTCTTCAGTGCCGAGATGGGCCTCGTCGGCGGGATCCTCGCCGGCGTCGGGATGGCTGCCCTGCTGGCGGTCTTCGCAATGCGCTACCACGTCAACCAGGTCGTGCTAGGCGTCGTGCTGATCGCGCTGGCGACAGGTCTGACCAGCTTCTTGCTGAGCCAGATCCCCAATGACCTCAAGGAATACCTCAACGAGCCGTTGATCCTCGCGCCGATCGAGATCCCGGGCCTCTCCTCGATCCCGATCGTCGGGCCGGCCTTGTTCAACCAGACACTGCTGGTCTACCTGATGTACATCTCGGTCGGGCTGGTGAGCTTCCTGCTCTTCCAGACCCGGTGGGGCCTGCGCGTGCGGTCGGTGGGCGAGCACCCGAAGGCCGCCGACACCGTCGGCATCAGGGTCAACCGCATCCGCTGGCAGGCCGTCCTGTTCGGTGGCGTGTTCGCCGGTCTCGGTGGTGCCTACTTCACCGTCGGCTCGACCGGATCGTTCGACAACAACGCCTCGGCCGGCAACGGCTTCATCGCGCTCGCCGCGGTCATCATGGGTCGCTGGCACCCGGTCTACGCGTCGCTGTCGGCGTTGTTCTTCGGGTTCGTCTGGACGCTCCAGACGCAGCTGTCTTTCCTCGGCAAGATCCCGCCGGAGCTGCTGCGCGCGTCGCCGTACCTCGCGACGATCATCGCCGTGGCAGGGTTCGTGGGCCGGGTCCGCCCGCCGGCGGCCGACGGCGAGCCCTACGTGAAGAGCTGAGATGGCGGACGTCGACTGGGACGCGTTGCGCGAGGCCGCGACCGAGATCTCGGCGCGCGCCTACGCGCCGTACAGCAAGTTCCATGTGGGTGCCGCGGCGCTGGCCGACGACGGCCGGCTGCTGGTGGGCTGCAACGTCGAGAACGCGGCGTACGGCGTGACCCTGTGCGCCGAGTGCGGGCTCGTCTCGCAGCTCCATGCGACCGGCGGTGGGCGGTTGACCCACTTCATCTGCGTCAACGGGGCGGGCGAGGTGATCATGCCGTGCGGTCGTTGCCGGCAGCTCCTCGTCGAGCACGGTGCGCGCGACCTGCAGCTGATGACCGTGTCGGGTGTGCGCAGCATGGCCGAGGTGTTGCCCGATGCGTTCGGGCCCGACTATCTGAAGGAAGTGTGAGCAACTAGTGGCAGCCCATGACGCCGTCGAGGTGATCAGTGTCAAGCGTGACAAGGCCGAGCTGAGCGACAGCCAGATCGACTGGGTGATCGACGCCTACACGCGCGGCGAGGTCGCCGACGAGCAGATGTCGGCACTGGCGATGGCGATCCTGCTCAACGGGATGAACCGTCGCGAGATCGCCACCTGGACCGCCGCGATGATCGCGTCGGGGGAGCGGATGGACTTCTCGTCGCTCTCGCGGCCAACCGCCGACAAGCACTCGACCGGTGGAGTGGGCGACAAGATCACGCTTCCGCTGGCGCCGCTCGTGGCGGCGTGCGGCGTGGCCGTGCCGCAGCTCTCCGGGCGGGGGCTGGGCCACACCGGCGGCACGCTCGACAAGCTGGAGTCGATCCCGGGCTGGCGTGCTGCGCTGTCCAACGACGAGATGTTCGCGCAGCTCGAGTCGGTGGGTGCGGTGATCTGTGCGGCCGGCGACGGGCTGGCTCCGGCCGACAAGTTGCTCTACGCGCTGCGGGACGTGACCGGCACGGTCGAGGCGATCCCGCTGATCGCGTCGTCGATCATGTCGAAGAAGATCGCCGAGGGCACCGGTGCGCTGGTGCTCGACGTGAAGGTCGGCTCGGGTGCGTTCATGAAGGACCTCGACCGGGCCCGCGAGCTGGCCTCGACGATGGTCGAGCTCGGCAAGGGTGCCGGCGTGCAGACCGTCGCTCTGCTCACCGACATGGCCACGCCGCTCGGCCTGACCGCCGGCAACGCGATCGAGGTCGCCGAGTCGGTCGAGGTGCTGGCCGGTGGTGGTCCCGCCGACGTGGTCGAGCTGACCGTCGCGCTGGCCACCGAAATGCTGGCCGGCGCGGGCGTCACCGACGTCGACCCGGCCGAGGTGCTGGCGTCGGGCCGGGCGATGGACTCCTGGAAGTCGATGATCCGCGCCCAGGGCGGCGACCCCGAGGCCGAGCTGCCGACGGCACGCGAGTCGCACGTCGTGACGGCCCCGGCTTCCGGTGTGCTCACCCGTCTCGACGCGATGGCCGTCGGCCTGGCCGCGTGGCGGCTGGGTGCCGGTCGGGCGCGCAAGGAGGACCCCGTGCAGGCGGGTGCCGGTGTGGTCTGGCACGCGCGCCCGGGTGACACCGTGCGTGAAGGTGAGGCGCTGTTCACGCTGCTGACCGACGAGCCCGACCGCTTCGAGCGCGCGCTGGCGTCGCTTGAGGGTGGCTACGACGTCGCTGACGGGGCGACCTACGAGTCGACGGCCCTGATCCTCGACCGCATCTCCTGACGCTTATCGGTTGTACATGACTAGGGATGACTGCCTCCGGGCGCTGACGGAGATCCTCGAGCGAGACCCGCGAGTCCGCGGCGCCTGGCTCGTGGGCAGCCTCGGTCGCGGGGCTGGGGATGAGCTCAGCGACCTCGATGTCCTGGTCGTCGTCGATCTCGGTGATCGCGAGACGTGGCTGGTCGACTGGGACGAAGCGATAGCGGCCAGGATCCCCGTGGTCCTGCAGCAACGCATCGAGCTCGGAGAGATGGTCGTGCTCAACCACGTAACCGAGGACTGGGTGCGGTTCGACGTGTCGGTGGTGCCGCCCGGTGATCTTGTTGAACGTGCAGCCTCGTCCGTGAAGGTCCTGTTCGACCGAGACGACCTGCAGTCGTCGATGACCGGGCAGGCTCGGCCCATCCCGCCGTCAGGTCACCGCGTCGGCGCACTGGCTCGGGAGTTCCTCCGGGTGCTCGGGCTGCTCCCGGTCGTCCTGGGCCGCGACGAGCTCGAGATCGGTGCATCCGGGTCGGGACTGCTCCGCGGGCTGCTCATCCAGCTGATGCTGGAGGACGCCTGCGTGCCGGATCGTGGCGGCGCGTTGAAGCTGCGCGGAGTGCTGCGCAACGAGCACCTCGAGCTGTTGCGCAGACTGCCGCCGATCGAGGCGACCCGGGAGTCGATCCTGGCTGTGCACCTGGCGGGTGCCGAGGGCTTCCTCCCGCTGGCGCGAGAGCTCAGCGAGAGAACCGGCGAACCGTGGCCGCAGGATCTCGAGACCGCGCTGCGGCGGCACCTCGAGCGTGAGCTCGACCTGCGCCTTGGCTCATAGTCTGGCGTCGTCGAGGTCTCGACACCTCGCCCGTTCCTCGCGAGGCATTCGACCAACGAGCGTTACAGTCGGGTGAGCAGGCCGGCGGCGGGCAAGGTGCTGGGCGTCGCGCCGCCGCGTACCTGCTCGGCCATCACGACGCGGATCAGGTCGTTGGCGGGGGTTGGTACGCCGTGGAGGCGGCCGAGCAGGGCGATCTCGCCGTTGAGGTAGTCGGTCTCGACGGTGCCCTGGCCGCGGGCGAGGCTCTGCCACGTCGAGCCACCGGAGCGGCTGCCGACCGGGCCTGCGGTGAGCAGCGAGCCGCGGCGTACCTCTTCGTCGGCCTCGCTCGTCACCGGGGTGCCCGCAGCTGCCAGCACTCGCTCGCCCTCCTCGCGCATCAGCGTGACCACGGCGTTGCGGTCGTCGCCGGGTTCGAAGCACGCCTGAGCAGCGTTGCCGAGGTTCATCAGGAGCTTGCGGTGCTTCCAGGCCATCGCGTCGTCGCGCACGACCGACTCGAAGCCGGCCGCCCGGAACGCCGCCGAGACCAGCTCGCAGCGCTCGTTGCGACCGGTGGGGAAGCGGCCGAGGTCGAGGATCCCGGGCACCGGTGAGCTGTTCTGCACGACCACGCCCGGGTCGAGGTGGGTCGTCGGCATCATCACCGTGACGGCCAGCACGTGCGGGAACCGTCGCAGGCAGGCGGCCTCGTTGGCCACGCCGTTCTGTACGCACACGATGGTGGCGTCCTGGGGCACGTGTGCGACAAGGTCGTCGAGGGCGGCAGCGGTCTGGTGGCCCTTCACAGTCAGCAGCACGACGGTGTCGGCCGAGGGTGAGAGGTCGGCGACGGTGTCGGCCGCTGGCAGGCGCACCACCTGGTCGCCGTCGACCGAGCGCAGCGTCAGGCCGTCGGCCAGGATCGCGTCGAGGTGCGCGCCGCGGGCGACCAGCGCCACGTCGTACGACGCGAGCGCGAGCCGCGCACCGAGGACCCCGCCGACAGCGCCCGCGCCGTACACGACGAAGCGCATGCTCAGGTGAGCAGCAGGACGACGGTCTCGGCGACGCAGGCGGGCTTGGCGACGCCCTCGATCTCGATCGACCACTTGAGCGTCATCTGCTTGCCGGCGGGTACGTCGACGACCCCGCCGAGCTCGGCGTGCGCGCGCACCCGCGAGCCGACGAGCACCGGGTTCGGGAAGCGGACCTTGTTGACGCCGTAGTTGAGCTTGGCGCCCGGGGTGTCGAGGGAGAAGACCTGTTGGCCGAGCATCGGGAGCAGCGACAGAGTGAGGTAGCCGTGGGCGACGGTGCCGCCGAACGGCCCGTCCTTCGAGCGCTCGACGTCGACGTGGATCCACTGGTGGTCGCCCGTCGCCTCGGCGAAGGTGTCGATCCGTTGCTGGTCGATGGTGAGCCAGTCGCTGCTGCCGAGGGACTCACCGGTGGCGGCCTCGAGCTCGTCGAGACTGGTGAACACGCGCATGAGAACTCCCGTTGGCCGGCTGAGAATGACGCTGCGAGGATGACGCCATGACGTCCGGCTCCGAACCTACCGAATCCCGGCTGCACACCATGTCGCTGGGTTCGTCCGGTCCGCGCATAGCGTTCCTGCACGGCCTGTTCGGACAGGGCCGCAACTGGACCCAGATCGCGAAGGCACTCGTCGGCCCCGACGGCGGCGGAGCACGCGCGCTGCTGGTCGACCTGCCCGACCACGGCCGCTCGCCGTGGACCACGGAGTTCTCGTTCGAGGCGTACGCCGACCGGGTCGCAGCCCAGCTGCGCGAGACGGGCGGCGTCGACCGCTGGACCGTGGTCGGTCACTCCCTCGGCGGCAAGGTCGCGATGGTGCTGGCGCTGGCCCACCCAGACCTCGTCGAGCGGCTGGCTGTCGTCGACATCGCACCCAAGGACTACGGCGACCTGTCGCGCTTCGACGGCTACATCAACGCCATGCAGGCGCTGCCGCTCGACGAGCTGGGCGACCGCGCCGACGCCGAGGCGAGGTTCGACGACGTCGACCCCGACCCCGGTGTGCGGGCCTTCCTGCTGCAGAACCTGCGCCGCGAGGGAGACCAGTGGCGTTGGCAGTCCAACGTCGACCTCTTCGCGGCCGACTCGGCGCGAGGTCACCATTCGCTGATCGCCGACTTCCCGGCCGCGGCGGCCGGGCTGCCGCCGTACGACGGTCCGGTGCTGTGGCTGGCGGGTGGCGACTCGGAGTACATCGAGACCGACGATGCCGAGCAGATGCGGGCCTACTTCCCGGGCGTGCGGCTGGTCACTGTCAAGGGCGTCGGCCACTGGGTGCACAGCCAGGCGCCGGACGTGACCGTCGAGGCGCTGCGCGGTCTGCTGGCCAAACCAGCCAGATGATTGGATGGCAGGCATGACGAGCCCCACCCGCGACCAGGTCCTTGCGGCACCCAAGGTCCTCCTGCACGACCACCTCGACGGCGGGCTGCGCCCGCAGACGATCCTCGACCTCGCCGTCGACGCCGGCCACGAGCTGCCGGCCGACGACGCCGACGACCTCGGGCGCTGGTTCGAGGAGGCCGCCGACAGCGGCAGCCTGGTGCGCTACCTCGAGACGTTCGACCACACGGTCGCGGTCATGCAGAACGGCCCGGCCATCGCCCGCGTCGCCCGCGAGTGCGTCGAGGACCTGGTCGCCGACGGCGTCGTGTACGCCGAAGTGCGCTACGCCCCCGAGCAGCACGTCGAAGGCGGGCTGACCCTCGACGAGGTGGTCGCCGCCGTCCAGGAGGGCTTCGACGAGGGCGTTGCTGCTGCCGGGGGCCGGATCGTGGTCCGCCAGCTGCTCACGGCCATGCGCCACCAGGCCCGGTCGATGGAGATCGCCGAGCTGGCCATCTCGTGGCGCGGCCGGGGCGTCGCGGGCTTCGACATCGCGGGTGCCGAGGCGGGCTTCCCTCCCACCCGTCACCTGGACGCGTTCGAGTACCTCCAGCGCCAGAACTCGCACTTCACCATCCACGCCGGTGAGGCGTTCGGCCTGCCATCCATCTGGGAGGCGATCCAGTGGTGCGGCGCCGACCGGCTCGGCCACGGCGTCCGGATCATCGACGACATCACCGTCGGCGACGACGGCTCCGTGACGCTCGGCGCGCTCGCGTCGTACGTCCGCGACAAGCGCATCCCCCTCGAGATGTGCCCGGCCTCCAACGTGCAGACCGGCGCCGCGACGTCGATCGCCGAGCACCCGATCGGCCTGCTGACCAAGTTGCGCTTCCGGGTCACCGTCAACACCGACAACCGGCTGATGAGCGGCACGTCGATGACCGACGAGATGTGGGCGCTGGTCGAGGCGTTCGGCTACACGCTCGACGACCTGCGCTGGTTCACGATCAACGCGATGAAGTCGGCGTTCCTGCCCTTCGACGAGCGCCTCGAGATCATCAACACGATCATCAAGCCGGAGTACGCCGCGCTCAGCGCGGGGTGAGTGGGGCAGCAGTTCGGTCGTGTCGGTGCGTGGGTGTCGAATCTGTCGGAGTGGCCCGTTGAGCTGCCTTTCGGCTCCGGATAGACGCGCCCGCTTGACCAGCCTATGACCGCGAGGGTGCAATCTGGGGTGGCGGCCATTTCCAGGCGGTTCTGGCGATGGCGAGCAGCAGGACAACTTCGACGGCGCTGCCTACGAGGTAGTACACCCACGTCTCGCCCCTGCAGAAGTAAACGATGGTGAGCGAGTAGAGAAGGCTGACGACGACGTTGGTCATCCGGTTGACCCGAGGTCTCAGGACGAGCGCGAGCACGGCCATCACACTCGGTATCAGGATGTAGATCAGCGCGCCGGTCAAGAACATCTGGTTGATCATGAGTGCCGTGGTCGCCACCTTGCCGTCGAGCGCAGCATCGAGAATGTCGGCGCGGTAGAAGCCGAAGATGTCCACGTAGGCGAACACGAACAGCATGGCGATCCACAGTGCGCTGAGCACGAGCTTCACATCGACTGGGGTGTCTCGTAGTTGCCTGGGTGTTGTCGTCCTCACGGGGATCTTCTCCTCTTGGGTGGCTGCCATTGCTTCACAATGACGCAGCGCGACGAGGGGAACATCGGCCTTGGGTTCCGATCTCCCCCAGCCGTCCGGACGATGTGCGGTTCGTACTTCGGCTGATTCGCCGCGCGCCCGGCTTCCCTAACGCATACCCCGACGACACGGCCTCGGTCTTCAGCTCGACGTCCAGACTCGGGATCTCCACACCACCGGCGAGTTCCACGCAGGCGGATCGCCGCCAACGCTCAATATGGGGTGCTCAGCCGCTGTAGATATGGCTTCGCGGCCAACTTGAGCCGCCGCCACAATGCCTCGGGGCTCTCCCACATAGTCGTTGGAGAAAGTCCTTGGGGCAGACAATGAAGTCCGGCCGAGACGTCGGGAACAACTTGCTTCTGAGAAGCCGGGCGCCTCTTATCGGCGCGAATGATACGAACCTCCCGGGCAATCCGTGTGTTCGACATCGAATCGGCGAACATCAAGCCGGGCGCCGCACTCAGCGCGGGCTGACCCAGAACCACGGCACCGGCCATGCGAGGTCCCTGATCCGACCGGCGGCGAACTCCTCGGCATCGACCGTGCGTGTGCGCCCGGAGGCCGGGTCGTACGTCGTGAGGTCGGCGTCGAGAACCAGCACGACATGCCGCGGGAGCACGCTCCCGACGAACAGGGGTACGGCGTCGAGCACGGCCGCCGTACGGATCTCGTCGAGCGCTTGGGTCCGTGACCACGGCAGCACCGGGTGCATCTGGTGTGGGCGACCGCGACGGGCGGTGAGCTGACGGCTGACGGCCCAGGGCGGGGTGCCGAGGAGACGGGTCCACGGCGCCTGGATGCGGCCCGCGGCGTCGATCGGCCCGGTGGCGCGCCGGTGCATCGCGAGCACCTCGTCTTCGAACCGGTCGGCGCCGCCGTTGGCCAGCCACGCGGCGTACGCCTCGTTGGTTAGCACCTCGGTCACCACGAGCACCGCGGCACCGCACGAACGCTGGTCGGGCTGGCGCAGCCGCAGACGCAGCGCGCGGCTGGCTGCGGGGCCAGGCGAGGTCATCGGACCAGGGCGCCGATCTCGGCGTACGCCTGCTCGGCCGTCACCGGCCGGGCGCCGAGCGAAGTGGCGTGGTCGACCACCCGCCGCTGGTCGCGCAGCAGCGCGAGGCCGCGGCGCAGCAGCACAAGTGGCGGCTTGCGGTGCTCGCGGAGGTCGCGGGTGAGGCGGCGCCAGAACGTGACGAGCGGGTGCTGTCTCACGCAGTACGCCGCGGCGAGCAGGCCGCGTTCGGCGCAGGCCGGCACGATCTCGGCGGCGAAGATGCCCTCGGCGATGAAGCACCGGGCAGAGCCCAGGTCGAGGTTCTGCACGCCGTGGCGGCCGTTGCGGGCGATGTCGTAGACCGGCACCTCGGCAACGCCCTCACGGCACAGCGACTCGATCGCGAACATCGCATCGTCGGGCAGCCAGGAGTCGGGGTGGTCCCAGTCGACCATGCCGTCGATCGAGCCGCCGTGGATGTGGGGGAGCGTCGGGTCGTCGCCGTCCTTGTAGAAGTCGTCGAGCCGCAGCACCGGGAGCCCGGTGCGCTCGGCGAGCCGCGACTTGCCGGCGCCCGACGGCCCGGCGAGGACGATCACCCGCCGTGACGGGTGGTCCGTGGCGTCGGCCGCCACATCTCCCTGGACCTCTCGCTCGAGCACCGGCTCATTGTGCCCGATGGCAGGATGACGCCATGACGGCGTACTGGATCAGCATCTACAAGGAGATCACCGACGAGGCCAAGCTGGCGGCGTACGCCGAGCTGGCCGGGCCGGCGCTGACGGGCGCCGGCGGGACGTTCGTCGCGCGGGGGATGCCCGAGCAGACCTACGAGGCCGGTGAGACGACCCGGACCGTGCTGATCGAGTTCGAGTCGGTCGAGGCCGCCCGAGCCGCGCATGACAGCCCGGACTACCAGGAGGCTCTCGTGGCCCTCGACGGCGGTGCGGTGCGGGACTTACGCATCGTGCCCGGCGTGGAGTAAGGCGCGATCACGTAGCAGCGCCAGCCAGTCGCGCGGCGATCTGCAGCGCTGCGGTGCGCACCTCGGGACCACCGACGATCCGATAGGTCATCGGGAGGACTACGAGCCGCTCGACGACCAGCACCGGGTTGCTGGTCGTGCCGACGATCCGGGTGGTCCTCTCGTCGACGACATCCAGTCGTCCCATGGCGCGCGGCAGGTACGTCGCCACCTCGTCGAGTGACGCGTCGACGACGACCTCCACGTCGTACTCCCAGCCCACCGCGAGGTGCTCCTCGAGGCCGGCGACAGGGTCGAGGTCGGCCGGCGGGTCGAAGGTCTGGTCGAGCACCTCGACCGCAGTGACACGGTCGATCCGGTAGGCCCGCTGCGCCCGGGCACGGTGGTCGAAGCAGAGGAGGTACCAGCGACCGTGGCGTACGACGATCGCCCACGGGTCCACCTCGACGGTCCACTCCCGGCCGGCGTCGGTGCGGTAGCCGATGCGCACCTGCCGACGCCCGGCATGGGCCTCGACCAGGGTGACGGTGGTCCCGGGATCGGGCCTGGAGGGATGCCGGTTGGGGGTTGCTGCCGCCGCGCGTCGTACGGCGTCGGCCTGCGCGGCGACCGGCTCCGGCAGGCCGCGCAGGATCTTGGCGAGCGCGCTGCCCACCGGCTCGGTCGGGTCCGCCGCGGCATGGTGCCCTTCGAGGACCGCCATCACCAGGCCCAGCGCCTCGGTCGCGGAGAAGAGGACGGGCGGCAGGCGCAGGCCGCGCCCGATCCGGTAGCCGCCGTACGGCCCGCGCACCGACTCGATGGGGATGTCCGCCTCGCGCAGGATGGCGACGTACCTCCGGGCGGCTCGCTCGGAGACGCCCAGCTGTACGGCGAGCTGGCCGGCCGTCACGCCCGGGTTGCCCTGCAACAGCTCCAGCGCCATCAGGGCTCGCGCGGTGGGGCTCGCATCGTCGGATCGGGGCACCTGGCGAGTCTAGGACCAGTACAGGCAGCAGAACGTCCGGAATGCCGTCTACGGTCCCTGTCATGAGCGAAACCCGGACCCAGACCTCCTCGCCGCAGCACTTCGCGGACGCCGACCTGACCGGTTCGACGTTCGAGAACGTGGAGATGCGAGGCAGCCGCTTCCACCACGTCGACCTGCGGGAGGCCGACATCCGCAACGTCGACCTCACTGGCGCCACGCTGCACGAGGTCGACCTGGTCGACGTCCGCATCAACGGCGACATCGACCGGGTCGTGATCAACGGCGTCGACGTGGGGCCCCTGCTCGAGGCCGAGCTGGACAGGCAGCAGCCCGGCCGGGCGAAGATGCGGCCGACCGACCCGGCCGGGTTCCGCGAGGCCTGGGACCTCCTCGAGCAGCTGTGGGCCGACACCGTCGACCGCGCCCGCGCACTGCCCCCGGAGCGGCTTCACGAGCAGGTCGACGGCGAGTGGTCGTTCATCGAGACCCTGCGCCACCTCGCCTTCGCCACCGACGCGTGGGTACGCCGCGCCATCGAGGGCGACCCCAACCCGTGGCACCCGCTCGACCTGCCGTGGGACGGCATGCCCGACCTGGCCGGCATCCCCCGCGACCGCGAGGTGCGGCCGACCCTCGACGAGGCCCTCGCGGTGCGCCACGACCGCGCCGCCACCGTCCGACGGATCGTCGACGAGCTCACCGACGAGCAGCTCGACTCCGAAACCGAGCCTGTTGAAGGGGAGAGCTGGCCGCCGCCGAGGTCGTTCCCAGTGCGGGAGTGCCTGCTGACCGTGCTCAACGAGGAGTGGGAGCACCGGCGCTACGCCGAGCGCGATCTCGACGCACTTCTCGACTCCTGAATCCACCACACCAACGAAGAGGAACCCCATGGACATCGTGCTCGTGCCCGGACTCTGGCTCAACGCCTCCACCTGGGACCAGGTGACACCCACGCTCGAGGCAGCCGGCCATCGCACCCACGCCCTGACCCTGCCGGGCATGGAGTCGAAGGAGAGCGACCGCGCCGGCATCACCCTCGACGACCACGTGGCCGCCGTCGTCGCGGCGATCGATGCCGCCGAGGGGCCGGTGCTCCTCGTCGGACACTCGGCCGGTTGCGGCATCGCCCACCTGGCGCTCGACGCCCGACCCGAGCGGGTGGCGCGCGTCGTACACGTCGGCGGGTTCCCGGCATCCGACGGTGAGGAGCTGCTCGGTGGCTTCGACGCGATCGACGGCGAGATCGCCATGCCCGACTGGGCCGAGAAGGGGGAGGACGACAACGTGATCGGCTTCTCCGAAGCAGAGCTCGCCGATTTCTACGCCGCGGCCATCCCCGTGCCGGAAGGCGTCATGAATGGCGTCATCCATCTGAAGGACACGCGTCGGTACGACGTCCCGGTCACGATGGTCTGTCCCGAGTACACCGCCGACCAGTTGCGTGAGTGGGTCGCGGACGGACACGTGCCCGAGCTGGCTGCGATCTCGGACGTGACCTACGTCGACGTGCCCACCGGGCACTGGCCCCAGCTCACCCGGCCCGACGACCTGGCGAAAGCGATCCTGGGGGCCGTGCCCGGCTAGGCCCGCCCTCGGACACTCGTCAGGCTGACTGCGGCGTCCAGTGGCCCGGGTTGTTCATGGCGTCGCTGTTGGCTTCCTCGACCATCGGCCACTTGTTGCCCGGCAGGCCGCGTGCCCCGCTGGCCAGCTGCTGCCACGACGTCGAGGCCGTGGTGGCCTGGTCGATCAAGAACTCCACGAGGAGATCGGCGATGTCGATGATGTTCTGCCAGATCACCTTGGCCAGCTCGAAGGCGGCCGGCAGCTCGAAGGAGATGATCGAGTCGGCTTCGGTCGCCTTCTCGAAGCAACCGATGAGATCGGCGGTCCAGCCGAGGAACTTGGCAGCCAGCTCGCGCCACAGCGTCAGGATCTTGTTGGCTGCGCTGGTTGTGAGGGTGGCCCCGGCGTCGAGAGCCAGGCTGAGGTCGCGCAGGCCGCCGTCCTCGGTGGTGGCGACTGCCTTGTAGTTGTCTGCGGCGTAGCCCTTCCAGTCGTGGTTGAAGATCACCATCTTCTGGGTGAGGTCCCCGGGCACGTAGATCTTGGCCTTGACCGACGAGTAATGGTCGGCGTACTCGAGCAACGACATGGGCCGGCCGGCCAGGTCGCCCACTGCATCCCAGACGTTCGTCTGGATCGTGTCCCACGTGTCCATGATCCACGGGTGGATCTCGTTGTTCCACCTGTCGATGGCGTCGTCGACCTTGTCGGAGAAGACGTCTGCGACCCAGGCGCCGAAGCCGCTCGCGGCATCGTTCAGCATGTTGACGATCCGCGTGATCTGGTCGCCGAGCTCCTTGCAGAACGCCTCCATGTCGTCCCCGATGCCGTCGGTCAGGTCCTCGTAGAACTCGATGCTGCTCACGTCATTCTCCGATCATCTTGTCGAGCTGGGTCGAGTTGGTGGCGGCGGTGGCGTCGCTGTCGTCGTACTCGTTGGCCGCGGAGTTCAGGGCGGCATCGAGGTACTTGAAGCAGTTAGCGGCGTCCGTCAGCGCCTGGTCCATGGCATGCGACCAGGTGTTGTAGTTGTCCGCGACGTCATTGAGTCCGGCGAGGTAGCCGAAGTCGTCGCCCATCCCGATGCCCGGCGAGACCGTCGTCTGGGCGCTCTGGACGTCAGTGGCGTGACCAGCCCACAGCTTGGCGTGGGTGCGTAGCGTTTCGCTCTGGACCTGGAAGCTCATTACTTGTCCCTCTCTGTGTACGCGTTCTGGAATGCTTCGGTGATTGCTGAGGCGAGATTGTCGGGGCTCGCGTTGGCGAGCCAACCGGCATCGGCGGTGACGGGTCCGACGGGTTGGGCCGGGATGAGGGTCACCGTCACGCACTCGTTGGACGAGATGCCCACGGCATCGCCCGGAGTGGCCCGCGGGATGTTGCGTGACTCCTCACGGATGCGGTGACGCGACAGCTGCTCCCTGGTGGGCCGCCGGAATGTCGGCAGGGTGGCCACGGGCTTCGGGCGCTGTCCCGGGTCGCGCCGCGGACGCTCCCGCCTCGACGCCTCCAGCTGAGCCGTGAGCGCAGCGGAGTAGGCCTCGGCCAGGGTCTGCGCGAGGCCGTCGGGCGTGCGGATCGTCGCGTTCTCGGAGACACGCACCGCGGAGACCCGACGCGTAGCGCCGATCGTCACGGTGATCGCCCCGGTCGGGTCGGCGCCTTCCGCCGGCTCGACGTTGGCGGATGCCCTTGCGGCGCTTCCCTGTTCCATGCTCTCCCTCACGTTGTCGGACGCTTGCGTGTCCAAGACCTTCCCGCACGTTGCCTGGTTCAAACCGGGTCTGCCGCGGTTTCGGAGCCGACGCGCTGGGTACGGTGGAGTCATGGTGAGAATGACGGCAGTCGTCGTGTGCGCCGCGGTCGCGAGCTTGGTTGCCTGCTCCGCAGAGACCGCCGAGAGCGATCGACCCTCCGCCACGGCGGCCCCGAGCTCGGCTGGTTCATCGGCCGGTGATCAGTGCGCGGCGCTGCTGGACGACGACGCCCTCACCGCCCTGGGCTGGGCCGCGGACTCCACTGCCGAAGAGCACGCCGGCCGGTGCGAGCGCCGGGCCGGCGGCTCGGGTGCCGTGACCGTGCTGACCCGAGCTGTGACGGGAGAGGGACCGGATGCGGCTCGCGACGCCCTTGACGCACAGTGTGAGGAGCTGCGGTCGGGTGGGGGTTACGTCGACCAGCCGGTCGCCTGGCTCGATCCGGAGTCGGACGCCAGCTGCTTCACGAGCCTGGCCGACACCCGCACGGGCGTGGCGGAGCTCTATCTGGTCAACACCATGGACGAGCTGATCCAGGTCCGCGTCGAGGCTCTCACGCCGGTTGCGCCCGAGCGGGTCCAGGAAGCGATGTCCAACGTGGCTGCGGCCGCTTCGGATCTCGCTTCCTGAGAGGTGTGACGGGCTAGATCCCGATCGGGTGCCAGACGGTCTTGGTCTCCAGGAACGTAGTCATCCGGTCGATGCCGGGCTGGACGTGCCAGTCGGGCTCGGTGATCGGCGGACGGAGCACCCGCTTGAGGTTCTCGGCGGCGGCTTCCTCGAACGCGGTCGCCTGCTCGGTGAGGCCGGCCGCGCCGGTGAGGTCGATGGCGTTGACGTCCATGTGCGAGGCCAGCCAGGGCGCCGTGTTGGCGATCGGGCCGGTGAGGATGTTGACCACACCACCCGGCAGGTCGGAGGTGGCCAGCACCTCGGCGAACGTCACGGCAGGCAGCGGTCGCTCGTGAGAGCTCATCACGACCGCGGTGTTGCCGGTGACGACAACCGGGGCGATGACGCTGATCAGGCCGAGCAGGGAGGACTCCTGCGGAGCGATCACGGCCACGACGCCGGTGGGCTCGGGGCTCGAGATGTTGAAGAACGGACCGGCCACGGGGTTGGCGCTGCCGACGACCTGGGTGATCTTGTCGGCCCACCCGGCGTACCAGACGAGACGGTCGATCGACTCGTCGACGACCTTGTCGGCCTGGCGCGCGGTGAGGCCCTCCGACTGCTTGACGGCCTCGACGAACTGCGGACGACGGTCCTCCATCATCTCGGCGACGCGGTAGAGGATCTGGGCCCGGTTGTACGCCGTACGCGAGGACCAGCCGCCGAAGGCCTTGCGGGCGGCGCCGACGGCGTCGCGGGCGTCCTTGCGCGAGGCCATGGCAGCGTTGGCCACGAAGGCCCCCTTCGAGTCGTTGACGACGTAGGAGTAGCCCGACTCGGACCGCGGGAAGGCGCCACCGATGAAGAGCTTGTAGGTCTTGCGGACGCTCTGCCGTCCCTGGGCGCGACTCATGCGGAGGCTCCCTTCAGGTAGGCCTCGAGGCCGTGCCGTCCGCCCTCGCGGCCGTAACCGGACTCCTTGTAGCCGCCGAAGGGCGACGTGGGGTCGAACTTGTTGAACGTGTTGGCCCAGACCACGCCGGCGCGGAGGTGGTTGGCCATCCATAGGATGCGCGAGCCCTTCTCGGTCCACACACCAGCGGACAGCCCGAACGGCGTGTTATTGGCCTTCTCGATCGCTTCGGCGGGCGTGCGGAAGGTGAGCACCGACAGGACGGGGCCGAAGACCTCTTCGCGGGCGATGCGGTGGGCCTGGGTGACGCCGGTGAAGACGGTCGGCGGGAACCAGAAGCCGGTCTTGGGCAGGTCGCAGACGGGAGCCCACCTCTGGCCGGCGCCCCCTGAAATCTCCTGCTCGCCGATGTCGGCGAGCTCCTTGATCTTTTCGAGCTGCTCCGCGGAGTTGATGGCACCGATGTCGGTGTTCTTGTCGAGCGGGTCGCCCACGCGCAGTGTCGACATCCGACGCTTGAGCTTCTCGAGCACCTCGTCCGCGACGCTCTCCTGCACGAGCAGGCGGCTGCCGGCGCAGCAGACGTGACCCTGGTTGAAGAAGATGCCGTTGACGACACCCTCGACGGCCTGGTCGACCGGGGCGTCGTCGAACACGATGTTGGCGGCCTTGCCGCCGAGCTCGAGGGTGACCTTCTTGGTGGTGCCGGCGACGGCCTTGGCGATGGCCCGGCCCACGTCGGTCGAGCCCGTGAACGCCACCTTGTCGATGTCAGGGTGCGACACGATCGCGCGGCCGGTCTCGCCGGCGCCCGTGACGATGTTGACGACACCCGGCGGCAGGTCGGCCTGCTGGCAGATCTCGGCGAAGAGCAGCGCCGTCAGCGGCGTGGTCTCGGCGGGCTTGAGCACCACGGTGTTGCCCGCGGCGAGCGCGGGCGCGATCTTCCAGGCAAGCATCATCAGTGGGAAGTTCCACGGGATGACCTGGCCCGCGACGCCGAGCGCCTTCGGGTCGGGGCCGAGACCGGCGTAGTCGAGCTTGTCGGCCCAGCCCGCGTAGTAGAAGAAGTGCGCCGCGACGATCGGGATGTCGACGTCGCGCGACTCCTTGATCGGCTTGCCGTTGTCGATCGACTCGAGCACGGCGAGCTCGCGGCCGCGCTCCTGGATGATCCGGGCGATGCGGTAGAGGTACTTGGCGCGCTCGCGTCCGCTCAGGCGCGACCAGACCCGTGTGTAGGCGCGGCGAGCGGCCTTCACGGCCAGGTCGACGTCGGCCTCGCTGGCCTCGGCGATCTCGGCCAGCACCTCCTCTGTCGCGGGGTTGATCGTCTTGAACGACTTGCCGGCACCGTCGACGAACTCGCCGTCGATGAACAGGCCGTACGACGGCGCGATGTCGACGATGCTGCGCGACTCGGGCGCGGGGGCGTAGTCGAACGCCGGCGTCGGCGTCGCTGCGTCGGGAACCTTGACCATGTGGCGGCTCTCTCTCAGTCCAGCGTGAAGTAGTCGGGGCCGGAGTAGCGGCCGGTGCGCATCTTGGTGCGCTGCATGAGCAGGTCGTTGAGAAGCGTGGACGCGCCGAAGCGGAACCACTCGGGCGCGAGCCAGTCGGGGCCGGCGACCTCGTTGACCATCACGAGGTACTTGATGGCGTCCTTGCTCGTGCGGATGCCGCCGGCCGGCTTCACGCCGATCATCTGGCCCGTGGCCTCGCGGAAGTCGCGCACGGCCTCGAGCATGATCATGGTGACCGGCAGGGTCGCCGCCGGCTGCACCTTGCCGGTGGAGGTCTTGATGAAGTGCGCGCCGGCCATCATCGCGAGCCACGAGACGCGTCGTACGTTGTCGTAGGTCTGCAGCTCGCCGGTCTCGAAGATCACCTTGAGGTGGGCGCTCTCCCCGTTTGGTCTGGTGCACGCTTCGCGGGTCGCGACGATCTCGTCGAACACCTGCAGGTAACGGCCCGAGAGGAACGCACCACGGTCGATGACCATGTCGATCTCGTCGGCACCGGCCTCGACGGCGTCGCGGGTGTCGGCCAGCTTGATGTCGAGGGCCGCCCGGCCACTGGGGAAGGCGGTCGCGACGGCAGCCACCTTGACTGGCGAGTCGCCGAGCACCTCCTTGGCGGTGGCCACCATGTCGGGATAGACGCAGACAGCCGCGGCCGACGGGCAGGTCTGGTCGGCCGGGTCGGGATGCATCGCCTTCGCGGCCAGTGCCCGGACCTTGCCCGGGGTGTCCATGCCCTCCAGCGTGGTCAGGTCGACCATCCGGATGGCAAGGTCGATCGCGTGGTCCTTGGCGGTGGTCTTGATGGAGCGGGTGCCGAGGCTCGCGGCCCGGGCCTCCGCACCGACCTGGTCGACGCCGGGGAGACCGTGGAGGAAGCGGCGCAGGGAGGCATCCGAACCGGCGATGTCGGAGTGGTCCCAGCCGGTCTCCGCAGCGCTGGGCGCGTTGGCGCTGGAGGTGGTCGTCACCGGCCCAGCATAGGGTTGGCTGAGGAGTGGGTGGCAATCAGAGGAGGACGGATTCGTGGCTGGCGCAGGCGAGGTCGAGCGGTTCGCCGCGACGGGTGGTCGCGTCATCGGCGTCTTCACCGTCGTGATGGCCGCCGGCCTCGTGATCCTGGCCGTTGCCGAGCGCGACGAGTCGTGGGCGCTGTCCCTCGGCCTGGCTGGTCTGGCGCTCGGCGCGATCGCCTGGGCCTCCATGCTGCGTCCGGCGCTGGCGATCGACGACGACCGGCTGGTGATGCGCAACATGGTCGACACGGTGCACGTCCCGCTGGCGGCCATCGAGCAGATCGCCGTGCGCCAGGTGCTCGCCGTACGCGCGGGCGAGAAGCGCTACGTCTCGCCCGTGGTCGGCAAGACCCGCCGCAAGATGAGGCGTGCCGAGAAGGGCGCCAAGAGCGAGCAGCCGAAGCAGGGTGAGATCGCCTACCCCGACTTCGTCGAGGAGCGCATCCGCCGCCGTGCCGAGGACGCGCGTGCCGAGCGCGGCATCGCGATGCTGTCCGACGAGCAGTTGGTGCTGGCTGCCGACGTACGCCGCGAGTGGGCGTGGCCGGTCATTGCGCTGATGGCAGTGCCGATGGTGCTGTTCGTGGTGACGCTGCTCCTCTGAGGCGACCCCGTGGCCGGTCGGTGCGATCCACCACACAGAGCGCATCGACCGCGTTCGATCGCCGGCACCCGGGATAACTCAGGGACGTGTCGGGGGTCTGCCCGATGACGACCGGCCGATGGTGGTCCTAGCGTGGAGATCATGAACATCGTATCGGGTACCCCTCGCTGGGCCGTATGGGCGGCGTACGGCGCAATCCTCTCCGTGGTGCCGTCCGCCGTCTGGCGCTCGCTGACCGGCTTCGGGCTCCACCTCGGCACGACCCAGGCGTGGCGCGACGCCCAGCACCTGCCCGGGTCGGGCACGGTCTACGTGCTGTCGCTGAGCGTACTGTCGATCGGTGCCGCGGCCCTGACGCTCGGGCTGGTGCAGCCCTGGGGAGAAAGGCTGCCGCGGTGGCTCGGCGGCCTGAGGGTGCCGACCTGGTTCGCCGTGGCGACTGCGACGCTCGGCGCCGCCTGCGTGATCCTCATCTGCGCGGTCAGCGTCGCCAGATGGGAGCACATCATCGGCTACGAGGGACTGCCGGCTCCGGGCTGGTACGAGCTCGTGACCGCGGCGTACCTGCCCGCTGTCCTGTGGGGGCCGCTGCTGCTCGCGGTGACCTGGGCCTACCGCCGGCGGCGGACGGCTCAGATGCCGGCGGCGGCCTTGATGTCGGCCCTCAGCGAGTCGAGCCTGCCCGCCGCGGAGATGCGGGCGGCATCGACGCCGTCCTCCGGGTTCACCGGCACGACGACCTCGAGGTAGCACTTGATCTTCGGCTCCGTGCCGCTCGGCCGGACGATGACCCGGGCGCCTTCGGCCAGCCGGTAGCGCACCCCGTCGGTGGGCGGCAGGTCGGGGGAGCCCTGCGAGAGGTCATCGATCGTCTCGACGGCCAGGCCGCCCAGCACCGTCGGCGGCGTCGTACGCAGCCGCTCCATTGCCGCACCGATCTCGGCCAGGTCGGTGACGCGCGCCGAGAGCTGGTCGGTCGCGTGCAGGCCGAACTCGGCCGCGATCTCGTCGAGCAGGTCGGTGAGCTCCTTGCCGTCGGCCTTGGCCTGCGCGGCGATCTCACACATCAGCAGCAGCGCCGAGACGCCGTCCTTGTCGGCCACATGCTCGGGGTCGACGCAGTAGCCCAGCGCCTCCTCGTAGCCGAACGCGAGACCGTCGACCCGGCCGATCCACTTGAAGCCGGTGAGGGTCTCGACGTAGGGCTGGCCGGACTTCGCGGCCATCCGCGACAACAGCGACGACGACACGATGGTGGTGGCGTAGACGCCCTTGCGGCCGGACTTCAGCAGGCGCGAGCCGAGCAGTGCGCCCACCTCGTCGCCGCTCAGCATCCGCCAGCCGTGCGGACCCGGCACCGCTACGGCGCACCGGTCGGCGTCGGGGTCGTTGGCCACGACGATGTCGGCGTTCTTCTCGGCCGCGAGCGCCATCGCTAGGTCCATCGCGCCGGGCTCCTCGGGGTTGGGGAACGCCACCGTCGGGAAGTCGGGGTCCGGCTCCTCCTGCTCGGGCACGACGTGCGGGGCGTCGAAGCCGGCGGTCTCGAGCACCTCCACCACCGACGTGCCACCGACGCCGTGCAGCGGTGTGTAGACGATCGTCAGGTCGCGCGGCCCGTCGCCCGCGAGGTCGGCTGCGGTGTCGAGGTAGCGGTCGACGATGTTGGCGCCGACGACGGTGCCGCCGTCACCGCGGGGTACGTCGGCCAGCGCGCCGACCGCCCCGATCTGCTCGGCGATCTCCGTGTCGGCCGGCGGCACGATCTGGCTGCCGTCGGCGAGGTAGACCTTGTAGCCGTTGTCCTCGGGCGGGTTGTGGCTCGCGGTGACCATGATGCCGGCGACGCAGCCGAGCTCGCGGATCGCGTAGGCCAGGATCGGCGTCGGCAGGGGACGCGGCATGGTCAGCGCCTTGATGCCCGCACCGGTCATCACCTCGGCGGTGTCGCGCGCGAAGACGTCGGAGTTGTAGCGGGCGTCGTACCCGATCACCACACTGGCGTCGTGGCCCGCGCCGTTGGCCTTGAGGTACGCCGCGAGGCCGGCCGCGGCGCGCAGCACCACGGCGCGGTTCATCCGGTTGGATCCCGCACCGAGCGCGCCCCGAAGTCCCGCCGTACCGAACTCCAGGGTGCCGTCGAAGCGGTCGGCCAGATCGGTCGCGTCGCCCCCGGCGACGACGTCGGCGATGACTGCCTCGAGCTCGGCACGGGTGACGTCGTCGGGGTCCTCGGCTGCCCAGGCGCGGGCCCGGTCGAGGAGTGCTGGGTTGGCGGTCTCGGTCATGAGGGCACGGTAGCGCGGCAGACTGGTCGCCATGAGCCCCTCCCTGCCGCCCCCGCGCAACCTCGAGGCCCCCGTGCGGGAGCTGGTGCTGGAGCTCGCGTCGCACGTCGGTGAACGCGGGGTGGTCGACCTGTGCGTCGACCTGATGACCGGGGCGGTCCGCGAGGACCACGTGGCCGAGCTGCCGTACCTCTCCGGCCATGCGTGGGAGCCCGGCGACGCGGTGCTCGACGGCTCGTCCTGGAAGGACTACTGGGTGCGCACGTGGGGAGCGCGCGGGCTGTTGTACGCCTGGGACGACTCCGCTGCTCCAGCCGTCGTCGCCGGCCTGGCCGACGAGGACTGGCGGCCGGCCGAGATGTGTCTCAAGGTCGCGACGAAGCGCGAGGTCGGGGGAGCAGGCGACGGCGCGGCCGCGCTGTCGACGCACGAGCTGCCGCGGGTGCGGACGCAGGCGATGCGGACCCTCGGGGTCGTCGGCGACACAGAGCACGTCGTCGCGGTGGTCGCCCGGCTCGACGACGGTGACGAGGCCGTACGGCGAGCCGCCCTGCGAGCGGTAGACCGGCTGGAGCTCCGACTCGACGTGCAGGTGTCGCGGTGAACACGTTCGAGTTCAGCGAGGACTGGTGGCTGCCGTACCCGCGGGCCGATGTGGCCGGCGTACTGCTGGACCTGGCGATGTATCCCACGTGGTGGCCGCAGGTCGTCGCCGTCGCGTCGCTCGGGCCTGATGACGCGCGGGTGCTGTGCCGGTCGATGCTGCCCTACACCCTCGACCTGGTGCTGCATGCACAGAGCCGCGACGACCACGTGCTCGAGACGCTGGTCTCCGGCGACCTCTCCGGTGTCGCCCGGTGGCGGCTGCTGGACGAGGGACCGGGCACCCGGATGCTCTTCGAGCAGGAGGTGCGGGTGGCCGGCCGCTGGCAGGCGCTCGGGGCTGCCCTCGCGCGGCCGGCGGTGCGCTGGAACCACCAGCGGATGA
This sequence comes from Nocardioides sp. InS609-2, assembly GCF_023208195.1. NCBI lineage: Bacteria > Bacillati > Actinomycetota > Actinomycetes > Propionibacteriales > Nocardioidaceae > Nocardioides > Nocardioides sp. InS609-2. The sequence continues at coordinate 1,621,951 of NZ_CP060034.1, read as the reverse complement.
TGGCCGGCTGCCGCGCCGGACTCTCCCGGCGGTTGGCGGGCTCGGTCGCGGACTAGGTCTGCCGGATCAAGGCGGGCAGGTCGGCGACCGAGGCAAGCAGGTGCGTATGCCGCGCGGTGCCCAGCACCTCCGCCGGCAAAGCACCCGTCAGCACACCGGCGACGATCGCAGCTCCCGCGTTGCTGCCGGCCAGCACATCGACGTGGGTGTCGCCGGCCACGGCGACGCGGGTGGGACTCAGGACGCCGGCCAGCTCCATCGCCCGGAAGATCATGTACGGCGCGGGGCGACCGGCCGCGACGTCGTCCGCACACACGAGCGCGTCGACCGGAGCGCCGGCCAGGCCGGGTGTCCAGCCGATGGCGGCCAGCAGCGGGTCGGCCACGTCGTGTGCGAAGCCGGTGGTGAGCACGACCTTGACTCCGCTGGCGCGTAGCTCCGCGAGGGCCTCGGGGACGCCGGGGATCGGTGTCGGTGGCCGGGCGAGATAGGACGTCTCCAGTCGGCTCGAGAAGTCGGCGTAGGTCTTCTCGACCAGGTCCGGTGTCGCCAGGTCGCCGAGCAGGGCGTCGATGGCGGTCCGCTTGTCCGTACCCATCCAGGCCTGCAGGCGCTCGTCCGTCACCGTGACACCGTGCGCCTCCACGCACTCGCGCAGGGCGACGTAGACGGCGCCGCCGTCGTCGATGGTGGTTCCGGCCATGTCCAGGACAGCGAGCTCGATCATGCGATGCGTCTCCTCGGGAAGGCGTGGGTCAGCCAGCGATGGTGCGCTGCCATGCGGTGGCGGTGCCCTGCTGGCGGGTGTTCACGATGGTGAAGCTGACGAGGTGGGGCAGGTAGCGGTCGTCGCCGTACTCCAGAGGTCGGCCGTCGCGGGTGCTGGCCCGTCGGCGTTCGCGCAGCAGCGGTGAACCGGGCGTGACCTCCAACAGTCGGGCATCGGTGTCGTCGGCGGCGACGGCGTCGAACGTGTGCCGGCCGGTGTAGAGGTCCACGCCGAGCTCGGTCAGCGACGCGTAGATGGAGGTCTTGTCGGTGTCGATGTCGAAGAGCAGCCGGCCGATGTCCTCCACGAAGGCCGACCGTTCCAGCATCGCGGGCATTCCGTCGAGCAACCGGAGCCGCAGGACCTCGACGACCGGGTCGCCCTCCTCGACGTCGAGCGCGTCGGCTGCGCGCGGGTCCGCACCTCGACGCGCCACCTCGATGGTGCGCTGACCGGGGACGCGCCCTGCCTGCTCGGCCCAGGAGGTGAACGACAAGAAGGTCTCGAACGGTTGGGCGAGCGACGCGGACCGGACCACTGGCGGCTTGCCTTGACCGCCGCCGATCAGGCCCTCCGAACGGAGCGCTGCGAGAGCCTGGCGCATGGTGCCCCGGGAGACCTCGAACTCGGCAGTCAGGGTCGCCTCCGACGGCACCAGCCCGTCGATCGGATAGACGCCCTTGGCGATGCGCCGACGGAGCTCTGCGGCCACCTGGGCATGCATCGGACCGTGGTCAGACTTGTTCATGCAGGTGACTTTAGACTGGCCCCAGCCCCTGCGCAAGAATCAGGATTCGCCTTCAACAGAGCGGGTTAACAGTCGGTTAACTTGTGCATACAAGTGATGGTGAACTCTTGCGCCAGCTCGGGTTGGCACGGCACCGTCGTCGTCATGAGCAGCGCCAACCACTCCGATCTCCTGGTCGTCGGCAGCGGCATCGTCGGTCTCGGCCACGCGGTCGAGGCCGTACGCAGGGGCCTCACCGTGACGCTCGTCGAGCGCGAGGACCGCGTCGTCGGCGCGTCGGTCCGCAACTTCGGCCACAGCTGCGCCACGGCCCAGGCCGGCGTCGCCCTCGACCTTGCCCGGGCGAGCCGCGAGCGCTGGCTCGAGCTCGGCCGCCACGCCGGCTTCTGGGTCGGCACCACCGGCACGGTCGTGGTGGCACGTGCCGACGACGAACTGGTGCTGCTGCGGGAGTTCGCCGACGCGCGACCCGGCGAGGCCTGCCTCCTCGACGCCGCTGAGACGGCCGCCAGGGCAGGCAGCGGCGCCACCGACGTCGTCGGCGGCGCCTTCCTCGACCGCGACCTCCGGGTCGACCCGCGCACCGCCGCACCGGCCATTGCCCGCTGGCTCGCAGCGCAGCCCGGAGTGACCTTCCGCTGGTCCACCAACGTCCAGGGGGTCGAGCCCGGCCGGGTGCGGACCTCACGCGGTGACCTCACTGCCGACCAGGTCGTGGTCTGCCTCGGCCACGACGTCGACCGCCTCTTCCCCGACCTCGCCGAGGCCGCCGGTGTACGCCGCTGCCGGCTCCACATGCTGCGCGTCGAAGCGCCCGGTGGCCGAACGATCACCCCCGCCGTGCTCACCGGCCTGTCGATGCTGCGCTACTCCGGCCTGGCCGACCAGTCATCCGCGGCCCCCGTGCGCGCCAGGTTCGCCGAGCAGCACCCCGAGCTGCTCGACCTGCACGTCAACCTGATGCTCACCCAGCGCCCTGACGGCGACCTGCTGATCGGCGACACCCACGAGTACGTCGCGTCCGTCGATCCCTTCTCCGACGAACGCGTCGACGAGCTGCTCCTCGACCAGACTGCCGCTCTGCTCGGCGTGTCCCACCTCCGGGTGAAAGAGCGCTGGATGGGCGTCTACGCCTCAGCCCGCGAGGAGTTCCTCGTCGCCCAGCCCTACGCCGGCACCACCGTCGTCAGTGTCACGTCGGGCATCGGCATGACCACCGGTCTCGGTCTCTCGGCGCACGTCCTCGGCCAGCTCGTCGAAGGCGCAGTACCCACCGTTCCTGCTCCGCACCTCGTCCCGCACCCCGTCCCCTGACCGAACAGGACCACAGCCATGAAGAACCAGCCCCGCAAGCGTCAGTCCCTCGCCGCCCTGGCCGTGACCGCCTTGCTCGCCCTTCCGCTCACCGCCTGCGGAGACGACGCCACCGCTGACGCGGAGTCCGCTACCTGTCCTGACGGAAGGATCCGGTTCGGCATCGAGCCCTATGAGGACCCGGTCAAGCTGACCCCGGCGTACGAGGCCGTGGCGGCTGCCCTCTCCGAGAAGCTCGACTGCCCGGTCGAGGTGACCGTCGTGGAGGACTACTCCGCCGAGGTGCTGGCCATACAGAACGGCCAGCTCGAGATCGCACAGTACGGACCGCTCGGCTTCGTGTTCGCCAGTGATGTCGCGGGTGCCGAGCCGCTCGCTTCGTTCGGCACGGCCGACGGAGAGCTGAGCTCGTACACCGCCGGGATCTGGGTGCCGAAGGACTCCGACATCGAGGCCGTCGGCGATCTCACCGGACGTTCCCTCGCACTCGGAGGCATCGGCTCGACCTCCGGGGACGCCCTGCCTCGCGAGGCCCTCAAGCAGGCCGGGATCGCTGAGTCAGACCTGAAGATGGAGTACGCCGGCGGCCACCCCGAGGCCCTGCTCGCCCTCACCAACGGCAAGGTCGACGCCGCCCAGATCAACAGCCAGACCCTGGCCACCGCCGAGGCGGAGGGCACCTTCGACGCTGCCGCCCACCGGCAGATCTGGACGTCGGATCCGATCCCGAACGACCCGATCACCGTGCGTTCGGACCTGTCGCAGGAGTTCAAGGACGCTGTTCTCGAGGCGCTGACGATGCTGCCGCTCGAGACCGTCGGCGAGGTCGGCGCCTTCCTCGACGTGACTCCTCCCGGCCCGATGGTCCCCGTCACCAAGGAGACCTACGCCCCGCTGTTCCAACTTGCCGAGGACCTCGGCCTGACCGAGGACGACGTGTGAGTGCGATGGTCGCGCCGGCTCCCGTCCCGAGGCCGAGGACCGAGCCGGTGCGCCCGGGCCTGGCCATCGCCGGGCTCACCAAGTCGTACGGCGGCCGCGCGGTGCTGCACGATCTCGATCTCGAGGTCGCGTCGGGTGAGCTGCTGACCGTGCTCGGCGCCAATGGATCGGGGAAGTCCACCATGCTGCGCAGCGCAGCCGGCCTGGAGACTCCCGACGCGGGCACCGTCCTGGTGGGTGGTCAGCCTCGCCAGCGTCGGCCCACCTCGGTCGCGATGGTCTTCCAGCGCATCGACCTGGTCGGCCGCTACACGGCGCTCGACAACGTGTGCAGCGGCGCCCTCGGACGTCTTCCACTGCGCCGCTCCCTCTCGGCGCGGCTCTTCCCGCGCGACGTCCGCGAGGAGGCCATGGCCTGCCTGGAGGAGGTGGGCCTGGCCGACCGTGCGCACGACCCGGTACGCCGCCTCTCCGGCGGTCAGCAGCAGCGGGTCGCCGTCGCCCGGGCGCTGTGCCAGCGGCCCACGGTGCTGTTGGCCGATGAGCCGGTGTCGGCGCTCGACCCGGCCGCTGCCGAGCAGGTGATGAGTCTGCTCGCCCGGCTCGCGCACCGTTCAGATCTGGCCGTGCTCGCCGTACTCCACCAACCCGACATTGCGCGTCGGCACTCCGACCGGATCGCCGGCCTGCGGCACGGCCGGATGGAGTTCGACGCCGAGACGGACGACGTACGCCTCGACCAGATCGACTCCCTCTACGCACTTGCGGACCGGGAGGGCGACGAGCGATGACCACGCTGCTCTCGCCGGTCGAGCCCTCCGGCCCGTGCTCTGAGGTGCGTCGGGTCGCCGTACCGCCGCGTCAGCGTCGCGGCCGCAGAGGCCTCGTCACTGCTGGTCTGACGGTCGCCGTCGTGGTCGCCCACCTGGTCGCGATTCGCGAGACCGACGTCTCCCCGGCTGCCCTGGTGACCGGCTGGGACGGCATGGTCCGCTTCGGGTCCAACGCGGTGCCGCCCGACCTGGACTGGGACCTCGTGGTCCGGCCTGGCATCGAGGCCGCCATGACGACCTTCTGGATCGGTCTCCTTGGCACGACCTTGTCGATCCCCGTCGCCCTGTTGCTCACCGTGCTCGGGGCACGCAACACGACGCCCAACGTGATCGTCTACCAGGCCACCCGGTCGGTGATGTCCTTCCTGCGGGCCGTGCCCGACATCGTGTTCGCGCTGATCTTCGTGACCGCCGTCGGTCTCGGCCCGTTCCCGGGCGTTCTCGCGATCCTGCTCCACAACGCCGGTGTGATGGGCAAACTCTGGTCCGAGACTCTCGAGGAGATGGACCAGGGGCCGGTCACCGCACTGCGCACCAACGGCGCGGGTCGCGTGCAGGTCATCGCCCATGCCGTCCTGCCCTCGGTCGTGCCGCAGCTGGTCGGACTGCTCCTCTACCGCCTCGACGTCAACGTCCGCAGCTCACTCGTACTCGGCCTCGTGGGCGCCGGCGGAATCGGCTTCCTCATCAACAAGTCCATCAAGCTGTTCCAGTTCGACGAGATGGCGACGTACATCGTCATCGTGCTGGTCCTCATCATCGCCGTCGACCAGGTGTCAGGCGCCGTGCGCCGTCGCCTCGCGCGCTAGTGCTCCGCCCGGCTGACGTTCGCGGCGGTAGCGTCGTGCCGTGAGCTTCGAGGTCGCCGCGAGCATGTACGGCCGGTTCATGGGGCGGTACGCCGACCCGCTGGCCGTGGAGTTCGCGCGCTGGGTCGACGTACAGCCCGGCCAGCGTGCGCTGGACGTCGGCTGCGGGCCGGGCACGCTGACCGCCGTACTCGTCGATCTGCTGGGTGCCGACCAGGTGGCGGCGTTCGACCCGTCACCGCCGTTCGTCGAGGCGACGCGCGCGCGCTTCCCCGACATCGACGTGCGCGAGGGGGTTGCCGAGCAGACGTCGTACGCCGACGGTGAGTTCGACGTCGCGCTGGCCCAGCTGGTCGTGCACTTCATGTCGGACCCGGTCGCCGGGTTGCGCGAGATGGTGCGGGTGACACGGCCCGGCGGCGTGGTCGCGGCCTGCGTCTGGGACTTCGGCGGCGGCCGCAGCCCGCTGAACACGTTCTGGCAGGCCGTGCACGAGCTCGACCCCACGCATCCCGGTGAGACCGAGCTGCCTGGAACGCGTGAGGGGCACCTGGCCGAGCTCGCCGCCGTCGCCGGCCTCGGCGAGATCGAGTCGACGGCGCTGGTGGTGAAGGTGCCGCACGCGTCGTTCGACGAGTGGTGGGAGCCGTACACGTTCGGGGTCGGGCCGGCCGGGAGCTACGTCAACGGGCTGGGCGACGCTGCCCGGTCAGCGCTTCGGGGACGGTGCGAGGAGCTGTGCCCGCCCGCGCCGTTCGAGGTCAGCGCTGCGGCGTGGGCGGTGCGGGCACGGCCCCCGGCTCAGGCGAGGGCTGCGAGCGCCGCGTCGTAGTCGGGCTCGGTGCTGATCTCTGGCACCACCTGGGTGTAGGTCACCGCGCCGGACTCGTCGAGTACGACGACCGACCGAGCGAGCAGGCCTTCGAACCCGCCACTCAGCAGCGTCATTCCGTAGTCCTCGCCGAAAGTGGAACGGAACGCCGAGAGTGGGGTGACGTTCTCGATGCCCTCCGCACCGCAGAACGCGGTCAGCGCGAACGGCAGGTCCTTGGAGACGCAGATGACGGTGGTGTTCTCGAGACCGGCGGCCAGCTCGTTGAACTTCCGCACGCTGGCGGCGCAGACGCCGGTGCCGACGCTAGGGAAGATGTTGAGGACGACGTGCTTGCCGTCGGTGGAGGACGACGTGACCTCGCCGAGGTCGGTGCCGACGAGGGTCCAGGAGGGGGCGGCCGAGCCGACGGCCGGCAGCTCGCCGACGGTGTTGGCGGGGGTGCCCTTGAGTGCAGTGGTTGCCATGCCACTTGTCTACACGGTGCCGTCGAGCCCGGACTCGCCCGCCCACCTGTCGGTCATCACCGGTCGATGGATGACATGTCCCCGTAGCGGGCACCGGCGACCGCATCGCGCGGCACTGCAGCGTCGAGCGCGGCCAGGTCGTCGGCGGTCAGCGTGACGTCGGCGGCGGCGACGTTCTCCTCGAGGTACTTCACCCGCTTGGTGCCCGGTATCGGCACCACGTCGTCGCCCTGCGCAAGCACCCACGCCAGCGCCAGCTGCCCGGGCGTGCAGCCCTTCGCCGTCGCGATCTCGCCGATCCTGTCGACCAGCGCGAGGTTGGCGTCGAGGTTCTCGCCGTTGAGGCGCGGGAAGTACGCCGAGTTGCGCGCGTCGCCGTTCTCCAGTGAGCCCGCGGTGATCGCGCCCGTCAGGAGGCCCCGGCCCAGCGGCGAGTACGGCACCAGGCCGATGCCGAGCTCGCGGATGGTGGGCAGGATCTCGTCCTCGAGGTCGCGGGTGAACAGCGAGTACTCCGTCTGCAGCGCGGTGATCGGGTGCACGGCGTGCGCCTTGCGGATGTTGGCGGCGCTGGCCTCGGACAGCCCGAGGTGGCGCACCTTGCCGGCCTCGACGAGCTCCTTCATCGCCCCGACGGTCTCCTCGATCGGGACGGTCTGGTCGACGCGGTGCTGGTAGTAGAGGTCGATGTGGTCGACCCCGAGCCGGTGCAGCGACGCGTCGCACGCCTTGCGGACGTACTCCGGCGAGCCGTTGATGCCGACCCGGGTGCCGTCCGGGAGCCGCTCGTTGCCGAACTTCGTGGCCAGCTGAACCTCGTCGCGCCGACCGCCGATCGACTTGCCGACCAGCTGTTCGTTGGTGAACGGGCCGTACATGTCTGCGGTGTCGAGGAACGTCACGCCGAGGTCGAGCGCGCGGTGGATGGTGTCGATGCCCTGCGACTCGTCGGCCGTGCCGTAGAACTCGCTCATCCCCATGCAGCCGAGGCCGAGCGCGGAGACGGTGAGGTCGGTGCCGAGGGTGCGTCGTGAAATCGTCATGTCCCCGAGTCTTCGCCTTCGAGTGCGCTCGAAGTCAATCCGGTCACTCGGTGCCGGCCGCGTCGAGCCTGGCCCGCTGGTCCGCGGAGAGCTCGAGCGTGGCCGCCGCCAGCGTCTCGTCGAGCTGCGCAACCGATGACGCCCCGACCAGCGGGACCACCGGGGTTCTGCCGCCGATCAGCCAGCTCAGCACCACCTGGTTGGGCGTCGCGCCAGTCTCCGCGGCGACCTCGTCGAGCGCCGTACGACGGGCAGGGGTGCCGACGTGGTCGAACCGGGAGCCGAGCGGCCTGTCGTCACGCACGTAGCCGCCGCTGAGCAAGGGTGAGTAGGCGACAAGCGTCAGGCCCGGGTTCGTGCGGACGTAGCTCAGCACGCTGCCGTCGGCAATGCCGATCTGGCCGTCGGGGGAGCGCAGTGTCGGCTGGTCGGTGCGCGAGGCGAGGTACGTGTGGGCGTACTGGAGCACGTCGTACGACGGCAGCCCGCGCTGGGCGGCCAGGTTGCGCGCTCGCTCGACCGCCCAGGTCCAGTGGTTGCTCACGCCGAGGAGGTGCACGAGGCCGTCGGCCACGAGCGCGGCGAAACCCTCGACCTGCTCCTCGATCTCGACCCGGTCGTCGGGGACATGGGAGTAGTAGAGGTCGATCCGCTCGCGGCCGAGGCGCTCGAGGCTCTGCTCGGCAGCCGCACGGATGCCCGCCGCCGACTGCACCTCGATGTCGAGGGAGAACGTCTTGGTCGGTGCGTTCGGCTGGCCGCCCAGCTTGGTGGCGATCGTCATCTCGTCACCGATGCCGCGGCTCCTCAGCCAGCGACCGAGCAGTGCCTCGCTCTCGCCGCCCCGGGTGCCGTCGACCCAGAACGCGTAGTTGTTGGACGTGTCGATGAACGAGCCGCCGGCCTCGACGAACCGGTCGAGGATCGCGAACGACGTGTCCTCATCGGTGCGGGTGCCCATCAGCATCGCGCCCAGCGCGATGGTGCTGACGGTGCGGGTGCGGGCGGGGTCGGTGCCCAGGGTGCGGGTGGCCAGGGGAGTGGTCTGCGTCGTCATGCCGCCGAGTCTGGGAGTTCGAGCGCGCTCGCAGTCAAGGACTGCTGGCACACTCGGGGGCACCGACACCAGCAAGCTGAGGGGACAAGCGATGACCGCAACGGAGCCGTTCCACATCATCGACACCCGGGCCTCGGCCCAGCCGGACGGCAAGGTCCTCGACAACATCCAGGGCTTCGCGTACGGCGCCGGCGTCTCGATCATCATCGAGGAGACCGACGTGGAGGGTGCCGGCCCGTTCCTCCACCAGCATCCCTACTCGGAGACGTTCGTGATCCACAGCGGCAAGGCGCTGTTCACCGTCGCGGGCGAGCAGCTCGTCGGTGAAGGCGGGATGCTCCTCGTCGTACCGGAGCTCACGCCCCACAAGTTCGAGGTCATGGGACCCGACCGGTACCGCGCGACCCACATCCACGCCAGCGACCGGTTCATCACGGACTGGCTCGAGGGCCCACGGGCCGCGGGCTAGCCGCAGGACTCCGTGCGGCCGGCGTACCAGTCGATCTTGCGGTCGATCAGCGCCAGGTGCTGCCGGGTCTCCTCGAGCTGCGCGCGCACCTGCTCGCGGTGCCTCCGCAGGATCTCCATGCGTTCGTTTTCGGTGCCGTCGCCGGCGCGCACCAGCTCGGCGTAGCGGCGTACGTCGCGGATCGGCATGCCCGTACGACGCAGCCGGGTGATCATCGCGATCCACTCGAGGTCGCCCTCGTTGTAGCGCCGGTGCCCGGTGGCCGAGCGGTCGACGGAGAGCATCAGCCCGTCCCGCTCGTAGTAGCGCAGCGTGTGCGCGGTCAGCCCGGTGCGCTCGGCCGTCTCGGCGATGGTGAGGCTCATGCCGTGATTGTCACTCTTCGAGCGCACTCGAAGTCAATGAGATTCTGCTCCTATCTGCGTCGGTGGAGTCTGATGTCGCAGTTGGGAAGCCGGCGTTCGGAGTAAGCACCTGGTTCGCGGCGGGATGACACGGAGTGGAACCCCTCGCTCCGGCGCCGGTGCCAGTCCACTCGTCGCCCTGACGTGTCCGTCCGGGGACGCGCGCCACGCAGGGTGGTGGCCTCTGCGGGACGCGTGCAGCTCAGGGAAGGTAGCGATGTTCACGCAGCCGCTGGAGATGGCCTACGACGCTCGTGTGGGTGTCCACGCAGCCGTGGAACCCGGCCTGGCGGATCTTGATCGTGCTCTGGACCATGTCGAAGTCGGTGGCCAGCACGGCGTCGGCGAACCTCCAGGCCGACACCTGGTCGTAGGTGGTGACCACGAGCCTGTGCCGATGCACCAGCGCATCCCACACGTGGCCCTTGTCGGCCATCTGCTCGGTCAGGGACATGGGCTGAGGAGCTGCGGTGGGCATGTCGAAGACACCCGCCATGTCGTCCCACAGGTGCTGCCACCGGAAGTTGTCGCCGTTGGTGACGTTGAAGACCTCACCGACCGCGTTCGGGCTGTCCAGCGCCCACTCGACGGCCGCAGCGAGCACGTCCGCGTCGGTGAACTGGTGCAGCGCCGTCCACGCGGTCGGGGTGCCGGGGAAGCGGAGCGGGACGCCGGCGTCTTTGCAGAGCGACGCGTAGACGCCGAGAGCCATGAGCATGTTCATCGGTGATCCGAGCGCGAACCCCAGCACCAGGTCTGGGCGCAGCACCGTCCAGGTGAAGCCCTGGCGACTGGACATCTCGTGCAGCAAATCCTCTTGGTCGTTGTAGAAGATCCGGCCTAGGAAGCGCGGGTCGGTCTCTTTCGCCGGAGTCTTGTACGCGCCCAGATGTTCGCCGTAGGACTTGCCGCCTCCGATCAGGACGACGTGCTCGAGCCGTGCGCCGGCCGCGATCAGCCCGTCAAGGGTGTTGCGCAGCATGGCCACGTTGGGCTCGACCATCTCGGCCATCGTGGGCCGTTCGGTGTAGCCCGCAAACACGACATGGGTCACGTCCGCCAACTCGACGAACGATCCGGCGACGGTCGAGGTGTCGAGCAGGTCGACGCTGACCGCCCGGACCGCACTCGTCTGCCCGGGCTCGGCCGGTCGTCGTGAGGCGGTCGCCAGGTCCCAGGCCGCGTTCCCGTTGAGTCGCTGTTTGACCGCCCCGCCGACCACGCCGTGAGGACCGATGATCAGGACCCGCCCAGGGCTGGTCAGTCCGTTCATGCGGTGACCCCCGCGGTGTCGGTGGCGGCCTCGGTCGCACCCTCGGTGCCCACGAAGACGTGGACGAGCGCGGCCGTGAGCAGGCACAGGGCTGCGTTGACACCGATCGCGACGGTGACGCCTGTGAGGATGCTGGCTTGGGTGGTCACGTCGAGCCGGTTGCTGGTGGTGGCCGCGATCGCGGACATCACTGGGATGCCCATGGTGATGCCGACCTGCTGACTCATGGTGGCGATGCCGGTCGCGAGGCCCTGTTCGTGGTCGGGGACACCGGTGGTCACGGTGACCATGAAGCCGACGATGGCCACCAGGTTCGCCACGCCGCCGGTGAAGGTCGCCACCAGCAGAAGGGCAAGAGAGGCGGGCGAGGTGCCGAGGAACACCAGGGAGCCGGTGGCCGCGGCCTGGACGATGAGGCCGACGACGATGGCGCGCTTGGTGCCGAGCGCGGCGATGACCTTCGGGGCGACGAGGCCGCCGATGACCGTGCCGGTGCCCAGGACGGCGAAGGCCAAGCCCGCGGCGAGCGGGGAGTACCCGAGTACTTCTTGCAGGTACAGGGTCAGCAGGAACACCAGCGATGTCTCGGTGACGAACGCCATCAGACCTGCGAAGTTGCCCCACCCGATGGTGCGACGACCCAGCACGGAGAACGGCACCAGCGGCTCGCTGACGCGCCTCTCCACGACCCAGAACACGAGCAGCGACACGACGCCGGCCACGAGCGCGAGAATCGCGGGCGGGTGCTGCCAGGACTGTTCGCCCGCGACGGTGAGGCCGTAGACGACGGCGAGCAATCCGAAGGTGACGGTGACGGCGCCGGGAATGTCGAGTCGGGGGCGACGCTCGGGACGGCTCTCGGTCAGCACCGCCGGGGCGATGGCAAGGACGACGACGGCGACGGCGACGTTGATGTAGAACGCCCACCGCCAGCTCAGCAGGTCGGTGAGGACTCCACCGAGGATCGCTCCGGTGGTGAACCCGGCAGCCATGAGTGCACCGTTGAGGCCCAGTGCCCGGGCGCGACGCGGCCCTTCGGGGAAGGCGGTGGTGAGCAGCGACAGCGCCGCGGGAGTGACGACGGCGGTGGCGAGGCCCTGCGCCACCCGGGCGGTGATGAGGAGCGTCGGCGTGTTTGCCAAGCCTCCCACTAGCGAAGACGCACCGAGCAGCAGCATGCCGAACAGGAAGAGCCGGCGCCGCCCGAAGAGGTCCGCGATGCGTCCGAACAGGAGCGTGAAGCCGGCGGCGCACAACGCAAACGAGGTCGCCACCCACTGGAGGTTCTCCAGCGAGAATCCCAGGTCGGTGCCGATGGCAGGCAATGCCACGTTGAGGATCGAGAAGTCGACCGCAAGGGTGAAGCTGGCGGTCAGCAAGACCGCAAGGATGAGCCGTTCCCGCGTGCTCAGCGCAACCTCCGACGGTGGGGCAGCGGGCGAGGGGGGCGGCATGACGCCCTCGTCGAGGTGAGTCACGAGTGATTGTCCTTCCAGACGGAAATGGGGAGATGGCTGGTCTGCGGTGAAGCCTCGAGGAACCCTTGACGCGCAACCAGACCTCGGTAATGCCTAGGCACTCGCTGCCTATCCCTGACAGGGACAGGCACAGCTGCCCCGCGTCGGGAGACAATGAGCGGGTGGAAGCTGACGTGCAGACCCGGACCGGATCCTTGGGCGACTTCTTGAAGTCTCGGCGCGCCCGGGTGACCCCCGACGATGCGGGAATCGTGTCCTACGGTGCGCGACGAGTCCCGGGGCTGCGGCGTGAGGAGCTGGCGCTGCTGGCTGGGGTCAGCGTCACGTACTACACCCGCCTCGAGCAGGGCCAGAGCACGAACGCCTCCCCTTCCGTCATCGACGCGTTGGCGCGCGCACTCGACCTCACCGAAGACGAACGCGCTCACCTGCACGACCTCGCGCGCCCCGCCCCGGCGAAGCCGCGTCCCAGCAGCACCCCAGACCGAGTGCGCAACGGCACCAAGACCCTCATCGACGCCATGACAGAGGTCCCGGCCGTCGTCCTGGGACGCGCGACCGAGGTGCTGGCCTGGAACCGGCTAGGTCATGCGCTGATCGCCGGGCATTACGACTACGCCTCACCCGAACGACCCGCGACACGGCCGAACCTGACGCGGATGCTGTTCCTGGACCCGCACACGCGTGAGTTGTACGCAAACTGGGACGAGGAAGCCTCCCGCGCCGTCGCGTCACTGCGCCTCGTGGCCGGCCGGTACGCCGACGACGCTGCTCTCACCGACCTGATCGGCGAGCTGTGCATCGCCAGCGACGGCTTCGCCGAGTTGTGGGCGCACAAGCCCGTCCACAACTGCATGAGCGGCACGAAGCAGCTCAACCACCCCGAGATCGGAACTGTGGAGGTCGGGTTCGAGGTGCTGCACCTGCCCGACAACCCCGGCCACCGGATCATGACCTACACAGCCTCGGACAGTCCCGCCCGACACTCGCTGCTGCTTCTAGCCACTATCGTGCAGGGCGGCTAGTTCCGGCTCGCCTAGCGTCTCGGTGACGCGTTCTCATCGAGGATCCGGTCGCTTCAACGCCGACAGGCGGCTACCAGACGATTCCGGTAGGGCCGACGTCTGGCCAGACTCGGTCCAGGTGTCCGGCGGGAGGCTCTCTATGCGGCTGCCCACTGTCGACCGGGTGTGGCTCACTATCGGTCTGCGTCCCGCCGGGCACCGCTGACGAGGCGTGGCTCAAGAAGGGACTGCCCTGCTCGTAGTAGCAATGCCCAGCTCGCCCTCCCATCGGATCGAGTACAGGCGGGAGCAGCACATGGAGCACGTCATCATTCGGGGTCGATCGCTTTGAACGCGCGACCAGTGACCAAGTGACCGGACCGTGCAGCGGTGTCGGTGGTCTCGGCAATGCTGCCGTTCATGGACATATGGGTAGCCTCCATCAGTGCTGTGGGAGCCCGCCATGGTGTCGCTGCCCTCGGGCATGGCGGTCTTGGTAGGAGCAGAGAAGGGGCACGGGCGTGACGGTAAGAGAAGAAGGCTTCGATCGCCTGGTCGAACCGTTCCGAACGGAGCTGCTGGCGTACTGCTACCGGATGCTCGGCTCGGCTCACGACGCCGAGGACTTGGTCCAGGACACGTACCTGAGGGCGTGGCGGGCGCGGGAGCAGTACGACGACACGCGCAGCTCACTGCGCACCTGGCTCTACCGGATCGCGACGAACGCCTGCCTGACCGCCTTGGAGATTCGCGGCCGTCGACCGCTGCCGTCGGGGCTGGTGGCCGCGTCGGACCCGCTCGGGCCGCTCGTCCAGGGAGAGAACGCCGCCTGGCTCCAGCCCTTGCCGGACTCGTTGCTGGACGCAGGCGATCCGGCTAGAGCCGTGATCGACCGCAGCAGCCTGCGCTTGGCGTTCGCAGCCGCCCTGCAGCACCTGTCGGCGCGTCAGCGCGGTGCGCTGATCCTGCGTGACGTGCTCAGCTTCTCCGCGTCCGAGGCAGCGGAAATCCTCGGCACTACCGCCGTGTCGGTGAACAGCTCCCTGCAACGGGCGCGTACCCGGCTGAAGGAAGTCGAGGTCCGGCAAGAACCTCTCAGCGAGCCGTCCGCAGCCGAGCAGCGCGCCTGGGTCGATCGCTACATGAAAGCGTTCGAGCACGCCGACGTCGAGGGTCTCAAGCGGCTGCTCACCGAGGACGTGCTCATGGAGATGCCGCCGGTGCTCAACTGGTTCGTCGGCCGCGGCAACTACGGACTGTTCATGGAGTGGGTCTTCGAGAAGGCCGGAACGGATTGGTGTCTGAAGGCGGTCTCGGCCAACGGCCAGCCCGGGTTCGCTGCCTACCGGCGCGTCGGTGGCGGTTACGAGCTGCACACGCTTCAGATCTTCACCGTCACCGCCGAGGGCATCAGCCGGAATTCGGTGTTCCAGGAGTCCGAGGTCTTCGCGTCGTTCGGTCTGGCGGCCGGACTCGACGCCCAGGGACATGTCCACGTCGGGGATGGTGTGTAGCCGAGCACGCCTACATCTCTTTCCGCCGGTGCGATGAGTTTCGACTCCACCGCGGGTATGTATTGGCGAGTTCGCCGGATACCCCGGGCGAACCGCTCACAAGGGAGAACTTGATGTCAGACAGTCGTGCAGAAGACCAGGCCGCAATCAAGGCCGTACTGGTTGACTCCTACAAGGCGTGGGAGGCCGGCGACGCCGACGGCATGGTCGCCAACTACACCGCGGACGCGACCGCAATCATGACCGGCTCGCTCCGTGACAGCCGTGAGGTGATCCGCAAGAACATGGCCCTGGGCTTCGAGGGGCCACTCAAGGGCAGCTCGACCCACAACAAGCAGCTCAGCATCCGCTTCGTCGGCCGGGACGGCGCGATCGTCGTCAGCGAATCCGGCATCCTGTTCGTCGGTCAGACCGAGGTGCCGGACACGGGCAAGGTGAACTGCACCTGGGTTTTCGAGAAGCGAGACGGCCAGTGGCTGATCGCCGCCTATCACAACAGCCCGGTGCTGGCGCCTGGGCAGTGAGCCGCGGCTGCGCGGCGCGAAGTGAGCCCCGGGACGTTCGATACCGAGCTGGTCTTTGAGCGTTTCGATAACCGATTCCACACGCTGGCGCAGCAGCCACTGGAGAGCATCCGTTTGCTGGGCGAGACCGAGGGCCCAGCGTGGTGTCGGAGTCGGAGTCGGACTCTATCTCGGTGATCGGTTACGCCGACGACGCGGTGATCGTCGCGGTCCTGCCGGCTGAGGGCGACCGCGTCCAACTGGGCGAAGTGCCACGGCCACTGTCTCCCGGGGCCCAAGCTACTGCTGACCAAACACGCGCCTGTCGGCAGGAATCCAACGCTGAACCAAGAGAGACACGACCCGTCTAGAAGGCCGGGCGCTCGAACGACCGCCCGGCGAAGGCGCCGCCCACATGGGCGGCCGCGTCCTGGTCGCCCTCGACGGCCGGGACGGAGGCGGCGTACTGCTCGGCGTCGTCGAGAGGCTCGTAGCCCAGCAGCCGGCCGGGCTCGAGGTCCCACCAGGCACGCGTGTTGGCGCTGATCCCGTAGAGCACGGCGTAGCCGGGGGCGGGCGTGGTGAGTGCTGCGTCGACCATCCGGACGCAGTCGTCGTGGGAGAGCCAGGTCGATAGGGCGCGGGTGTCCTCCGGCGTCTCGGTGAACGAGCCGATGCGACAGCTCACGGCGTCGAGGGCGTAGCGGTCGGAGTACAGGCTGAGCAGTGCCTCGGCGGCGACCTTGCCGACGCCGTAGAACGTGTCGGGTCGCGGCCGGTGGTCGACGGTGACGAGGTCTTCGCGGGGCGTGCGGCCGACGGCGTGGTTGGAGGAGGCGTAGACGATCCGCGTGACCCGGTGGTCGACCATCGCGTCGAGCAGCGCGGCGGTGGTGACGGCATGCGAGGTCAGCGAGTCCTGAAGCCCCTGCTCGCCGGGGAAGCCCGCGAAGTGCGCGACCGCGTCGAGGTGCTCGTCGGCGAAGACGGCCGCGACGGCGTCGGGGTCGGCACAGTCGGCGACGTGCCAGGCGCCGGTGACGCCTTCGGGCGCCGGCACGAGATCGAGTCCGACGACCTCGTGGCCTCGGTCGGCGAGGCCTTCGCAGAGGATCCGGCCGATGCTGCCGCCGGCGCCGGTGAGCAGGACGCGCATCAGATGCGGGGGACGACGCTGCCGAGCAGCTCGCCCATCCGGCTGGCGGCGGCCTTGCCGGCCTCCAGCACCTCGGCGTGGTTGAGGGGCTCGCCGCTGATGCCGGCGGCGAGGTTGGTGACCAGGCTGATGCCGAGCACCTCCATGCCGGCCTCGCGGGCCGCGATCGCCTCGAGAGTGGTGCTCATGCCGACCAGGTGGCCCCCGATCGCGCGCACCATGCCGATCTCGGCGGGCGTCTCGTAGTGCGGCCCGGGGAACTGCACGTAGATGCCCTCGTCGAGGCTCGGGTCGGCCTCCTTGCACAGCGCACGCAGCCGACTCGAGTAGAGGTCGGTCAGGTCGACGAAGTTGGCACCCTCGATCGGGGAGGTCGCGGTCAGGTTGATGTGGTCGCTGATGAGCACGGGCGTGCCGGGCGACCACGTCTCCCTGAGCCCGCCGCAGCCGTTGGTCAAGACGATGGCACGACAGCCCGCGGCGGCCGCCGTACGCACCGGGTGGACGACGGGGCGCACGCCCTTGCCCTCGTAGAAGTGGGTGCGGCTGAGGAACACCAGCAGATTCTTGTCGCCCGTCCGGATGCTGCGGATCTTGCCACTGTGACCGGCAACCGCGGCGGCCGAGAAGCCCGGCAGGTCGGTGGTCGCGATCTCGGCGGTGGCCTCTCCCAGCGCGTCGACGGCGGGCAGCCAGCCCGAGCCGAGCACGAGGGCGACGTCGTGCCGCTCGACCCCGGTGAGGTCGGCGAGGACGTGGGCGGCCTCAGCAGCGAGCTCGGACGGCGAGGCGGTGCCAGGGGTGGGATCTGTGTCGGTCACGCGCCGACTCTAGAACCGCGCCCACCAAATCGCCCAACGTAGGGTCGCAAGCGTGACTGACGCCGATGCCCGTGCCCGCGCCGACCTGATCGTGGGGTCGCTCGGCGACGCCTTCGCGCCCCTCATGGAGGCCGACCCGGTCGCCTTCCGGACGAAGTACCGCAAGATGGCCGCCGACCCGCACGCCTTCTACCGCGGCTCGGCCTGCCTGTTCTATGCCGACGTGAGTGAGGAGCCCGACGAGTACGTCGACGACACGTGCTCGCGCATCTGGATCCATGGCGACCTGCACGTCGAGAACTTCGGTACCTACCTCAACTCCGACGGCTTCCTCGTCTTCGACGTCAACGACTTCGACGAGGCCTACCTCGGCCACTACACGTGGGATCTCCAACGCTTTGCCGCCAGCCTCGCACTCGTCGGCTGGCAGAAGGCGCTGCCAGAGGAGACCGTGCGACAGCTGATCGCCCGCTACGTACGCGCCTACCTCACCCAGATCAACCACTACCGCGAGAGCGTGGACGACGACGACTTCGCCCTCCAGCTCGACAACAGCACCGGTGCGGTGCTCGAGGCCCTGGTCGCGGCCCGCCACATCAAGCGGGCCGACCTGCTCGACGGCATGACCGAGCTCCACGACGGCGTGCGTCGCTTCTCCGGCGACGCGTCCGTACGCAGCCTCGGCAGGGCCGAGCGCGCCAAGGTCGTGAAGGCGTTCGAGGGCTACCTCGAGACCATCCCGGAGTCGAAGCGCTTCGACCGTGAGCTGTTCTACGAGCTGCGTGACGTCGTCGGGAAATCCGGGTTCGGCATCGGCAGCGCCGGGCTGCCGGCGTACAACGTGCTCGTCGAGGGCTACAGCCAGGCCCTCGACAACGACGTAGTGCTCTCGATCAAGCAGGCCAACATCCCGGCGCTGAGCCGGTTCGTCGACTCGAAGGCCTTCGACGGCTACTTCGAGCACGAGGGCCACCGCACCGTCGTCAGCCAGCGGGCGCTGCAGGTGCACACCGACCCGCTGCTGGGGCACACCAGCCTCGACGGTGTCGGGTACGTCGTCGCCGAGGTGTCGCCGTACGAGGTGGATCTCGACTGGGGCGGCCTCAACGACCCGTCCGACATCGCGACCGTCGTGGACCAGCTCGGCCGGGCGACCGCGAAGATCCACTGCGCCTCCGACGAGGACAGCAGCCAGGACCTCGTCGACTTCCAGGTCGAGGAGGTCATCGCGCAGACGCTCGAGGGCCGCCGCAAGGAGTTCACCGAGTACGTCGTGGAGTGGGGGCTCGCCTACGCCGACCGCGTGCGCGACGACCACGCGCTCTTCGTCGGCGCCTTCCGTGAAGGCGACATCGGCATCAGCGCGACATGAGGCCCCGTCGCCCCGTCGCCCCGTCGCCTCTCCGCCGACATCGACGCTCCGTTGCGGGAGATCTACGAGAGGGAGAAGGTCAGCCGGGGTGGAGCCCCGCCCCTAGGGTGGCGGCCGTGACCTTCACCGCACCCACGCTGCCGATCACCACCGAGCGCCTCGTGCTGCGTGCCACCCGCCCGGACGACGCGGAGCCGCTGCACTCCTACTTCTCCGACGCGGAGGTGTGCCGCTACCTCCTGCACGAGCCCGTGTCGCTCGAGGACTGCCGAACCAGGGTCGAAGGGTGGGCGACCCGCGTCGACCCGCAAGAGGACGGCCAGCCGCTCTGGCTGATCGCCGAGCTCGACGGCCGCCACGTCGGCCACGTGCTGCTGATCCTGCGCGGCCGCGAGGTGTCCAAGGCCGAGATCGGTTGGGTCTTCCACCCCGACGTTGCCGGTCGTGGCCTGGCCACCGAGGCGGCGCGCGCCATGGTCGACGTCGGCTTCGACCACTACGGGCTGCACCGCATCACGGCCCAGCTCGACCCGCGCAACGCGGCCTCCGCGCGCCTGTGCGAGCGGCTGGGGCTGCGCCAGGAGGCGCACCTGCGTCAGGACTGGTTGAACAAGGGTGAGTGGACCGACACCGCGGTCTTCGGGATCCTGCGCGACGAGTGGGCTCCCGCGCAGGCGTGACCTACAGCCCCGTCGAGCGGCAGGTACGACGCCGCAACCCGGCGACGTAGTCGACCGGTGCGTCGGCCGCCTCGGCGGCGTTGGCCAGCAGCCCGAGCAGCGAGGCCGACGGCAGGCCACCCTCGTAGGCGTCGAGCACGTAGGCCCACACCAGCAGCTCGCCGTTCATCGTCGAGACGCGCACCTTGGTCTTGCGGTAGAGCCCGGTGTCGGCGCTCTCCCAGCCGTCCAGCGCGGTCTCGTCCTCCGGCGTGACGTCGTACACGGCGACGAAGACCTGGTCGATCGGGTCCTCGACGATGGTCGGCAGCGCGCCGTCCCAGCCGTGCTCCTCGCCGCCGAACGTCAGCCGCCAGCCGGTCAGCCACCCCGTGGTGTGCAATGGCGAGTGCGGGCAGCGGTCGCTCATCTGGGCGGGGTCGAGGTTCGTCCCGTATGCGGCGTAGAGCGTCACGGGGTGAGGGTATCCGTCGCCTCGCCCGCAGACCGGCTCGCGGGTCTGCCCCGGCGGGCAATAGGCTGCAGTGGTGAGCGAATCCCACTTCGATGTCATCGTCCTCGGCGCCGGACCCGGAGGGTACGTCGCCGCTATCCGCGCCGCCCAGCTCGGCAAGTCGGTCGCCGTGATCGAGGACAAGTACTGGGGCGGTGTCTGCCTCAACGTCGGCTGCATCCCGTCGAAGGCCCTTCTCAAGAACGCCGAGCTCGCGCACGTGCTCGCGCACGAGAAGGAGAAGTTCGGCATCGAGGGCGACGCCACGATGGCGTTCGGGCCGACGCACAAGCGGTCGCGCCAGGTCAGCGCGGGCATCGTCAAGGGCGTCCACTTCCTGATGAAGAAGAACAAGATCACCGAGATCGACGGCTGGGGCACGCTCACCAGCGGCACGAGCGTCGACGTGAAGAAGTCCGACGGTGAGACCGCGTCGTACACCTTCACCGACCTCATCATCGCGACTGGCGCCACGGTGCGGATGCTCCCGGGCATGTCGGTCAGCGACAACGTCGTGACCTACGAGGAGCAGATCCTCGACGAGAACCTCCCCGGCTCGATCATCATCGGCGGCTCCGGCGCGATCGGCGTCGAGTTCGCCTACGTGATGAAGAACTTCGGCGTCGACGTGACGATCGTGGAGTTCCTCGACCGGATGGTGCCCACCGAGGACGCCGACGTGTCCAAGGAGCTGCTGAAGCACTACAAGAAGCTCGGCGTGAAGGTCATGCTCAAGACAAAGGTCGACCAGGTCGAGGACACCGGCTCCGGTGTCCGGGTCACCGTCAGCCCCGCCGACGGTGGCGACGCGCAGGTCATCGAGGCCGACAAGATGCTGGCCGCGTTCGGCTTCTCACCGCGCATCGAGGGCTACGGCCTCGACGCGCTCGGCGTCAAGGTCACCGACCGCGGTGCCATCGAGGTCGACGCCCGCGGCCGCACCAACGTCGCCAACGTCTACGCCATCGGTGACGTCACCGGCAAGATGATGCTGGCCCACGCCGCCGAGGCGATGGGCATCGTCACCGCCGAGACCATCGCCGGTGAGGACACCCAGGAGATCAACTTCGACATGATCCCGCGGGCCACGTTCTGCCAGCCGCAGATCGGCTCGTTCGGCTACTCCGAGCAGCAGGCCAAGGACAAGGGGTACGACGTCAAGACGGCCACGTTCCCCTTCTCGGCCAACGGCAAGGCGCAGGGGCTCGGCGACGCGGTCGGCTTCGTGAAGGTGGTCGCCGACGCGACGTACAACGAGATCCTCGGTGCCCACATGATCGGCCCCGACGTCACCGAGCTGTTGCCGGTGCTCACCCTGGCCCAGCAGTGGGACCTCACCGCCGACGAGGTTGCGCGCAACATCTTCGCCCACCCGACGCTGGCCGAGGCCGTCAAGGAATCCGTGCACGGCATTGCCGGCCACATGATCAACTTCTGAGACGAGCAGTCGGCGTGGCTGAGGGATGAAGCCGTGGTCCGACATGTCGAGACCCGTTGACCTGAGAGGATGCCCATGAGTGAGCACGTCGTCATCGTCGGGGGCGGCCCGGGCGGCTACGAGTCGGCCCTGGTCGCGGCTCAGCTGGGCGCGCGGGTCACCGTCGTCGACAGCGATGGCATCGGTGGCTCCGCCGTGCTCACCGACTGCGTGCCGAGCAAGACCCTGATCGCAACCGCCGAGCTGATGACCGAGGTGGCCTCGGCCGCCGAGCTCGGGGTCAACTTCCGCGACCACGAGGGCGACGCCGCCACGACCATCCAGGTCGATCTGGCGCGAGTCAACGCCCGGGTCAAGCAGCTCGCCGCCGACCAGTCGTCCGACATCGCCCGCCGACTCGAGAAGGAAGACGTCCGGGTCGTCCGCGGCCGCGGTCGCCTGGCCGGCGCCGACCGAGTGCACGTCACGCTGAACGACGGTGGCGAAGAGACCATCGAGGCCGACGCCGTACTCCTCGCGACCGGCGCCGCGCCCCGCACCCTGCCCTCGGCCCAGCCCGACGGCGAGCGGATCCTGACCTGGGAACAGGTGTACGACGTCGACGACGTGCCCGAGAATCTGATCGTCGTCGGGTCCGGTGTCACCGGCGCTGAGTTCGCCTCCGCCTACCTCGCGCTCGGCATCGACGTCACCCTCGTCTCCTCGCGCGACCGGGTGCTGCCCGGCGAGGACGCCGACGCGTCCGCCGTGCTCGAGGAGGTCTCGACCCGGCGCGGCATGAAGGTGCTCTCGAAGTCGCGGATGGAGTCGGTCACCCGCGACGGCGACACCGTGACCGTCACGCTCACCGACGGCCGCACCGTGCAGGGCTCGCACTGCATCCTCGCCCTCGGCTCGGTGCCCAAGACCGCCGACCTCGGCCTCGAGGAGGCCGGCGTCGAGGTCGACGAGGGCGGCTTCATCACGGTCGACCGCGTCTCACGCACCTCCGCACGGGGTGTGTACGCCGCGGGCGACTGCACCGGAGTGCTCATGCTCGCCTCCGTCGCCGCCATGCAGGGCCGGATCGCGATGTGGCACTTCCTCGGCGACGCCGTGGCGCCGTTGGACCTGAAGAAGGTCTCCTCCAACGTCTTCACCGCCCCCGAGATCGCGACCGTCGGCTGGTCGCAGAAGGCCGTCGAGGCAGGCGAGATCGTGTGCGAGACGGTGATGCTGCCGATGGCCGGCAACCCGCGCGCCAAGATGCAGGGCGTGCGCGACGGCTTCGTGAAGCTCTTCTGCCGACCCGGCACCGGCGTCGTGGTGGGCGGCGTCGTCGTCGGCCCGCGCGCCTCGGAGCTGATCCACCCGGTCTCGATCGCGGTGGCCGAGTCGCTGACCGCAGACCAGTTGGCGCATGCGTTCACTGTCTACCCGTCGATGAGCGGCTCGATCGCCGAGGCCGCGCGCAGGATGCACCGGGTCTGAGGGACTAGCCCCCGCCGCCGAATCCCGCTGTGTTGCCACCCAGGCCAGCACCCTCGCCACCGGTCGGCATCCAGCCGCACCTCATCGCCTGACCTCGGGCGTGCCCGGCGCCGTTGTTGATCGCATCGGGGTCCACCAGCACCGGGAAGTACGAGCTCCGGTGGCCGCCGAAGAACGGCACCCACCGGTCGCCGACCCGCACCATGCGCACCGCCGGATCCTCGCCGCGGGCCAGCCGGTTGGCATCGGACGCGCAGACGGCTACCTCGCGCTCGGTGCCGCCGGGCGGGGTCCAGCGCACCGTGATGCTCGATGGCCCGTGCTGCGGGTTGAAGAAGCACTCGGGCAGTCGCTGGGGCATCGGGCCGCCGACCGACGTCGCCAGCACGCACGCGGCCTGGTAGCGGCCCTCGACGAGGGCGGTGACCACGAGCCCGAGGCCGTCGGCGTCCTCGGCCGCCCTCAAGGCAGCCTTGGCTCGCTCGTACGACTCCAGGGCGTGGCGGTAGACGTCCTGGGTGTCCCCGTCGAGGGGCGTCGTCAGCGTGTCGACGTGGAGCTCGCTGAGCTGCTCGCCGAAGGCCGTGACGTCGTCGCGCAGGTAGTGCCGCCTGGCGCGAAAGAGCTCGATCGCCGCCTGCTTGGCGGCCTTGCGCCGTCCGAAGATCCCCATGCCGAACCCCCCCGAAGCGGTCTGACGGGCCAACCTACTCCAGGACGAGCACCAGGTCGCCACCCTCGACGCCCTGCGTGGAGGTGATGGCGAGCCGCTTCACCGTGCCGGCGATCGGGGCGGTGATGGCGGCCTCCATCTTCATCGCCTCGATGGTCGCGACGGTGTCACCGATCGCGACGGTGTCACCCTCGGCCACCACGGGCGTCACCGCGCCCTGGAACGGCGCGGCGACCTGGCCGGGCACCGACGGGTCGGCCCTCTCTGCCGTGGTGACCTGCGAGGCGACCGACGTGTCGCGCACCGAGACCGGGCGCAGTTGGCCGTTGATGGTGGCCATCAGGGTGCGGTAGCCGCGCTCGTCGGGCTCGCTGATCGCCTGTACGCCGAACAGGATGCGCTTGCCCTCGGCGATCTCGACCTCGATCTCCTCGCCCTGGCGCAGCCCGTAGAGGTAGGTGAGCGTCGGCAGGGCCGACACGTCGCCGTACGTCGCGCGGGACTCGCGGAACTCCTTGGTCGGGCCGGGGAACAGCAGCTCGTTGAGCGTCTCGCGGGGGTGGGTGGCGAGCCGGGCCGACTGCTCCTCGGTCAGCTCGGACGCCGGCGGCTTCCAGGTGCGCCCCGCCAGCGCCTTGGTGCGGAACGGCTCCGGCCAGCCGCCGGGCGGGTCGCCCAGCTCGCCGTTGAGGAAGCCGATGACCGAGTCGGGGATGTCGAACTTCTCGGGGTTCTCGGCGAAGACCTCCGGGTCGGCGCCGACCGCCACCAGGTGCAGGGCGAGGTCGCCGACCACCTTGGACGACGGCGTCACCTTCACGACGTTGCCGAGGATGTCGTTGGCCGCGGCGTACATGTCCTCGATCTGCTCGAACTTCTCGCCGAGCCCCAGCGCGATCGCCTGCTGCCGCAGGTTGGAGAGCTGCCCGCCCGGGATCTCGTGGGTGTAGACGCGGCCGGTCGGTGAGGGGAGTCCGGACTCGAACGGCGCGTAGACGCGGCGGGTCGCCTCCCAGTAGGGCTCGAGCGCGCAGATCGCGTCGAGCGAGAGGCCGGTCTCGCGGTCGGAGTGGTCGGTCGCCGAGACGAGCGCCGACAGCGGAGGCTGCGAGGTGGTGCCGGCCATCGGGGCGGTTGCGGCGTCGACCGCGTCTACCCCGGCGTCGATCGCCGCGAGCAGGGTCGCGAGCTGGCCCCCGGCGGTGTCGTGGGTGTGCAGGTGCACGGGCAGGTCGAAGCGCTCGCGCAGTGCGGTGACGAGCGTGCGCGCGGCGGGCGCCCGCAGCAGACCGGCCATGTCCTTGATCGCCAGCACGTGCGCGCCGGCGTCGACGATGCGCTCGGCCAGGGTCAGATAGTAGTCCAGCGTGTAGAGCGTCTCGTCGGGGCTCGACAGGTCGCCGGTGTAGCAGAGCGCGACCTCCGCGACCGTGCTGCCGGTGGCCCGCACCGCCTCGATCGCCGGGCGCATCTGCTCGACATCGTTGAGGGCGTCGAAGATGCGGAACACGTCGATGCCGGAGGTCGCCGCCTCCTGCACGAAGGCATGTGTGACCTCCGTCGGGTACGGCGTGTAGCCGACCGTGTTGCGCCCGCGCAGCAGCATCTGGAGGCAGATGTTGGGCACGGCCTGGCGCAGCGCGACCAGACGGGCCCATGGGTCCTCGGCCAGGAAGCGCAACGCGACGTCGTACGTCGCCCCGCCCCAGGCCTCGACGGACCACAGCTGCGGCGTCGTACGCGCCACGTGGCCGGCGACCTGCAGGAGGTCACGCGTGCGGACGCGCGTCGCGAGCAGTGACTGGTGGGCGTCGCGGAAGGTCGTGTCGGTGACGGCCACCTGATTCTGCTCCCGCAGGCGGCGGGCGAAATCCTCGGGCCCGACCGCCAGGAGCAGCTGGCGGGTGCCGTCTGGCGCGGGCACGGCCAGGTCGACGGGCGGCAGCTTGCTCGCCGGATCGACGCTGACCGGTGCGGGACCGTGTGGCTGGTTGACGGTGACGTGCGCGAGGTGGGCCAGCAGCTTGGTGCCGCGATCGCCGGACGTACGCGTCGCCAGCAGTTGCGGGTGTTCCTCGATGAACGACGTGGTGACCCGG
The DNA here is from genome assembly GCF_023208195.1 of Nocardioides sp. InS609-2. Classification (NCBI taxonomy): domain Bacteria; kingdom Bacillati; phylum Actinomycetota; class Actinomycetes; order Propionibacteriales; family Nocardioidaceae; genus Nocardioides; species Nocardioides sp. InS609-2. The sequence continues at coordinate 1,596,290 of NZ_CP060034.1, read as the reverse complement.
CCGGCCACGAAGTCCTTGTCGTCGAGCACGGCCTGGAGGAACGCGATGTTGGTCGAGACGCCCCGGATGCGGAACTCCGCGAGCGCGCGCCGGGCCTTCTGCACCGCGAGCTCGTGCGTGCGGCCGCGACAGGTGAGCTTGGCCAGCATGGAGTCGAAGTGTGCGCTGACCTCGGCGCCGGTGTACGTCGTACCGCCGTCGATGCGGACCCCTGCGCCACCGGGGGAGCGGTACGTCGTGATCTTGCCGGTGTCGGGGCGGAAGCTGTTGGCGGGGTCCTCGGTGGTGATCCGGCACTGGAGTGCGGCGCCTCGGATGACCAGCTTGTCCTGCGAGAGGCCGAGGTCGGCGAGCGTCTCGCCGGAGGCGATCCGCATCTGGCTCTGCACCAGGTCGACGTCGGTGATCTCCTCGGTGACAGTGTGCTCGACCTGGATGCGCGGGTTCATCTCGATGAAGACGTAGTTGCCGGCCGGGTCGAGCAGGAACTCGACCGTGCCGGCGTTGCGGTAGCCGATCTCGCCGGCGAAGCGCACGGCATCGGCGCACATGCGATCGCGGAGCTCGGGGTCGAGGTGCGGCGCGGGCGCGATCTCGACGACCTTCTGGTGGCGGCGCTGCACCGAGCAGTCGCGCTCGAAGAGGTGCATGACGTGGCCGTCACCGTCGGCCAGGATCTGCACCTCGATGTGTCGGGGCTCGACGACGGCCTGCTCGATGAATACGGTCGGGTCGCCGAACGCGGCCTCGCCCTCGCGCATACACGTGTCGATCGCCTCGCGCAGCTGGGCCGGGTCGTCGACGCGCCGCATGCCACGGCCGCCACCTCCCGCGACGGCCTTGACGAAGACGGGGAACGGCAGCGTCTCGGCTGCTTCGACGAGCGCGTCGACGTCGGTGGAGGGCTCGACGCTCTTGAGAGTCGGCACGCCGGCCGCGCGGGCGGCCGCGATTGCGCGGGCCTTGTTGCCGGTGAGTGTCAGCACCTCGGCGGTCGGACCGATGAACGTGATGCCGGCGTTGGCGCACGCCTCGGCGAGGCCGGGGTTCTCGGACAGGAAGCCGTAGCCGGGGTAGATGGCGTCGGCGCCGGCGCGCACCGCGACGGCGACGATCGCGTCGGGGTCGAGGTAGGCCCGTACCGGGTGGCCCCGCTCGCCGATCTCGTAGGCCTCGTCGGCGCGCAGCCGGTGCTCGGAGAGCCGGTCCTCGTACGGGAAGACCGCGACCGTGCTGGCGCCGAGCTCGTAGGCGGCACGGAACGCGCGGATGGCGATCTCGCCGCGGTTGGCGACCAGGACCTTGGAGAACATGCGCCGCAGGCTATCGAGCCGGGACGGCCGCACCCGTATTCCCGGTTACCGGTCCGTACTCCGGTCAGGCGCGTGCCGATCGAACACGAATTACACGACTGTAATTGTCGACATTCCGTTGTGACGCCTGTGACGCACGTGGTCCCATCGAGCCACAGTCGTCACATCAGACCCAGGAAGAGCGCCGATGAGCCCGGTTCGACCCCCCACTCGCAAGCTGCTCATGGCCGCCACCGCGGCGCTGACGCTGCAGCTCGGGTTCTTGCTGCACTCGCCCTCGGTTGCCCAGAGCATCGCCGTCAACGAGATCTTCGCCGTGCCACCGACGGCGTCGATCACGGTCTCCGGTCACGGCTACGGCCACGGCCACGGCATGTCGCAGTACGGCGCCGAGGGCGCCGCTCGCACCGGGCTCGGCTACCGCGACATCATCGGCTTCTACTACGCGGGCACCGAGTGGGGCACGGCCTCCGGCCCGATCAAGGTGCTGGTCAGCGGTGACACGACCGACGACGTCGTGGTCCTCACCCGCAAGGGACTCAGCGTCCGCAACACCTCGACGCAGGAGAAGTGGCTGCTGCCCGCCAACGGCGCCACCCAGTGGCGGCTGATCGCCAACAAGGCCAACAAGACGGTCGTCTCGCACCGCGCCGGCACAGGAGGCTGGCAGCAGCTGATGGCGTTCGCGGGCGACGGCGAGTTCTTCGCCAAGGGTGCCCCGATCGCGCTGGTCACGCCGTCCCGCACCGTCGCCTACCGCGGCAAGCTTCGCGCCGCGGCGCCCTCGCCGGGCAGCGTTGCCCGCGACACCGTCAACATCCTCGGCCTCGACCGCTACGTGCGCGGCGTGGTGCCGCTCGAGATCCCGGCGTCGTGGAGCCCCGAGGCGGTGCGCGCCCAGGCCGTCGCCGCGCGCACCTACGCGTCGTACGAACGAGCACACCCGCGGGCCGGCCACTACCAGGTCTGCGACACCACCTCCTGCCAGGTCTACGGCGGCCGCTCGGCCGAGAACCCCTTGTCCGACGAGGCCGTGGCGGCGACCGCCGGGCAGGCGCTGACAGTCGCGGGGGAGCCGGCGTTCGCGCAGTTCGCCTCCAGCAGCGGCGGGTGGACCGCGGCAGGTTCCGTGCCTTACCTCGCCGCCCGCGAGGACCCCTACGACGGCTGGGCCGGCAACCCGGTCCATGCCTGGACCAAGGAGCTGACCGACGCCACCTTCGAGGCGAAGTGGCCGAAGATCGGCAACCTCACCCAGCTCGTGGTCGACACCCGCGACGGCAACGGCGAGTGGGGCGGCCGCGTCGCCGACCTCACCATCGTCGGCGACCAGGGCACGGTCACCGTGTCCGGCGACACCGTGCGCTCGGTGCTGGGGCTGCGCTCGACGTGGTTCACCTTCACCGCGGTGACAGCACCTGTGGCGGCCCGCGCGGAGTAACGTCGCCGTCATGCGCATCGTCATCGTCGGCGGAGGGCTCGCAGCAGCCACCGCAGCAACGGAACTGCGTGACACCGGCTTCGAGGGTGAGGTCGCAGTGTTTGCGGCGGAGCCACACGAGCCGTACGAACGGCCGCCACTGTCCAAGGCCGTGCTGATGGGCGACAAGGAGCCCGCGTCCGTCTACTGCCACGACCGCCAGTGGTACGCCGACAACGACGTCGACCTCCACACCGGCGAGCGCGTCGTTGCCGTCGACCGCGAGGCCCGCACCATCACCACCGACAGCGGCGCGACCACGTCGTACGACGCATTGCTGCTCGCCACCGGGGCACAACCGCGACACCTGCCGGATGCCGACGCGGCCGGTGCGGTCTACCTCCGCACGATCGACGACAGCGCGCAGCTGAAGTCACGCCTCAACTCCGGCACCCGGGTCATCGTCATCGGCGGTGGCTGGATCGGCCTCGAGGTGACGTCGGCCGCCCGCAACGCCGGTGCGGAGGTGACCGTCATCGAGATGGCCGACCTGCCCCTGCAAGGCGTGCTGGGCGACGAGATCGCCGCCGTCTTCGCCGACCTGCACCGCGAGCACGACGTCGACCTTCGCCTCGGCGCGACGATCACCGGCTTCGACCGGGTGGGCGAATCGGTCGTCGTACACACCGACGGCGGTGACGTCGAGGGCGACCTGCTGGTCGTCGGCATCGGCGTGGTGCCTGACTCCACGCTCGCCGAGGAGGCCGGGCTCGACGTCGACAACGGCGTGCTGGTCGACGCCACCCTGCGCACCAGCGACGAGCACATCTGGGCCGTCGGCGACCTGGCATCGCACGACCACCCGGTGCTGGGCCGGCTGCGCGTCGAGCACTGGGACAACGCCATCGAGCAGGCCAAGGTGGCCGCCCACAACCTGGCCGGCGGGTCCGAGACCTACGACCGGGCGCCGTACTTCTTCACCGACCAGTACGACCTCGGCATGGAGTACGTCGGCCGCGCCGGCCGCGGCGACGAGGTCGTCACCCGGGGTGATGTTCCGGGCCGCGTGTTCCAGGCCTACTGGCTGCACGACGGCATCGTCTCGGCCGCGATGCAGGTCAACGACTGGGACTCCTCCGACGTGATCCGCGCCGCCGTCGGGAAGCCTTTCACCGGCTGACCGAAACGCGCGGGCACCCCACCTGTCCGTGTTCTTTACTTCTGTCACGTACGGTGGGTCGTCGCGAAGGGGGTGCCATGAAGAAGCGATTCATTCTCCTGGCCGGGGCCGTGACGATCACGACTTTGTGGGGTGCGCCGGGAACGGCGGAGCTCTCCACGGGCCAAGGACTGTCCACGTCGACCGCACAGGCCGGGTTCAAGCTCGCCCGCGCCGCAGAGAGCTGCGGGGCCGCGGCGGCCACGATCGTCGGCACCGAGGGCCCCGACAAGCTCACCGGCACCCCTGGGCCTGACGTCATCTCGTCGGGCAACGGCGACGACACCATCGACGCACTCGACGGCAACGACGTGATCTGCGGCGGCCCCGGTGCCGACACGATCCTGGCCGGAGCCGGTGACGACACCGTCTATGCCGGTGCCGACGCGTTCTGGATCGACGGCCGTGGCGACCACAAGGTCGGCGACCTGATCGACCCAGGCCCCGGCAACGACCTCATCGACCCGGTCGCCGACGCGCGGAACAGCCGCGACGAGACCATCCCCGACCGGGTCACCTACGCCACGTCCTCGGTGCCGGTGACGGTCAACCTCAGTGCCGCGGGCGCCAGCGGCACGGCAGTGGGCGACGGCACCGACACCGTCGCGACGGCCGGCCCGGTCGGCATCATCGGCTCGCAGTTCGCCGACACGATCAACGGCTCTCCGCGCGACGACTACCTCGAGGGCGGTGGCGGTGGCGACACCATCAATGGCCTCGGCGGCAACGACGTGCTGTGGGCCGAAGGGCCCGTGCCAGGCGGCGACGACAACGACACGCTGTCGGGCGGCGAGGGAGTCGACTACCTCTACAGCTTCAAGGGCCAGGACAGCCTCTCGGGTGGCCCCGAGGTCGACTCGATCTACGCCCGGTCGCCCGAGCCGGCCAACGTCAGCGCCGGCGGCGGCAACGACGCCCTGTTCGTCAGCGTGGTCCGCGGCGGCGGCGCCAAGATCGACGGCGCCTCGGGTGTCGACATCCTCACCCTCACCACGACCTTCGGCGACCCCGGCAGCCGGCCGGGCATCCGCGTCAACCTCGCGAGCGGGGTCATCGACTCCGGTGTCGGCGGGTCGGCCAAGGTCAGCGGCATCGAGCAGGTGATCGTCAACGACTACGTCTCGGTCGACTTCAACGGCACCAACTCCGGCGAGCTCGTCGGGGTTGCCCGCGGTGGCGCGCTCGACGCCAAGATGAACGGCGGCAGCGACTGGGCCTACGGCAGCTTCTTCAACGACAAGCTCGACGGCGGCAAGGGCAAGGACACCAGCTGGGGGATGGGCGGCACCGACTCCTGCTCGGCCGCGGAGTACCCGCGCCTCTGCGAGTAGCCGGCCCGCCCGATCTCGGGAGACTGGGCGGGGTTTCCCTGAACTTGACGTGGCGTGCACGCGCCGACAAGTTCAGGAATCCCCGGTCGGCCGGGGATTCCGAACGGGAACGGAAATCAGTCCTTGAGCTCGCAGATGACCGCGCCCTGGGTGACCGTCGCGCCGACCTCGGCCTGGAGACCGGTGACGGTGCCGGCCTTGTGGGCCTTGATGGGCTGCTCCATCTTCATGGCCTCCATGACGACCACGACGTCGCCCTCGGCGACCTCCTGGCCGTCGGTGACGGCGACCTTGACGATGGTGCCCTGCATCGGACTGGTGACGGAGTCGCCGGACGCGGCGGCGCCGGCCTTCTTGCCGGCACTGCGCTTGGGCTTCTTTGCGCCCGCGCTCCCACCGGCGGCCAGGCCGCCGAGCCCACCGGGGATGACGACCTCGAGGCGGCGACCGCCGACCTCGACGGTGACCTTCTGGCGCTCGGCTGGCTCGTCGGCCTCGGCCGAGTCACCGGCGTACGGCGCGATCTGGTTGTCGAAGTCGGTCTCGATCCAGGTGGTGTAGACGCGGAACTTCTCGCCGTCACCGACGTACGCCGGGTCGGAGACGACCGCGCGGTGGAACGGGATGACGGTGGGCATGCCGTCGACGACGAACTCGTCGAGCGCCCGGCGAGAGCGCTCCAGCGCCTGGGTGCGGTCGCGCCCGGTCACGATGAGCTTGGCGATCAGCGAGTCGAACGAGCCCGGGATGGTCTCGCCGTTCTCGTAGCCGCCGTCGAGGCGGACGCCCGGGCCGCCCGGCGGGCTCCAGGCCGAGAGGGTGCCGGGGGCGGGCATGAAGTTGCGGCCGCCGTCCTCGGCGTTGATCCGGAACTCGATGGAGTGGCCGCGCACCACGGGGTCGTCGTACCCGAGCTCCTCGCCGGCGGCGATGCGGAACATCTCCCGCACGAGGTCGATGCCGGTGACCTCCTCGGAGACACAGTGCTCGACCTGGAGCCGGGTGTTGACCTCCAGGAAGGAGATGGTGCCGTCCTGGCCGATCAGGAACTCGCAGGTGCCGGCGCCGACGTACTCCGCCTCACGCAGGATCGCCTTGGACGACTCGTAGAGCAAGGTGGTCTGCTCGTCGGTGAGGTACGGCGCGGGCGCCTCCTCGACGAGCTTCTGGTGGCGGCGCTGGAGCGAGCAGTCGCGGGTCGAGACGACCACGACGTTGCCGTGCTGGTCGGCCAGGCACTGGGTCTCGACGTGGCGTGGCTTGTCGAGGAACTTCTCCACGAAGCACTCGCCGCGGCCGAACGCGCTCACGGCCTCGCGGACCGCGGACTCGAACGCCTCGGCGACCTCGGACATCTCCCGCGCGACCTTGAGTCCGCGGCCACCGCCACCGAAGGCGGCCTTGATCGCGATCGGGAGACCGTTCTCCTTGGCGAAGGCGACGGCCTCCTCGGCGTTGGCGAGCGGGTCCTTGGTGCCCGGGGCCAGGGGGGCGCCGACGCGCTCGGCGATGTGGCGTGCCTTGACCTTGTCGCCGAGGTTCTCGATCGCGGCGGGCGGCGGGCCGATCCAGACGAGCCCGGCGTCGAGGACGGCCTGGGCGAACGCGGCGTTCTCGGCGAGGAAGCCGTAGCCGGGGTGCACCGAATCAGCACCAGAGTCGGCGGCGACCTTGATGATCTTCTCGATGTCGAGGTAGGAGTCCGCCGGCGTCGCGCCGCCCAGCGAGTAGGCCTCGTCGGCCAGGCGCACGAACTGTGCGTCCCGGTCGGGATCGGCGTAGACCGCCACGGAGCCGATGCCGGCGTCCTTGCAGGCGCGGATCACGCGAACGGCGATCTCGCCACGGTTGGCGATGAGGACCTTCTGCAGCGGCTTGATGTCAGGCACGGAGCCGACCATATCGCCCGCGCGGCCGACGCCGGCCGAAGGTCCGGGCCCGAAGGTTAGCGATCGCTAACCTGTCCGGCTAACATTGGAGCATGGCCTACGAGTTGTCGCCCGAGCACGAGATGTTCCGCCGCAGCGTCCGCGAGTTCGCGGAGGCCGAGATCGCGCCGTACGCCGCGCAGTGGGACCGTGACCACCACTTCCCGATCGACGTCGTGAAGAAGATGGGTGCGCTGGGCCTGATGGGCCTCACCGCTCCCGAGGAGTACGGCGGCGCCGGCCTGGCTGGTGAGGACGGCGGCTTCACCAGCCTCTGCCTGGCCATCGAGGAGATCGGTCGCGTCGACCAGTCGATGGGCATCACGCTCGAGGCGGCGGTCGGCCTGGGCATCAACCCGATCCTGACCTACGGCACCGACGAGCAGAAGCAGACGTGGCTGCCCGAGCTGGTCAGTGGCGACAAGCTCGCGGGCTTCGGCCTCACCGAGCCGGGTGCCGGCTCCGACGCAGGCGCGACCCGCACCAAGGCCGTGCTGACCGACGGCGAGTGGGTCGTCAACGGCGCCAAGCAGTTCATCACCAACTCCGGCTCCGAGATCACCAGCCTGGTCACCGTCACCGCGCGCACCGGCGAGCGCGACGGCGGCCGGCCCGAGCTCAGCACGATCATCGTGCCCGGCGGCACGCCCGGCTTCACCGCCGAGAAGGCCTACGACAAGCTCGGCTGGCACGCCTCCGACACCCACCCGCTGAGCTTCGAGGACGTCCGCGTGCCCGAGGCCAACCTGCTTGGTGACCGGGGCCGCGGCTACGCGCAGTTCCTCGCCACCCTCGACGACGGCCGCGTCGCGATCGCCGCACTGGCGGTCGGTTGCATCCAGGCCTGCCTCGACCTGTCGCTGCAGTACGCAGGCGAGCGGCAGACGTTCGGTGGCCCGATCGGCCGCAAGCAGGGCGTCGCGTTCCAGATCTCCGACCTCCAGGTGATGCTCGACGCCTCGCGCCTGCTGACCTACAAGGCCGCCGACATGAAGGACCAGATGGAGGCCGGCAACGCGGTCTCCACCAAGGACTTCAAGCAGGCGGCCGCGGTCGCCAAGCTCTACGCCACCGAGTCGGCCGTCACCGCCACCCGCATCGCGACCCAGGTCTTCGGTGGCTACGGCTTCATGGAGGAGTACCCCGTCGCGCGGTTCTACCGCGACGCCAAGGTGCTCGAGATCGGCGAGGGCACCTCCGAGGTCCAGCGGATGCTCATCGCTCGAGGCCTCGGCCTCCCCGTGGAGTAGCGGCCACCCCGCTAGCCTTCACCTCATGGATGCACGCCGACTGCTGGGCGAGGTCAGCAGATTCATCACCGTGGGCATGGCCGCCACCCTCGTGGCGTTCGTGATCTTCAACTACCTGCTGCACGGCTGGGGCGCCCTCGACGCGCCCATGGCCGACCACGCCATCGGCGCCTACATCCTCGCCAACACCATCGGCATGCTGGTCAGCTACCGCGGCACCCGCTCGTGGGCCTTCCGGCACCGCCCGCCGGTGCATGCCGACGGCGGCCGGTCGGCGTACGTCCTGATCAACGTCGTCACGATGGCGATCCCGGTCGTGCTGCTCTGGCTGACCCGAGACGGACTCGGCATCGAGAACGCCGTCGCCGACAACGTCTCGGCCAATGTCATCGGCCTGGGGCTGGGGTTCGCCGCGCGCTTCTGGCTCTTCCGCAGGTACGTCTTCCGATCGGAGCCGGCACTCGTGTCAGCGCAGCAGATCGAACAGTGACGTCGCCGCCGCGGCGACGATCCAGAACCGCAGGAACCGGCCGACCAGGCCGGTGAGCAGGAAGACCAGGAAGTTCACCCGCAGCACGCCGGCCAGCGCGGCCATCACGGCGTACGGCGGGATGCCCGCCCAGGCTGAGGCGAAGAGCAGCGCAGCGGTGAACCACGGCCGGCCCTGGGTGCGCTCCTGCCACTTCTCCATGCTGGCGCGCGACTTGGGCTTGTCCATCCTGGCGTGGATCCACGGGAGCTTCTCGGCGTTGGCGCCCGCGTAGTACCACAGCGTCTTGCCGACCATCTGACCGACGGCGGCGACGGAGGCGATCAGGATCGCCGGGTAGGTGTTGGCCGCGACCGCGACGTAGGCCTCGGCGTTGAGGATCGGGATGAGGGCCGAGCCGAAAGAGAAGAAGAACGTCCCGATCAGCAGCTTCACGAGACGACTCGCTCCGGCACCGGCAGCTTGAGCTTCATCAGCCAGCCGAGAGACACGCACTTGAGCACGAGCAGGGCGGTGGCGATGGCGAGCCCGAGCCACATCCAGCCGGTCACCAGCAGGAGCACGGCGAAGAGCGCGGAGTTGGTGGCCTTGCCGGGCTTCGACCAGTTCCAGAGCCAGATGCGGCGGTCGATCTCGTAGAAGTAGTTGGGGCTGCGGATCGGCCAGGCCAGGAAGGCGATCGAGATGAAGCAGTCGATGACCATGAACTCCGCCAGGTAGACGAAGATCGCCGGCGAGAGGTGCGGCTCGAGCCAGGCCAGCCCGATGTAGAACGCGCCGGCACAGAACCGGTCGCTGAAAATGTCCATCACCGCGCCGATGCGGGTCTCCTCGTCGCGCAGCCGCGCCACGAAGCCGTCGAGCATGTCGCCGACCCAATAGACGACCAGTGCGATGACCAGCAGGGTCTTGTCACCGTCGTACGCCGCCCACGCGGCGAGCGAGACCGCGATCGCCGTGCGTACGAAGGTGATGACGGTGGCCGACGTCCACAACCGCTCGGCGGCCGGATCGGCAGCGGTCTCCCTGATGGCCCCCATGGGGAAAGGCTAGCGGGCGACCGGTGCTCGACAGTGTCGCCACCCGGCTGCTGATGGAGGCGCCGTGTCGGGTGATGGCCGTCGAGCCGTGAGGTGACTCGTCGATGGTCCCCCGCCTAGGCGGGGGACCGTGAACTTCGAGGGCCGTGCAAACCCCACGAACCTCACGACACGCCCACGACCCTTGCCCGTCAGAGGCGCGCCAGCGCCGCCTTCAGCGGGTCGAGACCGATCGAGCCGAGGTCCAGCGCGGCCCGGTGGAACGCCTTGAGGTCGAAGGTGTCGCCCGCCCGTGCTCTTGCCTCGTCGCGCGCCTCCAGCCAGATCCGCTCGCCCACCTTGTACGACGGCGCCTGGCCCGGCCAGCCGAGGTAGCGCTTCACCTCGAAGTCGATGACGGCGTCCTCCATCGAGCAGTGCTGGCCGATGAACTCCCGACCGAGAGCCGGAGTCCATGTCTCGCCCGGGTGGAAACCGAAGGGGTTGTCGCGGGGGATCTCCAGCTCGAGGTGCATGCCGATGTCGACGATGACACGGGCGGCCCGGAACGACTGGGCTTCGAGCATGCCGAGCCGGTCGGCGGGGTCGGCGAGGTGCCCGAGGTCGTCCATCAGCCGCTCGGCGTACAGCGCCCAGCCCTCGCCGTGGCCGCTGACCCAGCACATCAGCCGCTGCCAGCGGTTGAGGGATTCCTTGCGGTACGCCGTCTGACCGATCTGGAGGTGATGGCCGGGCACGCCCTCGTGGAAGACGGTGGTCACCTCTCGCCAGGGGGAGAAGGTCTCGATGCCGTCGGGCACCGACCACCACATGCGTCCCGGACGGCTGAAGTCCTCCGACGGGCCGGTGTAGTAGATGCCGCCGTCGTTGGTGGGCGCGAGGCGGCACTCGATACGGCGGATCGGGTCGGGGATGTCGAAGTAGCTGTCGGCCAGCTCGTCGATGGTGCGGTCGGCGAGCTCCTGCATCCACGCACGGAAGTCCTCGCGCCCCTCGACGGTGCGCGTGGGATCCGCGTCCAGCGCTGCGACGGCCTCTGACACGGATGCGCCCGGCACGATGCGCTCAGCCGTCGCCGCCATGTCGTCGGCGAGCCGCTTCAACTCCGCCCAGCCCCACGCGTAGGTCTCGTCGAGGTCGACGGCGGCACCCAGGAAGTAGCGGGAGGCCAGCTCGTAGTGCTCCCGGCCGACCGCCTCGTTCTCGCGCCCGCGCGGCGCCATCTCGTCCTCGAGGAACAGGCCGAAGTCGGCGAACGAGCGCGAGGCCCCGGCGGCGTGTTGCTCGAGGGAGGAGCGCAGCTCGCCGTCCATGTCACTGCGCGCGACCAGGCCGACGAAGAAGTCGCCCGACTCGCCCTCCTGGCCGCTCCAGCGGCGCACCTGCTCGGCCACCTCGACGTACTGGCGGGTGGCGACCACGTTGCCCTTGGCCGCCTCCTCGGCGAGGGTGACTCGGTAACCCTCGATAGCCCGGGGTATGGCGGCCAGTCGCCGGTCGAGGGTGGCCCAGTCGTCGGCGGTGTCGGTGGCCATCAGGTCGAAGACCGAGCGGACGCCGTGCAGGCCGCTGCTGATGACGTTGAACTCCGAGCGGGCGTAGCCGGCCGCCGTCATCTCTCGCTCGAGGCCGAGCCGCTCGAGGAAGGCATCGCGGGCGACGGCCTCGCGCTCGTCGACTGGACTCGCGGCCGCCATGTCGGCGTAAGCCCTGTCGGTGAGTGCCTCGCGGGCGTCGTTGCCGGCGGGCGAGAGGTCTGGCAGCTGGTCGTCGTAGCCGGCGACGCCGATGAAGGTGGCTGTCAACGGGTCGAGGGCGCAGTAGTCCTCGACGTAGGCGTTGCAGATGGCGTCGACGGTGCGTTCGTTGGTCACGCCACCGACCCTAACCAGCCGGGGCCACCCACAGCGAGGTCCATTCGTGGCCGAGCTCACGCACCAGGTCGCGCAGCAGGGGCAGGCTGACGCCGACGACATTGTGGTGGTCGCCGTCGATGCGGGTGACGAAACCACCCCCGAGACCGTCGACTGTGAAGGCGCCGGCGACGTGGAGGGGCTCGCCGGTGGCGACGTACGCCGCGATCTCGTCGTCGGTCACGTCGGCGAAGTGCACCGTCGTCGACGCGGTGGCCGCGGCGACCGCGCCTGAGCCCGTGTCGCGGAGGCAGTGTCCGGTGTGCAGCACCCCCGACCGCCCGCGCATGGCCTGCCAGCGACGCGTCGCATCGTCGGCGTCGTGGGGCTTGCCGAGGGCTGCTCCGTCGAGCTCGAGAACCGAGTCGCAGCCCAGCACCAACGCCTGGTCGGGCACGTCGTCGCGCTCGGCGACGGTCGCGCACTTCAGCTCGGCCAGCTGAAGCGCGAGCTCGACCGGCGGCAGGTCGACCAGCTGCGACTCGTCGACGCCGCTGACGACGACGTGTGGTTCGAGGCCGGCGCTGCGCAACGTCGCGAGGCGGGCGGGGGAGGCGGAGGCGAGGACGAACGGCACGGACACGCGGCGACCCTATCGGCGGTCGTCGATGTCGAGCGTCGCGACCTCGACGAAGGACGGGCGATCGTGGGCCCCGTCGTGCACCTCGCCACGTGCCCACCACAGGTGCAGCCCGCCGGGTGTGACCTCGAGCGTCGCGAGGTTGTTGTCGAACCACGGACCGTTCAGGAGCCGCCAGCGCACCGGAGCCTTGGGCACCTTGGCTGACCGCGCGACGACGTGGCCCAGCGGGCCCGCGACGCCGTACGACAGGGCAGCCGTGGCGAAGCGCATCCGCCGTGGCAGCGGGTTTCGGATCGGGGAGCAGACGGCCTGCACGACGCGGCTCTTCAGTGGTGGCTGGCCGCGTCCGGCCCGTCGGGTGATGCGGGCTTCCGACACGTAGCTGTGGTGGACGTCGCCCGACAGGAACGTCACGGTGGCCGGGGCGCGGCCGCGGATGCCGCGCGCCACCTCCAGTGCCATTGCGGCGACCGTCTGGAAGCCCTCCTGGAATGCGGCCCAGTGCTCGAGGTCGACGGTCGTGCGCAGCTTCTCGCCCAGCGCGGCGCCGCGGCGACCCCACGCTCCGCCGGCCAGCGCTTCGCTGAACGCCTCGACATAGTGCAGCCCTGGCGCAAGCAGGAACGGGAGCGACGTACCGATCAAGAGGTGGTCGACGTCGCCGCGCATGCGTTCGTCGAGCCAGGCCAGCTCGTTGTCGTCGAGGATGGAGCGCTGTTCCGGATCGAGGACACGCGCAGCGCGAGAGTCGAGGACGATCAGCCTGGCCTGGTCACCGAAGTCTCGGGAGTGGCTCCAGCGGTAGGTCTCCGGCTCCTGGTCAGCCTTTTCGACCATCGCGTCGAGAAGCGCCGATGCGTCGTACTCACCCTCGCCGTCGTGGCTAGTGATCTGCTGCCAGATCTCGTCCGCCTTGCGTTCGGCGGGCGAGAGGTTGCCGAGGTGCTGGTAGACCCAGTACGACGCTAGGCCGGCCACGATCCGGCCGTGCCACCACTCGGTGGCTTCCATCTCATCCTTCCAGGCCTGGGAGGTGTTCCAGTCGTCTCGGATGTCGTGGTCGTCGAAGATCATGGCGGTCGGCACGGTCGAGAGCAGCCAGCGATTGGCGGGGTCGGTCCAGGCGAGCTCGTAGAGCTGGGTGTACTCCTCGTAGTCCTTGAGCTCGGTCCACGGCGGCTCCTCGATGTCGCGCCGCGACTCGATGAACGCCCGCATCTCGGCGGTGGTCTCGTCGGCGTACACCTGATCGCCGAGGAACAGCACAAGGTCGGGCCAGCGCACCTCGTCGTCCGGATCTGGGTCGTGCTCGGCGCTGCTGTCGGTCATGCCGGCCATCCGGAGCGCATAGGCCCGCAGCGCGTCGACACCGTGTGTCTCGTTGCCTTCGGCGTCGTGTGCGACCGACGTACGGCATGAGCCGAAGGCCATGCGCAGTGGCTTTGAGTGGTCGAGCGTGACGATCCGTGACGGCGGGTACGACGAGTCAGAGGTCGGCCACACGAGCTCGTCGTCCACCATCACCTCGTAGTCGAGGTGCGTTCCGGACGGTAGCCCTGCCAGCTCGACCAGGGCGTAGTGGTGGTCGTGGACGCGGAAGGTGCGGGCAGAGGCCCGATGCTTGCCGGCCCGCACCGCCACCATGGCGGCGGACGCCGTCTTCACCCACACCGACGCGCTCTCCTCGTCGACGTAGCGCAGCAGTGGACCGAGGAGGAGTGCGCTCATGCGCCCACCCTCACATCCGCGGTGAAATCAGGGAACGGCAAGGTGTCCCGACTCGTCAGTTTGCTGAACGAGCGACCTGAGCCCTGACCGTCGCTGCACGAGAGCTACACCAAGTTGGGGTCGGAGCGCGGCCTGACGACCGCTCTGCCACGTCGTGTCGCCGTCGTGTCACGGCCCCCGCCGCACCCCCGGTCAGTGCGGCAGCGCGCTGGAGCGCCAGCCACCCGGACCGTGCGGGAGAGTACGACGCACCTTGCGGTGGTGGGAGGCCCACTCCGACACCGGCTCGGCCGGAGCCGAGGCCGAGGCCGGCAGAGCGGAGAACACCGCGACGAGCGCGGCGATCTCCTCGGGCGTCGCATCGGCGTTGACGATGCTTAGCACCGACTTCGGCTGCTCGGCCGACTCCTCGTCGGACTCGCTCACAGCGGGATGTTCCCGTGCTTCTTGGCCGGCAGCGTCTCCCGTTTCGAGCGGAGGAGTCGCAGCGCTCGGACGACCTCGACCCGCGTCTCGTGCGGGGTGATGACGGCGTCGACGTAGCCCCGCTCGGCCGCCTGGTAGGGGTTGGCCAGGTGGTCGTCGTACTCCTGCACCAGCTCGGCGCGACGGGCCTCGGGGTCCTCGGCGTTCTTGAGCTCGTTGCGGTAGAGGATGTTGACCGCGCCCTGCGCACCCATCACGGCGATCTGTGCGGTGGGCCAGGCGAGGTTGAGATCGGCACCGAGGTGCTTGGACCCCATCACGTCGTAGGCGCCGCCGTAGGCCTTGCGGGTGATGATCGTGACGAGCGGCACCGTCGCCTCGGCGTAGGCGTAGATGAGCTTCGCGCCGCGACGGATGATGCCGTTCCACTCCTGGTCGGTGCCGGGCAGGAAGCCGGGCACGTCGACGAACGTCAGCACCGGGATGTTGAAGGCGTCACAGGTGCGCACGAAGCGGGCGGCCTTCTCGGACGCGTCGATGTCGAGGGTGCCGGCGAACTGCATCGGCTGGTTGGCGACGACGCCGACCGAGCGGCCCTCGACGCGGCCGTAGCCGACGATGATGTTGGGTGCGAACATCGCCTGGACCTCGAGGAACTCCTCGTCGTCCACGACCGCCGTGATGACCTCGTGCATGTCGTAGGGCTGGTTGGGCGAGTCGGGGATCAGCGTGTCGAGCGTGCGGTCGAGGTCGGAGAAGTCCGTGTCGGCCGGACTGTCGTACGTCGGCGGCTCGTCGAGGTTGTTCTGCGGAAGGTACGACAGCAGCGCCTTGACGTAGTCGATGGCGTCCTGCTCGTCGGAGCCCATGTAGTGGGCGTTGCCCGACTTGGTGTTGTGCGTGCGCGCGCCGCCGAGCTCCTCCATCGTGACGTCCTCGCCGGTGACGGTCTTGATGACGTCGGGTCCGGTGATGAACATGTTGGAGGTGCCGTCGACCATGATCGTGAAGTCGGTGACGGCGGGGGAGTAGACGTGCCCGCCGGCGCAGGAGCCCATGATCATGCTGATCTGCGGGATGACTCCCGAGGCGTGCACGTTGCGCTTGAAGATCTCACCGTAGAGGCCCAGCGAGACGACACCCTCCTGGATTCGCGCGCCGGCGCCCTCGTTGATGCCGATGATCGGGGAGCCGGTCTTGACCGCAAGGTCCATGACCTTGCAGATCTTCTCGCCGTATACCTGGCCGAGGGACCCGCCGAAGATCGTGAAGTCCTGCGAGAACACGCACACCTGGCGGCCGTCGACCGTGCCGTAGCCGGTGATGACGCCGTCGCCGTAGGGCCGGTTCTTCTCCAGGCCGAAGTTGGTGGAGCGGTGCCGCGCGAGCTCGTCGAGCTCGACGAACGAGCCCTCGTCGAACAGCAGTGCGATGCGCTCGCGGGCGGTGCCGCGACCCTTCGCGTGCTGCTTCTCGACGGCCTTCGCGGAAGCCGCGTGCACGGCCTCGTCGAGGCGGAGCTCCAGGTCGGCGAGCTTGCCGGCCGTGGTGTGAATATCGGGCTGGGCGTCGGGCTGGGTTGCGTCTGCACTCACCGGTGTGGCCTCCTCGGATGTCCGTAAGCCAATCTAGTGCCCATGAGTGAGCCCCTCGCACCTCGCCCGCCCCTGGACCCCGACCGCCTCGCCGCACTGGCCGGACCGTGGCGCGTCGAGGTCGTCGACACGACGCCGTCGACCAACGCGGTGGTCGCCGAACGCGCCCGTGCCGGCGAGGAGGCTGGCCTGGTCGTCACCACCGAGCACCAGACCGCGGGTCGAGGCCGTCTCGACCGCGTGTGGGAGACGCCGCGCGGCGTGGCACTGACCTTCTCGGTGCTGCTGCGTCCCGACATCCCGGCAACGGAGTGGACCTGGCTACCGCTGCTCACCGGGTACGCCGTCCAGGCTGCGCTCGCCGACCGGGTGCCCGAGATCTCGCTCAAGTGGCCCAACGACGTGATGGTCGAGGAACACAAGATCGCCGGCATCCTGGTCGAGCGGATCGAGACACCCGACGGTCCGGTCGCCGTCATCGGGATCGGCATCAACGTCAACCAGACGATCGACGACCTGCCCGTCGCGCTGGCCACGTCACTGGCCCTCGAGCTGGGCGAGAGCTTCGACCGGACCGACCTGCTGGTCCACGTCCTCGGCTCGCTGCACGGGTTGATGCCGCTGCTCGACACGCCCGCTGCGCTGCGCGCGGCGTACCTCGACGCCTGCTCGACGATCGGTCGCGAGGTCGACGTACACCTTCCCGGAGGCGACGTACGCCGCGGCGAGGCGATCGGCATCGACGCCAACGGAGCCCTCGTGGTGAGCTCGGCCGACGGAGCGCTCACGGTCGGGGCTGGTGACGTCATCCACGTGCGCGCCACCAGCTGACCCGACTGCGCACTGAGTTCCAAGTGCGAAATCGGCGGCGGCAAGGCACCAGACCCCTGTCTGGAACCTTGCCGCCGCGGTCGTGCAGCTGAAATCGTCGAATCAGGCGGCCGGAGCCACGTAGTCCGACGAGTCGCCGGTGAGGACGACGTAGAACCGCTTGCGGTTGTTGGCGCCGTTCAGACCGGTGGCCTGACCGTCGCTCAGCCGCGGGCTGACCACGAAGTGGTTCGGCGTGGCGGTGCCCGGAGGGGCGCAGGCGGTGCCGGGGAGACCGCACTGGCTGACTGCGATCTCACCGGAGAACTCCGCGTTGGCGTCCGCGCCGGCTGTCCGGCCGCCCATGCCGCCACCGTCTTGGTCGATGGTGTTCTGAAGGGCGATCGTGGCGACGATGCCGTTGTTGCTGAGCGGCTCGTTGGCGTTGATGTAGACATTGCCGTTGGCGCGCAGTGAGTTGTCGGGCGCCGGGGCGACCGCGGTGTTGCCCAGCGTCGGGTATGCAGCGGTCACGGTGAACCCGCCCGACTGTGCCTCGATCTGGCCGGCGGCGTTGATGAGCGCCCAGCGACCGGGCAGCTCGCCGTCGCGGAAGTCGTCGGCCAGGAGCGACTTGTCCCTGACGTCCTCGGTAGTGAGGCTGTTGTTCTTGACGTCCTTGCTCTTGAGGCTGTTGTTCTTGACGTCCTTGCTCTTGACGGTGTTGTTGCGGATGTCCTTGGAGGTCACCGTGCCGTTCTTGATGTCCTGGCCGGTGATCATCACTGCGGCGTACGACGTGCCGCCGGTGGCGACGACGAGGGCCAGGCTGGAGATGATCAGGGCAGGGGAGGGCCTCTTGCCCTTGAGAATTCGAGGCGTGTTCAGACGCATAAGATTGGGTTCCCTTCGCTGGGTCGTCACTAAGACGCTGTGTGTGTGGTTCGTCACCGCGAGACGATCGGATTGGTCCATTCCATGGCCAGTTCGCAGCGCAACGCCCGGGATTCCGCGCGTCACCTGCACATGCACGCAGACGCTCAGGCGTTACCAACCGACTTGGCGGCCGTTCCTCCACGCGGGAACCTGTCCGCGAGGCTGGACGGATGACATGATCGCTTCGTGGCATACCCGACCAAGTTGCTCAACGACGGCGAGCATGTAGTCGTCTCGACACGCACCCACCCCAAGGCCCTGATCGGCCCGTTCCTGCTGTTGGTCGTGATCCTCGTGGTCGCGCTGCTGCTCGGCCGGATCGGCGACAGCGACGCGGCCGGCATCTTCCACCTGGTGGTCTGGATCGTGGCCGCGCTCGGCATGGTCTGGTTCGTGGTGCGGCCGTTCGTCGACTGGCTGACGACGACGTACACATTCACCAACCGCCGCTTCATCAAGCGCTCCGGGCTGATCGCCAAGGAGGGCCGCACGATCCCGCTCAACCGCATCAGCGGCGTCGACTTCGACATCGGCGTGATCGACCGGATCTTCGGCTGCGGCACCCTGATCGTCTCCGACGCCAGCACCAATGGTCGGGTCGAGCTCGATGACATCCCTCGGGTCGAGCAGGTGCAGCTCCAGGTCGCCCAGGAGCTCCACCGACTCGCGGGTGGAGACCCGGTGCGATCCGACGATGGCACCTGAGGAGTCCTCGCCCAGCGAGCGCCTCGAACGCGCGATCCTCGGTGAGGGGCGGGTCTTCAACGCCGTCGAGGTGGCGTCCGAGACGGGTGTGACGATCGACCAGACCCGCCGACTTTGGCGGGCGCTCGGCTTCCCCGAGCACGTCGCCGAGGTGGCGTTCACGCAGTCCGACGTCGACGCGGTGTCCACCGTGATCTCGATCGTCGACTCCGGCGCCGTCGACTTCGACATGGCCGTCAACCTGACCCGGGCAGTGGGCCAGACGATGGCCCGGCTCGCCGACTGGGAGGTCGCGACGCTGGTCAACCGGGTCGAGGAGCTGGCCCGTTCCGACGAGGAGTCCGGCAGCCGCGTGACGTCGGCGATCCGGCTGGTCGACCAGGTCATCGAGCCGTTCGAGAGCCTGCTGGTCTTCGCCTGGCGCCGCCACCTCGCCGCCGCCGTGTCGCGGATGGAGGCGCTCGGCGCCAACGAGGAGGACCTCCACACGACCCAGGTGACGGCGGGCTTCGCCGACATCGTCGCCTTCACCCAGCTCAGCAACGAGATCGAGGCCAACCGGATCGGTGACCTCGTCGAGGTCTTCGAGAGTCGCTGCGCCGACGTGGTCGCGGCGCAGGGTGGGCGGGTGATCAAGAGCATCGGCGACTCGGTGCTCTTCGTCTGCGACGACGCCGAGCGCGGCGTCGCGATCGCCGAGGGCATCATCAACGTCATCGGCCGCGACACCCGGATGCCCGACGTACGCCTCGGCCTGGCCACCGGATCGGTCGTCATGCGGATGGGCGACGTGTTCGGGCCGCCGGTCAACATGGCCGCCCGGCTCACCGCCGTGGCCCGCCGCAACCGGGTGATCATCGACCAGGCGACCGCCGACCTGCTGCCGCCGGACGTGTTCGACACGCGCCGGCTGCCGGCCCGTCCGGTGCGCGGATTCGGCCTCGTCGAGCCCGTCGCCGTACGTCGTCACTGAGGTCGCTGGTCTGGACCACCGGCTACGGGTGCGGGCGTTTCCGGCGTGGCGAGCCCCGCTCATTCCTAACGTTGGCTCGTGATCATGGTCCAGGACGTGCGAGTCGACCCCGAGGATCGGCGCTGTTGGCGCGGCGCCGAGGAGGTCCGGCTGTCGCGCAAGGAGTTCGACCTGGTGCTGGCACTGATCGTCCGCGCGGGTGAGGTCGTGACCCGCGACGAGCTGATGGACCGGGTCTGGCAGACCCGGTTCTACACGTCGTCGAAGACGATCGACGTCCATCTGGGGTGGGTACGCCGCAAGCTCGGTGACGACACCCGCAACCCCACTCTGATCACCACCCATCGCGGCCGTGGCCTGCGGTTCGAGGTGGCTGCGCCGGTCGAGGTGGCCGCAGCGAACTGAAGGTCAGGCGGCCAGCGGTGCTGTGCGCGGTGTTCTTGACTCTGAGTGCCCCGCAGGCGCCTTGTTCAGCGTCCATAACTCCGCGCTACAGGGCGAACCGAGGCAGCCCCGGTCGGTGGCCTAGGCTTCCCGCGTGCCGCAGCCCCTTGCTCCGACCCTGGCCGTCATCGGTGGTGGGCAGCTGGCGCGGATGATGGCGCAGCCGGCCATCGCGCTCGGTCTGCCGCTGCGTCTGCTCGCCGAAGGGCCCGACGTCTCCGCGGCCCAGGTGATCCCCGACCACGTGGTGGGCGACTACCGCGACCTCGACACCCTGCGTGCGGTCACGGCGGGCTGCGCCGTCGTCACGTTCGACCACGAGCACGTGCCGACCGAGCACCTCCACGCGCTCGAGGCCGACCTGGCGGTGCGGCCCGGCCCCGAGGCCCTCGTGCATGCCCAGGACAAGGCCGTCATGCGCGCCAGGCTGGCCGAGCTCGGCGTGCCCTGCCCGCGCAACGCGGTGGTGACGACCGTGGCCGAGGTCGAGGAGTTCGGCTTCCCGTGCGTGCTCAAGACCACCCGTGGTGGCTACGACGGCAAGGGTGTGTGGGTCGTCCGCGCTGCGGCCGAGGCCGACGTCGCCTTCGAGGCGGCTGCCGCAGCGGGTGTCGGCCTGCTCGCGGAGGAGCTCGTGGACTTCCGGCGCGAGCTGTCGGCGCTCGTCGCACGCTCGCCGAGCGGCCAGGCCGCGGCGTACCCGATCGTCGCCTCGACCCAGCTCGAGGGGATCTGCCACGAGGTCATCGCGCCCGCCCCCGACCTGTCGCCGGAGCTGGCCGGGCAGGCGCAGGGGATCGCGCTGAAGATCGCAGGCGAGCTCGACGTGACGGGCATCCTGGCGGTCGAGCTCTTCGAGACCACGGACGGCCGGGTGCTCGTCAACGAGCTGGCCATGCGGCCGCACAACACCGGCCACTGGACCCAGGACGGCGCGGTCACCTCGCAGTTCGAGAACCACCTGCGCGCGGTGATGGACCTGCCCCTCGGCTCTCCCGCGCCGCGCGAACGCTGGACCGTGATGGTCAACATCCTCGGTGGGCCCGACGACACCGGACGCCTGTACGACGGCTTCCCGCACGCCATGGCCCGCGACCCGTTCCTGCGGGTGCACCTGTACGGCAAGGCCCTGCGGCCCGGTCGCAAGGTCGGCCACGTCAACGCCTACGGCGACGACCTCGACGACTGTCTGGTGCGGGCGCGGCATGCTGCCGCATGGTTCCGCGGAGATCTGGGAGATGAGAGCGAATGAGTGATCTCGACAAGCTCGATCAGCGAGTGAGAGTCGGCATCGTGATGGGTTCGGACTCCGACTGGCCGGTGATGCAGGCCGCTGCCGAGATCCTGGACGAGTTCGGTGTCACCTGGGAGGCGGACGTGCAGTCCGCGCACCGGATGCCCCAGGAGATGCTCGACTACGGCAAGGCGGCAGCCGGCCGTGGCCTGTCGGTGATCATCGCCGGCGCCGGTGGGGCAGCCGCGCTCCCGGGGATGCTCGCCTCGGTCACGCCGCTGCCGGTGATCGGCGTGCCCGTGCCGCTGAAGTACCTCGACGGCATGGACTCACTGATGTCCATCGTGCAGATGCCGGCCGGCATCCCGGTAGCGACCGTGGCCATCGGCAATGCCAAGAACGCGGGCATCCTCGCGGCGAGGATCCTGGCCACCTCCGACGACGCGCTGCAGCAACAGCTGGTCGACTACGAAGCCTCGCTCGCCGAGACTGCCCGGGCGAAGGGTGCCGTCGTGCGCCGGGAGTCGGGGCGCGGGGCTCGCAAGCTCGGATTCTGAGGCTGCGTCTCATTTCTGCAGTGTTCCCCGGCCAGGCACAGAGCGCGCTCGTGCTCAGGGTTGGGCGAGAGGCTGTCCTCGCCGACGAGGCCGGCCTGCGTCGTACGGGACGGAGATCGTGACGTCAGTCGGGGGTGACCCGGCCGCGCAGGCGCTTCACGTCGGACCGGCGCCTCTTGGCGTCGGCGCGGCGGCGCTTGGAGCCGCGGGTCGGTTTGGTCGGGACCCGGGGGAGCGGTGGCGGAGCGAGCAGAGCGCGAATGCGCTCCGCCATCCGCTCCCTCGCGGCCACCCGGTTGCGATGCTGCGAGCGGTGCTCATGTGCGACGACGGCGAGCGGACCGCTGACCTGCGAGGCGGCGCGGGCTCGTTGCGCCTCGTCGAGCGCCAACGACGTCGCGGGATCCCAGACCAGCTCGACCCGTGAGTCGGTGGTGTTGACCGACTGACCGCCCGGACCCGGTGACCGCGAGAACCGCTCGACCAGCTCGTCGGCGGGGATCACCACGCCACTGGGGATCCCCGGTCCGCTCTCGACCCTCAGCTCCCTCACCTTGCCGGCTTGGCCCACTCGATGGCCGGGCAGGTGTCCATGACCATCGGTACGCCGGCCGCGACGGTGCGCTCGAACGCCGGCTCGTCGATCACGCCGAGCTGGAACCACACCGCCTTCGCCCCGACCGCAACCGCCTGGTCGGCGAACTCGCCGGCCGCGTCCGAGCGGCGGAACACGTCGACCACGTCGATCGGGAACGGCACGTCGGCGAGCGTGGCGAAGCCCTGCTCGCCCAGCACCGTGGGGGCATCGGGGTGAATCGGGACGATGCGCTTGCCGCGCTGCTGCAGCAGCGCCGCGATGGGGTACGCCGTCCGGCTGGTATCGCCGGACAGCCCCACGACTGCCCAGGTCTCCAGGTCGTCGAGCATGAGCCGGACGGACGTGGGGTCCTGCCAGGGGGTCGTCATGTACCGAACGGTAACGCGGACCATGTGGCTAGTGGTACTGGTGAGTCGCATGTGGTTAGGTGGGGCCTGAAATCTTCAACGGAGGGAAATATCTGATGCTTCACACCACGTCCCGGCGGCTCGCTGCCACCGTCGCCGCCACCGCGCTCGGCGCCGGCGCCCTCGTCGCCATGGCCGCTCCCGCGGCCAACGCTGCGACCCTGGACACCAGCTACACGTGCACCTTCCCGATCGTCGGCGCCCAGCCGGTCGTCGTGAAGATCGACGCGCCGCTGCTGCCGCCCACCGCTCCGGCCGGCCTCGACGCCCCGGCGCTGCCCCTGAGCCTGACGGCCACCCTGAACAAGCCGGTTGTCGACCTGCTCCGCAACCTTGGCTACACCACCGTCAGTGCCACCTCGACCGACATGAAGGCCACCGTTGTCGAGACCGGCTCGACGACCTCGTCGGCCGACGTACTCCTCGAGAACGTCGTCACCGTGCCTGCTGCGATCCCCGCCGCCAACACCGGCGACGGCAGCCTGAAGGTCGTCACCCCGGCCGCCGGTGGCACGGCCAAGTCGGCCAGCACCGCCGCGTTCAACATGCCTGACGCCGGCAGTTACGCGATCAACGCTCCGGCGTCGTTCTCGTTGACCGCCATCAAGCAGGACGGCACCCAGGCCGGTGGCATCGCCTGCGCGCTGACTGCCGGCGCCAAGAACACCATCGCCAGCCTCACCCTGGCCAAGAACGAGTCCGCCACCACCGGCAAGACCGCCAAGAAGGTCACCCCGGTCGGCAAGTTGGCCAAGCTCAAGGTCGCGGTCGCCGCTGACAACGAGATCCCCAGCGGCACTGTCAAGGTGCTCAAGGGCAAGAAGGTGCTCGGCAAGGGCACGCTGAACAGCAACGGCAAGGTCAGCGTCAAGCTCAAGAAGACGCTGCCTGTCGGCGTCACGAAGGTGACCGTCTCCTACCTGGGCGACGGCTACACCGAGGTCTCCACCTCGAAGAAGGTCAAGATCAAGGTCGGCTGACCCACTCAGTCACTCGTTCGCCCGGTCGGTGCTTCGGCACCGGCCGGGCGTTCGTGCGTCACGACCCGTCGCGAGCCTCCCGCACGAACGACCGCACCCGTGTCAGTGACGGGGTCGCCGGGGCGCTGGAGAAGCCGAAGCGCACGGCCGGCCTCAGCGGCGCCAGGTCGCCCAGTGGCTGGTCCTCGAACGTGCCGGCCAGTGAGTCGATGTGCTGCACCCGGCGGGCGGCGTACCACTCGACCCTGTCGGTGCCGGCCGACCCGTGGGTGCGTACGCCGGGCATCAGCACCCGCGCGAACGGGTTGCACAGCCGCGCCCACGTCTCCCGATCCCGTACGACGCCCGGCACGAGCCGCAGCGCACGTGACACCGGGTGCGGGCGACCGACGGCGAACGTGACGTCGAGACTGGGAGTGCGGACCTGCCAGACGGGGCCGGCGGTCACCTCCACCGGCTCGATGCGCATCTCGTCGAACACGTAGGTGCCGGCCACGAACGCGGCGACCCGCTCCGTGGGCGCGAGGAGGATGCGATGCCCGGCAGCCGTCTCGATCATCACGTCGGCGAACGGCCCTAACGAGCTGGTGGTCCAGCTGCCCACCACCAGCCGGAGTCCCGAGGTGGTGCCGAGACCGGCGATCGAGCCGTCGAAGACGCGGGTGTTCATCCTTCGACCCTAGGGCGCGGTGGTCCGGTTACCCGGAAGTAGAGTTGGGCCCGTGAGCGAGTACCCCCTCTTTGCCCTGTCCGAGGAGCACCAGGCGATCCGCGAGGCGGTGCGCGCGGTCTGCGACGCCAAGGTCGCGCCGTACGCCGCCGTCGTCGACGAGGAGGCGCGCTACCCGCAGGAGGCTGCGGACGCGTTGCTCGCCGCCGACTTTCACGCGCCGCACGTGCCCGAGCAGTACGGCGGCGCCGGGGCCGACGCGCTCGCGACCGTCCTGGTGATCGAGGAGGTCGCGCGTGCGTGCGTCGCGTCGTCGCTCATCCCCGCGGTCAACAAGCTCGGGTCGCTGCCGGTGATGATCAGCGGCTCGGAGCAGCTCAAGCAGAAGTACCTCACCAAGCTTGCCGCGGGCGAGGGCGGCTTCTCCTACTGCCTCTCCGAGCCCGACGCAGGCTCCGACGCGGTGGGCATGAAGACCCGGGCCGTGCGCGACGGCGACGAGTGGGTGATCGACGGCGTGAAGAGGTGGATCACCAACGCCGGCGTGAGCGAGTTCTACACCGTCATGGCCGTCACCGACGCCGAGAAGCGCGGCCACGGCATCTCCGCGTTCGTCGTCGAGAAGTCCGACGAAGGCGTGTCCTTCGGGGCGCCGGAGAAGAAGCTGGGCATCAAGGGCTCGCCCACCCGCGAGGTCTACTTCGACAAGGTCCGCATCCCCGCCGACCGCATCATCGGCGCCGAGGGCACGGGCTTCGAGACCGCGATGAGGACCCTCGACCACACCCGCGTCACCATCGCCGCCCAGGCCGTCGGTGTCGCTCAGGGTGCCCTCGACTACGCGCTGGAGTACGCCAGGGAGCGCAAGCAGTTCGGCAAGCCGATCGCCGACTTCCAGGGACTGCAGTTCATGCTCGCGGACATGGGCATGAAGGTCGAAGCAGCCCGCCAGATGACGTACGCCGCGGCGGGACGCTCCGAGCGCGGCGACAAGGACCTGACGTTCTTCGGCGCCGCCGCCAAGTGCTTCGCATCCGACGTGGCCATGCAGGTCACCGTCGACGCCGTGCAGGTGCTCGGTGGCTACGGTTACACCCGCGACTACCCCGTCGAGCGGATGATGCGCGACGCCAAGATCACCCAGATCTACGAAGGCACCAACCAGGTGCAACGCATCGTGATCGCGCGCCAGCTGCTGGCCGGGGTGCAGTCCGAGCTGTAGGGCGACCGGGCAGGATCGGTGCATGACGTCCTCCGCCGCCGGGTTTCGCCGCGTGTTCGCGGCCGACGACCCGGACCTCGACCCGTACCCGCTGCTCAACTCGCTGGTCGTGCCTCGGCCGATCGCCTGGATCGCAACGCGCTCGGCCGACGGCGTACTCAATCTCGCACCCCACTCGTTCTTCACCGTGGCGTGCGCTCATCCGCCGATCGTGCAGTTCACCTCGGTCGGGAAGAAGGACACCCTGCGCAACATCCAGCAGACGGGTGAGGCCGTCGTCAACGTGGTCTCGCGCTCGCTGGCCGACGTGGTCAACGCGACCAGCGCCCCCTTCGACGCCACGGTGGACGAGGCCGACTGGCTGGGCATCGAGATGGAGGCGAGCGTCCGGGTGTCCGTGCCGCGGGTGGCCGCGTCGCCCGCATCGCTGGAGTGCACCCTGCACTCGACCGTCGAGCTCGGTGACTCGACGGTGGTCTTCCTCGACGTGGTCGCGTTCACGGTGCAGGAGGACGCCCTCGACGGTGACCATCCAGCCATGGAGCACCTTCAGCCGCTGTCGCGCCTCGGCCGCAACGAGTGGGGCCTGCCGCCCGAGGTGTTCGCCCTCGATCGACCCAGACGGACTGAGGACGTGGCGCCCAGCCGGGAGTCGTGAGCGCAGCCTGCTCAGGCCGCCGCGAACAGCCAGCGCCGCAGGGCCTCGCCGACGACGGCGGCAGTGATCTGCGGGATCGGCACGATGACTCGTGGCGGGGCACCCGCTTCGTCGAGGACCAGGACGTTGCCGTGCAGCCACGCATCCGTCGCCAGGAAGCGCAGCTCACCCGTGACGCAGTGGGCGGTGTCGTCGACGGTGGACAGATCCACCTGGCGCCCGTCCGAGAGGTGTCCGTCGAGATCGACCGAGCGCGAGCTCCACGGGTGGTGAGGATGGAACGACAGGTTGTTCTTGATGCGGATGTCCATCGCTCTTCCTTCCGCTTCCGGGGGTCGTGGCTACACCCGTTTCATCGGCCGACCAGGCGGCGGACTTGAGTGATTCCCCTCGAGGGAAACGCTGCGACTACCGCTCGCCCGCAGCGACCAGGCGGCGTACGGCGTCCACAGTGCCGGCGACATTGGTGCCGATGTGCGGAGAGCCGAAGACCATCGGGCTGCCGAGGTCGCGCACCTGCACGGTTGCGCCGCGTGCCCGGAGTCGGCGCGCGCACGCGCCGGTGTTGGCGGCGACCGCCTGCTCGTCGTATTGGGTGACCAACAGGTCGACCCGCCCGCTGGGCGCCCAGCGGCAGACGGCATCCGCCTGCCGCAGCCCGGCACGCATGGCCGGCGTCGGATGACGCAACAGTCGAAGGCCCGAGGTCGTCTCGGTGCTCTTCACGCATCGTCGGCAACGTGACCGGGTCCGTGACCTGACCGATCGTGAGCGTGAGGTGCCGGCGCTGATGGCGGAAGGGCGCAGCAACGCGGGCATCGCCCGTCAGCTCTTCATCACGCCCGGGGTCGTCGAGAAGCACATCGCGTCGATCCTGAACAAGCTCGCGCTCGAGCTGTCGTCCGACGACAACCGCCGCACGCTGGCGGTGCTCGCGTGGCTGGAGTCCGGCGGGCGATGAGCTTCGGCGGGCTCGTCCGAACGGGTGTTGCCCCGGCCGCGGCCGGGGCGGCAGAGTCGGGCCCAGCGCTCGTGGCGGTGCAGGAGCCACGAGCCCGTCTCTCAAGGATGGCCATGGCCAGGAGCTCCCGCCGCAGCCCGGCTGACTGACGTTGTCGTCGCGGGCCGCGTGTACTCACGCAGGGGCGGGGCCCGCGACGGCACGCGACACCCGTTGACGACGCGAGGAGGACGTCATGCCGCAGAAGGCGTGGAGCAAGAAGCGTGAGCGCCAGTACGAGCACATCAAGGAAGGCCTCCAGGACAAGGGCCGCAGCGAGGACACCGCCGAGGAGATCGCGGCGCGCACCGTGAACAAGGAGCGCGCCCGCGCCGGCGAGGCCGCCGAGAGCAGTGACCTGTCGAAGGACGACATCTCGTCGGGTCGCCGCGGAGGCCTGCGCTCGCACAGCGGGTCGGGTGGCCGCACCCGGGACCAGCTCTACAACGAGGCGAAGGCCAAGAACATCAAGGGCCGCTCGAAGATGACGAAGGCCGAGCTCGAGAAGGCAGTCGGGCGTTAGGACTCCGGATATTCCTCCTGGCGCTCCCCGATGAGCGGTACGACGGCCCAGCAGATCGCGAAGAACGCCAGTGCCAGGCCGAGCGCGGCCAGGCCGGGCGCAGTACCGAGCACGACGTCGAAGACCAAGAACAGCACGCCGGAGCTCGTGAGAGCGAGCAGGACGAGACCGGCGCGGGCGCACTGGTTGGCAGCCTCGACCAGCCAGCGGCGCTGCCGGTGCCGGAACAGGATGCGGTGGAAGGCCACCGGCGCGAGGACCAGGCCGGTGGTGAGCACGCCCCCGGAGACCACGGTCAGGTAGGCGGCGACCTGCAGCCGGTCGAGGTCGCCGAACCGCTCGGTGAAGGGCACCGTGAGCAGGAAGCCGGTCAGGATCTGCACGCCGGTCTGCGTGACGCGCAGCTCTTGCAGAAGCTCGTCCCAGTTGCGGTCGAGGGTCTTGCGGTCGTTGGGGTCATCCGCGTCCATCGCCTCACCGTACGGCCGCAGCGGCCGGTGCGCATGACCCGAAACCGGTGAAGGCGTGCCGGCCTCTACCACCACGAACTGAGGTAGGCGCGCGGCAACGGACGGAGCAATCGCAGGTCTGGCTCGGAGTCGTGAGCCTGGATCTCCGCTGGAACGGGCTGATTGGTCCGCTGGTTGACGAACAGCCGCGCCTCAGCGCTGACCGGCGGTCGAGCAGCCCCATCCGGCGTGGTGGTGCCGCGCGCCATGACGCTTCCCGGCGAACACGAGGAAGAAGATGAGCACCCAGAACGGGAAGCCGGTGACCACGCTCAGCACGATCAGGAGCGCGAGCGCCGGGAAGAACGGCACCGCGCGCAGCCGGGACCATGAGAATCCCGTTCGCGGCTGACGACGCTGCGGGACCGGCGCTGGCTGCTGACGCGGCAGGTCCTCGAAGAGGGGAGCCAGGTCGGCCGCCGTGCGGGCGGTCCAGATGGCGTCGAGACGCTCGTCGTACTCGTCGTTGGTCAGCCGGCCGTGCGCGAAGTGCTCGGCCAGGTCGCCGGCAGCGCGCTCGCGGTCGGCGTCGC
This sequence comes from Nocardioides sp. InS609-2, assembly GCF_023208195.1. Taxonomy (NCBI): domain Bacteria; kingdom Bacillati; phylum Actinomycetota; class Actinomycetes; order Propionibacteriales; family Nocardioidaceae; genus Nocardioides; species Nocardioides sp. InS609-2. Next base: position 1,567,295 of record NZ_CP060034.1, on the reverse strand, counting down.
CGATGCGCAGTGCGGGGCTCATGACCGGGTCTCCTCGTCGTCGTCGGGATCAACATCGTTCTCCGCCGGAGCGTCGGCGCCGTCGGCGAGGATGCCGTAGAGGTCACGGCGCGTGGCCACGAGCGTCTCGACGGCCGCCCGGCGCTGCTGGTCGGAGCCCTGTGTGACGATCTGCCAGACCGCGCCCATGACCTGGCCGATCTCGGCCTTCAGGTCGGGGCTCCCGCCGCGGCTCGAGTCGGCGGCGGCGGCCGCGCGCTCACGGCGTTCGAACGGCGCCCACACGGCGGCCAGCTCGTCGAGGTGCTCCGCGGCGTACGTCGCGCCGGCCTCGGTGAGGCGCAGCGTCTTGCGACCGCGCTCGTCGTCGGACTCGACGAGTCCTTCGTCCTGCAACTGCTGGATCGTCGGGTAGACGGAGCCGGGGCTCGGTCGCCACGCGTCGTTGCTGCGCTCGGCGATCTGCTGGATCACCTGGTAGCCGTTGACCGACGCGTCATCGGCGGCGGCCTGCCGGAGCACGTCGATGATCGCCATCCGGACGTCGCCGCGACGCACCTTCGGGCCCGCCTGCTGCGGCGGTGCACCGGGAGGCGTCATCCCGAAGAAGCCCTGCAGCCACGGCGGCGGTCCGCCGGGTCCACCGCGTCGTCCACCCCAGCCGGGGTTGTCGGTCCAGCCCTGCCAGTGGTTGCCGCCTCGCCCGTGCTGGGCGCGGCCCTGGACCACCTCGTTGGCGAGGTCCTGCCACATTCGCTGTCGCCCGTGTCCCATCTCGATCTCCTTGTTTTGTACGACGCATCGCGTCACTGTCGCGATATATCGCGAGCGTACGTCGACTGTTCGGGCAACACAAGGGGAATCTGGACGCTCGTTGGACGACTGGCCGTGGCGGGGCGGGCCCGGTGCGGTTACGCTCGGCCCGTCCTTACGACCAGCCCCTGAGGGAGCCAGCGAGTGCGCGAGATCGTCGTCTTCAGCGGCAGCGCACACCGGCCACTGGCCACCTCGATCTGTGACGCGCTCGGGGTCGAGCTCAGCCCGGTCGAGCTGACCCGGTTCAGCAACGACTGCCTCCAGGCCCAGCTGCTCGCCAACTGTCGCCAGCGCGACGTCTACATCGTGCAGCCGCTGTCGCCGCCCACCCAGGAACACCTGATGGAGCTGCTCTTGATGGTGGACGCGGCGCGCGGCGCCTCCGCCCAGCAGATCACCGCGGTCATCCCGTACTTCGCCTACGCGCGCTCGGACAAGAAGGACGCCTCGCGCATCTCCATCGGCGGTCGCCTGGTCGCCGACATGCTGGTCGCGGCAGGTGTCCACCGGGTGCTCACGATGAGCCTGCACGCCCCTCAGGTGCACGGCTTCTTCTCGGTGCCGGTCGACCACCTCACCGCCTTGGGTGTGCTGGCCGACCATTTCCAGGGCCAGGACCTCACCGACGCCGTCGTGGTCTCACCCGACTTCGGCAACGCCAAGACGGCGACCCAGTTCGCCCGCCTCCTCGGTCTCCCGGTCGCGGCCGGCAGCAAGAAGCGGCTGGCCGACGACCAGGTCGTCATCGACGCGATCGTCGGCGACGTCGAGGGCAAGCGCGCGATCGTCCTCGACGATGAGATCGCCACCGGTGGCTCCATCGTGGAGCTGCTCGACCGGCTCGCCGAGCGGGGCTGCACCGAGGCCGCGGTGGCCTGCACCCACGGCCTCTTCGTCGGCAAGGCGCTCGAGCGACTGCGCGAGCACCCGATGATCTCCGAGGTGATCACCACCGACTCGGTGCCGCCGCCGGCCGACTGGCCGGACCTGAAGATCCGCACCGTCGCGGGTCTCTTCGCCTCGGCCATCGACCGCATCCACGACGGCGAGTCCGTGAGCAACCTCTTCGACGGGGTCGACCCGGCGCACGGCCCTCCCCAGCCCCGCCTGTTCGACTGACGCTCAGCGCAGCCGCGCGTCGACCGACGCGGGAGCCAGCACGCCCTCGATCGCCACTGCGGCGCAGCCGACCAGCCCGGCATGCTCGCCGTGCAGGCTCGGGCGCAGGTCGAGGTCGCGCACGCTGCGTGCGGTGCCGTCGGCGTAGATCGCCTCGCGCACGCCCGCGGCGTACGTGTCGAACGCGATCGCCATGTCCCCGCCGATGACGACGGTCTGCGGGTTGAGCAGGTTGATCGCCACGGCGAGCAGCTCGCCGAGGTCCCGGCCGGCCTGACGCAGCAGCCGCCGGGCCAGGGTGTCGCCCTCGACGGCGTGGGCCGCCAGCTCGCGGATGTGGGCGGCCTCGCCGCCGCCGTCGGCGTACGTCGCGAGCAGCGCCCAGCCGCCGGCGATTGCTTCCAGGCATCCGGTGGCCCCGCACCGGCAGGGCAGCTCGTCGGCTCGCGGGTGCTTGCTGTGGCCGATCTCGCCGCTCGCCCCGGCGGAGCCGGTAAGCACCCGGCCGCCCGAGATGATGCCGAGCCCGAGGCCGGTCGACGCCTTCACGACCAGCGCCTCGCGCGGCGGGTCGGGCCGGCCGAACAGCTCCGACCGCGCCAGCGCCTGCGCGTCGTTGACGAGGAAGAGCGGGGCGTCGGTGATCTCCGCGACGTACGGCGCGAGCTCGACGCCGTCCCAGCCGCGCATGACCGGCGAGTCGACGCTGACCATCCGCACCTGGTCGACCAGCCCCGAGATGCTCATCCCGACGGCGAGGACCGGGGGAGCGACGTCGGCGAGCAGCGACGTGAGCCGGGCGACGAGCGTGGGCATCAGCTCGGCGGCGGTGATGCCGACGGCGTGGTCTCGGGAGTCGCTGGCCAGCTCGCGGCCGGTGAGGTCGAGGACCCCGAGCTGGCTGCGTGAGCGGCCCACCGCGACGGCCAGCACCACCCCGGCCTCGTGGTTGAACACGAGCGAGGCCGCCGGTCGGCCGCCCGTGGAGGTGAGCTCGTCGCCGGGCAGCACGAGCCCGGCGACGACCAGCGCCGAGACGCGGGCCAGCACAGCAGTGCGGGAGAGGCCGGTCAGCTGGCCCACTTCGGTGCGGGTGCGGGCCTGGCCGGTGCGCACCAGCTCGAGCACGTCGCCGGCGGAGGTCTGTCGGACGAGGTCCATCTCGGCTCCTCTTCGCTTACTTGGGTATCGCGGGGGCACTGTACTCGGCCCGATAAGTCTGAAAAAGTTTGAACTTACGCTTGCCAAGAGCGTAAGACCTTTCTAGCGTTGTGCACATGAGTGCTCCGCATCCGGCCCCCGCGCACCCCGAGGTCTGCGACTTCACCGTCTTCGGTGGCTCCGGCGACCTGGCCCTGCGCAAGCTGCTGCCCGCGCTCTACCTGCGCGACCGCGAGGGCCATCTGCCAGACGACACCCGGATCATCGGGGTCACCCGCAGCGACCTGGACGACGACGGCTACCGCGCACTGGTCGCCGACGCGCTCACGACGTACGTCGCGCCGGGTCTGCTCGACGACGAGTCGATCAGCCGGCTGCTGGTGCGGGTGCACCACGTGCGGCTCGACGTCCTCGACCACGACGACTGGCACCACCTGCACGGTCTGCTGAAGGACCGCCCCCGCCACGACGATGCGGTCCGGGTGTTCTACCTCGCGGTGGCACCCGGCCTCTTCGGCCCGATCTGCCGACGCCTCGACGAGATCGGCGCCGCCGACGCCAACGCCCGCGTCGTCATGGAGAAGCCGGTCGGTCACGACCTCGCCTCCGCACAGGCGATCAACGACGCCGTCGGGTCGGTGTTCGAGGAGTCGCAGATCTTCCGCATCGACCACTACCTCGGCAAGGAGAGCGTGCAGAACCTGCTCGTCACCCGCTTCGCCAACACCTTCCTCGAGCCGCTCTGGAACTTCCGCTGGGTCGACCACGTGCAGATCACGGTCGCCGAGTCGCTCGGTGTCGGGGAGCGCGGCGGCTACTACGACCACGCCGGCGCGCTGCGCGACATGGTGCAGAACCACCTGCTCCAGCTGCTCTGCCTTGTCGCCATGGAGCCGCCGACGTACGTCGGTCGCGAGACCGTGCGTGACGAGAAGCTCAAGGTGCTCCAGGCGTTGCGCCCGATGGCGGCCGACGACGTCGACCGCGACACGGTGCGCGGTCGCTACGGGGTCGGCCTGGTCGACGGCCAGCCCGTCGCGTCGTACGCCGAGGAGCTGGGGCACGACGACAGCACGACCGAGACCTTCGTGGCACTGCGTGCCGAGGTGCAGAACTGGCGATGGGCCGGGGTGCCGTTCTACCTGCGCACAGGCAAGCGGATGGACCGGCGTACGTCGGAGATCGTGGTGGTCTTCAAGGAGCCGCCGCACGCGATGTTCCCGCACAGCGAGGGCGTCACGCAGCCCAACAGCCTGCACATCCAGGTGCAGCCCGACGAGGGCATGCGCCTCCACCTGACCGCGAAGGAGCCCGGCCCCGGCGGTTACCGACTGCGGCCGGTCTCGCTCGACCTCAGCTATGCCACGGCCTTCGACCAGGCCTCGCCCGACGCCTACGAGCGGCTGCTCATGGACGTGATGAAGGGCAACCCGACGCTGTTCATGCGCCGCGACGAGGTCGAGGCCGCGTGGACCTGGATCGAGCCGATCCTCACCCGGTGGGCAACGTCGCCCGACCGGCCCTTGCGCTATGCCGCCGGCACGTCCGGCCCCACCGCTGCCGCGACCCTCATCGAGCGCGACGGCCGCACCTGGCAGGAGTCAGACCAGTGAAGACACCCATGAACCCGACGGTCCAGGCCGTCACCGACCGCGTCGTCGAACGCAGCGCGGCCTCGCGCTCGTCGTACCTGCGCCGTATCCGCGCCGCCGCAGACAAGGGCCCCGCGCGCGACAGGCTCGCCTGCGCCAACCTCGCGCACGGCTTCGCAGCCGCCGACGAGCCGGGCAAGCAGACGCTGCGCGGGCGCACCAAGCCCAACCTGGCGATCGTCACCAGCTACAACGACATGCTGTCGGCGCACCAGCCGTTCGAGACGTTCCCGCGGCAGCTCAAGAAGGCCGTCATCAAGGCGGGCGGCATCGCCCAGGTCGCCGGGGGAGTCCCCGCCATGTGCGACGGCATCACCCAGGGCCGCGACGGCATGCAGCTCTCGCTCTACAGCCGCGACGTGATCGCGATGTCGACCGCGATCGCCCTGTCGCACGACATGTTCGACGGCGCCCTGATGCTCGGCGTCTGCGACAAGATCGTGCCCGGGCTACTGATCGGGGCGCTGTCGTTCGGGCACCTGCCGACGATCTTCGTGCCGGCCGGTCCGATGACCTCCGGCCTGCCCAACGGTGAGAAGGCGCGCGTGCGCCAGCTGCACGCCGAGGGCAAGGTCGGCCGGGACGAGCTGCTGGCGGCCGAGTCCGCGTCGTACCACTCGGCAGGCACCTGCACGTTCTACGGCACCGCCAACTCCAACCAGCTGCTGATGGAGGTGCTCGGGCTGCACCTGCCGGGCTCCGCGTTCGTCAACCCGGGTACGCCGCTGCGCGAGGCCCTGACCGACGCCGCCGGGCGACGGGTGACCGAGCTGACTCGTCTCGGCGGCGAGCCCACACCGGTCGGCGAGATCGTCGACGAGCGCGCGATCGTCAACGCGTGCGTGGCGCTCCTGGCCAGTGGTGGGTCGACCAACCACACGATGCACCTGGTCGCGATCGCTCGCGCTGCTGGCGTCCACCTCACCTGGCAGGACCTCTCCGACCTCTCGGCCGTGGTGCCGTCTCTGGCGCGGGTCTACCCCAACGGCTCGGCCGACATCAACCACTTCCACGCCGCCGGCGGGGTGGCGTTCCTCGTGCACACGTTGCTGCGCGCGGGTCTGCTGCACGACGAGGTGCTCACGGTGGCAGGCCGCGGGCTGTGGCACTACACGACGGAGCCGCGTCTGTCCGGTGGCGAGGTGACGTGGGAGGAGGGGCCGAAGGCGAGCCTCGACCTCGACGTGCTCCGCCCGGCCGACGTGCCGTTCGCGCCCGACGGTGGCCTCAAGGTGCTCACCGGGGGACTCGGCACCGGCGTCATCAAGACCTCGGCGGTCAGGTCGGAGCATCGTGCGGTCACCGCACCCGCGATCGTCTTCGACGACCAGGGCGACTTCCTCACGGCCTTCGGCGCCGGTGAGCTCGACGCCCGAGACTTCGTGGCGGTCATCCGCTACCAGGGGCCGGCCGCCAACGGGATGCCCGAGCTGCACAAGCTGACGCCGGCTCTCGGCGTACTCCAGGACCGCGGCCAACGGGTTGCGGTCGTCACCGACGGCCGGATGTCCGGCGCTTCCGGCAAAGTGCCTGCGGCCATCCATGTGACTCCCGAGGCGGCGGTCGGGGGACCGCTGTCCCGGGTCCGCGACGGCGACTGGGTCACCCTCGACGCCGATGCCGGCGTGCTCGAGATCGACGCCGACCTGTCGTCGCGCGAGCCGACCGGTCGCGCCCCGCAGGGTGAGGAGTGGTCGGGCACCGGCCGCGAGCTGTTCGCCGCGTTCCGCGCCACGGTCGGACCGGCCGATGCCGGCGCGAGTGTCTTCCCGGCGTACGGCACGGCTTCTCAGGACGGCATGGAGGTGCGCGTTGTCGAGCACGCCTGAGTCACCGCCTGAGTCGCTGCTCGACCTCACCCCGGTGATCCCGGTCGTGGTGGTCGACGACGTCGCCCACGCCGTACCCCTCGCTCGTGCCCTGGTCGCCGGCGGCGTCCCAGTCATCGAGCTCACCCTGCGCACGCCCGCGGCCCTCGATGCGATCCGCGCGATCGCCGGTGAGGTGCCCGAGATCATCGTCGGCGCCGGCACGGTGCTGAGCCCCGGCCATGCGAAGCGGGCGTACGACGCGGGCGCCCGCTTCCTCGTCTCGCCCGGCGCGACGCCGGGGTTGCTGGCCGCGATGGTCGACACGGGTCTGCCGTGCCTGCCCGGCACGGCCACGGTCTCAGAGGTGCTGGCTGCCCGCGAGGCCGGGCTGACCGAGCTGAAGTTCTTCCCGGCCGAGGCCTCGGGTGGCGCGGCGTACCTCTCTGCGCTCGCCTCGGTGGTGCCCGACGCGCGGTTCTGCCCGACCGGTGGGATCACGCCGGCCACGGCAGCGAGCTACCTGGCGCTGCCCAACGTCGGATGCGTGGGTGGCTCGTGGTTGACGCCCAAGGACGCCGTGGCGGCGGGTGACTGGGAGCTGATCACCGAGCTCGCGAGGGACGCCGCGGCGCTCGTCAGCCGAACGTGACCTTGACCGAGAAGGAGCCGGTGTCGTTGTCGCTGCTCGAGCCGACGGATTTGCCGCGCAGCGTGACCTTGCCGCCCCGGTAACGGAATCCGGTCTTGGCCTGGCCCTTGTCGGTCCTCTTCTTGGCGATCTTCTGCCAGCCCTTCTTCGTCTTCTGCTGGAGCTGGAGGACCGAGGAGTCATCACGGACGAAGCCCGTCGGGGTCTCGACCATCGTCACGAGACGAACCTCGACCTGCTGGCCGGGTCTGGGGGTGTTGTCGGAGACCTCGATGAGAGTCTGGGTCGCGGGCCGGCGGACCGTGAAGGTGTCGGACGTGGTCATGAAGATGGGGCCGGCATCCGCGTTCAGCCTGCCGAAGATCGGGTACGCCCCCAGAGGCGTGCCCGTGTCACAGAACTGGAAGTAGGCGGTGCCCGCAGCGGCATTGTCGCGGCTGTCCACCTGACCATCGGTGATGCCCCACCAGCCGCCCTCGTGGTGATAGGTCGTCATGGTCCAGCGCGTACTGCCTGCCGGGTCGACGGAGTAGGTGTACGGATAGTCGTTGCAGCCGTCCCACAGCACGAAGTCCTCCATGGTGACGACGGCGGTCGGCGTCGCCGCGTGCGCCGATGTCGAGGTGGCCAGTGGGCTGAGGACGGCGAGGAGAACGGTCGACGTGCCGGCGGCGAGGCGGTGTTTCATGGGCTTTCCTTCCGAGAGGGCAGCAAGCCTTCCACAATGGGGTCGTCCCCTCCCGGCTCCTGACGCCGCCTGTGGATAACCGGATATCAGCCACATAGCCATGCGCGCATGGCGACGTACTGGACCCTCGGCTGTGACGCGAACGACCCCCATCGGCTTGCCGCCTTCTGGGCGCTGGCCCTGGGCTATATCGGCGAGCCCGGTACGACGACCCGCACGGCGCATCGCTCGTCGACCAGGAGGGCAACGAGTTCTGCGTCGCGTGACGGTCAGGGGCGGAACGCCTCGACGCTGAGCCGCACCCGTCTGAGGCCCTCGAAGTTGGCGAAGGCGGCGGCCGTGTAGGTGCCCGTGGCCCCGGGAGCGAGGGTGCTCGGGTCGGTGTAGTTGTAGCTCGTTGTGTCGATGCTGATGAGTCGGTCGTCGGCGTCGTACAGGCTCACGGAGACGGCGACGTGCTCGATCGGGAAGCTGTTGTCGTTGCGCACGCTCACCGGCACCTCGAGGGAGCCGTAGGGATCGACCGCGATCTCACCGGTCGTGACGTCGACCTTGCTCGTCACCGCCCGCAGCCTGGTCTTCTTGCTCACGAAGCGCAGCGTGTAGTGGTGCCAGCCGGCGGGGGCGTGCTCGGAGATGTAGAACGAGATCTTCTGCCCCGGCGCGACGGCGAGCTGGTCGGCGTACACCAGACCGTTGTCGATCACCCTTCCGCGCTTGTCGTAGAAGCAGACCTGGCCCCGCACCTGCGTCCGCCAGGTGCGGGTCTTGTTCTTGATGTCGGCGTAGACGCCCATGCTCCCGGACGGCTGATGCCGATAGACGCGCTTGTCGAGGGTCGTGAACGACCCGTCTGCCGGGTTGCAGTCGTACCTCTGGCTCGCCGCCGCGAGCTCCGCGGGCGCGGCCACCAGCAGTGAGGCGACCAGACAGAACAACAGACCCTGGATCGCTCGGCGCATCTCAATATCCCCTCGTGTGAACCGAGCCTAGGAGTCTGGCACAGCCGGCAGGGCTCGAGTCGAGGTCAGCGAGGTGGGAGGCCGGACGGCGTGCACAACTGCTTGGCGATGCCGTCGGTGTCGTCCTCGATGATGTGCTTGAACATCTCCTGCGACCGGTCTTCGTCCCAGTTGACGGCCAGGTCGCTGATCGGGACGCCGCACGTCAGGCCGTTCTTGCCATCGACACGCGTCATCGCGAAGCCGAACCTGCCGAGCGAGAACGCGCTGGTGCCGTCGCTGACGTCGAAGGATCGCGACGCAGCCATCGCGAGTCGGTAGTAGCGCACCGGGTTGATGACGGTCCACGGCGACACCGCCTCGCTGCCGATCGCCGAGACGACCTCGCGCTGGTGCTGGGCGCGCTTGACGTCGCCGAGCTTCTGGGAGGTGTGCCGCGAGCGGGCGTAGCCCAGTGCGGTCTTGCCGTCGGCCTCCTGGCAGCCCTTCTTGATATCCAGGTTGGCCAGCGGGTCCCTCATGGCGTTGTTGGGACAGATCTCGACGCCGCCGAGGGCGTCGACCATGCCGACGAAGCCCCCGAACCCGATTTCGACGTAGTCGTCGACGCGGATGCCGGTGTTCTGCTCGATGGTGCTGATCAGCAGCTTGGGTCCGCCGAACGCGTACGCCGCGTTGATCTTGGTGGTGCCGTGACCGGGGATGTCGACGATCGAGTCGCGCGGGATCGACATCAGCAGGTTGGGGCCGGACCCGGTGTGCAGCAGCATGATCGTGTCGGTGCGCTGGCCGACGTCGCCGCCGGTGCCGAGCTCCTTGCGCTCCGCCGCGGTGAGGTCGGCGCGGGAGTCGCTGCCGACCAGGAGGTACGTCGTGCCCGGCTGGTCCGCGGGACGGTCACCGCCCGGCATCGCGTCGACCTTCGTCACCTTGCTCCACGCCCAGAAGGGCACCGCGATCAGGAAGATCAGCCACAGGATGAGCACATACTTGACCCAGCGCAGCCGGAACCGGGGCAGTCGCCGGCCGGACGACGGTGGCCGCCCACCAGCGCCACGGCTCGTGCCGGGGTCGCGCGGAGGTGGCGGCGGGGAGACGGGGGAGGTCTGGGTGGCGCCGCCCTGCTCGCGGTCACCGCGAGCGCGGTCGCCTCGCGACATCGTCGGCATTACCCGGGTCTCGTCGGTGCGCGGACGAGTCGAGCGGGGTACGGCACGCGTGACATCGTCCGGGGGCGGGCTGTCGTTGCCCTTGCCGTAGAGCCAGTTGTATTCGGGTGTGCCCTCCTCCGGGCCACCCTTCCCCGGGGGACGTTCTGCCATGGCCGAGACGCTACCGTGCGCGCATGAGTGAACCGCGGAGCGCCCTGCCGCCGTCGTACTCCCGTGTCTCGCTGGGCGTCATCACGAGCAGCACCGAGGCCAACCTGCTGGGCAACGTGCACGGCGGCGAGATCATGAAGCTGGCCGACTCGACGGCCGGAGCCGTGGCGCAGCGACACAGTGGTGGGCCCGCCGTGACCGCGGCGCTCGACGAGATGGCGCTGCTCCAGCCGGTGCACGTCGGCGACATCGTGCGTACGTTCGCCCAGGTCAACTGGGCCGGGCGTTCGTCGATGGAGATCGGCGTGCGCGTCGAGGCGCAGCCGTGGGGGAGCGCGACCGACGAGCCGCTGCACGTCGCGTCGGCGTACTTCGTCTTCGTCGCGATCGACGCCGACGGCCGTTCGCGCCCGGTGCCGGAGCTGCTGCCGCAGACGCCGTCGGAGGTACGTCGCCAGCGCGAGGCCGAGATCCGCCGCGCCCACCGGTTGGCTCGCAAGCAGGAGATCGAGCGCGGCCGAGAAGCTTGACTGACTGACTGACGCGCCCGAGACGTATCAAGAAGCACCGTCGGCCCTCTGTATCGTCATGACGACATATCGAAGCCACACCGCCATCCTTGGCAAAGCCGCGTGGAAAGAGTTCGATGGACCCGACCCCCACAGTCTCCGCGCTGGTGGTCGCCGCGCGCGACGGGGACTCCGCCTCGTGGGATGCGCTGGTCGACCGGTTCCTGCCGCTGGTGCACGGGGTCATCTCCCGCTACCGCTTGTCTCCGGCCGATGCCGCTGACGTCAACCAGACGGTCTGGCTGCGATTGGTCGAGCATCTCGCGGATCTTCGCGAGCCCGCAGCCCTGGCCGGGTGGCTCATGACGACCGCGCGACGTGAGTCGCTGCGCCTGCTGGAAGTTCGCAACCGCTCGCTGCCGGTCGATCCGCAGGCCGCGACGCTGGACGTCGTCGACGACGAGGACGTCGCCGAGGCGCTGCTTCGCGACGAGCGCGCCCAGGTGCTGCACGCGGCGCTGTCCGAGCTTCCCGTGGAGCGCCGCGAGCTGCTCACCCTGCTGTCCACCGACCCGCCCACGTCGTACGACGAGATCAGCCGCCGGCTCGGCATCCCGGTCGGCAGCATCGGGCCCACCCGGGCCCGCGCACTGTCCCAGCTGCGCGGCACTCGTGCCTTGCGGTCCTGGACGGACTCCATGGGCTCCGGAGGAACGGGAGGGCACCGCAATGTCACACGATGCTGACGACAGTGGCGATGACGCCCTGATGGACGAGCTACGCGACGCGCTCAGGCAGGACCCTGCCGTCCCGGTGGGCTGGCGAGAGGCCGCTCGCGGTGCCTTCGCCTGGCGCACCATCGACCAGGAGCTGCTCGCCCTGACCTACGACTCCGACACGGAGGCGGGACCCGCCGTCCGCGGGGCCAGCGCCGCCCGCGTGCTGGAGTTCACCGGTGGCGAGCTGAGCCTCGAGGTAGAGCTGGTCAACCGTCAAGTGATGGGTCGGCTCACCGGCCCGGGCGCCGCCGAGGTGGCCTTCGAGTCCGCAGATGGGCGGCTCCGCTCGACCACCCCTGACAAGTCCGGCTTCTTCACCCTCGACGGGGAGGACCACGGGCTCGTGCGCTTCTCCATCGAGTCGGGAGACTCGAGGTACGTCACGGAGTGGTTCGTCCTCTGACGCCGAGTCCTCTGGTGCTCAGCAGTAGGGCTGGCGGAGCGCCTCGATCGGGCCGATCGTGGGGTCGGACATCCTGACGGCGCGGGCCACCACCGTGTCGCGGGCCTCGTGTGCCGAGCACCCGGCGGCGGAGATCTCCGCGGCGACCAGCCCGGCCACGATGGGCGCGGCGAAGGACGTGCCGCTCCAGCGAGCCATGCCGCTGTCGAAGACGCGGACGTCGCCCTTGTGCGGGGTCTCGAAGCACGTGTAGGTGCCGTCGGGGAAGGCGTTGACGATGTTGCGGCCCAGGGCGTAGACGTCGGTGGAGACCCCGTAGTTGGAGAAGTCCGACACCCGCCCGTCACGGTCGAGCGCGCCCACGCCGAGCGCCCACTCGAAGGCGGCCGGCCAGAAGGGCGCCGGTGACGTGTCGTTGCCGGCAGCCGCGACCAGGACGCAGTCGAGACCCTGGAGCTGCGTCTCGTAGAAGACCTCGAAGCTCAGCGGGGGGAGGTCGTCGCGCGTCCGGAGGCCGGCGGACAGGTTGATGACCTGCGGCTTGTGGGTGAGGGCCTCGGTCAGCTGGGTCACCATGGCGGACTCCAGGATGCCTCCGCCTCCGACCCCGCCCACCGCGAAGCCTTCGACGAAGACCCGGGTGGCCGGCGCCAGACAACGGACGACGCCTGCGATGAACGTGCCGTGGCCGGCGTACTCGCGCAGGTCGGGGCCGTTGAGCTCGTCGTCCCCGTCGACGCGCTTGAGCCAGGGAGTCCGGTTGTCGGTCGCCGAGGGCGGGTTCCAACCGGTGTCGACGACGACGACGCTGACGCCCTTGCCCCGGCCGTGGTCGGTGCAGACCGGTGGCCAGGGCTCGACGAGCCCGGTCTCCTCGGGCTCGGTCGCCGGGCAGCACGTGCAGCCCCCCGGCGTGATGTGGATCCAGTGGTCGGGCGTGACCCGGCCGGGCCCGAACCGCTCGTCCAGGTCCAGGAGGTCGAGAATGTCGGGGACTGTCTCGTTCTTGGCACGTGCGGGGAGGCGGTACCGCGCCAGCTCGCCGGGCACCGGGTCCTCACCACGCTCGGCGTTGCCGTCGAAGATCCCCTCGAGGCGCCCGAGTGCGGCTTCGAACTCCTCGACGTCCCGGACCCGGACCAGGACGTGGTCCGGGTCGTAGAGATAGGTGAAGTCCGCCGGGGCCTCGGTGTCCCAGGCCACCCGGTCGTCGTTGGCGCGTCGGAGCGCCTGGAGCTGGTCGGTGGTACGTCGCCGACCGTCGTCGCCGATCTTGAAGTCGCTCATGGCTGTCTCCGGTCACTGTCAGGATGGGCCTCCGGTTCTGGGACCGTAGCCATGTCCGGCCGGTCAGGGAAGGTCTGAGGAGGTGGTCCATGCCAGGCGCAAGTGACGAGGCCGTCGCCGACGCCCTGCTGCTGCTCGCCATCAGCGATCCTGCCGCGGCGCACGCAGCGGCTCGTGAGCTCGCCCAGTCGGCCCGCGGTGCCTGGCTCCAGTCGGTCGCCCACCATGCGGCCGGGCTGGCGCTCCGTCAGCAGGGCGATGTCGAGCAGGCGCTCCCTGAGCTGCGGCGAGCCCTGCGACTGGCGGTCTCCACCCGTGATGCCGACAGGTCCGCCGACGTGCGGGCCACGCTCGGCGCGGCGTACGCGATGGCCGGACGTGGACGCACCGGGCTCGCCCAGCTGGACCGCGCAGTCGCCGAGTCACCGTCCCCGGCGCTGCGGGCTCGGGTGCTGATGCGCCGCGGGTACGTGCTGTCAACCATCCTCGGGCGCCACCGCGAAGCCCTGACCGACCTCGAACGGGCGCTCGAGGGCGTGCAGACCGCGGGTGACCGGGTCTGGGAGGCGCGCACGCTCAACAACGTCTCCGCGCTCCACCAGGCTCTCGGGGATCCGGACGCCGCGGCTCGCGCCGCGACCCGGGCGGAGCGGATGTTCGAGCGGGAGGGCCTCCCGGTCGAGGCCGCCCAGTCGCTGCACAACCGCGCGGGCGTCGCGTTCCTGCGTGGTGACCTGCCGACGTCCCTCCGACTCTTCGACGAGGCCTCCGCCCGCTTCGAACGCTTCGGACTCGACGAGGTCGACCTGACACTTGATCGCGCGGATGTCCTGCTCGTCGCCGGGCTGGCCGAGGAGGCCGCACAAGTGGCCCAGGACCGCCTCGACCGCGGTGGGCTGGCACCGACCCGCGAGGCCGACCTACGGCTGAGACGCGCCGAGGCGCTCCTCGCCGGTGCCGACAACCAGGTGGCACTGGCAGAAGCCCGGACGGCGAGCCGGCTCTTCCGCAAGCACGGTCGGGACTGGTTCGCGATGCGCGCCGAGCTGGTCGAGCTGCGTGCGGGTGAGGCCCTCAACGGTGCCGACCGTCGTACCGCCCGGCGTGCCCTCGACCTGGCCCGTCTTCTGCAGGCCGAGGGTGCTGACGAGGCCGTGCACGCGTGGTTGCTGGTAGCGCGGCTTGCTCCGCACGACTCGGCAGAGGCACTCCGTGCCGGCGCGGCGTACCGGACGGACCATCGCCTGCCTCTGGTTCGCGCCTCCGGATGGCTGGCCCAGGGTCTGGAGTGCGGGCAACGTGGCGATCGGCGAGGTGTTCTCGCCGCGTGCCGGCGCGGGCTCGACGAGCTCGACCGGCATCGGGCCACGCTGGGCAGCTCCGAGCTGCGCGCGCTGGCCAGCAGTCATGGGGTCGACCTTGCCGAGCTCGCACTGCAGACGGCGCTCGACGGAAGTCCTCGACGACTGCTCGGGTGGAGCGAGCGCCTGCGCGCCACGTCGTTGGCGCAGCCGCGGGTCTTCCCGGGCGCGGACGAGGTGGCCGGCCCCGTCGCGGCCCTGCGCGACAACGCCCGACGACTGCGTGCCGCACGCGAGGTCAGTGGCGACATCCAGCAGCTCGAGGTGGAGCGTCGCCGGATCGAGTCGAACCTGCGGTCCCGGCTTCGTCATGCGTCGGGAGCCGACAGCAGCTCTGCCGATGCCTTCGACGCGGAGGCACTCGTTGCCGGCGTGGGCGAGGGCTCGTTCGTCGAGCTGGTGGAGATCGCCGGGACCTTGCACGCGCTCGTCGTCGCAGGTGGTCGCGTACGCCGGCACGTCGTCGGCCCGGTAGCCGATGCGGAGCGGGCCGCCGAGGCAGCGCGGTTCACGCTGCGACAGGCCGCGCGCGGTCGGCCGGCCCCGCTCGGGGAGGCCGGCGCCCGGCTCGAGCACGCCGTGCTGGGGGTCGCCGCCCGTCGACTGCCGGGTCCGGTGGTCGTGTCGCCGACGAGCCGGCTGCACGGCGCCCCGTGGGGACTCATGCCAGTGCTGGCCGACGTGCCGCACGCCGTCGTACCGTCGGGCGCGCTGTGGCTGCGGGCGCGGGAGCGCACGTCAGCGTCTGACAGCCGGGTGTTCGTGGCCGGACCCGGGCTGACCACAGGTGGCTCCGAGATCAGCGTGGTCGCCCCTCGCCACCTCGACGCCGTCGTCCTGCGCGACCAGGAGGCGACGGTCGACGGCGCGCTCGCGGCCCTCGACGGAGCCGGGCTGGCGCATCTCGCCGCGCACGGACACTTCCGTGCCGACTCGCCCCTGTTCTCCTCGCTCGACCTTGCTGACGGGCCGCTGACCGTCTACGACTTCGAGCGGCTGGTCCGGGCACCGCATCGGGTCATCCTCTCCGCGTGCGACTCCGGGGTGCTCGCGCCGGTCGGCGCCGGAGAGCTGCTGGGCCTGGTGTCGGCCCTGCTCGCGATCGGCACCGCCGGAGTCATGGCCAGCGTGGCCGTGGTCAACGACGAGGCGACCGTCGAGGTGATGGTCGACGTCCATGCCGGCCTGGACGTCGGCGAGGATCTGCCCACCGCGCTCCACCGTGCCCGTACGGCGGCGGCCGACGACCCGACGCGCGCCGCGACCGCTGCCGCGTTCCTTGCCCTGGGGGTTTGATTGTGACCGACTGGCGTCACCACCGCACCGAACGGCTCTGGCTCGACGTGGCCGCCGAGGCCGATGTCGACGACCTGCACGCGATCCACGGCGACCCCGGCACCTGGCGGCACTTTCCGCAGGGCCGGCACACCACGCGGGAGCAGTCGGCGCAGATGGTCGGCAAGGGCGAAGCCCAGTGGGACGCGCACGGGCTGGGCAACTGGTCGGTGCGCGAACGTGTCGACGGCCCGGTCATCGGCCGCGGCGGATGTGCGGTGCCCGACCACGGCCTGTGGTGGAACCTCTACTACCGGTTCGCGCCCAGCGCCCAGGGGCAGGGGTACGCCGCCGAGATGGCGCGCACCGCGATCGAGGCGGCGCACGACGTGGCACCCGAGCGGCCGGTCGTCGCCTACCTGCTCGAGCACAACCACGCCTCGGCGGCCGTCGCAGGCAAGGTCGGGCTCGAGCTGGTCTGGCGCGGGCCCGATGCCGGCAACGACGACCCCGACGCCGTACGCCTCGTCTTTGCCGACCGCGAGATAGAGGCTGCCCTGCTGCGGAGCGCGTTCGCCGGCTGACCGTTGCTCGGCGTGCCTGCACGGATGTGACCCGTGTGACTGGTGATACTTGGCCGGACCGCATCTGCCCCCTTCCCCCCAGCAGAGGTGCCCTCGATGCCTTCCGCATCAACCCAGACCCTCGGCGACGACAACCGGGTCGTCGATCGTGCTGCGCGCGTGCGGTTCCGGCGCGCCGTGTCTTTGATGCTGATGACGCTCGTCTTGCCGGGTTCGGCCCAGCTGGTGGCGGGCAACCGTCGGGTGGGGCGCATCGCGCTGCGCATCTGGTTCGCCCTCGTGCTGCTCGGTCTGGTCGCGCTTGTCACGAGCATCACGTCGAGGGACTTCGCCTTCTGGGCGGTCTCCAACACCTTGTTGCTCGGGGTGCTTCGCCTTGCCCTGATGGCGCTGGCCATCGGCTGGGCGGCCCTCTTCGTCGACGCCTGGCGGATCGGTCAGCCACTGAGCCTGCGGCAGAACCACCGGCTCGCCGTGGTCGGCGTCAACGGCGTGCTCTGCTTCTCCGTCGCCGGCACCCTGCTCATGGGCGCCCACATGGTCGGCGTACAACGCGACTTCATGATCACGATGTTCGGCGACGGCGAGGTGGTCGGCGCCCACGACGGACGCTTCAACGTGCTGCTCCTCGGCGGCGACTCCGGAGCCGGCCGGTGGGGCCTGCGCCCCGACTCGATGACGATCGCCAGCGTCGACGCCGAGACCGGCAAGTCGGTCCTGATCAGCCTGCCGCGCAACATGCAGAACTTCCCGTTCAGCCCGGGCTCGGTGATGGCCAAGGAGTTCCCCAAGGGGTTCGACTGTGACGGCTGCTACCTCAACGGCGTGAGCACCTGGGCCGGCGACCACACCGACCTGTTCAAGGGTTCCAAGCAGCCCGGCGTCGACGCCACCATCATGGCCATCGAGGGCATCACGGACCTGAAGATCAACTACTGGGCGATGGTGAACCTCGAGGGCTTCAAGGACCTCGTCGACGCCGTCGGCGGCGTCGAGCTGACGGTGCGCGACCGGATCCCGGTCGGCGGGCTCGGCAGTGACGTGACCGGCTACATCGAACCCGGCACCCGCACGCTTGACGGCCACGACACCCTGTGGTTCGCGCGGTCCCGCGAAGGGTCCGACGACTACTCCCGGATGGCACGGCAGAAGTGCGTGATGGGCGCGATGCTCGAGCAGATCAGCCCGGAGGTCGCCGTACGCAACTTCCAGAAGATCGCCAAGGCCAGCACCCAGATGATCTCGACCAACGTGCCGCAGAGCGAGGTCGACAACTTCATGGGCCTGGCGCTGCGCGCGAAGTCGCAGAAGATCGCGACGCTCTCGCTGGTGCCGCCGATGATCAACACCGCCGAACCCGACATCGCGCTGGTCCAGCAGAAGATCACCGAGGCCATCGACAAGTCCGAGGGCAAGCAGGTCGCTCTCGCTGCCGCCGAGCCCGCGCCGAGCGCTGCCTCCGGAAAGAAGAAGGCGAAGCCGACGACCCCGTCGCTCACCGGTGGCTCGATCGGCTCCCTGCGGGACGGGTACGCCGCCAACGACGCCGAGGACCTTGGCTCCGCCTGCTGACGACCCCGCCTGACGTTCCCGAGAGGCCCCGGCACCTAGGGTGTACGACGTGACGCAGGGACCGACGCAAGCGCGTGATCGACGCATCATCGCGGTCGTCGTCACGTTCAACCGGCTCGAGCTCGTGCAACGGCTGCTGGCCAGGCTGCGCGAGGTCGACGGACTCGCCCAGATCCTGGTGCTCGACAACGCCTCCACCGACGGCACGGGGGAGTGGCTGGCCACGCAGATGATGTCCGGCGCCACACCGGGGCTGCTGGCGCGGTCGTTGCCCACCAACCGTGGTGGCGCGGGCGGATTCCACGACGGCCTGGCGTGGGCGATCGACCTCGACGCCGAGCTGATCTGGCTGATGGACGACGACGGCGTGCCTGCCGCCGACTGCCTCTCCCTGCTTCTGGAGCACGCCGACGGCCTCGACTTCTGGGGTCCGGCGGTGCTGGCCGAGCAGGACACGGCGCGCCTGTGCTTCCCGATCCGGCTGCCCGGTGGCAGCAAGGTGGTGCACGACATGGGCGCCGTCGAGAAGGCTGCCGAGGACGGACTGATCCGCGACGTCGTCATCCCGTTCAACGGCGTCCTCGTCACCACCGAGCTCGTCGACCGCATCGGCCTGCCGCGCGAGGAGTTCTTCATCTGGGGTGACGACGTGGAGTACCTGTGGCGCGCCCGCGAGGCCGGCGCCCGCTGCGCCACCGTCGTCGACGCACACTTCCTGCACCCGGCCACCGACGACCTCGGCACGCCGATGATGTTCGGCCGGACGACGTACAACCACAGCCCAAGCGACCTCAAGCACTACTGCATGGCGCGCAACAACCTGGTCAACCTGCGCGACTACCGCGGCGGCCTGCACGCGACGGCGTTCGTCGTGAAGACGTTCTGGTTCTACACGTTCAGCCGACCGAGCCTGGGCCGGCTCCGCCTCAGCCTGAGTGCGATGCGCGCCGGCCTGCGCAGCGACTTCACCGGCCACGAGAGGTTCCTCGCATGAGCGCGGTCGCCGTCGTCATAGTCACCTTCAACCGTGCCGACCTGCTCACCGGGATGCTCGACGGCCTGGCTGCGCAGACGCACGTACCCGATTGCGTCTTCGTGATCGACAACGCAAGCACCGACCACACCCGCGAGGTGCTCGAGGCCCGCGCCGACCTGCCGCTGCACCTCACCCACTCACCCGACAACCTCGGCGGGGCCGGTGGATTCCACCTCGGTGTGAAGCAGGCCTACGACGCGGGCTTCGACCGCATCTGGCTGATGGACGACGACGTGGTGCCCGCACCCGAGTGCCTGGCGGTCCTGCTGGCGCACGGCGGCCCGTGCCTGATGGCGGTGCGCGAGGACCTGACCGGCACGCTGGTCGAGAAGGCGGCGGTCCGCTTCGACCTGCGCAACCCGCTCGCGATCCGCCCCAAGACGGCCAGTGTGGACTCGACCTGGACCAGCCGGGCCGACCTGCCGGCAGAGGTGCCCATCGAGAACGTCGCCTTCGAGGGGTTCATGGTCGCCCGCGAAGTGGTCGACGCGATCGGGCTGCCCGACTCGTCGTTCTTCATCTTCTACGACGACGTCGACTACGCCATCCGGGCCCGCCGCGCGGGGTTCCCGATCGTGGCCGTGCGCGACGCCGTACTCGTGCGCCAGCTCGACTTCAACCAGCAGCACGACCTCTCGGGCTGGAAGGGGTTCTATATGTACCGCAACCTCTTCGCCGTCCACTTCCGCCACGGCGAGAATGTGCTGGTCCGGCTCAAGCCCTACCTCATCGCGCTCGGTGTGGTGGCTCTCAGCCCGGTGCGTGGGGGACGCGGCGAGGCCGCCAACGTCCTGCGGGCGCTGAGGTCCGCACGCGGGATGCGATCAGTGCCGCGATGACCGGCGACCGGCCGGCGTGCTGCGCGCCCGCCCGTGACGGGGCGCCGCCGCCTGCCCGGACGACGCCCTCTCGGGGCGGCACTCTTCGCGGTGTCCTCGACGTCCCGGCCGGCCGGTTCGCCATGGGCGACGCGTTCGACGAGGGCTACGCCGGCGACGGCGAACAGCCGGTCCACGACGTCGAGCTGCCGGCGTACCGCATCGGCGAGACGGCGGTCACCAACGCCCAGTTCGCCACGTTCGCCAAGGCCACCGGCCACCTCACCGACGCCGAGGAGTTCGGTGTCTCGGCCGTCTTCCACCTCGCGTTCGCGGGCGACCCGGCCGACGTCGTGGGAACGGCTGCCGGCACGCCCTGGTGGCTGGCCGTCCGCGGTGCCGACTGGCGGCACCCCGAGGGCCCCGGCTCCGACGTGTCGAAGCGGCCCCAGCACCCCGTCGTGCACGTCTCGCATCGCGATGCCGAGGCGTACGCCGCCTGGGTCGGCGGTCGGCTGCCGACCGAGGCCGAGTGGGAGCGCGCCGCCCGCGGAGGCCTCGCGGGGGCGCGGTTCCCGTGGGGTGACGAGCTCACGCCGGATGGCCGCTTCCGCTGCAACATCTGGCAGGGCACCTTCCCGACCACCAACACCGGCGACGACGGCTTCGTCACGACCGCGCCGGTCAAGACCTATGCCCCCAACGGCCTCGGCCTCTGGCAGACCTCGGGCAACGTCTGGGAGTGGTGCGCCGACTGGTTCGACCCGCACTGGTACGCCGCGTCGCCGGTGCTCGCCCCTACGGGGCCGGGGGAGGGCACCCACCGCGTGATGCGTGGCGGCTCCTACCTCTGTCACGACTCCTACTGCCATCGCTACCGCGTGGCCGCGCGCTCGGCAAACACCCCGGAGTCGGCGGCAAGCAACGTCGGCTTCCGCGTCGCGGGGTGAACAGGTGGGGTCGACGTGACGAGAACGACGCGCGCGAGGGCTCGGCCGACTCGGAGCCAGCACCCTGCCGCCCGTAGACTGACCGCCGCCCCAGACTCAGGAGAGCCCTGCCTTGACCTCGCCCGAATCCAGCACGACGTCGTCCATGTCCGATAGCACCGACCTCCCCGACCTCGTGGTCGTCGGCTCCGGATTCTTCGGACTGACCATCGCCGAGCGGTGCGCCAACGACCTCGGTCTCAAGGTGCTTGTGCTGGAGCGTCGCCACCACCTCGGCGGCAACGCCTACAGCGAAGCCGACCCCGAGACCGGCATCGAGATGCACGTCTACGGCGCGCACCTCTTCCACACCTCCAACGAGAAGGTCTGGCAGTACGTCAACCGCTTCACCAGTTTCACCAACTACCAGCACCGCGTCTTCGGCCAGTACGACGGCCAGGTCTACTCGCTGCCGATGAACCTCTCGCTCATCAACTCGTTCTTCGGCAAGATGCACACCCCCGACGAGGCGCGCGCGCTGATCGCCGAGCAGGCCAGCGAGTTCGACACCGCTGACGCGGGCAACTTCGAGGAGAAGGCGATCTCGCTGATCGGGCGCCCCCTCTACGAGGCGTTCATCAAGGGCTACACCGCGAAGCAGTGGCAGACCGACCCGACCAAGCTGAGCGCCGACATCATCACGCGCCTCCCGGTCCGCTACAACTTCGACAACCGCTGGTTCAACGACACCTACGAGGGCCTCCCGGTCGACGGCTACACCGCCTGGCTCACCAAGATGGCCGACCACCCCAACATCGAGATTCGCCTCGAGACCGACTTCTTCGACGTGGCCGACCGCTTCAAGGGACAGGTCCCGATCGTCTACACCGGCCCGGTCGACGAGTACTTCTCGCATTCCCAGGGCCGCCTGTCGTGGCGAACCGTGGACTTGGAGGCCGAGGTCAAGGAGGTCGACGACTTCCAGGGCTGCGCGGTGATGAACTACAACGACCAGGACGTGCCCTGGACCCGCATCCACGAGTTCAAGCACTTCCACCCCGAGCGCACCTACATCTCGGGCAAGACCGTGATCGTGCACGAGTACTCCCGTGCGGCCACCGACGACGACGAGCCGTACTACCCGATCAACACCGCCGAGGACCGACAGACGCTGCTCAAGTACCGCGAGCTCGCGAAGCGCGAGCCGAAGGTCCTCTTCGGCGGCCGCCTCGGCACCTACAAGTACCTCGACATGCACATGGCGATCGGCTCGGCGCTGTCGATGTTCGAGAACAAGCTCAAGCCGCACTTCGCTGACGGCGCCGAGCTCAAGAGCGGAGGGGTCGACGAATGACCACAGCACAGACCACCAGGCGGCTTCTCCAGCGGCAGATCCTGCCGATCGACAAGGACACCGACGTCTTCGCCCTGTACGTCGACCCCGAGGAGGCCCGCCTCGACGCCGATCGCTACGAGATCGGCGGCGACCGCGCGGCCAAGGACCTCAACAACGCGGCGATCCGGCAGACCACCTCGACCGGCGCGAGCATCCACCCCGACCAGATCGAGTCGCGTACGTCGCTGCGCATCCCGCAGGGTCGCAAGCTGTCGTTCGGCACCTACTTCAACGCGTTCCCGGCGTCGTACTGGCGCCGCTGGACCATCGTCGACGAGGTCCGGCTCACCGTCGAGCTCACCGGCGCCGGCGCCGGCCTGACGGTCTACAAGTCGATGGCCAACGGCCGTTCGCAGCGCGTCGACTCCGCAACCGTCGGTCGCGAGGGCCAGGCCACGTTCACCTTCGACCTCACCCTGACGCCGTTCGTCGACGGCGGCTGGTACTGGTACGACGTCGTCTCCGGTGAGGAGGACGCAGTCGTCGTCTCGGCCGAGTGGTCCGCCGAGGTCCCCGCCGACCGGGCGGAGCACGGCAGCGTCGACATCGCCATCACGACGATGAACCGCCCCGACTTCTGCGCCAAGCTGATCAGCCAGCTGGCCGACGACGAGACGCTGCGGCCCTACCTCGACCAGGTGCTGGTCATGGAGCAGGGCACCAAGCTCGTCACCGACTCCGAGTTCTTCCCGGCTGCCGAGAAGTCGCTGGGCGACCAGCTGCGGGTCATCGTGCAGGGCAACCTCGGTGGCTCCGGCGGCTACGCCCGCGGGCAGCTCGAGAGCGTCCGCAAGGGCACCGCGACCTACGCAATGATGATGGACGACGACGTCGTCTGCGAGCCCGAGGGTGTCGTCCGCGCTGTCACGTTCGGTGACCTCGCCACGCGCCCGACCATCGTCGGCGGCCACATGTTCAGCCTCTACTCCCGGGCCCGCCTGCACTCGTTCGGCGAGATCGTCCAGCCGTGGCGCTTCTGGTGGATGACGCCGCTCGACGGCTTCAGCGACTGGGACCTCGCCGCCCGCAACCTGCGCTCCTCGCGCTGGCTGCACAAACGGGTCGACGTCGACTTCAACGGCTGGTTCATGTGCCTGATCCCGCGCGTCACCCTCGAGCAGATCGGCCTCTCCCTGCCGCTCTTCATCAAGTGGGACGACTCCGAGTTCGGCCTGCGCGCCAAGGCGGCGGGGTTCCCGACCGTCACGTTCCCCGGCGCGGCCGTGTGGCACGTGCCGTGGACCGACAAGAACGACGCGCTCGACTGGCAGGCCTACTTCCACCACCGCAACCGCTTCGTCGCGGCGCTGCTGCACTCGCCGTACCCCAGGGGCGGACGGATGCTGCGCGAGAGCATCAACCACCAGATCGCGCACCTGGTCTCCATGCAGTACTCCACCGCTGAGCTGCGTCACCAGGCCATGGAGGACGTGCTGGCCGGCCCCGGCCACCTGCACGAGATGCTGCCCGGCAAGCTGGCCGAGGTGAACGCGTTCCGCAAGCAGTTCACCGACGCGCAGCTGCGCCCCGACCGCGAGTCCTTCCCGGACGTACGCCGCAAGAAGCCGCCGCGCAAGGGCCGCGACATCGTCGAGATCCCGGGTCGGTGGGCACAGCTGGTCACCGCCGGGCTCGCGCCGATCCGTCACCTCAAGCCGGCGCGTGACCTGGCCAAGGAGCACCCCGAGGTCGAGATCCGGGCGATGGACGCGAAGTGGTACCGCCTCGCGTCGTACGACTCGGCCGTGGTCTCGATGAACGACGGCACTTCGGCGGCGTTCTACAAGCGCGACTCAGCCCACTTCCGCGAGCTCGTCAAGAAGACCATCGAGATCCACGAGCGGTTCCGCCGCGAGTGGCCCCGCCTGGCCGAGGAGTACCGAGCCGCGCTGGGCGACATCACCTCGCCCGAGGCCTGGGACAAGACGTTCGAGCCCTGGACGCGTGATCAAGAGGAACGCGATGACTGACACCGTCAAGGGGCCGGGCCCCGACTACGACAACGTCGGCGTCCGTCACGACCTCGAGCACATGCCGCTGATCGACCCGGCGGCGTCGGCGGGCCTTCTGGAGGTGTTCCGGCGGCGCTACCTGCTGCGCCTGCTCGTGTCGCGGGAGATCAAGGCGCGCTACCTGGGCTCCCGGTTCGGACTGTTGTGGTCCTACATCAACCCGCTGGTGCGGTTCCTGACGTTCTTCTTCGTGTTCGGGATGATCGCCGGGCGCGGTGCCGGCATGCAGAACTTCGCCATCCATCTCTTCTCGGGGATGGTGATCATCAACTTCTTCACCGAGAGCTACTCCTCGGGCATGCGCTCGATCATCGCCAACAAGAGCCTCGTGCAGAAGATGTCGATCCCCAAGGAGCTCTTCCCGGTCGCCTCGATGTTGGTTTCGCTCTACCACACGGGACCGCAGCTGGTGATCCTGGTCGGCGCCTGCTTCATCGCCGGTTGGCACCCCGACATGCTCGGCTTCGCCGCGGCCGTCATGGGATTCCTGATCATCCTGATCCTCGCCACGGCCATGGCGCTGCTGTTCTCCGCGCTCAACGTGATGTTCCGCGACTTCGGACGCCTGGTCCAGAACATCACCCAGGTCGTGCCGTTCAGCGTCCCGATGATGTACCCCTACGAGCTGGTCGTCGACCGCTTCCCCAACGAGCTCGCCCACTCGATCTACATGGCCAACCCCGCCGTCGAGGCGGTGCTCCTGATGCAGCGCGGCTTCTGGGTCACCACCACCGATCCTGAGCTGGACCTTCTGTCGCGGTCTTTTCCGAGCGACCTCATCTCGCGTGGCTTCGTGGTGCTCGGCTTCTGTCTCGCCTTCCTGGTCTTTGCCCAGTGGACCTTCAACAAGCTCGAGCGTCGGCTTCCCGAGATGATCGGCTGAATGATGGGCTCCACCTCTGCCACGCAGTCCATCGTGGTCGAACACGTGACCAAGGAGTTCCGCCTCCAGTACCACCGCACCCTCAAGCAGATGGCGGTGGCCAAGACCCGCGGCCAGAAGATCAGCGACACGTTCCTCGCCGTCGATGACGTGTCCTTCACCGTCGCGCAGGGGGAGTCCATCGGGCTGATGGGCCTCAACGGCTCGGGCAAGTCCACGCTGCTGCGCATGGTCAACGGCAGCATGGTCCCCGACGGCGGCACCGTGCGCACGCGCGGCCGCATCTCCGGCCTGATCGCCACCGGCGCCGGATTCCACAGCCAGCTCACCGGCCGCGAGAACATCTATCTCAATGCCGCGATCCTGGGCATGACGGAGAAGGAGACCAGCGCGAAGTTCGACGAGATCGTCGAGTTCGCCGACGTCGGCCGCTTCCTCGACACCCCGGTCGGCGTCTACTCCTCGGGCATGTACTCCCGCCTCGGCTTCTCCGTCGCCGTGCACGTCGACTGCGACGTGTTCATCGCCGACGAGGTGCTGGCGGTCGGTGACAAGCCCTTCAAGAAGAAGTGCATCGCGAAGATGGAGGAGGTGCGCCAGAGCGGCGTCACCCTCTTCTACGTCAGCCACGCCGCCGGCTCGGTCAAGAAGGTGTGCGACCGCGTGCTGGTGCTCGAGAAGGGCCGGCTCGCCTTCGACGGCGACGTCCAGGAGGGCATCGATTTCCTCGAGTACGACGGCGACGACGAGAACGAGGACGAGGAGCTCGGCGCCGACATCTGACCGAGCAGGAGTCTGCGAGGCACGAGCAGGCTCCGTGGGCGAGAGCAGGTCGAGCAAGCCCCGCGGCCGAGGTACGAGGCTGCGATGGACGCGTCGAGACTGAGCGCGCGGCACGTCGACCTCGACCGACGAAGAGCCTCTCGACGACTTGACAAAGTCGGACTCGTCCGGCGTGTCGACTGGAAATTACAGCATTGTAGTTACTCAGAAACCATCGCGTAACCAATGTGACTGGTGTGAAACTTGCTATCCCGTGTGAATCTTCCCCTTCACTGGAGTAGCCACCTATGCGTCAGTCTCAGGTCCGTTTCATCACCGCGTGTCAGCAGTTGCTGGCGTTGGGCGTGGTGCTGGCCGTGCTCACCCCCGCCGCCAGCATCGTGTCGCTGGACGTGGTGGGTCAGCACCCCAGCCAGGCCGGCCAGGCCGGCTCCACGGCGTACCTCTCGTCCGCTCGGGCGAAGGTGCCGACGAAGGCGGTCGAGCCCGAGGTCACCGACTACGCGCTGGGGCCATCAGCCGCGGCCAAGGACGCGTCGGGCATCCGGAAGCAGGCGGTGGCCGTGCACGAGGTGGTCAGCGAGCCGGCCCCGGTGGTCGGCTACGGCGCCGTCGGCGTCACCTGGGACCCGAGCGAGAAGATCGGTGCCGACGAGATCGCGGTGACGGTGCGCACGCGCACCGGTGACGACTGGTCCGACTGGATGACCGTCCCGTACGACGACGACCACGACCCCGACCCGACCAGCCCCGAGGCGCGTAACGACCGCCCGGGCACCGACGCCGTGCTGGTCGGCGACGTCGACCAGGTGCAGGTCAAGGCAGTCACCGACGCCGACGCGAGCCCGCTGCCGGACGACCTCCAGCTTTCGGTCGTCGACCCCGGCAAGGAGACCGCCACCGCCGAGGAGGAGCCCGAGCTCGAGACCGGTCCCGCCGGGCTCTCGACCGCGCCGGCGAAGGCCCAGACCGCCGCGCGGTCCGAGACCGACGGCCAGGACGGCATCGCCCTTCAGGCCGCCGC
The DNA here is from genome assembly GCF_023208195.1 of Nocardioides sp. InS609-2. Classification (NCBI taxonomy): domain Bacteria; kingdom Bacillati; phylum Actinomycetota; class Actinomycetes; order Propionibacteriales; family Nocardioidaceae; genus Nocardioides; species Nocardioides sp. InS609-2. The sequence continues at coordinate 1,540,464 of NZ_CP060034.1, read as the reverse complement.
GACCACCGCGGTCATGCCGACGATCTACTCGCGTGCCCAGTGGGGCGCCGACGAGAAGATGCGCGACGCCGGGTCGCTGCGCTACGGCACCATCAGTGCCGGCTTCGTGCACCACACGGTCAACGCCAACGACTACACCGCCGACCAGGTGCCCGCGCTCATCCGCAGCATCTACGCCTACCACGTGCAGTCCCGTGGCTGGAGCGACATCGGCTACAACTACCTCGTCGACCGCTTCGGCCGGATCTGGGAGGGCCGGTACGGCGGCATCGACAAGGCCGTCGTCGGCGCCCACACCCTGGGCTACAACGACTACTCGTTCGCTATGTCGGCCATCGGCAACTTCGAGACCGTACAGCCGCCCGAGGAGATGATCCAGGCGTACGGCGCGCTGTTCGCGTGGAAGCTCGGCCTGGCCGGCGTCAACCCGGCCTCGACCTCGCAGCAGGTCGGCAGCAAGGTCTTCCAGGCCATCAACGGCCATCGGGACGCCGGCAGCACCGCCTGCCCGGGCAAGTACCTCTATGCCCAGATCCCGCGGATCCGTCAGTTGGCCGCCAGCGCGCAGTCGGGGTGGGCCTCGAAGTCCCTGCAGTCGAACCTCGCCGGCTCGCCGCACCCGGACCTGATCGTGCGCCGGGCCAGCGACAAGCGCGGCTTCGTGATCCCGACGGGCGGGTTGTCGGCATTCGCCAAGCCGGTCACGATCGGCGCGCGTGGCTGGAAGGCCAAGAAGCAGGTGCTGGTGTCCGGCGACCTCACCGGTGACGGCCACGCCGACCTGGTGATGACCTCACGCAAGGGGGTCGCCAACATCAAGCCAGGCAACGGGGCCGGCAAGTTCGGCGCGGTGAGCCGGAGCGTGAAGGCGATGAAGGGCCACAACCTGGTCACGTCCGTGGGCGACATCAACCGTGACGGCCGCAACGACCTGATCGCGAAGATCAAGGGCGGCGCCCGTGTCGACGCGTTCCTCGGCACCCGCAAGGGCGGCCTCAAGCTCGCCAGGACCGACAGCAAGTGGGGCCGATTCGTCGACCTCACCTCAGCGGGCGACGTCACGGGCGACGGCAAGCCCGACGTGCTCGGACGCGACAAGGGGGGTCAGCTCTGGCTGCGCGCCGGCCTCGGGGCGGCGACGTTCGACAAGCCCCACAAGGTCGTCGGCAACTGGGCGCCGTACAACCAGGTCATCGGTGGCAGCGACTACACCGCAGACGGTCGTCCGGATCTGGTCGGCCGGATGAAGAACGGCAAGGTCTACCTGCTCGCAGGTCGTGGAGACGGCACGTTCGCAGCGCCTGTGGGGGCGCTACGCAACCTCTCCGGGCTGCGCGACCTGGGCGGCGCGGGGCAGATCTCGGGCGACCCGGCACCCGACCTGATCGGCCGCAAGGGCGACCAGCTGCTCGTAGTGCCCAACGCCGGCACCTTCGACCTCGGCAACCCGATCGACACCGGCGCCGACCTCTCGGCCTCCGACGTGCTTCTCAACGTCGGCGACTGGGACCGCGACGGCTTCGGCGACGTGATCACCCGCCAGACCGACGGCACCATGCAGCTGCGGCGCGGTGACGGCCAGGGCCACCTTGCTGCGCCGACCCAGGTCGGCACCGGCTACGGCCCGGTCACGGGGCTCATGGCCGTCGGTGACGTGACGGGTGACGGGCTCCCCGACCTCGCCGGTGTCGTGAACGGTGTCACGAACCTCTGGGCCGGCACCGGGGGGGCGCTGGCGCGCGGCCAGACGGGGGGACCGGTGAGTGCGCGGACCGCGCTCAAGTTCGACTTCACGCCCTACGACTGGGTGATCGGCATCAGCGACATCAAGGCCAACGGCCACGCCGACCTGCTCGCGCGCGAGCTGGCCACCGGCTACCTCTACGTGCTCTATGCGACCGACACCGGGGTCACCGGCCGCCGGTTCCTCGGTGAGGGAATGGGGAGCTACGACCTGGCCGGGTGACCGGCGCGGGACAGGTTTCACGCGCGGGTGGTCGCCCGCTCCTCGACGTACAACAGGTCGAGACGAGCGGAGTCGGCCCGGGCCACGAGGACCACGGAGCCGCCCCTTGCGAGCGGCTCGGTGAAGGCAGCGACATCTGGTGGGGAAGCCGGGTTCGCTGTCGTGAGAAGACGGCCGCCGTCGGTGAGAGAACTCCCGACGGCGGCCGTCCCACGCGTCGGGGCGAACAGCTCGGCCTGGGTGAGTACGTCGGTCGCGCGGTCGTCGGGCCCGGGCGGGTCCCACGCCGTGAACGCGTCGGGCTGGCCCCAGATCTCGGCACCGACGTCGTGCACTCCCGGTGGCACGCCCTCGGCAAACCGCCCACCCAGTGGCAGCAGGCTGCACGCCAGCACCGGCAGGTCGTCGGCGCGGTCGGCCCAGTCGGCGAGCGTCTCGGGTCCGCAGATGACCGCATCCGGGGCGTCGTCGGTGGTGACGACCAGCCCGATCGTCCAGGCCGCGCCCAGGAACACCGGCCCGAGCCAGTGCGTGGGCAGGTCTATGCGCAGCGACTGGCCGCGCTCGAGGTCGCACTCCTCCACGAGCAGGCCGGCCGCCTTTGCCACCCAGTTGGCGTACGTCGTCACCGACAGCTCGATGCGCTCGCCGGGCGTCTCGCCGTAGAACGTCACGAGGGGGCGGCCGGCGTCGCGGGCCAGCTGGTCGCGGAGCACGGTGCTGAAGGTGGTCACCGAGTCAGCCTAGGAGGACGACGGGTCTCGTACGCTCGCTGGCGCTCGCCACTCGACCTCCGAAATCGCTGCGCTCGCTACTCGACCTCCGAAATCGCTACTCTCGCGCCCATGACCTCCAGCCAGGACACCGCGCTCGACCACTTCTGGGCGGTGATCCCCGCAGGCGGTGCCGGCACCCGGTTGTGGCCGCTCTCGCGGCGCGCGTCCCCGAAGTTCCTCCACGACCTCACCGGCAGCGGGCGCACCCTGATCCAGGGCACGGCCGACCGGCTCGTGCCGCTGGTCGCCGACCGGGTGCTGGTCGTGACGGGCGCGGCCCACCGCGACGCCGTACTCGCCCAGCTGCCGGGGCTCTCGCCCGCAGACGTCGTCGCCGAACCCTCGGCCCGCGACTCGATGGCCGCGATCGGGCTGGCCGCCGCGCTGTTGGAGCATCGAGATCCCGAGGCGGTGATGGGCTCGTTCGCCGCCGACCACGTGATCGGCGACGCGGAGGCCTTCCGGTCGGTGGTGGCCGAGGCGGCCGAGGTTGCGCGCGACGACTGGCTCGTCACGGTCGGCATCACGCCGACCCGGCCGGCGACCGGCTTCGGCTACATCCGGCTGGGCGAGGCGATCACCGGGAGTGCGTGCCGCGTCACCGAGTTCGTCGAGAAGCCGCCGCGCGAAGTCGCCACGGGGTGCGTCGCCGAGGGGATGCTCTGGAACGCCGGCATGTTCGTCTGCCGGCCCTCGGTGATGCTCGACCTGCTGGCAGAGTCCGATCCGGGGTTCGCCGCGGCGTTGCGCGGCATCGCCGCCGACCCGGCAACCCTCATCGAGGTGTGGCCGCGGCTGCCGAAGATCGCCGTCGACCATGCCGTCGCCGAGCCCGCCGCGGCGGCCGGACGAGTCGCGGTCGTGCCGGGTGCGTTCGGCTGGGACGACGTGGGTGACTTCGCGTCCCTGCTCGACATCGTGGGCGCCGGCGACGACGTCACCGTGCTCGGTGACCGGAGCCTGGTGCGCACCGTGGATGCCTCAGGGCTCGTCGTGCCGGCTGGCGGACGGATCGTGGCGGTGGTGGGCCTCGACGACGTGGTCGTCGTCGACACGGGCGACGCCCTGCTCGTGACGACGCGCGAGCGGGCGCAGGACGTGAAACGCATCGTGGCCGCCCTCGAGGAGGACGGCCACGGCGAGCTGACCTGAGATCGAACAGGTCAGCGGGAGATCAGAGGACGCTCGGCTCGGGGGAGTCGAGGTAGGGGTAGTCGAGCATGAACTTCTCGAGTGCCGCGCCGCTGGGAGCCGAGCAGTACTGGAAGATGCCCTTCTGCTTGGCCGGGTCGGTCTCGCCCTCACCACCGGCGGACCAGTGGGTGAAGGCGATGTGGGCGTCGTCGGGGAACGCGTCGCCGTCGGCCTTGGTCCACGGCACGGCCTTGAACTTGTCACGCAGGTTGGTGTCGCTGGTGAACTTCGAGGCGATGCCGCGGATCTCGTCCATCTCCTTGGCGTCCTTGGCGGCGGTGTCGTCGTACCAGAGGATCGTGTAGCCGTGCTCGAGGTTGTGCACGAGCATGCCCAGCTCGGGACGATCGGAGGTGTAGAGCTTCTTCTCGATCGAGTCCCACACGTTGTAGTGCTGGCCGAAGGCCGGCGGTGAGTCCTGGAAGGCGAGCGGGGTGCCGGGCTCGACGTGGTCCTGGTTGCCCTCGGCCGTCTTCTTCACGACCTTCTGGCAGGCGTCGGCCGCGGGGCCGATGTCCGCCAGGTTCTTGTCGTTGAACGCGCGGAGGTCGAACCAGTCCTTGACCGGCTTGTACGCCGCGGCGCCGATGATCAGCAGGCCGACGAGCACCGCCACGCCCAGGATCATGCCCCCGCGACGCCGCTCAGCGCTCTTCTGCTTGTTGCGGATCTCGTCGATGACAGCCTGACGGCTGGTCTTGTCCTGCTTCGCCACGTGAAGGTCCTCGGTCGTCTGGGTCGGTTCGCGGGCAGAGTCTACGTAGTGACGGGTGACACCAGCACGGCGATGCCGGAAGTCGTGTCGTCGAGCGCGTCGACCTGCCACCCGAATGCGAAGCAGGTGGCCGCGACGGCGGTGCCGACCGTGCGGTCGGCGCCGGCCACCCGTGCACGGGCGCCTTCTTCGGAGACCTCGCTCACGCCGGGCAGCTGCGCCAGCGCGGCCGCGAGGTCGTCGAGGGTGGCCGGCGTCCCGAACGGGGCGCGGTCGTCCGGCTGCCCGGCCAGGGCACGGACGACGGCCTCGCGGGCGCCGTACCCGAACATGTCGGTGGCGTCGTCGCGCACCAGCGCCTGCGCCCCCGGGCCGTGCTCGCCGGCGGGCAGCACCAGGTCGGCCCGCCCGCGGAGTACGGCGACCGGCCGGCCGTGCAGCTTGCCCTGGACCAGCTCGGCGGCGCCCGCGATCTCGTCGGCCACCGCCGGCATGGTGACCGCCAGCTCGTTGCCGTGGCCGTCGAACCGGCCGACGAAGTCCTCGAGCGGGGTCAGCCCGGCGACGCCGATCGCCATGTCGGTCTGCCCTTCGCGCCAGGCCCGGCCGGCGGTGTCGGTGACGACGACGCCGACGTTGACGCCGGTGAGGTCGAGCAGCCGCTCGCGCAGCGCTCGTGCGGAGGCATCGGGATCCACGGGCAGGAGTACGACGGTCCCGGTGGCCACGTTGGACGCGTCGACCCCGGCAGCGGCCATCGTCAGGCCGTGGTGGGTGCGCACGATCAGCACCGGACCTCGCCTGGCCACGATGCGGGCGGTCTCCCCGGCAACCGCGTCGTCGCGGTCTCCGGGGCGCACCCGGCCCTCGGCCTTGGCGACGACCTTGCTGGTCACCGCCACCACGTCGCCGTCGTGCAGGTCGGCGCGGTCGGCCACCAGCCGGGCGAGGTCGTCGCCGGCGGTGATCTCGGGCAGGTCGTCGGGCGCGAAGACCTCGAGCCGGGCGGTCACGAGACCAGGGCGACGGCGGCTGCCGCCATCTCGGCGGTCGCTTCGGGCGAGGTCATCATCAACGGCACTGCGACGGCCTTGATGCCGGCCGCCGCGAGGGCCGGGAGGTGGCTCGCGTCGCGCTCGTCGACCAGCCAGCCGTCGAGCACCCCGCCGGCGCTGCGCGCGCCGTAGTGGAGGCCGACCCCGCCGGCCGACACCTCGACCCCGATGCTGTCGAGCAGCTGGTGGGCCATGCCGCGGACATGGGTGTCGCCGACGATGGGGGACAGGCCGACCACGGGCGCGCTCGTCGCCACCAGGGCTTCGCGGATGCCGGGCACACCGAGGATGGTGCCGACCGAGACGACCGGGTTGGACGGCGGCAGGATCACCAGGTCGGCGCCGGTGATGGCCTCGACGACACCGGGCGCGGGCTTCGACTCGTCGAGCCCCACGACCACGACGGCCTCGGCCGGCACCTGGGCGCGGAGGCGCACCCAGTACTCCTGGAAGTGCACGACCTTGCGACCGCTGGGTGACTCGGCGTCGGCGATCGCGATGTGCGTCTCGACCCGGTCGTCGGTCATCGGCAGCAGGCGCACCCCGGGCTGCCAGCGTTGGCACAGCGCTTCGGTGACCTCCGAGAGCGAGTAGCCCGCCTCGAGCATCTGCGTGCGCACGAGGTGGGTGGCGATGTCGCGGTCGCCGAGCCCGAACCACGTCTTGTCGACGCCGTACGCCGCGAGCTCGTCCTTGATGCTCCATGTCTCGTCGCGTCGGCCCCACCCGCGTTCGGTGTCGAGCCCGTCGCCGAGGGTGTACATCACCGTGTCGAGATCTGGGCACACCTTGAGCCCGTGGATCCACAGGTCGTCGGCGGTGTTGGACACCACCGTGACGGTCGCGTCCTGGTCGACCTGTGACAGGCTGCCGGAGCTGAGGGCGTGGCGCAGGCCGCGGAGGAACGTGGCTCCGCCGAAGCCGCCGGAGAGCACGGTGATGTTCTGCATGCGGATACTGTGCCGGACCACCCGATCCGACTACGCACCCCCTAGTCACTGTGGGCCAGAACGCATAGCAGATCTGGGCTTGACTTCCGGGTACGACAGGCATGTAATTCCCATAGTGTTCTTCCACCAGGGGGCTGGCACTGCCAGGCGGTCCGCGAGGGCCATCTGGGACACGTAGGGTCGAAAGGGCGAAGGCCGATGCGAGAACTGTTTCTCCTTGATTCCGACGCCGACGAGATGGGTTGGCAGGACCGCGCACTGTGCGCGCAGACCGATCCGGAGGCGTTCTTTCCCGAGAAGGGCGGATCCACGCGAGAGGCCAAGAAGGTCTGCCTCACGTGCGACGTCCGCGATGACTGTCTTGAGTCCGCACTGATGAACGACGAGCGCTTCGGCATCTGGGGCGGGCTCTCCGAGCGAGAGCGCCGCAAGCTGAAGAAGCGCGCAGTCTGAGCTCGACCCGACCACGACGGGGTGGGCCGATCGGCTGTCTTCTGAGCTGATTCGGACCTCACGTGGGTGGTCGTTAGGCTGCCCCGGTGATCGTCACCGCAGTTCTCGTCAGCCATGACGGGGCCCGCTGGCTGCCGGCGGTCATCGAGGGCCTCAGCGCTCAGACGAGTGCCGTCGACCGCGTCGTCGCGATCGACACCGGCAGCAAGGACACCAGCCCCAGCCTGTTGACCGAGGCGTTCGGCGCCGAGGCCGTGCACGTCGTCACCGGCGCCACCACCTGGCCGCAAGCCGTCGACCTCGCCCTCGAGCAGGCCCCGCCGCTCGATGGCGACGAGTGGGTGTGGCTGCTCCACGACGACGCGAACCCCGAACCCGGTGCCCTCGCCGCCCTGCTGGCCGTGGCCGCCGACCGTCCCGACGCCGCGATCCTCGGCCCGAAGCTGCGCGAGTGGCCCACGCTGCGCCGGCTGCTCGAGCTCGGCGTCACCATCTCCGCCACCGGCCGGCGCGAGACAGGTCTCGAGACCGGCGAGTACGACCAGGGCCAGCACGACGAGGTGCGCGAGGCGCTCGCGGTCAACACCGCAGGCATGCTCGTGCGCCGTCGTACTCTCGAAGAGCTCGGCGGCTTCGACGCCGACCTGCCGATCTTCGGCAACGACATCGACTTCGGCTGGCGGGCGGCCCAGGCCGGGCACGCCACGGTCGTGGTGCCGCAGGCCGTCGTGTTCCACGCGGAGGCCGCCCACCGTGGCGTTCGTCGTACGCCGCTCACGGGCCGGCACACGCACTACCAGGAACGTCGCGCCGCCCTGTTCACGCTGCTGGCCAATGCTCCGTCGCGGCGGCTGCCGTGGCAGATCGTCCGGCTGTTCTTCGGCACCCTGCTGCGGGTGCTCGGCTTCCTGTCGGTCCGCTCCGTCGGAGAGGCCCTCGACGAGCTGGCCGCAATGGTCTCGATCTACTCCCGGCCGCGACACCTGCTCGCCGCGCGGCGGTGGCGGGCCGCCCGTCGTACGGGCGAGGCGGCAGACGTCCGGTCCCTGCTCGCGCCGGTGTGGGTGCCATACCGGCACGGTCTCGACTTCCTCAGCGACCTCGCGAGCGCAGTCACCAGCCAGGCGCAGGACGTCGCCGAACGACGACGCGCGGCCAAGCTCGTCGAGTCGGGTGCGGGGGCTGAAGCCCGTCCCGAGGGCCGGCACGCGGTGTCGCACCGCAGCCACACAGACGACGAGGACGACGAGCTGCTGGCCGACACCGGCTTCGTGGCCCGCTTCTTCACCAACCCGGTTGCGCTCACCCTGACCCTGGTGGTCGTGCTCGCCCTGGTCTCGGCCCGGGTGGCCTTCGGCTCCGTGGTGGGCGGCGGACTGGCGCCCGTGCCCGAGACGGTCTCGGACTGGTGGCGGCTGCACGTCGAGGCCTGGCACCCGCTCGGCACCGGCACCGGCGTGCCGGCCCCGGCGTACCTCCTGCCGTTCGCGTTCGTCGGCCCCCTCATCGGCGGTCCGGGCCAGGTGGTCTCGGCGCTGATGCTGCTGGCCGTGCCGTTCGCGCTGTGGGGGGCGTGGCGGCTGCTCAAGGTCGTAGGCCACCTCGTCGACGCGCGCGGCGTGCCGCGCTGGCTGCTGGTCTGGGGCTCGGTGACCTACGCACTCGTGCCCGCGACATCCGGCGCCTGGGGCGAAGGTCGCTTCGGCACCGTCGCCGTGACCGCGCTGCTGCCCTGGCTGTCGCACGCGGCCCTCGGCTTCGCCGACCCCGAGCCCGACCGCCGGTGGCGCGCAGCCTGGCGCACCGGCCTCCTGCTGGCACTCGCGACGGCGTTCGTGCCGGAGGTGTGGCTCTTCGCCGTCCTGGCCGCCGTGATCGTGGTCGCGGCCGGCTTCGCGATCGCGCCGCGCCTGCTGCGCGACCGCTCTGCCTGGGGTCCTCCGGCCGCCGCACTCGGCGTCGTGCCGGTGCTGCTCGCGCCCTGGCTGCTGCCTCTGATCACCACCGGTTCGGCCGCCGGGCTGCTGCTCGAGGCCGGCCGGCTGCCGGTGGCCGGCGTCGACCAGCTCGACCTGCTCACCGGCCGGATGGGCGACCTCGGCGCGCCCTGGTGGCTGGGCGCCGTCATCGGCCTGCTCGCCGTGCTCGCGCTCGTGCCGCGCGCCACCCGGGTGCCGGTGCTGGTCTGCTGGGTCGTCGCCCTGGCCGCTGCCCTGGTCGCTGCTGCGCTCGGCTTCGTCACGCTCCAGCTTCCCGCGACCACGACCTCGCCCAGCCTGGGCTTCCTGGTCGTCGTACTCCAGGGGCTGGCGGTGGTCGCGACGGTGCTCGGCGCCGAGGCCTGGCTGCGCCGCCTCCAGGACCACCACCCGCTCTGGCAGCGTGCGCTGGCCACGACGCTCGCGGTCGTCGCCGCCATTGTGCCGCTGGGCGGTCTGGTCTGGTGGCTGACCGACTCGCCCCACGACCTCGACCGTGCCCCCGACGCCGTCGTGCCCGCCTACATGGAGCAGAGTTCCCGCACCGGCGCCGAGCACGGCGTGCTGGTCGTGCGCGGCAGTGTCGACGACGGCCTGACCTATCGCGTACGACGCGGCGACGGCGTCACCATGGGCGAGGACGAGATCCTCGCGCTGGCCGACGAGGACGCCGCGTTCTCCGCCGAGATCACCGAGCTCGTCTCCCGGCCGACCTCCGACTCGGTGGCCTCGCTCGCCGCCGCCGGCATCGAGTACGTCGTCATGCCGGCGCCCGCAGACGGCCGGGTCGCCTCCGGGCTCGATGCGACGACGGGGCTCGTGCAGGCCAGCGCCGAGGACCGGGAGACCCGGGCCTGGAAGGTCGATCGACCGCTCGACCCCGACGCGGTCGCCGGGCCCGCCTCGGCGCTACGCGTCGTACTCCTGATCTTGCAGGCGATCGCCATCACCGTCGTCTCCGTGCTGGCCGGCCCGACCGTGCGGAGGCGGGAGTCGTGAACACCGACGACAGGGCAGCCGGTCCCGGCCGCCGCGCCGCCACCTCGACCTCGCGCCGACCCACGCCGACCGCGGTGCTCGGTATGCTCGTGCCGCTGCTGACCGTCGGCGCGCTGGTGCTCGTGCAGCCCGACACCGTGCCCGACCTCACCCGTGACCCCGCGAGCACCTCACTGACGCGGACCACGATCGTCTGCCCGTCGGCCGTGCCCGATGCAGAGACGGTCGCGGTCGCCAACGCCGATCCGGAGGTTGCCGGTCAGCTCGAGCTCGACGACGACGGCGAGGTCCTCGACATCGGGGCCGGGGAGGTCCCCGACACCGATTCCGATGCCCCGCTGGTGATTCGCGGCGCGGACGACCTGGCTCCCGGGCTCCTGGCCGGCCGCACCGGGCCCGCGGCGGCGACCGCCTGTGTCAGCCCCCAGCCGGAGGCGTGGTTCACCAGCGTCGGCGCTGGTGCCGAGCACCGCTCGGTGCTCGAGCTGGTCAACCCCGACGGTGGCCCGGCGGTCGCCGACATCACGGTGATGGGGCCCGACGGCCTGCTTGACGTGCCGGCCCTGCGCGGCGTGACCGTGCGCGGCCATCGCACCGAGCGCCTCGACCTGGCCGACGTGGTGCCCTCGCGCGACGACCTCAGCCTGCACGTGCAGGTCACCCGCGGCCGGCTCGCGTCGTCCGTGCTCGACACGGTCGAGGACCTCGGCACGGACGAGGTCGCCCGCGAGTGGCTGGCGAGTCAGGCGGAGCCCGCCTCTACGTCGTACCTCCTCGGGCTCGGCGCGGGCAAGGGTGACCGCGTCCTCGCGGTCGCCAACCCCAGCGACGACGAGGTGCGGGTGGAGATCCGGCTGGTCGCCGCGCGCAGCGAGTTCGCACCAGCCGGCATCGAGGAGCTCACCGTCGCCCCCGGTGCCACGGCCACCGTCGACCTCTCGAAGGTGCTCGCCAGCAAGGCTGCCCGCGACGCTCTTGGCGTCCGCATCGACGCCACCGGCCAGGTCACCTCGACCATCCGCACCCTGGTCGACGGCGACGTCACCCACGCGGTCGCCGGCCTGCAGCTCACCGACCGCTCGGCAGCAGTCGTGCCCACCGGAACCAAGCGCATCGTGCTGGCAGGCATCACCCGGGTGGGCGAGGCCACCGTCGTCATGCGCACGTCGTCCGGCAAGCTCCTCGAGCCCGAGGTCGTCGACCTCGACGTCGGCGCGGCAGCCCGGATCCGTCTTCCAGCGAAGGCCACGTACGTCGAGGTGCAGCTCGCGCGCACCACTGCCGTGGGCAACATCGAGCTCGGATCGCGCGGACTGGCGGTCCTGCCCCTCGAGCCGCTGGTGCTCAGCGGCCAGATCGCCGACGTCCGGCCAGCACTGCAGTGAAGCAGTCGCACATTCCAAGTGCGTTGTCGCAGGGCGACCTGGTCGCACTGATCTCACCGGCCAGCTGGTCATCGGAGGAGTGGATCGCGACCAGCACAGCTGCCGCGGGCGTGCTCACGCTCGCGGCCGCCCTGCAATGAGCGCTCAGCCGGCGTAGCGCGGGTCGACGTCCTCCGCGTCGAGCCCCAGCAGCTCGGCGATCTGCTCGACGACCACCGTCAGCACCAGCGCCTGCAGGTCGTCACGGGTCTCGCAACGGTGCTCGATAGGCCGGCGGAACAGCACCAGTCGGGTCGCCTGACCGCCCTGCCCTCGGATCAGCGACGACAGCGGCACCGTCTCGGCCGACCAGTCGTCGGGCACGAGCGGGGTGTCCTCGACGGCGTACTCCACGATCCCGAGCTGCTGGTGCCACCGGTCGTCGATCTCGGTGACCAGGTCGAGCACGAGCGCGTCGAAGCGCTCGCGAGCGGAACGCAGCGCGGGCGTGCCGAGGCGGCTCGGCATGATGCCGGGGCCGCGCATGCCGCGGCCGCGACGGTCCCGGGTGCGTCGTACGGGTCGCTCCTCGACGCTGCTCTCATCCACGCCGCGAGCCTAGACCGGCACCGCCACCCTGCGGGGTAGCCTGCCCGTGTGAGCCTTGCCCGACGCTGTTCGCGCACCGCCTGTGGCCGTGCCGCGGTGTGCACGTTGACCTACGTGTACGCCGACCAGACGGCTGTCCTGGGGCCGCTCGCGACGTACGCCGAGCCGCACGCCTACGACCTGTGCGAGCGGCACAGCGAGCGCCTTTCGGCACCCCGTGGCTGGGAGGTCATGCGCCTAGCGCCCGACACCTCGTCGCGCGGTCCGAGCGGCGACGACCTGCTCGCGCTGGCCGACGCCGTCCGCGAGGCCGCCCGCCCGCCCGAGCCGGCGCCGGCGATCCACCCCGCCGACAACCCCCAGCACGGCACCAAGCGCGGCCACCTCCGCGTGCTCTCATCAGACTGACCACTAGGCTGCGGGGCATGGCCTCCGGCACCCTGGACGCCGCCAACCTCGACGCCATCTTCAAGGCGTACGACGTCCGCGGCACCGTCCCCGACCAGCTCGACGAGGCCCTCGCCCGCGCCACCGGGGCGGCCTTCGTAGCCGTGACCGGCGCCCGCGAGGTGGTGGTCGGCCACGACATGCGGCCGAGCTCGCCGGGCATGGCCGGTGCGTTCGCCGACGGCGCCACGTCGGCAGGCGCCGACGTCGTGCTCATCGGCCAGGCGTCGACCGACCAGCTCTATTTTGCGTCGGGCCACCTCGACCGGGCAGGCGTGATGTTCACCGCCAGCCACAACCCGGCCCAGTACAACGGCATGAAGATGTGCCGCGCCGGCGCCGTGCCCATCGGACTCGACACCGGGCTGGCCGAGATCCGCGACCTGGTGGCGGCCGGCACGACCCCGGAGGCGCCGATCACCGGTTCGATCTCCCACCACGACGTGCTCGCGGCGTACGCCGCCTACCTGCTGTCCCTGGCGCCTGTCGCGGGCCGCAAGCTCAAGGTGGTCGTCGACGCCGGCAACGGCATGGCCGGTCTCACCGCGCCGGTGGTCTTCGAGCGGATGGGCGCCGACCAGGTCGAGCTGGTGTCGATGTACTTCGAGCTCGACGGCACGTTCCCCAACCACGAGGCCAACCCGATCGAGGCGGCCAACATCGTCGACCTGCAGGCCCGCGTCCTGAAGGAGGGCGCCGACATCGGGCTCGCCTTCGACGGGGACGCGGACCGCTGCTTCCTCGTCGACGAACACGGGCAGGGAGTCTCGCCGTCCGCACTGACTGCGCTGATCGCCGCCCGAGAGCTGGCCAAGGAGCCGGGCAGCACGATCATCCACAACCTCATCACCTCCCGCGCTGTGCCCGAGATCGTCATCGAGCTGGGCGGCAAGCCGGTGCGCACCCGCGTCGGCCACTCCTTCATCAAGGCGACGATGGCCGAGACCGGCGCCATCTTCGGCGGCGAGCACAGCGGCCACTTCTACTTCCGCGACTTCTGGCGAGCCGACTCCGGCATGCTCGCGGCCCTGCACGCGCTGGCGGCGCTGGCCGAGACCGATCGGCCGCTGTCGCAGCTGCTCGCGCAGTACGCCCGCTATCCGTCGAGCGGCGAGATCAACTCCACGGTGGGCGACCAGGCCGGGGTGCTCGCCGAGCTCGAGTCGGACTATGCCGGCCTCGACGGCGTCACCATCGACGACCTCGACGGCTACACGGTGACCCACGACGACTGGTGGTTCAACGTGCGTGCCTCCAACACCGAACCACTGCTGCGCCTCAACGCCGAGGGCAAGGACGAGGCCACGATGGCCAGGGTCCGCGACGACGTACTGACCACCATCAGGAGTGAACGATGAATCTCGACCCGAAGCTGCTCGACATCATCCGCTGCCCGGGCTGCCGGGAGACCCTGTCTCCGGAGGGCGAGGAGCTCGTCTGCTCCGGCTGCGGCAACGCCTACCCCGTCCGCGACGACATCCCGGTGTTGTTGCTCGACGAGGCTCGCAAGCCGGCCTGATGGCGACCTGGTTCGACGAGTCCAGGCTGGACGACGAGGCCACCCTCGCCGCGGCCGACGGTGCCCTGCGCCCGCTGGCCGAGGCGGGAGCCCGGGTACGCCGAGAGGCGCACGAGGCCCAGGAGGCAACCCGTGAGGCGCTGAGCCGGAGCCGCGACCTGTCTCGCCCGCGCGCGGTGATCGCCGCCGGCCCCGACTCGCGGCTGCTCCGCGCCGTACTCGAGCCGTGGTGCCCGGTGCCGTTCGTGGCCTGGCCCGGACCCGCCCTGCCCGGCTGGGCCGGCAGCCTCGACCTGGTCGTGATGCTCGCCCCCGTGGGCTCCGACGCCGCCTCCGCGGCCGCCGTCGCCGAGGCCGTACGCCGTGGCTGCCAGGTCGTCGTCGCGTGCCCGCCGACGTCGCTGGTCGCCGAGCACGCGCTGGGACGCGACGTCACCATCTTGCCGACCGTGACGGGCGACCAACTCGCCATCGCGGTGGTGATGCTGGAGTTCCTGGAGCAGATCCACCTCGGTCCGCGCGCCGACGCCGAGGTGGTCGCCACCGCCCTCGAGGCCGTCGCGATCTCGTGCTCCCCGCACCGCGACCTCGCGGTCAACCCCGCCAAGATGCTGGCGATCGCGCTGGCCGACACCAACCCGATCGTCTGGGGCGGATCCGTGCTGGCTGCCCGTGCCGCCCGACGCGTCGCCGAGTCCATCCGACGGGCCAGCGGCCGGTCGGCCATCGCCGGCGACATGGAGCACCTGCTCCCCGTGCTCGAGGCGACCCAGCAGCACGACGTCTTCGCCGACCCGTTTGCCGACGGACCCCGAGGCGACCTGCGCCCGCTCCTGCTCGTGCTCGACGACGGTGCCGAGGAAGCCGTGGTTCGCGAGGAGCGCGGCCGGCTGCTGGCTGGCGCCGCCTCACGCGGCGTACGCGTCGAGACCGTCAGCACCGATGCCGACACCGAGCTCGCCCGCTACGCCTCACTGCTGCTCAGCGGCACCTACGCCGCGCAGTACCTCCGCATCGGGCTCGTCGAGGACTGAGCCGACGCGCCCGCGTTTGTGTCTACGACTTGGGCCTGCAACGGTGGAGGAGTCCTGACCGCCACGGAAGGAGAGCACATGCTCACCCTCACCGAGAACGCCAGCACGATCGTCCGCGAGATCACCACCACGGCCAGCGAGGCCGAGGATGCCGGACTCCGGATCGCCACCGAAGACTCGCCCGAGCCCTCGTTCGCCATCAGCGCCGTACAGGTGCCTGAGCCCGGCGACGCGAAGGTCGAGCAGGACGGTGCGACCGTCTACCTCGATCCCACCTCGGCCCAGCAGCTCGACGAGATGGTGCTCGACGCCAGCCTGGAACCGAACGGCGGGGTGCAGTTCGCGCTCGGCCAGCAGGTCTGACGCAGCACAGTCTCAGCGCACGACCAACGCCGAGGGCGGCCGGGAGCGATCCCGGCCGCCCTCGCTCTGTTCACCCACGCCGTTAGGCTGAGCCGCGTGATGACGCACAGCTCCCGGGCCACGGCATGAGTGCCGGACTCTTCGCACTCCTCGACGACGTTGCCGTGCTGGCGCGCCTCGCCGCTGCGTCGATCGACGACGTCGGTGCCGCCGCAGGCCGGGCGAGCGTGAAGGCCGCCGGCGTCGTTGTCGACGACACAGCAGTCACCCCGCAGTACGTCCACGGCGTCGCCGCCGAGCGTGAGCTGCCGATCATCAAGAAGATCGCCATCGGCTCGCTGCGCAACAAGCTGCTGTTCATCCTGCCCGCGGCCCTCCTGCTCAGCCAGTTCGTGCCGCGGCTGCTCACCCCGATCCTGATGCTCGGCGGCACCTACCTCTGCTACGAGGGCGCCGAGAAGATCTGGGAGAAGCTCAGCGGCCACGAGGAGCACCAGGAGCTCGCCAGCGAGATCAGCCCCGAGGCCGAGCAGTCAATGGTGACCGGGGCGATCCGTACCGACTTCATCCTCTCGGCGGAGATCATGGTGATCTCGCTCAACGAGGTCGCCGACGAGTCGTTCCTGCCACGGGCGATCATCCTGACCCTGGTCGCCATCGGCATCACGATCCTCGTCTACGGCGTGGTCGGCCTGATCGTGAAGATGGACGACATCGGCGTCAGCCTCAGCGAGCGCAAGTCCGCAGCGGCCCAGAAGATCGGCCACGGCCTGGTCAGGGGCATGCCCGGCCTGCTCAACGTCATCTCGATCGTCGGCACCGCCGCGATGCTGTGGGTCGGTGGGCACATTCTGCTCGTCGGCACCGACGACCTCGGCTGGCACGGCCTGTACGACATCGTGCACCACCTCGAGGAGGGCGCCCACGACGCGCTGCCCGCCATCGGCGCGGTCGTCGGCTGGCTGACCAACACGGCACTGTCAGCTGTCATCGGGCTAGTCGTCGGCGCGGTGGTAGTCGCGGTCATGCACTTCCTCCCGTTCGGGCCCGGTCACGGCAAGGAGGACGCCGACGTCGAGGCCGACAGCAACAGCGACGCTGAATCCGAAAACCACCCGTCAGCGCCGCCGTCGGCGGAGTGACCTCGGCCCGTCCGACAGCCAGGGCAAGGTCCCAGTTCCATCACTGCACCGGTGGAGTGGGTCACGTCCTGACCCTGCGCCACGCGTCATCGGCCAGCTCGGCAGCGTCAACCAGCTGCTGTTCGCTGGCAGGGCGGCGTCGAGGCACCGGTGCGGCGTGCTGCGTGCCATGGTCAAGGAAGCCCTGCACCCCGACAACGCCCGCAAGGCGTTGGCGAAGATGTGCACGCTGCCGCTGCTGGCCGGTGAGACCTACCCCGTAGGTATTGGCGACGGTTGAGCGGGGGAGTGCGCATCACCCCCCGTTGGTGTCGGGTAAAGCCTGGGAGTTATGACGCCCCCGCGGCGAGCAGTTCGGCGAAGGTGATGGCGGTGTCGTCTTCGTAGCGGGGGCCGATGATCTGTATCCCGATCGGCAATCCGCCTGCGGTGGTTCGGATCGGGGCCGAGACGGCGGGGAGTCCGGGTAGTGAGGCGTGTGCGGTCCAGAACGATTGGTCGGTGTAGGGGCGGGGCCCTGAGGTGGTCGCGACCCTGCGCTGCTCGAAGGGCCGGTCGTCGTGTGGGATCGCGGTGGTGAAGTTCACCGGGCACAGGAACACATCGACGTCGCGGTGGTAGGCCTGCCAGGCCGCACGAATCGACATCCGGCGATGCTCGTGTTCGATGAACTCGCCGAAGTCGATATCGGTCGGTCCAGGCTGGGCGTAGGCGAGGAACACATTCAGCAGGAACCCGAACGTCTCGAACACCTCATCTGCCTGCACGCCGTGTGGCCAGCCCGGCACGATCTGCGCGCCTGTTCTTGCGAGCGCGTCGATAGTGTCTGACAGCGCGGCACCGACCTCGTCGGTGACCGGAACTCGCGGGTCATCCGTGACCACACCCACTCGATAGTCCGCTACTCGACTGTGCCGGGCGGCGGGCAGTGACCACGAGTAGCCGGTGGATGTCTCCGGTCCGGCCGTGACGCGCAGCGCGGTCCGCAGATCCTGCGCGGTGCGGGCCATCGGCCCCAAACACGAGAGCTAGGACATTTCGTTCGGTGGCGTCGGCGCCCCCGGTGGCTGGGACCCGCTCAGCGGGACGATCCCGGAACTCGGCTTCAAGCCGTAGATACCGTAGTTTGCCGCCGGTATCCGGATCGAGCCTGCGAGGTCGGATCCGAAGTCCAGGTAGGTCATGCCGGCAGCCAGCGCGGCGGCCGCGCCGCCACTGGATCCACTCGGTGCCCGGTCGAGATCGTGCGGGTTGCGGGTTGTGCCGTAGAGCGGGTTGGTGGTCTGGGCGAAGTCGGCCAGCATGAACGCGACGTTGCTCTTGCCGACCAGCACCGCACCCGCGTCCCGGAGTCGCGTCACCACCGTGGCATCCCAATCTGAAACGTGGTCTGCCCAGTCGGGGTTGCCCCAGGTGGTGTGCATGCCCGCGACGTTCAGCGCCTCCTTGACCGTGATCGGTACGCCGTGCAGCGGGCCGACGGTTGCGCCAGTCGCGAGGGCGGCATCGGCCTCATCCGCCTCGCTGAGCACGTCCTGGCTGCGTAGCTCGGCGAGCGCGTTCACCGACGGGTTCACCTCCTCGATCCGCTTCAGCGCGGCGGCGAGTTCCCGGGAGGACACCTCGCCACGGGCGATCGCTGCCGCTGCCTCGGTCGCCGACCAGTTGCTCGTCATCACATGCCTCGCTCGCAACTTAACCGTCCAGACGGTACAGTAGCGGCATGACTTCGAAACGAGAAGCGATACTCGACGCGTATCGAGACGAGATCGCCGAGCATGGCATCAGCACCGTCACCCTGGAATCCGTGGCCGCGCGGGCAGGGGTCTCCAAAGGCGGACTGCTCTACCACTTCCCGTCCAAACAAGCACTGACCGACGCTCTCGCGCAACGGCTGCGCGACTACACCGACGCCAATCTCGCCCTCGCTGACACACGTGGCACGGCCCGCGCGTTCCTGCAAACCTCACGGCCGGCAACCGCCGAAGCCCAGCACTACTGGGCCGTCATCACCGCGGTCCAATCCGACACCGCGGCCGTGTCCGAGCACACTAGACAGATCGTGCATGACGTGTTCGCCGACTGGTCGGTTCGACTGAAAGCAGACATCAGCGACCCGGTACTGGCCGACATCATCCGACTCGTCGGCGACGGCCTCTACCTCGCCGCCGTCACCGGGCTGCCCGCGCTCCCAGCCCGACGGGCCAACCGCGTGATCAACCACCTGATCGCCGCCGCGGAGACCAGCGACCACTGAACCTCACCCGTCTGAGGGAGGGGGCGAGTTGTCGATCGGCCACGCCTCGTGCGCCCTGCACTACGTGCCCCCTCTCCTTCGCGCTCTGATTCGGCGGCCTTGGGCGAACCTGCTCACGTCCCGGTCGCGGATCGGCTGCCGGCTAACGGCGTTTGATGGGTCGATTGATCTACACGTGCCCCGAGACCGGGCGTAGTCCCTCGCACCCGACCGCCGTTCCCCGCACAGGCCATTCGAGAGCGCCTGCGTGCCGCGCACAGTGGCACTGCGTGCGGCTTGCTGAACCCCTTTGACGCCCCGCCGCCAAGCGTTGGAGGCGGCGGGGCGCCCTCTCGGGTGGAGAGAGGCAAATAACGATGGCAGCGGGCACGCGTGCCGGGGAAGGGGCTTGGGCTCGAAGCCACGAGTATCACCGCGACCTCGTAACAGTCGACCTCCTGACGCTCGCCTCTGGTAACGGTGCTCAGGCCACCTCAACCTGAAAAGACTTCAGAAGTAGTCGAGCGCGGTGGCGGGGCGGACGCGTCGGATCGCGGGATCGTTTGAGCCGGTGGTCACGGTCCGTACCGAGGTACTGGCGGCTGCGAGACGATGCACTGCTTCGGTCAGCACTCCTGCTGGCGCGCGCGCATAGCTGGCGATCAGGCTGTGCGGTGCGGGCAGTGAGCCGTACATTGCACGGGTGCCCTGGACGGCGAGGCCTCTGTCCGCTGCGGCTGCACATACCCGTTCCTCGTCCACGCCGGCCGGAAGGCGGAGCATGACGTGCAGTCCGCCGCCCCGACCAGACATCTCCCAGTCAGGCAGCTCTTCGGCCAGAGCGGTGACGAGGGCGTCGCGTCGCTCCATGTATCGGCGCCGGGTACGACGGATGTGTCGGTCATAGGCGCCGTTGGCCAGCAGCCGGGCCAGCACGTGCTGGCTGAGCACGGGGCTGCCGAAGTCGTCGTCGCGCTTGGCCGCCAGCAGCATCTCGTGCAGCACCAGTGGCGCGACCACCCACCCGAGCCGCAGGCCGGGGGCGAGGGACTTGCTCGCCGAACCGACCAGCGCCACATGTTGTGGGTCGAGCCCCTGTAGGCAGCCGATCGGGCCACGGTCGAAGCGGAACTCGGGGGCGTGGTCGTCCTCGAGGATGACACCGTCGACGCGTTGAGCCCACCTGATGAGTTCACTGCGTCGGGCAGGGGACAGCGTGACCCCGCTCGGATACTGGTGGGAAGGTGTGACGAGCACCGCGCGGCACGCGGTCCTCTCCAGCTCGGTCACGACGAGCCCTTCGTCGTCGACCGGTATATCTAGGATGTTTGAGATGTGACGACCGAGTACGCGTCGCTGACTCGCGTTGCTGGGCGACTCGACCGCGAGGATCGTGTGCCCGGTCTCGGCGAGCATCCGGACCAGCAGGGTCAGTCCCTGGGTGGCGCCGGTGACGATGACGAGGTGGTCAGGCTCCACCATCGCCGCGCGGACCCGTTTCAAATAGTCCGCGAGCTCCTCTCTGAGGGCCATCGCGCCCCATGGAGCGACGTACCCCAGCTCCTCGTCGGGCAGCGAGCGCAGCACGTCGCGGGTTGCAGCCAGCCACACGGCACGAGGGAACGAGGCCAGGTCGGGCAGCCCAGGGCGCAGATCGATGTCGTACGGCGGTGCCTCGACGCGGCCGGCTGGGGCCGAGACCGACGGACGCGAGGGGGGTCGGGCGACGTCTCTCACCACGGTGCCCGAGCCGGCGCGGCCGACGAGGAACCCCTCCGCGACCAACTGTGCATAGGCGTCGACGACCACTCCCCGCGAAACCCCGAGGTCGCCGGCGAGCGCGCGAGACGACGGAACCGTCGAACCAGCAGGCAGCAGTCCAGCGCGGATTGACTGCTTCATCGCTTCGCTCAACTGCTGCCGCAGCGTCCGCCCCGGCTGGTCGCTCAACGACCCAGGAAGCCACGACGCCCGCCGCCGTCCCGATCGCTCAGCCAACTGGTCCTACTTTCTCGCCCGGAACAGGACCTGTCGTCAGGACCTAGGAGCACTAGCGTAATTCCAAGGGCGAACACCGGAACCCGACATTCGAAGGAGCTCTCGCATGACTCACATGCATACGTCCCGGCGCTGGGCGATGGGGGCCGTGGCGCTCGCCGCGTCGGCGACGGCACTCGGGCTCGGGCTCGGGCTGTCCAACCCTTCGACGGCGACGTCGTCGGCTGGCACCGCCGGCCAGTCCACCGGGCTCCTGCCCAAGAGCAAGATCATCCTCGAGAGCACTGTGGAGGTGAACCTCACCCATCACAGCGCCACCTTGCCGCTACACAAGGGACGCTTCCACGGCGAGACCGTCTGGTACGTCATCACCGAAGCCTCCGATGAGGGCGCAGCGCGCAACCTGAACGTCAACTTCGCGCCGAAGCTCGCCAACGTGGGAATCGGCTGCCCGGTCTGCGTGCAGGATGTATCGCTCACGACGCCACCGGGCAACAAGTTCGGCGAGGCGGTGGCGCAGTTCCAGGGTGCGCCCGACTTCAGCCCCACCCGGGTCCTCAAGGCCGGCCCGAACGCGTTTCCGCCGGCAGTGGCAAAGCCGGGCGGCGTGGCTAGCCGCCGCTACAGCCCGTTCATCAAGTTCCGCGGCTCGACCACCGTCTACAACACCCCGATCGTCGCCACGGGGAACGGCCCCTTCGACGTGGTGCATCATTCCGACACGGCGGATCGGGTCCTCAAGATCAACCCTGCGAAGAAGGCGGGTCCGGGTCAGTTCTTCGCACCTTCGGTCGAGCTGCTGATCATCAACGGCTTCGACTCGGGCCAGCCCATCCTCTACATCAGCACGGAGTCATCCGACGCGATCACCGCCACCCTCGAGCGTGCCACGTTCGTTCCATCGCTGGGCAAGACGCCGTTCAGCGGTGGCGACGACTTCGCAGGCTCGGTCCGCGAACGCATCTTCCCCTTCGTCAACGGTCAGACCGGAGCCGACAACCCACAGGCCCAAGGACTGGCCCATCTCATCCTCGACGGGCACGCCGACGAGGACGCCGACCTCGGCAACACCGCCTTCATCCAGTCCCAGCGCAACGGCGGTGACTCCCTCAACGTCCAAGGGGACTTCCCGACCCTGACCGATCCACACCGCAAGTTTGCCTACAGCCCCCTGTGGGAGGCGCAGCTCTCCCAGTGGACGGACAAGGCAGTCAGTCTCGGGCTCAACACCCGCCAGACAGACGAGTTCGAGATCCTCAACCTCGCCGCCAGCCGTCCCGACCTGCTGACCGGACCCGAGGGCGTCCCGTTCGGCTCCACGAACGTGCTGATCAATTGCCCCGTGATCGCATTCACCGACCAGATGCCCACCGAAGACCTGGTCGAGCCCATAGCCGGAGCCCAGGTCGAGACCGACCGATCCTTCGTGCGCTGACCGTGGGCGACCTGGAGTCAGAGCAAGCCGCATACGGGTTCCCCGCTGCACTGTGGCGTGCCCTCGAACGGCATCGGCCACCGGGCATGGGAGATAGGCATGCGTGGCGGAGCCCCGTTGCGGGGACCCTGGCTCACGTCTGTGTTCGGCGCGACGCTTCTGTGGTCGGTAGTGCCCAAGCTGTTCGACTGGCCACCGGCGGTGGGGTGGGGGTGGCTACTAGGAGCGGGCATGATGTGACTGTTCGGCCCGAGCTGCTGCACCTGCGGCCCGCGGGAGCACCGGACCGCGTCGCCCTGGACCCCGGCGGCCAGCTTTGTCGTCTTGGCATGGGGGACCGACGATGGGTCGATCCCCCCGACACGTCGCGGTTCGCGCTCCTCGGGCGCGGACCAGATCCGGACGGGAGGTTGCCGTGATCGAACGAGTGGCGGCTGCGGTGGGGGAGGGCCTGTTCGCAGGCATGGTTGGGACGGCGGCGATGACCGCCTCCAGCGCGCTGGAGGCCAAGCTTCGTGACCGGGAGGGCAGCACAGCACCCCTCGACGCGGCGGCCAAGGTTCTGGGCTTCCAGCCGATCGGGGAGACGGAGAAGGCCCGGCTGTCCACAATGGTGCACTGGGCGTACGGCACGCTGTGGGGAGCGCCCCGCGGCGTTCTCGCCGTCGCCGGCATCGCTGCTCCGGTTGCAACGCTCGTCCATCTCGGCGCGGTCTGGGGCGGCGAGGTGACCATGCTTCCCAGGCTGGGGGTGGCACCACCGATCACGGAAATGGCGCCGACCGAGGTCGCCATCGACGTGTGGCACCACCTCGTCTACGCCACCGCGACCGCGCTGGCCCTGTCCTATCTCAACCGTCCTACCTCAACCGCCCTTCCTCATGGGTAACGGCCCGGCCGCGTCCGAAACCCGTCGCCGTCCGCCGATCGCCGACTACGGGTTCCTCTCCGACTGTCACTCTGCGGCGCTCGTCGACCGGCGCGGTTCGATGGACTGGTGGTGCGTGCCGCGTTTCGACTCCCCCTCCGTCCTCGGCAGGCTGCTCGATCCCGACGCCGGACACTGGTCGCTGTGTCCCGCGGAAGAGATCCAGACCTGGGAGCATCGGACGGAGCGCTACTACGTCGGTGACACACTGGTTCTGCGCACCCTCTTCCGCACCGACGTCGGCGAGGTGGCGGTCTCCGACACCCTCGCGCTGGAGCGCGGCGCCCGCGGGCACGACATCGGCCTGCGCAGCCCGCACATGCTGCTTCGTCGCGTCGAGGGACGCTCCGGTCTGATCCAGATGCGCACCGAGCTGGTGCCACGGATGGAGTACGGGCGCACCCAGCCGCACGTGCGCGCGCGGATCGGGGGAGTGGAGTTCCGTGGCGGGCCGGTGCGGCTGCACTGCACCGGACCGGTGAGTTGGGAGTGTCAGGACGGCGCCGCCGCGGCGACGTTCCCGGTCGCTGCGGGCGAGAGCGTCGAGCTGCGCCTGAGCTACTTCCCGTCGTTCGGCACGGTCTCCCACGCCGACGAACCCTCGCTCGAGGATACCCTCGTGGGCTGGGAGTCCTGGTCCGCTCTGCACACCGGCTACGACGGCTGCTTCCCCGACGAGGTGCGCCGCAGCTCGCTGGTCCTTCAGGGCCTGACCTTCCAGCCCTCCGGAGCCGTGGTAGCCGCCGCGACGACCTCGCTGCCGGAGCAACTCGGTGGCGAGCTCAACTTCGACTACCGCTTCGCCTGGCTGCGCGACCTGAGCCTGACCATGCGCGCGCTGTGGGTGGCCGCCTGCCCGGACGAGCCCGGTCGAGTGTTCGACTGGTTCGCCAACGCCGCCGGGCACCTCGGCGACGAGCTCGTGCAGATCATGTACGGCGTCGAGGGTGAGCGGGACCTCACCGAACATGCGCTGGAGCACCTGTCCGGATACCAGGACAGTCGACCAGTACGAGTAGGCAACCAGGCATGGCAGCAGCAACAGCTCGACGTCCTTGGCGAGGTGCTCGAAGCCGCTCACCTTCTGCGCGAACAACTCGGGGAGCTCGCCCGTCCCATCCAGGACATGCTGGTGACCTTGGCCGACCGGGCAGCGGAGGGATGGGCCGAGCCCGACGCCGGGATGTGGGAGTCCCGCGCGAAGCCACGCCACTACGTCTCCTCGAAGGTCATGTGCTGGGTGGCGCTCGACCGGGCTGTCCAGCTGGCACCAGCCCTCGGGCCCGACGCCGACCCGACGCGATGGGCGGTCGCGCGGGACGAGGTGCACGCCGCGGTCCTTGACCAGGCCTGGAGCCGCACGGCCTGCGCCTATGCCGGCGCCTTCGCCTCCGACGACCTCGACGCCTCGGTGCTGCTGCTTCCACTCGTGGGTTTCTTGCCCGCGAGCGACCAGCGCATGTGGGCCACCATCGAGGCGGTCGAGCGCGAGCTGGGCACCGGTGGGCTGGTCCGCCGGTGGCCCGACGATCCCAGCGGTTTCCTGATCTGCACATACTGGCTCGTCGAGTGCCTGGCACTGGGCGGGGAGACCGACCGGGCCACGTCCTGGTTCCGCAGTGCCACCGCGCATGCCAACGACCTGGGGCTGCTCTCCGAGGAGGCCGATCCCGCCAGCGGCGAGCTGCTGGGCAACTTCCCGCAGACGTTCTCCCACGTCGGGCTCATCAACGCCGCGTGGCGGCTCGCGCACGCCACGACAGAACAGACAACAAGGAGCGAACCATGACGGCAGGACGGCTGGACGGCTTGGTGGCCCTGATCACCGGCTCCGACTCCGGGATCGGTCAGGCAAGCGCGATCGAGTTCGCGCACGAGGGCGCCGACGTCGTCGTGCATTACCTGCACGACTCCAACGGCGCCGAGGACACCCGCAAAGAGATCGAGGCGGCAGGTAGGCGAGCAGTCGTCGTGCAGGCCGACATCAGCGACGAGCAGCAGGTGGAGGCGATGTTCGACACCGCGCTCGCAGCCTTCGACACCCTGGACATCCTGATGAACAACGCCGGGGTCGACGCCTCCGGCACACCTGTCGCCGAGCTGTCCACCGAGGTTTTCGACACCGCGATCCGCACCAACCTCTACGGCGCCTTCTTCTGCTGCCGGCGCTTCGCCCAGCTGCGCATCGCGGCCGGCGGTCGCGGAAAGATCATCAACGTCACGTCGGTGCACGAGGACATCCCCAACGCCGGGGGCGCGGACTACGACTGCTCCAAGGGCGCCGTGCGCAACCTGACGCGCGCCCTCACCCTCGAGCTCGCGCCGCAGCAGATCAACGTCAACAACCTGGCTCCCGGTATGGTCCTGACGCCGTTCAACCAGCCGGCCATCGACGACCCGACGCTGCTCGAGGAGCAGGTGCAGTCCATCCCCTGGAAGCGGGCGGCCCAGCCGTCGGAGATCGCCCGGCTCGCGGTGTTCCTTGCGTCCAGCGACGCCGACTACGTCACCGGCGCGACGTACGCCATGGACGGCGGTCTGATGCGCAACCTCGGCCAGGGAGCCTAGGCATGGCTCGGGACGGTCTCATCACATCTGTCGCCTGCGAGGTCTACGAGATCCCCACCGACCGTCCGGAGGCCGACGGCACGCTCGCCTGGTCGGCCACCACGATGGTTCTGGTCATTATCCGCGCGGGTGGGTCAGAGGGTCTCGGATGGACCTACGCTGGCGCAGGCTGCAAGGCCGTCGTCGAGGACCAGCTCACCGGTGTACTGCACGGCAGGGACCCGATGGACATCCCAGGGTTGTGGGGTGGCATGGTCCGGGCCTGCCGCAACCTCGGCCGCCCCGGGCTGGTGTCCTGTGCCCTCTCGGCGGTGGACATCGCGCTGTGGGACCTCAAGGCGCGCCTGCTCGGCGTCGCCCTCTCCACCCTGGTGGGTCGCTGCCGCGACACGGTGCCCGTCTACGGCAGCGGCGGCTTCACCACCTACGACGAAGCCACCACATGCGCACAGCTGACCCATTGGGTGCACGAACTCGGCATTCCCCGGGTGAAGATCAAGATCGGCGAGTCGTGGGGCGGCGAGGAGCGACGCGACCTGGCCCGGGTCGTGCTGGCGCGGGATGTGGTGGGCGCGGGCGTCGAGGTCTACGTCGACGCCAACGGCGGCTATACCCGCAAGCAGGCGGTGCGCGTCGGCCGGGCGCTGCGCGATGCCGGCGTCATCTGGTTCGAGGAGCCGGTGTCCTCCGACGACCTGGACGGGCTGCGCGAGATCCGCGACCGGTGCGACGCCGACGTCGCCGCCGGGGAGTACGGCTACGACCTCGCCTACTTCGCGCGGATGGTGGCCGCGCAGGCGGTCGACTGCCTGCAGGTTGACGTCACTCGTTGCGGTGGCGTCACGGAGTTCCTGCGCGCGAGCGCGGTGGCCGCGGCTCACGGTCTGCAGATCTCCGGGCACTGCGCACCGAACCTGCACGCCCATGTCGCCGTCGGCGTGCCGAACCTGCGGCACCTGGAGTACTTCCATGACCACGCCCGCATCGAGGACCTGCTGTTCGACGGCGCGCTGTCCCCGCGGGGCGGCGCGCTGCGTCCCGATCCGGACCGACCCGGTCACGGATTGTCCCTGAGAAGTTCCGACGCGGAGCAGTTCCGGGCCGCATGAGTAAGGAGCACCTGTCATGACCCAAACCGTCGCCGACTACTTGCTGGAGCGCCTGCGGGCCTGGGAGGTCGAGAAGGTTTTCGCCTACGCAGGCGACGGGATCAACGGGATCCTCGCCGCGTTCGGCCGCGCTGACAACAAGCCCGCCTTCATCCAGTCCCGGCACGAGGAGATGTCCGCCTTCGAGGCGGTGGGCTACGCGAAGTTCAGTGGCCGGGTCGGGGTCTGCATGGCCACCTCGGGTCCTGGTGCGATTCACCTGCTCAATGGCCTCTACGACGCGCTGCTCGACCACGTGCCGGTCGTCGCGATCGTCGGGCAGACCAACCGCTCCGCAATGGGTGGGGCCTACCAGCAGGAGGTCGACCTGCTGTCGCTGTTCAAGGATGTCGCCCACCACTACGTGCAGATGGCGACTGTGCCCGAGCAGCTGCCCAACCTTCTCGACCGGGCCATCCGGACGGCGCTGACCCACCGCGCCCCGACCTGCATCATCATCCCCGCCGACGTCCAGGATCTCCCGTACAACCCGCCCGGTCACGTGTTCAAGCAGGTGCCCTCCAGCCTTGGCATCCGCTGGCCGACGTCGCGCCCGGACGCCGCCGGCGTCGCGCACGCGGCAGAGATCCTCAACGCCGGGGAGAAGGTCGCGATCCTCGTCGGGCAGGGCGCCCGCGGGGCACGCGCGGAGGTGGAAGAGGTGGCCGAGCTGCTCGGCGCCGGTGTCGCGAAGGCACTTCTCGGCAAGGACGTGCTGTCCGACGACCTGCCGTTCGTCACCGGGTCGATCGGACTGCTCGGCACCCGGGCGAGCTACGAGATGATGCAGGGCTGCGACACGTTGCTCACCGTCGGGTCGAGCTTTCCCTACACCCAGTTCCTGCCCGAGCTCGACCAGGCCCGTGCCGTGCAGATCGACCTCGACGGGGGCCTGGTCGGGCTGCGCTACCCCTACGAGGTCAACCTCGTCGGCGACTCGGCCACCACGCTGCAGGCCCTGCTACCCGCCCTGATCCGCAAGGCCGACCGGTCCTGGCGCGAGAAGGTGGAGTCCGACGTTGCCCACTGGTGGGGGGTGATCGAGCGCCAGTCCACGACCGAGGCCGACCCGGTCAACCCGATGCGGCTGGTCTGGGAGCTCAACGGACGCATCCCCGACGACACGATCGTCACCGCGGACTCGGGATCCTCGGCCAACTGGTACGCCCGCTGCCTGAAGATGCGCGGCAGCATGCGCGGATCCCTCTCGGGCAACCTGGCCACCATGGGCCCCGGGGTGCCCTACGCGATCGGCGCGAAGTTCGCCCACCCCGACCGCCCCGTCCTGGCCATCGTGGGCGACGGGGCGATGCAGATGAACGGCCTGGCCGAGCTGATCACCATCGCGCGCTACTGGCGGGAGTGGAGCGATCCCCGGCTGGTGGTCGCGGTGCTGCACAACAACGACCTCAATCAGGTCACGTGGGAGCTCCGCGCGATGGAGGGCGCGCCGAAGTTCGTCGAATCCCAGACCCTGCCCGACGTCGACTACGCGCACTTCGCCGCCAGCCTGGACCTGCTTGCCATCCACGTGGACAAGCCCGAAGACGTCGGGCCGGCCTGGGACCGGGCCTTCGCCGCCGATCGCCCCACCCTGCTCGACGTCCGCACCGATCCCGACGTGCCGCCGATCCCGCCGCACGCCACCGTCGAGCAGATCAAGGACGCCGCGGAGGCGATGATCAAGGGTGACGAGGACGCCCTCGGCGTCGTCCGCACCGGCCTGAAACAGAAGCTGCAGGAGTTCCTGCCCGGCAAGGGTGGATCATGAGCACGGGCCTGGCGGGCCGGGTCTCCCGGTACCCGGCGCAGGAGGGGGTTACCGGCATCGACCGGCTGCTGCGCGACGTCCGCACCGGCCGCTTTGAGCGCACGCTGTCCGCGCTCACCGCCGCCGGGGCGGTCATCACCGCGGCCGAGATCTGGCTGGAGCACGACAGCGCCAGCTTCGGCAACAAGATGATGTGGTGGCCGATCGTGATCGTGCCGACGCTGGCCCCCGCGGGCATCGCGGCGGTGTTCTCCCGCCGGGCCGCGAAAACTGTACTGCCGGTGGCATCGGTGATCGTCGTCGCCAACGGCCTGCAGGGCACCTACCTGCACTGGCGGGGGATCATCGCGAAGCCCGGCGGCTGGCACAACCTGCGCTACAACCTCGAGATGGGACCACCTGCCTTCGCGCCGCTGCTGGCCAGCGTGGTCGGCGGCATGGGCCTGCTCGCTTCCGTCCTGCGCCGCGAGGAGGACTGACGTGCCCAGCGGGATCACCCCCGGCGGGCATGGCCGCTTCGACGGCTTCGACGTGCCCGCCCAGGCGCGACACTGGGACGAGGTGACCGCCGGGGTCGTGCTGGCTCGCCTCGAACCGCCCGGTGAGCTGGTCTTCTTCACCGCAGCGGAGCGGCTCACCGCGGACGCGCTGTTCGACCTGCTGCTCGGGCAGGACCGCGAACCCCGGATCCCGGTGCTGCACATTGTCGACGCGCGGCTGGCCCGTAACGAGACCGACGGCTGGCGCTACGCGGATCTCCCCGAGGACCGGCAGGCGTGGCGCGACACCCTGGCCGCGCTCGACCGGGATGCGAGCCCGGCCCGCTTCCACACCCTGGACACCGACAAGCAAGCCACGCTGGTGCAGGCGGTGAAGGACGCGACCGAGTGGCACGGCTGGCAGGCAGCCCATGTGTGGAGCCTATGGGGCCGCTACGCGTGTGCCGCGTTCTACTCCCACCCCTGGGCGTGGAACGAGATCGGCTTCGGCGGCCCGGCGTACCCCCGCGGATACAAGAACATCGGCGCCGGCAGGCGAGAGGGCTGGGAGGTTGCCGAGCGCGACCCCCGCGACCCGGTGACCCACTGATGGGGCGCACCCTGACCGACGTCGCCGTGCGCCGCCGCAACGCGTCGGCCTGGCTGCTGCCTACCGGCGACGAGCGAACCAACCACCAGCTGCGCCGCGACATGCGCCGGTTCGACGACGATGACGAGGTCGACCTCGTCATCGTGGGCTGCGGCGCGGGCGGGGCGACGGTGGCGCAGCGGCTTGCCCGGGCCGGGTGGCGGGTGGTTGCACTGGACGCCGGGCCGTTCTGGGACCCCGA
The DNA here is from genome assembly GCF_023208195.1 of Nocardioides sp. InS609-2. Taxonomy (NCBI): domain Bacteria; kingdom Bacillati; phylum Actinomycetota; class Actinomycetes; order Propionibacteriales; family Nocardioidaceae; genus Nocardioides; species Nocardioides sp. InS609-2. The sequence continues at coordinate 1,510,485 of NZ_CP060034.1, read as the reverse complement.
CGTCGACTGGGTATCCGACGAGGCGGCTTCGCACGGGCTGTACTGGACCGAGCCGCGGGTGATCAGCGGGCAGCACCCGGTCCCGTTGGGCTCCAACAACTCCGGGCGCGGCGTCGGCGGATCGATGGTGCACTACGCCGGCTACACGCCTCGGTTCCACCCGTCGGACTTCGCGACCCACACCCGCGACGGCGTCGGCGCGGACTGGCCGATCGACTACGCGGATCTCAAGCCCTACTACGCCGCTCTCGAGCAGGAGCTGCCGGTGGCCGGGCAGTACTGGCCGTGGGGCGACCCGCACGGCTACCCGCACCACGCCCACCCCGTCGGCGGCAACGGTGAGGTGTTCTTGCGGGGCGCCGCTGCGCTGGGCATCCGGGCCCGGGTCGGCCCGGTGGCGATCACCAACGGCCGGTTCGGCAACCGCGCCCACTGCATCTACCGCGGCTTCTGCCTGCAGGGCTGCAAGGTCAACGCCAAGGCCTCACCGTTGATCACCCATGTGCCCGACGCGCTGGCGCACGGGGCCGAGGTGCGGGCCGACTCGATGGTCAGCCGCGTCCTCATCGACAAGCACACCGGCCGGACCGTCGGCGTCACCTACCTGCGCGACGGCGTCGAGCACCGCCAGCGCGCCCGCGCCGTCGCGGTCGCAGGGTATGCGATCGAGACCCCGCGATTGCTGATGCTCTCGGCGTGCCCGTCGTTCCCCGACGGCATCGGCAACGACCACGATCTGCTGGGGCGCTACGTCATGGTGCAGGGTGCCCCGCAGACTGCAGGGCGCTTCGCGGAAGAGATCCGCATGGTCAAGGCGCCCCCGCCCGAGGTGTCCACCGAGGAGTTCTACGAGACCGACCCGAGCAACGACTACGTTCGCGGGTACGCCATCCAGAACGTCTCGCCGCTGCCGATCGCCTACGCTGAGCACGTCATGGCCCAGGGTCATTGGGGTCCGGCGCTGCGCGAGTACATGCGCGACTACGTGCACTGGGCGAGCCTGGGCGGGATGTGCGAGCTGCTGCCGCAAGCGCGTAACCGGGTCACCCTCGCCGAGGAGACCGACCGGCACGGGTTGCCGGTCGCCCACATGTCCTACTCCCGGTGCGACAACGACGACCGGATGATCGCCGCCGCACAACGCACGATGGAGGACATCCTGTGTGCTGCGGGGGCCCAGGAGGTCATCACGATCCAGCGCTTCGCGCACCTCGTGGGCGGAGCACGGATGGGGGTGGACGCCACGCACGGTGTGGTCGACGCCGACCTGCGCACCTTCTCTGTGCCTAACCTGTTCATCACCGACGGCAGCGTGCTGCCCACCCAGGGCGCGGCCAACCCGGCGCTCACCATCATGGCCCTGGCGGCCCGGTTCGCCGACCGGATGATCGCGGGTCAGCGCACTGGGCTCGATCATGCACAGAAGACCGGACGGGAGTAGGAATCGTCGATGCTACGCAGTGACGAGCCCCGCGGCGACGTCGAGGATCGCTCCTACGGCTTTCCCGCGGGGCTGTGGCGCGCTCTCGAGCGCAACCCGCCACCGGGCTTGGGTCGGAGCCCGGGCTGGCGCAGCCCGCTGCGCGGACCGTGGCTGACCTCTGTTTTCGGCGCGGTTCTGCTCGTGGCCCTGCCCGTAGTCATCATCACCGGGCTGCTCGACTACATCGCCTATGGCCCGCGGTTCGGCCAGGCGATCCCCGCCGACGTCGGGTGGCTGCGCCTGCCGCAGTTCGACTGGCCCACCCGCCCGTCGTGGCTGTTCCAGCTGACCGAGGGGCTGCACGTCGTGCTCGGGTTGGTGAGCATCCCGGTGGTGCTGGCCAAGTTGTGGTCAGTGGTGCCCAAGCTGTTCGCGTGGCCGGCGGCCCGCTCGATGGCCCAGGTGCTGGAACGGGTGTCGCTACTGTTGCTCGTCGGCGGCATCCTGTTCGAGATCGCCACCGGGGTATTAAACATTCAGTACGACTACCTGTTCGGTTTCAGCTTCTACGCGGCCCACTACTACGGCGCCTGGGTGTTCATCGCCGGGTTCGCGGTGCACGTGGCCCTCAAGCTGCCACACATGATCACTGGCCTGCGGTCCCGCTCGATTCGCGCCGAGCTACGCACCCCGCTCCCGCAGACCCGCCCGGAGCCGCCCGACACCTACGGCCTGGTCGCCACCGACCCCGCCCCGGCGACGATGAGCCGGCGCGGCGCGCTGGCCCTCGTCGGTGGCGGCGCGGTGCTCGTCGCGGTCCTGTCCGTCGGGCAGGTCATCGGCGGGGCCGCACGGGGCGCCGCCTTGCTCTTGCCCCGCGGGCGTAGCTACGGAGACGGGCCCAACGACTTCCAGGTCAACCGCACCGCCGTTGCGGCCGGGATCACTCCAGCCGCCACCGGCGCCGGCTGGGCGCTCACGCTCGGCGGGCCACGCCCGGCGAGCCTGACTCGGGCGATGCTGCTGGCCATGCCGCAACACACCGCGACCCTGCCGATCGCCTGCGTCGAGGGGTGGGCGACGACCCAGACGTGGACGGGCGTGCGGTTGGCCGACCTCGCCGCCGTCGCCGGGGTGCCGGCACCCGGGTCCGCGATGGTGGCGTCCCTTGAGGAGGCGGGCGCGTTCAATGAGGCGACGCTGGCGGCCAACCAGGTTCTCGACCCTGATTCCCTGCTTGCACTGGCGGTCAACGGCGCCGAACTGTCGGCCGATCACGGCTACCCCGCTCGGATCATCGTTCCCGCGATGCCTGGTGTGCACAACACCAAGTGGGTGCGCTCCATCGACTTCCGGAGCGCCTGACGTGGCCACCGCCCTGACACGTGTCCGCACCTTTTATGGGGCGAACCCGCTCCACCTCCTGGCTCTGCTGGGCTGTTTCGCCCTCGCCGGCTACGCCGCCCTGCGCACCCTGTCCGAGCCGACGTGGCCGGAGATCCTGCTGTGGTTCCTCGGCGCCGTCATCGGCCACGACCTCGTGCTGTTCCCGCTCTACGCACTGGCCGACCGGTCTCTCACAGCTGGGCTGCGCGCTGTGGCGCCGAGCCGGGGCGCAGGCCCGTCGCGGGTAGCTGCGGTCAACTACCTGCGGGTACCGCTCCTGGGCACCGGACTGCTGTTCCTGCTGTTCTTCCCCGGCATCATCGGGCAGGGCAGCCAGACCTACCTCGACGCCACCGGGCTGACCCAGGAGCCCTACCTCGGTCGCTGGCTGCTGATCACCGCAGCGATGTTCCTGATCAGCGCCGTCGTCTACGCAGCCCGCGTCGCCTACACCCATCGGGAGACATCGTCATGACCGGCGTTCGCGATCTGATGCCCGGTGAGCGTTTCCCGGACCTGTCCCTTCCTGACAGCGACGGCAACGTCAGGCGGCTGACGGAGCTGGCAGGGCCGGACCCACTGCTGGTGCACACCTACCGCGGATGGTTCTGCCCGAAGGAACGCGCGTACCTGCGACGGCTGGTGGATCTGCAGGGCGACGCCGAGGTGGCCTACACCCGCTTCGTGTCGCTCTCGGTGGAGTCCCCGGCGGTGAACGGGGCGTTCCGCGCGGGGCTCGATGCCCGATGGACGTTCCTGTCCGACGAGGACCGCACCGCGCTGAACGAGCTGGGCCTGCGCGAGGTCACCGACACCGTCCACGACCCCTACCTGCCCACGGTGTGGCTGCTCGCCCCGGACCTGACCGTGCATCGCTGGTGGATGGGCTACTGGTACTGGGGACGCCCCACCCTCGACGAGCTCAGGGTCGAGCTGCGCGCGCTGACCCGCGGGCTGCGCAAGGACTGGGACCCGCCGCGCCCGGACGACAAGCCGTGAACGCCTGGCTCGCCCTTCTCGGCGAGCGCCCCCGCGATGCGGATCTGGCCGCCTTCGCGGGCGGGCGGGTGCTGGCCGGGTGGCGGTCCGGCCGGGAGGCCCCGCACCCGGAGGCCCGCCGCGTCGACCCGCGGCTGCTCGACCCCGACGGCGCCGGCGCGTGGGTGTCGCTGGTCTGGCCCGACCGCGCGGTCATGCCGCTGTTCGACGACGGGGCGGTGCTGCAGGCGCGCCGCGCGGCCCAACACGGTGTCGCGCCTCGCGCGGTGTCGACGCTCGTCGTCGACTCCACCCACTTCGCCGGCTCGATCTGGGTGGTCGACCACCCTGGTGCGCTCGACGACGACCCGTTCCGCCGGCTCGGAACACCGCTGGTGCTTGAGGTGGGCGCCGGGCTGCTGGGCTCCGCCCCTCGGCCTTACGGTCCAGCGTTGGAGCGCTACTCAGGGGCGCCATGGCCGTGGGACGGGGCGTCATGAAGACCTACGACCTAGCCCCGGTCTTTCATGGAGGTAGTCGGACGGCTGCGCGTCGAGGTTGACGACGTGTGCGTTGCCTGGGCTGGTTCCGGGGTTGACCTGTAGGCCGACTGTCGCTGTCGGGTGCGGTTCTCCGGGTCCTCGGGTTGTGGGTGGGCGGGGATGTTCAGGCTGGTGGTGGGATCGCTGCGATGTTGGCGAATGTCGCGACGATCGCTGCCGCCCAGGGCCAGGTGTCGGGGATCCGGAGTTGTCGCCGGCGCCCGGTGTGGACCAGGCGTGCTGGTGCGTGCAGGAGTCGGTAGCGCAACGCTTTCGGCTCACAGCCGGCGAGCACAGCAGCCTCGCCGGTGAAGGCCAGAAGTCTGGTCCAGGCGGTGAGGTCGGCAGCGATCATGGTCGCTGTCAGCCAGGCCTGGTTGATCGCGAACTCACGTGAGGGGAATCTGCCCAGGCCGGTGTCCTTGGCGATCCGGATCCGGTCCTCGACGCGGGCGTGAGCACGGTGACGGGCTTCGAGGAACGCCAGCTGTCCGGTGGTGGTGTTGGTCGCGATCACTTGGTAGCGCCACCCGTCGGCTTCTTCGAACAGCGACAGCTGCGCACCGGGGTGGGGTCGTTCGCGGCGCACGATGAGCCGCATCCCGGGCGGCCATGCCGTCAGGTCAAGGAGGTCGGTGAGCTCGGCGACGTCACCACCTTCGCGGACCCCACCATCAGCATCGGACGCGGGTGTCCACACGTGCTTGGGGACGACCTTGATGGCTTCGCGGATCTTCTCGGTGACTGCGTAGCCGACGCTGTACTCCAAGCGACGTCCCCGCACGCGGCCTTGTTCGGTGAGCCAGGCCAGGAGCTTGTGGGAGGCACCCGCGCCATCGCTGCGGATCAGCAGGTTCTTGCGTTGTGCGGCGGGGACCTGGGCGATTGCCGCGGTGAGGACTTCGATGTGATCGGTCGCGGTGTTCGACCCCGCCTTCCCGGTCCGCAACGTGGCGGCGAGGAACTCGCCTGTGTTGTCGCACCACACCCCGATCGGGTGGTACCCGAACGTCCGCTTGAACGTCGCCGATGCCAACTCTTTCTCGGAGTGGGTGATCACGACCGTGGCATCGACATCGAGCACGACCACCTCACCGAGGTCGGTGCCGGCGACCTTCGAGGCAGGGAACCCTTCGGGTGAGGCGTTCATGAGTGCCCAGACGTGGCGCCGTGTCCTGGCTCTGGCCACGGCGATTTTCTTGACCTGCCCGGGGCTGATCTCATCCAAAGCCCGCCAGACCGTGGCCTGCGAGGCCACCGCACCGAGCACGGGTTCCTGGTGGCGCAGGACCTCGATGTCAGCGATCGCTTCACCGCCGTCGGCGATCATCACCGCGACATCGACCAGGACCCGGCCGCGGTCATGGGCAGGGGTGAACGAACGTCGTGCCAGGGCCTTCGAGAGCTGTCCAGTCAGCCCGGTCCGATCACCTACGAGACGCAGCCCGACGCTTCCCGCGTGGGCCACCACGCCGACACCGCCCCCAGTTACTGACAGACCCCTCGACCACGAACTACGCTTCACCTGCAGAGTGCCTTCCAGTTGGAGAACTTGTTCCGTCGCAAGACCAAGTTTCCCCTGCTGGGCAGGCACTTCTGTGTTTCTACGCGCCGATCAAGCCGCCGACCCGTGAATGATCCGGGCTAGCGCAAGAATCAGTTGGAGAACTCAACGGTCACGCAGACCCTTCGAAAGGCAAGAGAGAAGTGTTGCGACACGTATGAGCCACTAGCCGCACGTGCCTTTCGGCTAGTGCGCTAGGCGGCTGTCGCTTCGGCGGCCGACAAAGAAGCCGAACACGATGCCGAGCACGCCCAGGGTCAGGTGTATGAGGTTGTCCAGCACGGTCTCGTACTCATTTGGCAGCAGCCCGAACATGCCCGGGACGAAGATGCCGAGCACGCCCACTATCAGGTAGACGATGCCCAGCCCACCCACTACCGAGCGGACGGCGCTGTCCGAACCGCGGAAGCCCACCGCGCCCATCAAGCCGCCGGTGACCAGGTGCACGATGTCCTCGCCGATGTCGATGTTGAGGACTCCCAACAGCGACTGTTCCCCCAGTACCAAACCCCCGACACCGATGAGCACGATGATGACTCCGACGCCCTTGGCGTAAGTGCGCACATCCATGCCGACCCTCCCGGCCTCTGGTTTCAGTGTATCGACGCGGCCGGTCGGGTCAATCGCCCGACGAGACTCACCTAAAGGGCTCTGTTGCGTTGACGGGTCTGCCCAGAGTTGGTTGACACCTGACCTGTGAGGATTCGTCCTCGCTGGAAGGATGTCGGCCATGCCGAAGCCCTATCCCAAGGAGTTCCGCGACGATGTCGTGGCTGTTGCCCGCAAGGGCCAGGCTCCGTTGAACCAGATCGCGATGGACTTCGGAATCTCCGAGGGCTGCCTGCACAACTGGATGAAGAAGGCCGACGTCGAGGATGGCAGCCGTCACGGCGTCACCGAGAAGCAGTCGCTCGAGGTGCGCGAGTTGAAGAAGCGCAACTGGCGGTCTCTTTCGCGGCCGTCGTTGAGGTTGCGGGCTTCGTGGCCATCAGGCGACCTGCCCATCAGCTTCGACGCGAGTGTCGAGGTCGACACCGAAGGCGGTGTCGTAGTCGGCCAGGTCCCGCAGCAGCCCGTCGGACGCGACGATTGGTGGGGCCAGGATCGCTTGACGCAGCCGTCGTGCGGTAGCGACGTGGTCGGGATCGGTGATCGTCTGGGCGGTGGCCCAGCACCGCTGATGGGTTGCGACGGCGCGGCCATCGCAGGTCACGGTGACCGTGTCCAGGTCGGCGTGGACCTCGACCATCCTCCCGATCACGACCGGGTCGACGGAGTAGTCGTTGCCGGCGACCCGGACGTAGTAGTCACGTGGGAGCCGGACCCGGGCACCAAAACCGGTCGCTGGCGGCATCGGTGGCAAGGCCAGCATCGCGGCCCGGTCGATCCCGGCCAGCTCGACCGGGCGGGCACCCAAACGGCGCACGGTGCGCCCGTTCGCGACCGGGAGCCACTGCGCGAGTTGGGTGTTGAAGTCCGCCGGGCTGGTGAAGGTCCGGCCGGGGCAGGAACGAGGCTTCCAGGTAGCCGTTAGCGCGTTCGACGATGCCCTTGGACTCGGGGTCGAACGGTCTGAGCTGCACGATCCTGGTGGCCAGCGTGCCGCAGAACCCGGCCACCCTTCGGCGTAGTGGTTGCGACGTCCGATGCCTGCCTCGTTGTCCCAGATCAGTCGCTGCGGGACCGCGCCGAGCTGGCTCGACATCAGTTCCCACATCCCGGCGAGCAGGTCGCCAGTGGTTCGCGACGGCAGCATCATCGCGGTGATGAACCGGGCATACGAGGCCACGATGACGAGGACCGGCGGTGAGCCGTACTGGCCCCCACCGAGTGGGATCTTCACGGGCGGGAACCACAGGTCGCATTGCGCCTGGTCGCCCGGACGGTACTCGATGCGGTCAGCCGGGTCACGCGGCGCGTAGTCGACCCGCAGGCCCGCGACCTGCTTGCGGAACCACGACGCCGAGCCGTCCCAGCCGACCCGCTGCGAGATCACCGTGGCCGGCATCGTCGGGAAGTCCTTCAACAGTTCCCGCACCCGTGGCTCGTAGGCGTCGAAACGCGACACCACCGGTGGCCGCACGTACTGCGGTGGCCGCTGCGCGGCCACCGCCCTGGCAACTGTGTCGCGTGCGACCCCCAAATGCTTCGCGATCGCCCGGATCGACAACTGCTCCTGCGCATGCAGCCGCCGGATCTCAGCCCAGTCCTCCACTGTCATCACCCGATCCATCGTGGTCGGGTGGCCTACTTTTCGAGGAGCGCTACTGGCCTAGATTTCGAGGAGCGTCGACACCATTGCTACGGCTAATTGCCGCGACGCACTTTGTGCTGCTCTTGAGGCCGCTGATCTTGGTGATGCCGGCGATGTACCGGCTGGGCGTTTGAATGACCCGACCGTCCGGCGAGGGGCGTGGACCTCTCGACATCCGGGTACCGTGACTGCCGTGAGTACCGTTGCCGAGATCCTCGTCCGGGCCATCGCCGATCATGGCGTCACGCAGGTTTGGGGTGTGGTCGGCGATGCCTTGAACCCGGTCACCGATGCCATCCGTCGCGAGGACCGAGTGGAGTGGATGGGGGTGCGCCATGAGGAGACCGCGGCCTTCGCCGCCGGCGCCCAGGCACAGCTCACCGGTCGCCTCGGGGTCTGCATGGGGACCGTGGGACCGGGCGCCATCCACCTTCTCAACGGTCTGTACGACGCCAAGAAGTCACGCGCTCCGGTCCTCGCCATCTGCGGCCAAGTGCCCCGCGAAGACGTAGGCAGCGACTTCTTCCAAGAGGTCGCCAACGACGCCGTCTTCGCCGACGTCGCGGTCTTCAACCAGACCGTGGTCAGCATCGAGCAGCTGCCGGGCCTGATCGAGCAGGCGGGCAATTCGGCGTTGGCGGAGCGAGGAGTCGCTGTGCTGACCCTGCCCGGAGATGTCGGCGGTCTCGAGCTGCCGCGCAAAACGCCGGTGCCGCGGTTCGTCGACGAACGTCGGCATCCGGGTCCCGACGACGAGGCCCTGCGCCGGGCGGCTGCTGCCATCAACGCGGCCGGGTCCGTCGCCCTGCTGGTAGGCATCGGGGCTCGCGACGCGCGTGACGAGGTCCTCCAGCTCGCCGAACGACTGTCGGCCCCCATGGTGCTGACGCTCAAGGCGAAGGAGCGGCTCGAGTCGGACAACGAGTACGAGATCGGCCAGTCGGGCCTTATCGGCAACCCCGCGACCCGCGAGGCCTTCTCGGAGTGCGACCTGCTCCTGCTCGTCGGTACGGACTTCCCCTACCGTGAGTTCCTACCCACGGGCAAAACCGTGGTGCAGCTTGACATCCGCAGCGCCCACATCGGACGGCGTACGCCCGTGGACCACGCGCTAGTGGGTGACGCGCGGCTCGGTCTGCGCGGGCTGACACCGCTCCTGGAGGCCAAGACCGATCGCCGTCTGCTCGACAAGACTCGCTCGTCCTACGAGGCGTGGCAGGAGCAGCAAGCCGCGTTCGCCGACCCCGACTACGAGCGGAAGCCCACCGGACTGCTCCGTCGCAAGCTCGACAATCCCGACGATCGGGTCCGTCCCGAGCTGCTCGCGGCGATGATCGACCGTTACGCCGCCGACGATGCCGTCTTCACCACGGACACGGGCATGTCGACGGTATGGCTGTCCCGGTTCGTGCGGATGCGCGGGACTCGGAGGCTCCTGGGCTCCTTCAACCTCGGCTCCATGGCCAACGCGCTCCCGCAGGCTCTCGGGGCAGCAGGCCTGGACCGGTCGCGGCAAGTAGTGGCGTTCTGCGGCGACGGCGGCCTGTCGATGCTGATGGGCGACCTGCTCACCGCGGTGAGCCATGAGCTGCCGGTCAAGCTCATGGTCTTCGACAACGGTCGGCTGGGAATGGTCAAGCTCGAGATGGAGCAGGTGGGGCTGCCCGAGTTCGGCACCGTGCTGCACAACCCGGACTTCGCCGAGGTCGCCTGCGCCATCGGGATGAGCGCGCGGCGCGTCGAGCGACCCGCCGAGGTCGAGTCCGCTGTCCAATGGGCCATGGCCGAGCCCGGACCGGTGCTGGTCGACGTGGTGACCAGTGCCGACGAAGTGGCCGTTCCACCGAAGCCGACGCTGAAGCAGGGGTGGGGCTTCGCGATCGCCAAGTCCAAGGAGTTCCTGGTCAGCCCGGAGTGAGCCGGTGCGGCGCCTCAGCCGGACGTCGTAGCGGGCCGCCTTCGCCGGGTGGCCCAACCCGAACTGGACCTGACCACCAGGCCCAGGGCCTCGAACTCCTCCGACCGCCCCGTCATCGGCCAGCGACTCCAGCGACGTGGAAGAGAGCGCCGTTGCGCAGGATGTCCTGGAGATGCCGCGACCGGGGGGATCGAGGCGGTCGGCCGAGCCTGCGTCGAGATGGGATCTACACAAGCGGCGGGTTACCCGTCTTGGAGGCGCCGCATAGGTGCTCCCTCCTACGACCGGGGCAACGGGTCCAGGAAGCGGTCAAAGATCGCGCCGGTGGCGCTGGCCTGGACGAACTTGTCAAGAACGTCGATCACGATGTCCTGGGTCGACCACTTCGAGGGCTGGTACAGACCCAGTGCCGTGTTCAGGAGTACGTCGCCGCTGTACACAGTGGCGAAGACGGCCACCACTGCCGGCTTGCCGCGCAACCCGGCTCGTGCCGCGACACCGTAGGCCGCACCCCACATGGTCCCGAGTGCGAAGTGGGTGACGTAGTTGAGACGCGTCCGTTCCTGCTCGCTCGTCGGGTGGACCGCAAAGACCCTCTCGGCGAACGCCGCCGGCGCGTAACTGTCGTCTCGGCCGGTCACGGGCATTTCGACGAACTTCTGGAAAGCAGTCATCACCCCGGTCCCCGCAAGACCCGCCACCACGCCACGACCGATGCTCGCCGCCATACCTGGCGTACTGGAAGTCATATCGAAAAGGTACCCCCCGAGTGGACGCCAAACCCAGGGGGTGATGAGCTTCGCGTCGCGGCACCGACGGTTCAGTCCGGGTGGCCATCGTTGGCCACTTCCAGGTCCACCAGGTCGTCGACAAAGCACATCAGCCCGCTCACCGCTTCGGCATCTTGGAAGGGTTCCGGGTAGGTCCAGGCGACGCCCTGGACGAGGTGCCCACCCTCCCGCAGCGACCAGTAGTGCGCGATGCCCGACCGCAACGTCCCAGACCAAGCCGGCGGCGTGCTGGCTAGCGCGCTACGCGGCTCCCGGAGCGGTCGCCGAGGAAGAAGCCGACGGCGATGCCGAGCACGCCAAGCGTCAGGTGGATGAGATTGTCCAGCACGGTTTCGTACTCGTGCGGCAGCAGCCCGAACATGTCAGGCACGAAGAAGCCGAGCACGCCGACCAGCAGGTAGACGACGCCCACCCCACCGACCACCGTGCGGACGGCGCTGTCCGAACCACGGAAACCCACTGCAGCCATCAGCCCGCCTGAGAGGAGGTGCACAATGTCCTCGGCGATGTCGATGTTCAGCACGCCCAGAAGCGACTTCTCCCCCAGCACCAGACCACCGATGCCGATGAGTATGACGACGACGCCGACGACCTTGGCGTATGTACGCGCGTTCATGTCTGTCTCCCCATGCTTGATGTGGCAGGTCTTGTCGGCATGCTGGTCGAGTCAACCAGGACGGTCTTGTCGGGTCTCAGCGGAGGCTTAGTCCGGGTCGAGAGCCTGAGCAACCGCCGCCGTGGCCAAGCCGTAGGCCAGGTGCGGCACCACGTCGCTGAGCCAGTCTATGAGCGTCCAGGTACTTGGGTCGCTCACTCCGAGCGCCGCCATCGAGCTGTCCGTGGCAGCCATGGCGCCCAGTCCGGTGACCAGTCCGGCAGTGAGGACGTGCGGCTTCCAGCCAGCGGCGCGGGCAAGGCCGAGCACGGCGCCGATCCCGACACCGACGAGGATGCCGTTGAGCGGGCCGAGCCCGGCGACCCGGTTCATCCGGGTGTCCTCCTCACCGGGGATGCGCAGTCCGATCCTCGACACCAACGCTTCGATGCTGTCCTCGGGCGCACTACTGGTGCTTCGACCGCGGACTGCCATGTCCAGGTAGGTGACGGCGTTGAGCGCGGTTGTTCCTGCTGCCCCGCCGGCCGCGCCCGCCACCAAGGCGCTCGCGAGGTTCATGGCGAGACGAGGCCGAGCTGGGAGAGCATTCCAAGCTCGTCGCTGCTGCCCCACCGCTCGACGAGCTTCCCGTCCTGAAACCTGCTGGTCTGCATGCCGCGGACCTTGATCGACTTGCCGGTCGGGTCATGCCCCATCAGGAGGCCTTGATGAGTGCCGGTGACGGTGTAGGCGAACGCGAGGTCGTCATCGGCTGCCGTGAGGTGCTCGACCTCTATGTGCAGGTCGGGGAAGGCCGTGCGCATCTCGGTGTAGAAGCTTCGGTAACCATCGGGGCCGGGGCCGGGGCCCTGTGCCGGTGCAGGATCGTGGTCGACCGAGTCGGCCGCCACGAGGTTCTCGAAGGCGTCGAGATTGCCGCTGTTGACGGCGTCGCCGAACGCTTGCTGGGAGGCGATGTTGTCCTGGCTGCTCATGGCATTCCTCTCAAAGGGTGCGACTCGTGACGTTGATCGACCGACCGGTGTCAACAGACCCGGCGCGAGTCCATCTGTCGAGGGTTGCACACACCCTCGAACTCAAGGGTCGCCAAGTAGAAGGACAGGACGAACTGGCGGCGGTGCTGAGCGCGACGGCTGGTCCATGCTCAAGTTCAGGGCCTCCTCCGCGCACTCAATGAGTGCGACAACCGCCGCGTCGAAGGCCCCGCTGGGCGCGGCAAGCGAACCGTCCGATGCCATCTCGACTCCCAAACGGCGATCGTAAGATTCGGCAGCGCCGAGCGTTTGAAGGGTCGCGATGTACCAATCTGCGGCCCACACCTTGTACCGGACCGAAGCTCTCGCCCCATCCCCGCCAGTGAGGTCCACATACTCGGGGCCGTTCGGGAACCGCACCCGCGAGCGCTTGATTCGCCCATGCCTTCGTCGAGGCCGTATTAGGTTCACCACGAGGCCATCCCAGAGGAGACTGGCACCCAGTTCGCCTGCAGGCAATCAGAGGAAGGTGAGCTCCGGGCCGCCTGGTGCGAGACTCAATCAGTCCGAGGAGCAAGGGCCATGCGATCGCCCTCGTCGCGCAGCAAGTCCGAGATTTCAATTTTCCCTGCTGGGGCACCTCCCGCGAGACCGTCGACAGACTAGTGCCGCGTGTCGTAAATAGTTGAACGCTTAGAGTCTGAAATCATGAGGCATGGCGAATCGTCCTGCCCCGGCGTTGGTGCTACGTGCTGGTGATCTAGAGGAACTGGAGCTCTGGCTGCGGTCGCGGTCGGTGAGCGCGGGTCTGGCGAAGCGCGCCCGGATGGTGTTGCTCGCGGCCGACGGTGTGGGCAACCGGGAGATCGCGCGGCTGGTCGCGGCGAGCCCCACGACGGTCATTGCGTGGCGTGAGCGGTACGAGGCGCGCGGCATGGCCGGACTGAGTGACCGTGAACGTCCGGGCCGACCGCGGACGCTGGATCACCGCGCGATCGTGGCCGAGACCTTGAAGCCGCCGCCGAAGAAGCTGGGAGTCACGCACTGGTCCTCGCGACTGCTTGCCGAGCGTCTGAAGATCAGCAACACCTCGGTCGCCCGCGCGTGGCGGGCCTATGGGGTCAAGCCGTGGAAGGCCGAATCGTTCCGGTTCTCCACCGACCCCGAGCTGGCCGGGAAGGATACCGACATCTGCGGTCTCTACCTCGCGCCACCACAGAACGCGATCGTGCTGTGCGTGGATGAGAAGTCCCAGATCCAGGCGCTGGACCGCACCGTCCCGATCCTGCCGATGCAGGAGGGGCGGATCGAGCGCCGCTCTCATGACTATTACCGCCACGGCACCTCGACCTTGTTTGCCGCGCTCGACATCGCGACCGGGCAAGTCACCGCCGCCCTCAAGCCGCGGCACCGACATCAGGAGTTCCTGGCGTTCCTCAAGCAGATCGAACGGGCCTACCGACACGTCCTCGACAGTGACGGCGAGCCCGTCGAGTTGCACCTGGTGATGGACAACTACGCCGCACACAAACACAAGAACGTGCGCCAGTGGCTGTCCGAGCACCCCCGGTTCGTCGTGCACTTCACCCCGACCCACGCCTCGTGGATGAACCTGGTCGAGGTCTGGTTCGGCATCGTCGAGCGACAAGCCATCCGCCGCGGAGTGTTCAAGTCTGTCAAGGACCTCAACACCAAGATCCGCACCTTCATCGACGGCTGGAACGACCGCTCCCACCCCTTCGTGTGGACAAAGACCGCCGAGGAAATCCTCACGAAGGCCAACCGTCCAACAACTTCAAATCCGCGCCACTAGAAGTGCGTCAAAGTGGACGCAAAGGGCTACTCGAGTAGTCGTGCTGGTGGCGTTCCGTCCAGCGGGAGAGCGCGAGTCGCCCGGTAATCTGAGACCCTCAACGCCGTCCAAATCTCGATTGAGTTGCACTCTCCCTTTTGAACTTTGGCGGGTGCGACCTACCCCCAACGGTCCTGTCGGCTATGAGCGGGGAGTGCACATCACCGCTGTTGGTTCGCGGTGGTAGAGATGCACCGAAAGCCCCTCGGTGAGCCCTATGCCGGCCTCGACCATGTCGCGCGGGGTGCCGGTGGCGATGACCCTGCCGCCTGCGTCGCCCCCGCCGGGGCCTATGTCGACGACCCAGTCGGCCGTGGCGATGGTGTCCAGGTCGTGCTCGACAAGCACGACGGTGTTGCCCGCGTCCACTAGACGGTGCAGCTGACGCAGCAGGAAGTAGGTGTCCGAGGGGTGCAGACAGGCGGTCGGTTCGTCGAGGAGGTACAAGGTGTGGCCGCGGCTCGCGCGCTGCAGCTCGGTGGCCAGCTTGATGCGTTGCGCCTCGCCAACGCTCAGCTCGGTCGCTGGCTGGCCCAGCCGCAGGTAGCCAGTTCGACCTCGCGCAGCATCTACGGGCCGCGCGCCCGTAACGCAACTCACTGCCAAGTGACTCGGTTCATGCGGCAGCGTGGGGCTCATGCCTGCGGGTTGGTCCCTGACGTTCACCTGATCCTTGGTTTGTTGCTATTCACCAACGTTCCGGTTCGGCTAGCGTGAGATCTCTGGCACCACCATCGCCGAGATCCAGCGTGCAGGAGTTCATAGTGGAACGGTTTGCTCGGCTCGTCATGCGCCATCGCCGCATTGTCAGCGCCGTGTGGGTGGTGCTCTTCCTCGGCGGACTGTTCTCGGCCGGCCAGCTCAGTGACAGGCTGTCGCTCGACTTCTCGTTACCGGGTCAGCCCGGCGACGATGCCGAGCAGCAGCTCATCGAGACATACGGCGTCAGTACCTTCGACACTTATGTCGCGGTCGTCACCGTGCCGGCAGGGGAGACTGTCGAGGAGAACCAGGACGCCGTTGCTCAGGTCTTCGACGCCGCGGTGGCCGGTGTGCGGGACGTGGAACTGCGCGTCATCACCTTCGAAAGCACGGGCGACGAGGGTTTCATCACCGACGACGGGCGGACGACTTTCGCCCTCCTGCAGGCCCCGATTCCAGTCACGTTCGGCCCGTACATCGAGGAACCACTCGAGCCTGCCCTCACCAATGCAGCCGAGGCCCGAGGGTTCGAGAGCGGTCTGACGTCGTACGGGCTGCTGGCGGCAGGCGGCGACACGGAGGGGCCGAGCGTCCTGGTCGAGACGCTATTTGGCGCGGCCGGAGCGCTCCTGGTGTTGATCTTCGTTTTCGCGTCATTCTTGGCACTACTCCCGATGCTTATCGCGGCGGTGTCCATCCTGACGACATTCATGCTTGTGCTCGGACTGACGACTTTCAGTGACGTCAGCGTCATCGTCCAGTTCCTGATCGCCTTAATCGGACTCGGGGTCGCGATCGACTATTCGCTGCTGTTGGTGTCGCGTTGGCGTGAGGAGCGCGCTCACGGGCGCGGCAATGAGGAAGCCGTCATTGTCGCGATGAAAACTGCGGGGCACGCCGTGCTTGCCTCGGGTGTCACCGTGGCCATCAGTCTGGTGGCCCTCCTCGTCGTTCCCGTCCCATTCCTTCGAAGTATGGGAACCGCCGGCATGCTGATTCCGCTCGTGTCCGTGTCAGTTGTCCTTACCCTGCTGCCGGCTCTGCTGTCGAGCGTCGGTCCCCGCGTCGACTACCCTCGCATCCGCCACGAAGGCAAGGCGTCGCGCGGGTGGTCGGCATGGGCACGGATCATCGTCAAGCACCGCTTGGTCGCCGCCACATCAGCACTGGTGATGCTCGCAATCCTCATCATCCCGGTGTTCGATCTCAAGATCGGCCAGTCAGGCCTCGAGTCGCAAGCGCGAAGCGGACCCAGGTACGAGGCGTTGCAGGTTCTGCGCGACGGCGGGATTGGAGGCGGAATCCTCACGCCTGTCGAGATACTGGTACCGACAAGCGAAGCGGACGCGGCGGCTAAGGCGGCGCGGGAAGTCGACGGGGTCCAGGCAGCCGTCATCGGCAGCACTCAAGGTGACGAGGCCGTCGTCGACGTACTGCCCACCGACGTCACGGTCGACAGCTCCGGCACGGCTCTCGTCGATGACATCAGAACGGCCGTCGAGGGAGCCGTTGACGGCGATGTAGGCGTCACCGGCCTCGGGGCGACCGTCGAGGACTACTTCAGCGCGGTGTACGACAAGTTTCCGTACGTGCTAGCCCTGATCTCCTTGATCACGTTCGTGCTCCTGGTTCGCACGTTCCGTTCTGTACTGCTGCCCCTCAAGGCGGTGATCCTCAATTTGCTATCGCTAGCGGCGGTGTTCGGTTCGGTAGTGTTCTTCTGGCAGATGGGCAACGGGTCTGACGCGATCTTCAGCGTCTCCGGCACCGGCGCCATCACCTTCTGGCTGCCTGTGCTGATCTTCGCATTCCTGTTCGGCCTCTCGATGGACTACGAGGTGTTCATCTTGGCAAGGATGCGAGAGGAGTATGACCGCACCGGTGACACCGGGATGGCCGTGATCACCGGGATCGGTCGGACAGGACGACTCGTCACCTCGGCTGCGTTGATCCTCTTCTTTGCCTTCTCCGCACTTGCGTCCTCCCCTGGGACCGACATCAAGGTGCTTGGGACAGCCCTCGGAGTCGGCATCCTTATTGACGCCACCATCGTTCGGGCGTTGCTCGTACCGGCACTCGTCACCACTTTCGGTCGATGGAACTGGTGGCTTCCCGCTTGGCTGGCACGCGTCCTGTGGGTGGAGCCTTCGCCGCTTGCCCCACGTGGACGGAGAACCCCATCCGCCGACACCGCACCGGCGAACGTCAACTGACCGTCGAGCCCCCGACCGGTAGCACTGCGACCGTGCCGCAAAGCACCTTCTGTAGGAGGGCAAGGATGGCTTGCATGACAGTCGGCTTAGCGGGGGGGGATCCTGGGGATCGGAACATCCGACTTACGGCATGAGTTTGATCGGGGAAGTGTGATCCGATACAGACTCAGTCCCCCGCAGCGTCCTAGTGGTCCGCGTGGGAAATAGTCATCGGGTTGATGAAGTGAAATCATGGGCGCATGGCGAATCGACCTGCTCCGGCCCTGGTGCTGCGTGATGGTGACCGGGACAAGCTCGAGCGACTGACTCGCTCCTCGACGGTCTCGGCTGGTGCGGCTCAACGGGCTCGGATCGTGTTGCTGGCAGCCGACGGGGTGCCGAACGACCAGATCTGCGAGCTCGTCGGGTGCGGCCGTCAGAAGGTGCTGCAGTGGCGGGGCCGCTACCAGGGCAAGGGCATGGCCGGGCTCCTCGACCGGCAGCGTCCGGGCCGTCCGCGCACGATCGACCATCGCAAAATCGTGGCCGAGACACTGAAGCCCCCGCCGAAGAAGCTCGGCGTGACGCACTGGTCCACGCGGCTGTTGGCGGCTCGGTTGAAGGTCAGCGCCTACACCGTCGCGGAGGCTTGGCGTTCCTACGGGGTCAAGCCGTGGCGCTCGGAGTCGTTCCGGTTCTCCACCGATCCCGAACTCGAGGCCAAGGTCATCGACATCGTCGGGCTGTACCTGAACCCGCCAGAGAACGCGATCGTGCTGTGCGTGGACGAGAAGTCCCAGATCCAGGCACTGGACCGCACCATGCCGGTCCTTCCGATGCAACCCGGGCTCGTCGAACGCCGCTCTCACGACTACGTCCGCCACGGCACCACCACCTTGTTCGCCGCGCTGGAGATCGCCACCGGGAAGGTCACCGCCGCTCTCAAGCCGCGGCACCGCAACCAAGAGTTCCTCGCGTTCCTCAAGCAGGTCGAACGCGCCTACCGCGACGTCGTCGACGAGACCGGCCAGCCCGTCGATCTGCACCTGGTGATGGACAACTACGCCGCCCACAAACACACCAACGTGAAGAACTGGCTCATCGAGAACCCGCGCTTCAAGATCCACTTCACCCCGACCCACGCCTCCTGGATGAACCTCGTCGAGGTCTGGTTCTCCCTCATCGAACGCCAAGCCATCCGCCGCGGCGTGTTCACCTCGGTCAAGGACCTCAACACCAAGATCCGCACCTACATCGACTGCTGGAACGAACGCTCCCACCCCTTCGTCTGGACCAGGACCGCCGACGAGATCCTCACCAAAGCCAACCGGATGAAGACTTCAAATCCGGACCACTAGCGGACCCCGCGCCGCGAGAGAAATCCTCTCCCTATCGACAGCTGACGGCGAAGCCGCGCTGTTCGTCAGGCTCAACCCTGGCCTCGGCGGGTTAACGCTTGACGGTCATCCGCGGCGAACTGACGGGACCCCATGAACTGGTCCACCCGCTATGAGAGTGCTGGTTGGTTGTTGGCGGTCCAGGTAGCTCATACTCGGCGGGGGTGAGGTCTCCCAGCGAGGAGTGTGGCCGGTAGATGTTGTACTCGATGCGCCAGGCCTCGACGATGCCCTGGGCTTCGAGCAGGGTAGCGAACTCCTCGACGTTGAAGAGCTCGTCGCGGGCCCGGCTGTTGAAGGACTCCGCGAAGGGGTTCTCCCACGGCGAGCCGGGCTCGATGTAGGTGGTGCGGGTGCCGCCCAGTCGGCAGTAGTCACGCAGCGCCCAAGCGATCATCTCGGGCTTGGCCGGTGGACTCACAAGCGGTGCCGGTTGGATGCGGCAGAGGTCTACGAGGTCGTGGCTGACTGACGTCCGCAGGGGAGCAGGCGCGCCAGTTCACGCTCGGCCTCGTCAACCCAGGCGAGCATTGCCTCGGCGGTGCGCAGCCCGTATAGCGCGGTGATCTTGCCCATGGTCGCGGTCGCCTCGTCCCGGGGCGTGGTGTTCTTCTCGGACAGGCCCGCAATCAAGTCGGGTGACAACTGCCGCGCACCTAGCGAACTCTGGCCGGCGAAACGTTGCGAGCCTGAGTGCGTGCACGACTTGCCCCGGCCCGGGCAGACGTGGGACGAGGCGACACATTAAGTCCGTCGCCCCGGGTCTGTGGGTGGGCGAGGTTGGGCTATGGCTGACTCTCTCTCCGCGACCGGGCGATCTATTCCTACGCTGACGTAGACCGCCTCGTCGGCCTGCACTCGGGCACTGGCCCGTCATCCGGTTTTGCGCTGGACGGCGTCGCGTCCGCGAGGCCCAGATGGCCAGTCCACGTGCACCGGCGTGGCCCGTCCGGTGAAGCCCGATCCGGGCACCTGCCTCGGACGGTGCCGGTGACGCCGTGCGCCGGCTTCGTTGCCATCGGCGTCCGCCACGGACTGCTCAACAACACGATGATCGCCGCCGAGGCGCCCCCAGGGAGCACTGGACCAGCCAAGGGGGACGGTCACGCCGGTGAGGGCTTGCCGTCGATGTCGACGCTGGTGGCGGTGCTCGGGGGGCCCCTCGTGGTCGTGGCCCAGCCCCGTTGCGCGGTGGTTCCCGGAGCCGCCCGAGGGGCTCGAGGATTCTTCGATCCGGGTTCTCGCGTCTTAATCTCGTGTGCATTCACCGGCACCCACAGCCGTCATTTTCACAGGGGAGAGCACTCATGGACTTCAAGGTCGCCGACCTGAATCTGGCCGACTTCGGCCGGACCGAGATCACCCTCGCCGAGCACGAGATGCCCGGCCTGATGGCCATGCGCGAGCGCTACGGCAACACCAAGCCGCTCACCGGTGCGCGCATCGCCGGATCGCTGCACATGACGATTCAGACCGCCGTACTCATCGAGACGCTGGTCGCGCTCGGCGCCGAGGTGCGTTGGGCCTCGTGCAACATCTTCTCCACCCAGGACCACGCGGCCGCTGCGGTCGCCGTCGGCCGCGAGGGCACCGTCGACAGCCCGGCCGGCGTGCCGGTCTTCGCCTGGAAGGGTGAGTCGCTGGAGGAGTACTGGTGGTGCACCCAGCAGATCCTGATGTGGCCCGAGGGCAAGTTCGCCAACATGATCCTCGACGATGGCGGCGACGCCACGATGCTGGTGCACCTCGGCGTCGACGCCGAGAAGACCGGTGTGGCCCCCGACCCGGCCACCGCGCACAGCACCGAGCAGAAGGTCGTCTTCGACGTCATCAACGCCTCGCTGGCCGAGAGTAAGGACCGCTGGACCTCCATCGCGGGCGAGCTCAAGGGCGTCACCGAGGAGACCACCACGGGCGTTCTCCGCCTCTACGACATGATGAAGGAAGGCTCGCTCCTCTTCCCGGCCATCAACGTCAACGACTCGGTCACCAAGTCGAAGTTCGACAACAAGTACGGCTGCCGCCACTCCCTCATCGACGGCATCAACCGCGCCACCGACGTCCTCATCGGCGGCAAGGTCGCCGTCGTCTGTGGCTACGGCGACGTGGGCAAGGGCTGCGCCGAGTCGCTGCGCGGCCAGGGCGCCCGGGTCATCGTCACCGAGATCGACCCGATCTGCGCGCTGCAGGCGGCCATGGACGGCTACCAGGTCTCCACGCTCGACGATGTCATCGAGACCGCCGACATCATCATCACGGCCACCGGCAACAAGGACGTCGTCACCGTCGACCAGATGTCACGGATGCGCCACAACGCGATCCTCGGCAACATCGGCCACTTCGACAACGAGATCGACATGGCCGGCCTCGAGAAGCCAGGCGTCGCCGAGCGCAAGAACGTCAAGCCGCAGGTCGACGTGTGGACCTTCCCCGCTGGGAACGCGATCATCGTGCTCTCCGAGGGTCGCCTGATGAACCTCGGCAACGCGACCGGCCACCCGTCGTTCGTGATGTCGAACTCCTTCACCAACCAGGTCCTCGCGCAGATCGAGATCTTCACCAAGCCCGAGGACTACCCGGTCGGCGTCTACGTGCTGCCCAAGCACCTCGACGAAGAGGTCGCGCGCCTCCACCTCGACGCGCTCGGCGTGAAGCTCACGACGCTGACCGCCGACCAGGCCGGCTACCTCGGCCTTGCCGTGGAAGGCCCCTACAAGTCGGAGCAGTACCGCTACTGACGGTTTCGGGTGGCGTCGACTGGCACAATGACCCTATGAGTCAACAGCCGGTCGACGCCCCCAACCGGGGGCGGGTCCTCGTCGTGGACGACGACGCCTCTCTCGCAGAGATGCTCACGATCGTGCTGCGCCAGGAGGGTTTCGACAGCCGCATGGTCGGCCGGGGTGACCTGGCGATGGCGGCTTTTCACGACTACCGCCCCGATCTCGTGCTGCTCGACCTGATGCTGCCCGGCAAGGACGGCATCGACGTCTGCAAGGAGATCCGCGCCGAGTCCGGCGTACCCATCGTCATGCTCACCGCCAAGGGCGACACGATCGACGTCGTGGTGGGGCTCGAGTCCGGTGCCGACGACTACGTCGTCAAGCCGTTCAAGCCCAAGGAGCTCATCGCGCGCATCCGCGCCCGCGTACGCCGCTTCGACACCCCCGACTCCGAGTCACTTCACATCGGCGACCTCGACATCGACGTCGCCGGCCACCGGGTCACCCGGGGCGACGATCCGATCAACCTCACGCCCCTCGAGTTCGACCTGCTGGTCTGCCTGGCCCGCAAGCCGTGGCAGGTGTTCACCCGCGAGATCCTGCTCGAGCAGGTCTGGGGCTACCGCCACGCGGCCGACACCCGGCTAGTCAACGTGCACGTCCAGCGCCTGCGGTCGAAGGTCGAGCACGACCCCGAGAACCCCGAGATCGTCCTCACCGTGCGCGGCGTGGGTTACAAGGCCGGCATCTCTTCTCGCGACACCAGCTGACCGACATGGCCCTCCGTGCCGAGCTGCCCACCGCCGTACGTCGCGGGCTCACCGTCTGGCGTCGCTCGATCCAGGTCCGGGTCGTGGCGAGCACGGTGCTGCTGTCGGCCGCGGTCGTGAGCATCGTGGGCTGGTTTCTCCTCCAGCAGACCAGGGACGGCCTGCTCCAGCACCGGGTCGACGCCGTGGTGGCCGAGGCCCGCACCGAGACCTCGGAGGCCCGCACCCGCTTGTCGTTCGCGACCGGCCGGGACGTCGACGTCCCCGGCCAGCAGCAGGAGCTCGTCGAGCCGATCATCGACCGCGGCGCGACCCGGGGTTTCGCGGTGATCCTGTCGCCGCCGGTCGGCAGCGGCGGCACCCTCGCCACGGGTGGCGTGAAGTTCACCCAGAACCTCGACAAGGCGACGGTCCCGGTGGCGCTCGAGGACACCATGTCCGAGCTCTCGCCGACCGCGTGGACCTACACCCGCATCCGCGCAGTCGGCCCCATCGCCGGCCTGGAGGCAGGGCCGGGCATCGTCGTCGGGTCGCAGCTCACCCTGCCGGCCGACGGCGAGACCTACACGCTCTACTACGTCTTCCCTCTCGACGAGGAGACCGAGACCCTGGCCCTCGTCTCGCGGGCGCTTCTGACCGCTGGCATCCTCCTGCTGCTGCTCGTCGCGGGCCTGACCTGGCTCGTCACGCGCCAGGTGGTGACGCCGATCCGAATGGCCCGCCGGGTGGCCGAGCGGCTGGCGGCCGGCCAGCTCCAGGAGCGGCTGCGGGTAACGGGCGAGGACGACCTCGCGCGCCTCGCCACGTCGTTCAACCAGATGGCCTCCAACCTGCAGCGGCAGATCCGCCAGCTCGAGGAGCTGAGCCGGCTGCAACGCCGGTTCGTGTCCGACGTGTCGCACGAGCTGCGAACCCCCCTCACCACGGTGCGAATGGCCGGCGACGTGCTCCACGACGCCAAGCACGGCTTCGACCCAGTGACGTCGCGGGCCGCCGAGCTGCTCCAGACCGAGCTCGACCGCTTCGAGACCCTGCTCGCCGACCTGCTCGAGATCAGCCGGTTCGACGCCGGCGCGGCCGTGCTCGAGACCGACGACGTCAACCTCGTCGACGTGGCCCACCGGGTCGCCGACATGACCAAGGCGCTCGCAGCGCAGCGCAACACCCGGGTGCTGGTGCGGGACCCGGGTCACCCCTGCCTCGCCGAGGCCGACGTACGCCGCGTCGAGCGCGTCGTGCGCAACCTGGTCACCAACGCCATCGACCACGCCGAGAGTGGCGACATCGTCGTGCACGTGGCGGGTGACGACGACTCCGCAGCGATCGCCGTACGCGACTACGGCGTCGGGCTGGCCCCCGGTGAGTCGGCCATGGTCTTCAACCGGTTCTGGCGTGCCGACCCGGCGCGGGCACGGACCAGTGGCGGCACCGGGCTCGGCCTCTCGATCAGCCTCGAGGACACCCACCTGCACGGTGGCTGGCTGCAGGCGTGGGGGAGGCCCGGTGACGGCGCGCAGTTCCGCCTGACCCTGCCCCGCCAGCTCGGCCAGAAGCTCCGGCACAGCCCGCTCCCGCTGGTGCCCGTCGACGCGGAGGTCTCGGCATGAGAAGGGTCGGGCTCATAGGGACAGCTCTGCTGATGTCGCTGCTGGTGCTTACCGGTTGCGTGCGGATGCCGACCGACGGGCCGGTCGTGAGGTCAGGGGGCAGCGCGTCCGACGACATCGCCACCGACACTTTCTACGACCCGAAGCCGCCGCAGACAGGCGAAGCCGCCAACGAGATCGTGGTCGACTTCCTCGAGGCCATGAAGGCCACCCCGATCAGCACCAGCGTCGCCCGCGAGTACCTCACCCAGGCCGCTCAGAAGACCTGGGAGCCCGGCCTGGCGACGATCACCTATGCCGAGATCGGCGAGCCGGCGGGCGAGCTGAACATCTCGGTGCCGATCACCGGCGTCAACGAGTACGACGCCCGTGGCTCGTGGGTGCGGCAGGTGGGCAACGGGGCAGCCGACGGCGTGCCCGACGACACCCTCGACTTCCGGCTGACCATCGAGGACGACGAGTGGCGCATCAGCGAGCTGCCCGACGCCCTCGTCGTACCCACGTCGTGGTTCGACGACCGCTTCAGCCGGGTGTCGCTCTACTTCTTCGACCCGACGGCCAAGATCCTGGTGCCTGAGCCGGTCTTCGTGCCCGAGGGCGACCAGTTCGCGACCTCGCTGCTCAGCGGCCTGCTGGCCGGGCCGGGGCCGGGGCGCTCCCGGGTGACCCGTTCGTTCATCCCTGAGGGTCTGCGGCCGGGGTTGTCCGTGCCGATCAGCTCCGCCGGCGTTGCCGAGGTGACCCTGCTCGGCGAGACCAGCGACACGAGCGAGCTGGTGACCGAGCAGATGCTCGCCCAGCTGGTGTGGACATTGCGGCAGGAGCCACGGATCCAGTCGATCCGGCTCAATGTCGGGGGTGAGGTGTTGTCGTTGCCGGGGGGCAAGACCGAGGTGAGCATCAGCTCCGCCGACAGCTACGACCCCAACGGAGCCCAGACGACCAACGACCTGTTCGCCCTGCGTGACGGGCTGCTCGTCACCGGTGGCATCGAGGAGATCCAGACGACCGGCGGTCGGTTCGGCACCGAGCGCCTCGGTCTGCGCGACGTCTCCGTCGACCTCACCGGGGCGATCGCCACCGGTGTCTCCGGGCAGGGCACGTCGGTGCTCACCACGCCTGTCGACGCCTCCGACGCGAGCGCGACCGAGATCGTCAGCGAGGCGGTGGACCTCCTGCGGCCGGCCTGGGACTTCAGCAGCCGTCTGTGGCTCGTCGACATGGCCGACGGCGACGCGCGGGTCTCGATCCTCGTCGACGGCCAGCCGCGCGAGCTCACGGTGCCGGGGGTGAGCGGCAAGCGGGTGATGAGGTTCCTGGTGTCGCGCGACGGCACCCGCTTCGTCGCGCTCGTGCGCGGCCGGGCCGACAAGGTCGTGGTCGCGCGCGTGCTGCACGACTCGCAGGGCCGGGTGCTGCGGGTGGGGGAGTCACGCGTGCTCGACCTCGGCGAGGGCCAGTCGCAACGCATCCGTGACATCGGTTGGCGCTCGCTCACGTCCGTGGCGATCCTCAACCACGTCACCGGCGACCTCTCGCAGATCCGCACCGTCTCGGTCGACGGCGCGCCGGGCGACGCCGCTGCGCCGGAGTACTCGCGCATGCGAGGCGGGGCCCAGCACCTGGTCAGCTCGCCGGTCGAGGGCGATGGCGTCTACGTGGTCTCCGCCGAGGAGTACTCCGACCTGACCGATCCCAATCGCGCCGTCAACCAGCTGGACCCCAAGATCACTTCGATGTGCTACGCCGGCTGACAGTTGTCCACAGGTCGCCGCGACCGGCCTTGCAACGGCAGCGGCTTCGCGCTGTCCTGCCATGGTGACGATCATCGACGACCTGTTCGACCTCGCGACCGGCAGCAGCTGCGTGGGGTGCAGCCGGGCGGGTCGGTTGCTTTGCGAGCCCTGTCGCGCAGGTCTGCAGGGTGCGGCCTTCGTCGCGTGGCCGACCCCGACGCCGGCCGGCCTCGCGACGCCATGGGTTGCCGCGTCGTACGACGGGATGGTTCGAGACCTGGTCGTCGGCCACAAGGAGCACCGCCAGTTCGCGTTGGCCGCGCCGCTGGGCGAGCTCCTCGCTACGGCGGTCGCGGCGGCGGCTGGTGGCGGGCCCGGACCGCTCGTGCTGGTGCCCGTGCCGTCACGGCCGGGCACGGCCAGGCGCCGTGGCTACGCGCCGACCGAGACGCTGGTGCGGGTGGCGGGGCGGTTGCTGCGGGCGTCGGGAGCCGACGTCGTCGTGGCCGATCTGCTGGTCTCGCGGCGCGGTGTCAAGGACCAGTCGGGGCTCGGCGCGGATGACCGATCGGCCAATCTCTTCGAGACGATGCGCTGCCCGTCGCGGCGGCTGCGAGCCCTCGCCGTACGACGTCGCGCGGCGCGGCTGGTCGTGTGCGACGACGTCCTCACGACCGGCTCCACGGCACGCGAGGCGCAGCGTGCGCTCGAGGCGGTCGGGCTCAGGGTGAGTGGCATCGCCGCCGTCGCGGCTACCCCGCGGAGGAATCCGCCGAGCGCGCACCGGCGTCACAGCCAATCTTCAGCGGCTTCGCTTTCCTCCGACGTCCACAGGGGCTAGCGTCGAGCCATGGAGTCCGTCCGGGTCCGTGGTTGCGTCACCTGGACACCTCGTGTGCCCCGGTGCCAAGCCGATGCCAGTCGCAGGCGAAACGGTCCACGTAAGGCTGGCGGAGCTCACGCTCCGGGCAGCCGATCACGGTGCGGCTTAGTCGTAAGTCCTGCCTCGGCGTCGTCGTCATATACGACGACGTTCGGGAGAAGGCCAGTAGTGGCAGAGAAGCTGCGAACGCTTCAGCAGGCGATTGTGGGGACGAAGACCAGGTCGGCCGGGCGGACTCCATCCCATCCCGGATCACGCGTCACAGACCGGCGCCGGGGCATGGGCGTACACACGGTGTAACCAACGCACATATCGGAGGTTCACATGGAGGTTGTGGTCACGGGACGACACTGCGAGGTGTCCGACAGGTTCCGAAGTCACGTCTCAGAGAAGCTCGCCCGGCTCGAGAAGCACGATCATCGAATCATCCGGGTCGCCGTTGAGATCGAGCAGGAGAAGAACCCTCGACAACACGACCGCGCCACGCGCGTGGAGCTCACCGCCTTCTCCAAGGGACCGGTGATCCGGGCCGAGGCAGCCGCCGAGGACAAGATGGGCGCGCTGGACCTCGCGTTGGACAAGATGGCCTCGCAGATGCGCCGGGCCGCTGACCGCCGCCGCATCCACCGCGGCAGGCACACCCCCGTCTCGGTCGGACAGGCACTGGCCGATGCTGCGCCGGACTCCGAGCCGTCGACCACGACGAGCGACGGCGACACGGTGATCCAACGCCTGGTCGGTCCGATCACGGTGACCGGCGACGGACCCCTGGTGGTGCGCGAGAAATCGCACCCGGCGTCACCCATGACTCTCGACCAGGCGCTCTACGAGATGGAGCTGGTCGGCCACGACTTCTACCTGTTCGTCGACAAGGAGAGCGAGCGACCTGCGGTCGTCTACCGCCGTCGTGGCTACGACTACGGAGTCATCTCCCTCGAGGTCAACGAGGCCGCCGACTAGGACGTGGCCCTGCTGGTCGGCACGGGGGCGCCAACGCATGTCATGATGCCCCCGTGACCGAGCAGCCCGTTTCTATCGAGCCGATCCGTGTCCTCGTCGTCGATGACCAGGAGCTGTTCCGGCGTGGCCTTGTGATGCTGCTCAGCACCGAGACCGACATCGAGGTCATCGGGGAGGCCAGTGACGGCGTTGCCGGCACCGACATGGCGACCAGCCTGGCGCCCGACGTCGTGCTCCTCGACGTACGCATGCCCAAACGCACCGGCATCGAGGCCTGCCGCTCCATCAAGGAGGCCGTGCCGTCGGCCAAGATCATCATGCTGACGGTCTCCGACGAGGAGGCCGACCTCTACGAAGCCGTCAAGAACGGCGCCGCCGGCTACCTGCTCAAGGACTCCTCGATCGAGGACGTCGCTCAGGCCATCCGCGTCGTGGCCGACGGCCAGTCGCTCATCTCGCCGTCGATGGCGGTCAAGCTGATCGACGAGTTCAAGCAGATGTCCAAGCCCAACCGCGGCCAGGTGCCCGGCCTGCGGCTGACCGAGCGTGAGCTCGAGGTGCTGCGGCTGGTCGCGAAGGGTCTCAACAACCGCGACATCGCCAAGCAGCTGTTCATCTCCGAGAACACCGTCAAGAACCACGTGCGCAACATCCTCGAGAAGCTCCAGCTGCACTCGCGGATGGAAGCCGTCATGTACGCCGTCAAGGAGAAGTTGTTGGACCTGCCCTAGTGGGGATGCCCGAGGTACGAGGGAATCCGCTCGTGGGAAGGTCGGTTGAGCAGCCGCGCTGGTGAGGAACGAGCTCGCGGCCGGATGTCGAAACCCGGTGAGACGAGAAGCAGCCGCGACCTGCCCTAGTGGGGATGCCCGAGGTACGAGGGAATCCGCCCGTGGGAAGGTCGGTTGAGCAGCCGTGCGAGTGAGGGACGAGCTCGCGACCGGATGTCGAAACCCGGTGAGACGAGAAGCAGCCGCGACCACTGTCGGCGCCACGTGATTGCATGCACCCGTGCCCGACACACTGAGCCTGCCCCAGGCGCGCCGGATCGCCCTCGCGGCCCAGGGGTTCGCCGACAGCCAGCACGCCAGCCCGACGATGCGCACCCTGATGCGTACGGTCGAGCGCACCGGCGTGCTCCAGGTCGATTCCGTCAACGTGCTGCAGCGCGCGCACTACATGCCGCTTTATTCCCGGATGGGCGCCTATGACGTCGACCTGCTGCGGCGCGCGTCCAGCGCGAAGCCGCGACGGCTCGTGGAGTACTGGGCACACGTCCAGGCGCTGATGCCCGTCGAGCTGTGGCCGCTCATGCAGCACCGGATGGAGTCCTACCGCGCCAGGCGCGGCAAGTACTGGCCGATCGTCGACACCCGCCCGGGGCTCGAGCACGAGGTGCTCGCCGTCGTGCTCGAGGAGGGCCCGGTCACCGCGCGGCAGCTCGAGGAGGAGTTCAGCAGCGGTCCGCGCACCAAGCAGCACTGGGGCTGGAACTGGTCGGAGGCCCGTAAGGTGCTCGACTTCCTCTACATGGCCGGCGACGTGGCGATCTCCGGCCGCAACAGCCAGTTCGAGGTGCTCTACGACGTGCCGGAGCGGGTCATCCCTGCCGACGTGCTCGCCCGGCCGACCCCGCCCCGGGAGGAGGCCGACCTCGAACTCGTACGACGCGCCGCCGTCTCGCACGGGGTGGCAACCGCCTCGTGCCTACGCGACTACTACCGGATGCACAACGACCACGTGAAGCCCGCGATCGCGGCCCTCGTCGAAACCGGCGAGCTGCTCCCCGTCACGGTCCAGGGGTGGTCGCGGCCGGCCTACCTCCACCGTGACGCCCGGTTGCCGCGCAAGGTCGCGGCCCGTGCCCTGCTGAGCCCGTTCGACCCGGTGGTGTGGGAACGCGATCGGGCCGAGGCGCTGTTCGATTTCTTCTACCGCATCGAGATCTACGTGCCAGCGGCCAAGAGGGTGCACGGCTACTACGTGCTGCCGTTCCTGCTCGGCGACCAGATCGTGGCCCGGGTCGACCTCAAGGCCGATCGGGCGACCGGGCGGCTGCTTGTGAAGGCGGCTTTCGGCGAGCCGCACGCTCCCGGCACCACCGCCGAGGAGCTCGCGGTCGAGCTGGGCCGCCTTGCCGGCTGGCTGGGCCTGTCGGAGATCGTGGTCGAGCCCCGCGGTGACCTCGCGTCTCCGCTCTCCGGTGCGCTCCTTGCTGGGGTCCGTGGGTAGCATGACCGGTGCTGTCGCCTGCCCGGTGTGCAGCCGCCCCAGACGTTTCAGGAGACCAGTTCCGTGCCTGCCATCATCGACAAGCTCCTCCGCATCGGCGAAGGCAAGATCCTCCGACAGCTCGAGACGATCTCGAAGGCTGTCAGCGCCATCGAGGACGACTTCGTCAAGATGACCGACGAGGAGCTGCGCGGCATGACCGTGGAGTTCAAGGAGCGGCTGGCCAAGGGCGAGGAGCTCGACGACCTGATGCCCGAGGCGTTCGCCACGGTGCGTGAGGCCGCCAAGCGCGTGATCGGCCAGCGGCACTACGACGTACAGATCATGGGCGGGGCGGCGCTCCACCTCGGCAACATCGCCGAGATGAAGACCGGTGAGGGCAAGACCCTGGTCTCGACACTCCCGGCCTACCTCAACGCGCTCACCGGCGACGGCGTCCACGTCGTCACCGTCAACGACTACCTGGCGAAGTACCACGCCGAGTGGATGGGTCGCATCCACCACTTCCTGGGGCTCACAACCGGCGTCATCCTGCCGTCGATGCGCCCCGACGAGCGTCGCGTGGCCTACGCCGCAGACATCACCTACGGCACCAACAACGAGCTCGGCTTCGACTACCTTCGCGACAACATGGCCGACGCCATCGAGGACTGCGTCCAGCGCGGCCACAACTTCGCGATCGTCGACGAGGTCGACTCGATCCTCATCGACGAGGCGCGCACCCCGTTGATCATCAGCGGCCCCACCCAGGACGAAGTCCACTGGTACGCCGAGTTCGCGAAGCTCGCGAAGACCATGCACGTCGACGTCGACTACGAGGTCGACGAGAAGAAGCGCACCATCTCGGTGCTCGAGCCCGGCATCACCAGGGTCGAGGACCACCTCGGCATCGACAACCTCTACGACTCGGTCAACACCCCGCTCATCTCGTTCCTGAACAACTCCATCAAGGCCAAGGAGCTGTTCCGCAACGACAAGGAGTACGTCGTCATGGAGGGCGAGGTGCTCATCGTCGACGAGCACACCGGCCGGATGCTTGCTGGCCGCCGCTACAACGACGGCCTCCACCAGGCCATCGAGGCCAAGGAGGGCGTCACCGTCCGCGAGGAGTACCAGACCCTCGCCACCGTGACCCTCCAGAACTACTTCCGTCTCTACGACAAGCTCTCCGGCATGACCGGTACGGCCATGACCGAGGCGAGCGAGTTCGACAAGATCTACAGCCTCGGCGTCGTACCCATCCCGACCAACAAGCCGATGCTGCGCGAGGACAACGCCGACCTGGTGTTCCGCACCGAGGACGCGAAGTACGACGCCGTCGTTGCCGACATCGCCGAGCGTCACGATGTGGGCCAGCCTGTGCTGGTCGGCACCGTGTCGGTCGAGAAGTCCGAGCACCTCTCCGCCCTGCTCAAGAAGCGCGGCGTCCCGCACACGGTCCTCAACGCGAAGGTGCACGCCGACGAGGCCAAGATCGTCGCGATGGCCGGCCACAAAGGCGCCGTCACCGTGGCCACCAACATGGCCGGTCGAGGCACCGACATCATGCTCGGCGGCTCGGTGGAGTTCCTCGCCGACCAGGAGCTGCGCAAGCAGGGCCTGGAGCCGACCGGTGAGACGTCTGACGCCTACGAAGAGGCGTGGCCGCTCACGCTCGAGCGGGTCAAGAGCCAGGTCGCCAACGAGCACGACGAGGTCAAGGCCGTCGGTGGCCTCTACGTCGTCGGCACCGAGCGTCACGAGTCACGTCGCATCGACAACCAGCTGCGTGGTCGCTCCGGCCGTCAGGGTGACCCGGGCGAGTCCCGCTTCTACCTGTCGCTGCAGGACGAGCTGATGCGTCTGTTCAAGTCCGACTGGGTCGACCGCATCCTCCAGGTGCTCAAGGTCCCCGACGACATCCCGATCGAGAACAAGCGCGTCACGGGTGCCATCGCCAGCGCCCAGGGTCAGGTCGAGTCGCAGAACTTCGAGTCCCGCAAGAACGTCCTCAAGTACGACGACGTGATGAGTCGCCAGCGCGAGGTCATCTACGGCGAGCGTCGTCGGGTGCTCGAGGGCGCCGACCTCGAGGAGCAGATCCGCACCTTCATCGGCGACGTCGTCGCCGGTTACGTCATGGGTGCGACCACCGATTTCGCCGAGCAGTGGGATCTCGAGGCGCTGTGGACCGCGCTCGGCCAGCTCTACCCGATCGGGCTGTCGCTCGACACGATCGAGAAGGAGGCCGGTGGCCGCGCCGGGCTCTCACGTGAGGTCCTCGTCGAGGACATCACCAAGGACGCCCAGGCTGCCTACGACCGTCGTGAGGCCGAGGTCGGCGACGAGGTCATGCGCGAGCTCGAGCGCCGCGTCGTACTCTCCGTGCTCGACCGCAAGTGGCGCGAGCACCTCTACGAGATGGACTACCTCCGCGAGGGCATCTACCTGCGTGCCTACTCCCAGCGCGACCCGCTGGTGGAGTACCAGCGCGAGGGCTTCGACATGTTCGCCGCCATGATGGACGGCATCAAGGAGGAGTCGGTCGGCTTCCTGTTCAACCTGCAGGTCGAGGTCGGCGACGACGACGAGGCCGAAGAGCCCCATGTCCACGACCATGAGCACGAGGTCGATGCGCCCGCCTCTGGTGGCATCGACATGGCCGCCGCCGCGGCCCACGCGCCCAACATCCGGGCCAAGGGTCTGGAGCGGGGGAAGTCGCCGCAGCGGCTGTCCTACTCCGCGCCCAGCGAGGATGGCGAGGCCGAGGTCATCGGTGCGCCCGCCGTCGACGACGAGTTCGCCGGGGTCGGCCGCAACTCCGACTGCCCCTGTGGCTCGGGCAAGAAGTTCAAGAGGTGCCACGGTGCGCCGGGTGGGCCCACGGGCCTGACCGCGCGCGTCAACGGCTGACGCGGGCTGGCTAGCTGTTCCACCCACCGCGGTTGTCCGCGCGGTTCGTCGCCCCTAGCAGGCGATAGTCCAGTCACTTCTTGTCGGTTATCGGGCTCCTGGCGACAAGATCCGACTGGACTATCCGGCTTCCGGGGCGGGCGGAGGTGGCCTCGAGCAGCTTCCGTGGTCACATGGTTGAGGTCGGCGGTCGACTCACCGGGTCTCGACTCGGTTACGCGACCTTCCGGAGCCACGGTCGCGGCGCTTGCTCGACCTGCGTGAACCCACGCGGGGCGTTCGTTCCTCACGCCACGCTGTTCACGCAAATTCGAGAGCGACGCAGATCCAGCGCTCGCGCTGGAGCTCGAACCGGGCGGCCACGGCCCGGCAGCGGGCGCCGTACCGGACAAGCATGCAGGCCTCGACGGCGTCGTGGCTGACGAAGCTGGTGCGAGCCGACATCAGCTGCGGCCGGATGACCTCGACCGTGCGGCCCTGGCCGGGCGTGTGCCCACCGGCGCGGGCGATGAGCAGTGCGCGGCGCCTCAGGTCGGCGTACACCTCGGGCTGCGTGTGCCGGGCGACCTGGGAGGACGGCCGGTCGCCGGCGACGATCTCGACGGCGGCTCGCAGGTAGCGACCGATGAAGGAGTCGACGCGGCTGCGCTCGCTGTCGTCGACCTCGACGACGTCCTGGCTGGGCATGCTCGGGACCAGGGCCGGCGCCGGCGGGTCGAAGCGCGGCGCCAGGTCGAGCGCCAGCGAGCCCTGCACGCTGGCCACGCCGACGGGGGCGCGGAGGGAAGTGACCGATGCTTTCCGCTTGTTGGTCATGGTCGACACCTTTCCGAGGAGGTCCGAAGTGGTCTGGGTCAGGCAGGTGGCAGCGTCAGGCGCAGCCCGGGCCGGATGATGTCGGGGTCTGCGCCGATGGCGGCCCGGTTGGCGGCGTAGATCTCCCGCCACCGGCCGTCGACTTGATCGTCGTCGGCACCGGGCGGAAGGGCCGCGGCGGCGATCGACCACAGCGAGTCACCGGCGAGTACGACGACGGAGTCGGCCTGCGCCCGCGCCTGATGCGCGACCGGCTGCGTGGGAGTGGTCGGGCGCACCGATGTGTCGGGCTGCGCCGGGGGCTCGGGGGAGTCGCGGATGCTGGCCCGGTCGGGCAGCGGCAGGCCGCCGAGTAGCCGCTCCTGCGCGGAGGTGGGAGCATCGGCGCGATCCGCGTGAGCAGGGGCTGCCCCCGCCGGCGCGGTCACTGCGCCGCTCAGCAGCGCCACCCCGCAGGCCGCCAGCACGATCCGCCGCACCGGACCCCGCGCGACGGTCGGCCTCTCGAGCCCGGATGCTGCCTCGACCACGGTGATGGTGGTGACCAGCCAGATCCAGGCGCCGGCGGCGGCCGCCACGACGGCCGTGCCCCGCACGAGCAGTCCGTCGAAGGCCAGCCCGCCCCACTCGCCACCCAGCGCCGCCGCGAGTTCGTCGCGGAACGCCAGGATCCCGATCGTGACGGCGGCTGTGACGGACAGCCACACCGCCAGGCACCGCAGCCACCGGTAGGTGCCGGTCCTTGATTCGATCCCCCGAGACATCGTCAAACCCTTCGTTTGCGTCCGTTTGCATCATTCAAAGGGTTTTTACTTTGGCAGTCAACCGGTTGTGCACAGCCGACGGGCTACTCGCGCGATCCACGTCGCGGTGCGGCACACTGGCCTCATGACGGGGGCGCCATGAGCTGGGAAGAGCAGTTGTTCGCGCTGTTCGACGACCTGGAGGGTCAGGCCGAGGCGTTGTACGACGCCGAGCGCGAGGCCGAGGTGGCCGACCGCAGCCGGGCTGAGTACCAGCACGTCACGCTGGCCAGCAGGCTGATGGCCTCGCTCGACACCGAGGTCGGCCTGGAGGTCGTCGGACTCGGCGCGATCCGCGGGGAGCTGCATCGGGTCAACGCCGAGTGGTGCCTGCTCGCTGCCCGAGCCCAGGAGTGGATCGTGCCGCTCTCAGCCGTCTCCGCAGTGCGCGACGCGTCGCCGCGGTCGGTGCCTGAGGTCGCCTGGTCGCCGCTGACCCGGCTCGGGCTGGGCTCGGCGCTGCGCCGGCTCGCCGAAGCCGGCGAAGGCTGTCTGGTGCACCTGGCCGACGGCTCTCGTCACGAGGCGCGCTTCACCCGCGTCGGTGCCGACTTCGTGGAGGCCACCGGCGACCACGGGGCGACGATGCTGATCAGCTTCGCGCGGTTAGCGGCAGTGCAGAGCCGGACGATCCGTTAGCCGACTCAGGTCGCTTCGACGTCGTACGGCGGGAGCTGGCCTTCGCCGAGCCGGGGCTTCTTCTTCCGGCCATCGGCCGCGTCGCCCTCCTCCATCGCCTCGATGATGTGCTTACGCACGATGCTGCGCGGGTCGAGGTCGCGCAGCTCGAGGTCGGCGAACTCAGGCCCGAGCTCGGTGCGCAGCTCGTCGCGCGCGCTGTTGGCCATGTTGCGGGCCTTGCGCAGGAGCTGGCCGGCCTGCTGGGCGAGGCCGGGGAGCTTGTCGGGGCCGAAGACGAGAACGGCGATGAACGCGATCAGCGCCATCTCTGGCAACCCGACTCCGAACATGGTTCAGAACCTACTCGACGGGGTGAGACCGAGCTGCATACCCGCGAGACCTCGCCCGCGCCCGGACAGGGTGGCCGCGATGTCGGCGAGGACAACGGCGGCCGGCGCGGTCGGGTCGGAGTCGACGATGGGCTTGCCGGAGTCGCCGCCCTTTCGCAGGGAGATGTCGATCGGGATCGTGCCCAAGACGGGTACGTCGTATCCGAAGCGCTGCGACAGCGTGGCCGCGACCCGGTCACCGCCACCGGCGCCGAAGATCTCGAGTCGGTGCTCGGTGCCCTCCGCGGTGCAGTGCGGGCAGGGCAGGTAGCTCATGTTCTCGACGACGCCGATGACGCGCTGGTGCATCATCGAGGCCATCGTGCCGGCCCGCTCGGCCACCTCGGCGGCAGCCTCCTGGGGCGTGGTGACGACCAGGACCTCGGCGTTGGGCAGGTGCTGGCCCAGCGAGATCGCGACGTCGCCGGTGCCGGGCGGCAGATCGAGGAGGAGTACGTCGAGGTCGCCCCAGTAGACGTCGGCGAGCATCTGCACGAGCGCCCGGTCGAGCATCGGGCCACGCCAGGCGACCACCTGGTCGCGGCGCGGCTTAAGCATGCCGATCGAGATGACCGAGACACCCGAGGGCGTCGGCACGGGCATGATCAGGTCGTCGACCTGGGTGGGACGGGAGTCGGCGACACCGAGCATGGCCGGCACCGAGTGGCCGTAGATGTCGGCGTCGACGACACCGACCTTGAGCCCCTGCTTGGCCAGCGACAGCGCGAGGTTGACGGTGACCGACGACTTGCCGACCCCGCCCTTGCCGCTGGCGATCGCGTAGACCTTGGTGAGCGAGCCGGGCTGGGCGAACGGGATCTCGCGCTGGGCCTGGCCGCCTCGTAGCGTCTCGCCGAGCTCGCCGCGCTGCTCGGCCGACATGACGCCGAGCGTGAGCTCGACCCGGGCCACGCCGGGGACGCTCTCGACGGCGCCGGTCACGTCGCGGGTGATGGTGTCCTTCATCGGGCAGCCGGCCACCGTCAGCAGGACGGTGAGCGACACGACTCCGTCGTCGGCGATGTCGACGGAGTCGACCATGCCGAGGTCGGTGATGGGGCGCTTGATCTCGGGGTCGTTGACCCTCGCGAGAGCGGCCTGGACCTGCTCGAGAGTGGGGGTGCTCATGATCCCCCAGCCTAGTTGCTGCCCTGAAGCCGACGACCGGGGGAGCGGGTCAGGAGTCTGTGACGTCTGCCTCGGCGTCGGGCTCCGCGCGGGCCCGCTCGTCGAGGTCGTTCAGCAGGGAGCGGAGTTCCGAGCGCATGAAGTCGCGGGTGGCCATCTCGCCGACCGACATCCGCAACGAGGCGACCTCGCGAGCGAGGTACTCCATGTCGGCGTGCGCGCGGGCGTTGGCCTGGCGGTCGCGCTCGTTGATGATCTTGTCGCGGGTCTCCTGCCGGTTCTGCGCGAGCAGGATCAGCGGCGCGGCGTACGACGCCTGCAGGCTGAGCATCAGGGTCAGGAAGATGAACGGGTAGTCGTCCCACCGCATCTCCGGGGGCGCGAACAGGTTCCAGCCCACCCAGACGACCACGAAGAGCGTCATGTAGATCAGGAAGCTCGCGGTGCCCATGAAGCGCGCGAACTGCTCGGCGAAGATCCCGAACGTGTCGGAGTCGTACGACGGCCGGCGGACCAGCGTGCGCCGGCTGTCGCGCGGAGTGTCGAGCCGGCGCGGGGTGCGGGACTCGCTCATCACTCACCACCGATCGGGCCGGGCCGGACGGCATTGTCGCGCCAGTTCTCGGGCAGCATGTGGTCGAGCAGGTCGTCGACGGTGACCGCGCCCAGGAGCCGGCCTTCCTCGTCGACCACCGGCGCCGCGACCAGGTTGTACGTCGCCAGGTGTGCCGCCACCTGGTCGATCGTCGCCTCGGGGCGCAACGGGTCCATTGACTCGTCGAGCGCGGCAGCGACCAGCGTCGACGGCGGCTCGCGCAGCAGCCGCTGGATGTGGGCCGCGCCCAGCAATCGACCGGTGGGCGTCTCGAGGGGCTGACGGCAGATGTAGACGAGGGCGGCGAGCGACGGTGTGAGCTCGGGGTTGCGCACGTGGGCCAGTGCGTCGGCCACGGTGGCCTGCGGGTCGAGGATCACCGGCTCGGGCGTCATCATCGCGCCGGCGGTGTGCTCGGCGTACGACATCAGGCGCCGTACGTCTGCGGCGTCGTCGGGCTCCATCAGTGCCAGCAGGGTGGCTGCCATGTCGGGCGGCAGGTCGGCGATCAGGTCGGCGGCGTCGTCGGGCGACATCTCCTCGAGCACGTCGGCGGCGCGCTCGGAGTCGAGGTACTCCAGGATCTCGACCTGGTCCTCCTCGGGCAGCTCCTCGAGCACGTCGGCCAGCCGCTCGTCGTCGAGGGCCGCGATGACGGCCTTGCGGCGCTCGGGGGGCAGGCCGTGGATCATGTGCGCCGCGTCGGCCGGGCGCATCTCGTTCATGGAGGCCAGCAGCTGCGTGGCGCCCTGCGTCTCCTCGCGCCGCGTCAGGCCCTCGACGTCACGCCACTCGGCCACGTGCGTCTGACCGCGGCGGCGGAAGCCCTTGGCCGGCTCGGACACGGCGACCCGGCTGACGACCCAGTCGCGGTTGCGGGCCTGCTCCATTGCGACGTCGTAGACCGTGCCCTTGATGCCCGATGGCTGGATCGTGACTGAGCGGTCGAGCATCTGCGCCATGACCAGCGTCTCGGTCGGGCGCTGCTCGAAGCGACGCATGTTGAGCAGCCCGGTCGTCGACACCTGCCCGGCGTCGACGTGGGTCACCCGGGTCATCGGCACGAAGATCCGGCGCCGCCCGAAGACCTCGGCCACCAGCCCCAGCACGCGCGGCTGGTTTGCCTCCGACCGGAGGGCCACCACGATGTCGCGCACCTTCGCGACCTGGTCACCCTGGGGGTCGAAGACCGGCAGCCCGACGAGGCGGGCGACGTAGACGCGGGTGGGGGTGGTGCTCACCGTCCAAACCTACCGGCCGGTCGGGCCGTTCCCCGTCAGCGCTGCGCCGAGGAGTAGAACTCTCGCGCACACGTGTCGCCGGCGCAGGTGTGCTGCTCCTTGGCCAGCCGCCGCAGCTCACCGAGCTGGGTCGCGAACCGCGGGTCGTCGGCGACACTGCTGAGCTCGTAGGGGTCGAGGTCTCGGTTGTAGAGCTCCTCGCGGCGGCCGGGGGTCCGCACGTAGGTCCAGGGCCCGGCCCAGATGCCGTAGTAGAGCGGCGTCAGGCCACCCGTCACCCGATAGCCCTCGATGGGTACGACGCGGGTGTCGGCCTCGGTCGTGAGGTACGGCGCCACGTCGACGCCGTCCTGCGGGCGGGTCGGGGTGGCCCCGGCCAGCGTGGCGAACGTGGTGGCCAGGTCGGGGTTGGTGACCGGGGTGGAGACGGTCTCGCCGCGTGGCAGTCCTGGCCCGCGCATCACCATCGGGATGCCGAGGATGTCGGTGAAGTACCAGAGCTTGCCGGCGATGTTGTGCTGGCCGGACGCGTAGCCGTTGTCGCCGGTGAACACGATCCAGGTGTTGTCGAGCTGGCCGGTCTCGCGCAGTGCCTCGATCGTCTCGGCGACGGCGTCGTCGACCGACTGCAGCGATTCGAGCCGCTGCTGGTAGGACTCGCGCAGCAGCTCACGGTCGCGCTCGTTCCACCGTTGGTAGGTCACCTTGGCGACGGTCTTGTCGGACGTCTCGTCCTCGAACATGTCGGGAGTGGTGGGTAGGTCCTGGTCGCTGAACGCGTTGTCGTACTCCGGCGCCGGCACGGTGGTCTTGAGACTCTTGCCGTTGTCCGGGTCGATCTTCAGCGGGTCGTCGTCCTGCTGCGGCTGGCCGGTGTGCGGTGCGACGTAGTTGACCCACATGTACCAGGGCTTCGCCGCGCGCGCCGGGTCGTTGATCTCGTCGACGGAGAGGTCGCGCAGCAGGTCGGTGGAGTATTGCTCGTGCTCGGTGACCTCGCCGTTGTGATTGATCTGCGGCCTCTCGAAGTTGTACGTCGACGGGTCGACGGTCGCCTGCCAGTCGGTCCAGCCCGGGGGCACGTACGTGGGGTCGTCCTCGCCATAGCCGTTGAGGTACTTGCCCACGAACAAGGTGTCGTAGCCAGCGGTCTGCAGCCACACGGGCAGCGTGTCGTTGTCGGCGAACGCGTCGAACCCGCCGCCCTCACCCTCGATCGTCACCGCGCCGTGGTTGTGGGAGTACTGCCCGGTGAGCAGCGACGCGCGAGCCGGGACGCAGATGGGGGTCGGCGCCAGCGCGTTCTCGACCGTGATGCCCTGGTCGGCGACGTACTGCTTGAGCTGCGGCATGTGGTCCAGGTCGCCGATCGCGGCGTCGTCGGCGGTGATCAGGAGGATGTTGGGGCGGGTGGCCGGCGCGGGGAGCGGCTTCGGCGCCAGCGCGGACGGCGGCAGGACGGTGTCGTTCGGACCGGGATCGGGCACGGGTGCTGCGGAGGTGGGCGTCTGCCGCTTCGGCTTGACCCGGCGCTGCGGGTCGTCGGAGCTGCAGGCGGCGGCGCTGGTGGCCATCAGCGCGAGGGTCGTCGCGGCCACCAGCCAGCGACGACCGGGGCGTTGCGGGCCGTGCCGCATGCAAACACCTCGTGGTCGAGTGGGGACGTGGACGCCACCGATCCTAGACTCGGGCCGGTGGCGCACCGGATGCTAGGTTCGCCCCTGTTGACGAGCCCTTGGAGAGCGGATCGAGGCAGCAAGTGACCCGTCGCGTGATTCTTCACGTGGGTGCGATGAAGACCGGCACGAGCTTCATCCAGTCAGTGCTGGCCACCCACCGCGAGGTGCTTGCCGATGCCGGTGTCGGCTACCCCGCCGGCAGTCCGCAGGCCGTGCTCGACCTGCTGAAGCTGCCGCGCCTGCCGCAGCAGAACCGCGAGCGCTGGCAGGCCCTCGCCGCCAGCACCGACGGCGACCTGCTC
The DNA here is from genome assembly GCF_023208195.1 of Nocardioides sp. InS609-2. Classification (NCBI taxonomy): domain Bacteria; kingdom Bacillati; phylum Actinomycetota; class Actinomycetes; order Propionibacteriales; family Nocardioidaceae; genus Nocardioides; species Nocardioides sp. InS609-2. The sequence continues at coordinate 1,470,519 of NZ_CP060034.1, read as the reverse complement.
GTCTCGATGGAGTTCCTCAGCTTCGCCGCCGACCGCCATGTCGCCGCCGCGCTCGAGCCGTTCGCCGCTGACCGGATCGAGGTCGTCGTGTCGGTGCGTGACCAGCTGGGCGCGATCCCGGCCCAGTGGCAGACCTACTGCCGCAACCTCGGCACCGAGGGCTGGCCTGACTACCTGCGCTCCATCGAGCCCACCTTCCTGGGCCGGGCGCGCAAGACCCGCGCCTTCAAGACGTTCAACCGCGCCCAGCAGATCCCCACGTTCGTACGACGCTGGGAGGAGGCCGCCGGCGTCGAGAGCGTGCACGTCGTGACCGTGCCGCCGTCGGGCTCGCCGCCGGAGGTGCTGTGGAAGCGCTTCGTCGCAGCCGCAGGCCTGCCCGAGGTCGACGTCGACCTGTCGGTCGTGGAGTCCAATCCCTCGCTGGGCTACGGCTCGTGCGACTTCCTGCGTCGTGCCAACAGCCACCTCTCGGTCGTGCGCCCCAAGCTCTACCGCCGCGGCATGCGTCAGTTGGCCCGCGAGGCGCTGGTCGGGCGCAGGGGCAAGGAGTCCAAGCCGGTCCTCGACCGCGGTGGCGTGAAGCTCGGCCTCGGGATCAACAAGGAGGTCCGGTCGTTCCTCGAGGAGCGGGCCTACCCGGTGTTCGGCGACCTCGCCGACATCCGCCTCGATGCCGACCTGGCCGACCTGGCCGACAAGGCGCCGGGTGTCGACGAGTCCGAGACGCGGGCTGCCGCACTCGCCGCTCGCACGTGGCTGTCCGCTCAGCTGGGCGAGGACCACGGTCCGCCGCCCGAGTCGCTCGACGACCTCGTCCTCGATGCCTGCCAGCTCATGGGGCAGGTCAACAACTGGAAGGCCCTGACGTCACCCGACGACACGGCCGGGGTCGGAGTTCGGTGACCGCCACGACGATGCAGGACGTCCACGTCGACGACGAGGGGATCCGCTTCAGCTCGCGCGACGACGTGGTCGTCGACGTGACGTTCGACGGCACCCGCGTGTGGTCGTTCTGGCTCCAGCGCGACACCGAGGGACGCGGGGGAGACCGCACGATCGCCTGGCCGCAGCCGCTGCGCCGGTTCCTCGACGGTGCGACCCGCCTCGCGCTGGTCGACCACGTCGCCGATGCCGAGCTGTACGCCGCCGAGGTCAGCTTCGGCGCGGGCAGCGGCCGGGTCGCCGTACAGGATCGCAAGGGTCGGCCGCTCGGCCTCGACAAGTCCAACCGCCTCTCGCGGCTGTTCGTCAGCCGCGACGCCGACCAGGTGGCGCCGTTGATGGACGCCATCGCCACCGTCCTGACGGCGCTCGAGGACTGCGGCATCGAGGGCTTCCTGGCCTACGGCACGCTGCTCGGCGCCTACCGCGACGGCAGGCTGATCGGTCACGACTCCGATGCCGACCTGGGTTACGTCAGCCGGCACAGCCACCCCGTCGACGTGATGCTCGAGTCGTTCGCGCTGCAGCGCACGCTGGTCGAGATGGGCTTCGTCGTCACCCGCTACAGCGGCATCGCTGTCAAGGTGCACGTGCCCGAGGCCGACGGCAGCATCCGCGGCCTCGACGTCTTCGGCGGCTTCATGCGCGCCGGCAAGCTGTACCTGATGGGCGAGGTCGGCGCGCCGTTCGAGGAGGACTGGATCTTCCCGCGCACCACCGTCGCGCTCGAGGGCCGCACCTTCGCCGCCCCCGCACAGCCCGACCACCTGCTCGCCGCGATGTACGGCGACAGCTGGCGCGTGCCGGACCCTGCCTATGTCTTCACCACGCCCGAGTCCACGCGGCTGCGCCTCAACGGGTGGTTCCGCGGCATCCGGGTCGGCCAGGGCCGCGGCATGGGTGGCAAGGACCTCACTCCCGAGCAGCCGAGCGGCTTCGCGAAGTGGGTGCACGCCGACGCCGGCGCTGACATCGCGACGATCGTCGACCTCGGCTGCGGCTACGGCACGGACGCGGTCTGGCTGGGCCGTCAGGGCCGGTCGACGTGGGGGATGGACGCCCACTACAAGTCCTACGTCCGGATGCGGAAGGTGGCCGAGGCCGAGGAGCTGCCGGTGCGCTTCCGCTGGGTCAATCTCACCGAGAACCGCTCCGTGCTCGACGCCGCGGCCGACATGGCCCAGCTGGCCGGTCCGCGTGTGGTGACCGCCCGCCATGTGCTCGACGCCGTGGACGGCGGGGGTCGTGACAACCTGCTCCGGCTCGCTCGGGTGCTCACGCGGGGTGGTGGTGCGCTCTACTGCCAGGTGCAGGTGGGCGCCGAACGCAGCCCCCAGAGCAACGGGCCCGTCACGCCCCTCGACCTGACCGACCTGCTGGACCTCGTCTCTGCTCACGGTGGCACCGTGGTGCACCGCGAGATGCTCAACGAGAGCGACGCCGCTGGCGCCGACAACATCGCCAGACTGGTGGTCACCTGGAAGTGAGAGCCATGAAGACAGACAACAAGTTGTTCCTTGCCCACCGGTTCGCGTCGCGGCGCACCCTGCGGGGCCGCGTGGCGGCGCTCGAGGAGGCCGTGCAGGAGAACCGCCAGCTCAACCTGCGCATCGCCGAGCTGACCGATGCCATGATGGAGCTCGTCGTACCCCTGTCCGAGCGGGACGAGTCCAAGGTCCAGGCCGTCGTCGACCGTTACCGCGAAAGCCTGGGCGGGCCGCGCTGATGGTCCGCCGGGTCTTCATCCACCTGGGCCTGCCCAAGACGGGCACGACCTATCTCCAGACGGCGCTGTGGTCCAACAAGGACCGCTTGCGCCGCGCCGGGGTGCTGGTGCCCGGACCTCGCCACCGTCGTCACCTGCTCGCGTCACTCGACATCCGCCAGGATCCGCGGCTCGCGCGCCGGGCCGGCAACATCAAGGCGCCGTGGCAGGACCTGGTCGACGAGACCCGCGACTTCGGCGGCGATGCCGTGATCAGCCACGAGTTCTTTGGCGCCGCTGCACCCGAGCACGTCCAGCGGATGGTCGACTCGTTTCCGGGTGCCGAGCTGCATGCCATCGTCACCGCCCGGCCGCTCACCGAACTGGTCGCCTCGCGCTGGCAGGAGTGGATCAAGAACGGCGGCACGATGGCCATCGACGACTGGCCGGTGCGCTACGCCTACGACCCCACCAACGAGTGGGGCTGGGGCTCCTTCGACCTGCACGACATCCTCAAGCGGTGGTCGCAGGTGCTGCCCCGCGAACAGGTCCACATCCTTCCTGTCGACCCGGCCAGCGAGACCCCCGACGACCTGTGGCGGCGCTTCTGCGACGTGCTCGGTGTGGACGCAGCCGGCTTTCCAGCGCCCGCCGATGTGGCCAACCCGTCGCTGGGGGTCGTCGAGGTCGAGCTGTTGCGCCGGGTCACCCCGCACCTCACCGACTTCCTGACCGCCGGCGACCGGGGCCGGTGGGTCCGCGGCTACCTCGCCGAGGGCGGCGTACTCCCCGAGTCGGGGGAGCGGTTCCGTGCCGGCGAGGAGGCCTTTGAGAAGCAGCACCGCAAACGGGCCGACAAGGCTGTCGAGCTGATCGCCGAGGGCGGTTTTGACGTCCGCGGCGACGCCGGGCTGCTGGCACCGCAGCCGCTGCCCGACTTGCGGCACCCGAGCGAGGTCACCGACGCCGAGCTCGTCGAGTCGGCGGCGCAGACCATTGCGGCCATGCTCGAGGACGTCCGCAGCATCTCCCGCGAGCGCGACGAGCTGCGTCGCCAGCTCGCGGAGGAGGAAGGGCTGGACGCATCCACCGTCGCTTCCGCCGATGAGGAGGAGTCCGCGTCCTGGGTTAGGCTCTCTCGGTCGTTGAACCGACTTCGGAGGCATGGGGAATGAAGTTCCGGGGGATAACCCTTCTGATCGTGGCGCTGATCTTCAGCGCGTTGGCTGCACCGGCCGTCGCAGGGCGCGACTACACGCCCGCTGAGGGCGGCCACTTCAACCACCCTCGCGAAGCAGATCGCAAGGAAAAGCGCATCGAGAGCGTCATCCTCAAGACGATCAACCACGCCAAGCGTGGGTCGAGGATCCGGATCTCGCTCTTCTCGTGGGACCGCCAGCGGGTGGCGCTGGCCCTTGTCCGCGCCAAGAAGCGCGGCGTGCGGGTGCAGGTGCTGCTCAACAACCACCAGTTCACCGGCGCCCAGTACATCCTCAAGCAGGCGCTGGGCGGCAACCGCTGGAAGCAGAGCTTCTCCTACGAGTGCCACTTCGGCTGCCGACACTTCAATCGCGGCGAGAACCTCCACACCAAGATGTTCCTCTTCTCCGGCCTCAAGAGCGGCGCCACCGACGTCGTGTTCACCGGCTCGTTCAACCTGACCGAGAACTCCGTGGTCAACCAGTGGAACGACATGCTCGTCCGCAACAACGACCCGGCGTTCTTCGCCGGTATGGACGAGCTGTGGCGGATGATGCGCAAGGACAAGCGCACCAAGAGTCCCTACTGGGTCAAGCAGGCCGGCGAGTTCCAGATCCAGGCGATGCCGTTCCCGTACCCCACGGCCAAGACCGACCCCGAGATGGCGATCCTCAACCAGATCGACTGCAAGACCCCGCCGGCGCCCGGCTACGGCCGCAACGGCAAGACCCTCGTGCGCGTCTCGATGCACTCGTGGGCCGACGGCCGCGGTGTCTACCTCGCCGACAAGATGCGCCAGCTGCACGCCGAGGGCTGCGACGTCGAGGTCATGTACGGCATGGCCGGAGCGTCGGTCCGTGAGTCGTTCACCAAGGCGACCCCGCGCGGCTACATGCCGGTGCACGTCGACGGCTACGACACCGACTACGACGGCGAGATCGACCTCTACAGCCACCAGAAGTACCTCGTCGTCTCTGGCACCTACGAGGGCAACCCGGCCAACGGCGGCGTCTGGACCGGCTCGAGCAACTGGAACTTCGGCGGCCTGCGCGGCGACGAGGTCATCATCCGGCTGCCGGTGCGCTACGTCCCTGCCTGGATCGAGAACTTCGAGTACATCTGGGACCACGGCTCGCACCAGGCCCTCTACATCCCCTACCGGGTCCCGAACGCCTACGGTCGGATGGTCACCCAGACCCCCGTCGAGGAGCCCCAGCTGAAGAAGGGTGATGCCTGGGAGGACGACTGATCCTCCCGGCACCACCGGCCCCGGGTCGTCTCGGCATGCAGGTGCGGTGCGGGCGACGTCGTACCCGCCCGTAACATGGCGCGTCGTCGTGCTCGCTCCACAGATAGGACATGTCATGGGTCGCCTCTGCCAGACCGAGGGCCTCTCCGAGGACCAGATCGAGATCCTCAAGGCCGTCCGTACGTTCGTGGACACCCAGATCATTCCGGTGGCCACCGAGCTCGAGCATGCCGACGAGTACCCGACCGAGATCGTCGAGGGCCTCAAGGAGCTCGGGATCTTCGGGCTGATGATCCCCGAGGAGTACGACGGCCTCGGTGAGTCGCTGCTGACCTACGCGCTGTGCGTCGAGGAGATCGCGCGCGGCTGGATGAGTGTTTCGGGTGTCATCAACACCCACTTCATCGTGGCCTACATGCTGATGCAGCACGGCACCGAGGAGCAGAAGAAGAAGTACCTGCCGAAGATGGCCACCGGCGAGGTCCGCGGGTCGTTCTCGATGTCTGAGCCCGGTCTCGGCTCCGACGTGGCCGCCATCAAGTCCAAGGCCAGCAAGACCGACGACGGCTACGAGATCACCGGCCAGAAGATGTGGCTGACCAACGGCGGCAGCTCGAACCTGGTCGCGGTGCTGGTGAAGACCGAGGAGGGTGCCGACTCGGTCTACAAGAACATGACGACGTTCCTGGTGGACAAGGAGCCCGGCTTCGGCGAGACGGCCCAGGGCGTCACGATCCCCGGGAAGATCGACAAGATGGGCTACAAGGGCGTCGACACGACCGAGGCCATCTTCGAGGGACACAAGATCTCTGCCGACCAGATCCTCGGGGGCGAGGCCGGCAAGGGCTTCTACCAGATGATGGACGGCGTCGAAGTCGGCCGTGTCAACGTCGCGGCCCGGGCCTGTGGCATCGCCAACCGGGCCTTCGAGCTCGGCATCGCCTACGCCCAGCAGCGCGAGACCTTCGGCAAGCCGATCGCGCAGCACCAGGCGATCCTGTTCCGCCTCGCGGAGATGGCGACCAAGGTCGAGACCGCGCACTCGATGATGGTTCGCGCGGCCCGGTTGAAGGACAAGGGCGAGCGCAACGACGTCGAGGCCGGGATGGCCAAGTACCTCGCTGCGGAGTACTGCAAGGAGGTCGTCGAGGACTCCTTCCGGATCCATGGCGGCTACGGCTACTCCAAGGAGTACGAGATCGAGCGGCTCTACCGCGAGGCCGCGTTCATGCTCATCGGCGAGGGCACCGCGGACATCCAGAAGATGATCATCGGACGCCGCCTGCTCGAGGACTACAAACTGCGCTGACCGGCCGCCCCGACGTGCTCGTGGCGCTCCGGGCAGACGCGAATGTGCGGCCGTGACGGGGGCCAGCAGTTAGACTCTGGGCACCGCCCGGCGATCGTTGGCTGTGGCGCGACCTGAACCCAGCCCTGAGGAGGGACTTCGTGCGGCCATCTCGGTACGCCCACTCCGACGTACTGCGCGCTGGCGCCGTGGCGGTGGTCGTCGCTCTGGTGCTCGCGGCGATGACCCTCGACCTCGACCGTTCGCCACGCCAGGAAGCGGCACCCGACGAGGCCGCACCTGTCGATGTCGTCGAGCAGGTGGCGGCGCGCCCGAAGAAGACTCAGGGCAAGTCCGCCAAGGTCCAGGTCGCCGAGCGTGAGAAGGCCGTCAAGAAGCTCGCGCGGGTCGCCCAGACGAAGGCTGACTACCGCGAGGACCTGCTCGTCAAGCTCGGCCGCGTGCCGGTCGGTGCGACCGCACCCACGAGCGTGCGCATCAGCTCGTTCAACCTCCTCGGCGCCGGCCACACCGCGCCCGGCGGTGACCGCAAGGGCTTCGCCTCCGGCCCCACCCGCATGCAGTGGTCGATGAGCCTGTTGCAGCTGCACGACGTCGACGTCGTGGGCTTCCAGGAATTCCAGCCGTCGCAGTACACCGCGTTCATGTCCTCGTTCGGTTCCCAGTACGGCGTATACCCGGGCCCGCAGCTCGGCCCGGCCTCGATGGCCAACTCGATCGCCTACCGCCTCGACAAGTGGGAGCTCGTCAGCGCCACGGGCATCGACATCCCCTACTTCGGTGGCAACCCGGTGAAGATGCCGCTCATCCTGCTCAAGAACAAGCAGACCGGGCGCCAGATGTACTTCTCCAACTTCCATAACCCCGCCGACGCGCAGGGTCCCGCCCAACAGTGGCGCAACCAGGCGACCCAGATCCAGGTCAACATGGTCAACAACCTGCGGGCGACCACCGGTCTCCCGGTGTTCATCACCGGTGACATGAACGACCGCGAAGAGTACTTCTGCCCGATCACCACCCAGGCGTCCATGAGGGCGGCCAACGGCGGTGGCTCCGGCCCCGGCGCATGTTCGATGCCGCCCAAGCCTTGGCAGGTCGACTGGATCTTCGGGTCACCCGAGGTCACGTTCGCCAACTATGTCGCCGACCGCAGCCCGCTCGTGGTCCGCAGCACCGACCACCCGATGGTGGTGGCCGACGCGACCGTCGCCGCCGCGATCGGCACCGGTGAGTGCTACCCGGTCCGCAAGGGCACCGGCTGGGTTCCGTGCCCCGGAGACGGCACACTGGGCCGTACTGACGGCGGCACCACCACCACCGACGAGGGAGGCCAGTGAAGATGACTGAGACCAACGGCAACGACGACCTCAAGGCCAAGATGCGCGAGGCCCTGGACCGCAAGAACACCAAGGAGAAGGGCGTCCACCAGGACGGTCCGGTGCGCGAGAAGGCGCACGGCTCCGAGGTCGAGGGTGGCTCGTCCCCGAAGATGCACCGTCGCAAGGCCGGTGGCGGGGGCTCCTGAGCCTCACCTAGTTCGTTGGTCGAGTAGCGAGCGCCAGCCGCTCTGATGGTGGTCTCGATACGCCTGGCTCGTTCCTCGCGAGGCACTCGACCACCGAGGGCACCACGGGGCGTGAGGTATGGCACGCCTCGACGGGTGTCGTCGTACGGCCGGGTCCGACAGGATGGGGCCATGCAATTCGGACGCAGCTATGAGGAGTTCGAGGTCGGTGCGACCTACAAGCACTGGCCCGGCAAGACGGTCACCGAGTTCGACGACCACATGTTCTGCCTCCTCACCATGAACCACCACCCGCTCCACCTCGACGTCAACTACGCGAGCGAGACGACGCAGTTCGGCAAGAACGTCGTGGTCGGCAACTACGTCTACTCGATCCTGCTCGGCATGAGCGTGCCGGACGTCTCGGGCAAGGCGATCGCCAACCTCGAGGTCGAGTCGCTGCGACACGTGGCGCCGACGTTCCACGGGGACACGTTGTACGGCGAGACGACGGTGCTGGACAAGTGGGAGTCGAAGTCCAAGGACGACCGGGGCGTCGCACACGTCGAGACGATCGGCTACAACCAGGACGGCAAGGTCGTGTGCATCTTCCGCCGCAAGGTGATGGTGCCCAAGGACAGCTACCTGACCGAGCGCGGCGGCGAGCAGCCCGGCCGGCCGACCCCGCAGCCCGACAAGTTCTGGCCCGGCACCCAAGACGCCTGAGGCTCGACCGCGAACGGGTCGCCGGGCCGGCACTCCGGTGCGTCGGAGGTCGCGGTGAGCGTGGTCCAGACGGTCTTCAGGACTTCCATATCAAGAACGACAGCATCGAAGAACGACGGGTCAAGTCCTCTGCCATCATTCCCCCATGACGAATGAGCTCTGGGTCTGCCGCCACGGCGAGACCGAGTGGAGTCGCGACGGCAAGCACACGTCGACCACCGACCTGCCGCTGACCGATGAGGGCGAGCAGGTTGCGGCCACGCTCGCGCAGCGGCTGGCCGGTACGTCGTTCGAGCTCGTGCTGACCAGCCCGCGGCTGCGCGCGCGTCATACGGCCGAGCTTGCCGGCTTCGGCGACGCCGCCGAGGTCGACGAAGACCTGGTCGAGTGGGACTACGGCGACTACGAGGGCATCACCACCGACGAGATCCGCAAGACGGTGCCGGGCTGGACTGTGTTCAACCATCCGACGCCGGGCGGCGAGACCGCCGAGCAGGTCGGGGAACGCCTGCACCGCGTGGTCGACCGGGCGCGGGCGGCCACCGGGCGGGTACTGGTGTTCGGCCATGGCCACTCCCTGCGCGTGCTGGCCGCTCTCTGGCTACAGCAGGACGTCGTCGACGGACGCCACCTCCGCCTCGACACTGCCACGATCTCGACGCTCGGCTTCGAGCGCGAGACCCCTGTGCTGCTCCGCTGGAACACCTGACCGGCCCTTGACGGCCCTTGACGGCGCTGGGCGGGCGCTCCACGGTTGACCCATGTCCCTCGTCGCGGGATGTCCACGCTGCCCGGCCGCCGTCACGGAGTACGACGGCGCCTGGGCCTGCGTCGACCACGGCCCCACGGTGCCGCTGTGGCGGCCCCAGGAGGCGTCGTACGACAGCTTCGCGAGTCACCTGAGCGCAGCGGGTGCCTTCCCGACCTACTTACCCTGGCCGCTCGGCCCCGGGTGGCACGTCAGCGACTTCGGGGTGGTGGGGGAGTCGGCGGACCGCACCCACGCGACGGTGACCTGCAGCTCGGGCACGAGCGATCTCGACGGGCCGGTCGACGTCTTCGTCATCGCCGAGGAGCCCGGCACCGGGCTCGGCTCGCGGATCGCCGGCACGGGAGGCCGCGACCCCGGCGGGTCGGTGCACGACGGGTCACCGATGGCGAGGGTCCTGATCGGCCACAAGACCGTGCCGCTGTGGGCGGTGTCGACGAGCGGGGCAGACAAGGAGTTCAACCGGTTCGTGGTCGTTGGGGAGGCCGAGGGCCGCTGGCTGTGGCTGGTGCTGCGGCCTGCGTCGGCGGTGCTGCTGCTGCGCGACGAGTGGATCCTGCGGGATGTGTCGGCCCTCGGTCCGCCGCTGGTGGAGACGAGTTTCGGGGGGCCGCCGCCGGCCTGGTGAGGGCTCTTCTGGATGCCGAGCGCGCGAGGCCCAGGCACTACTCTCGGGGCGTGCGCATCGACCTCCACACCCACTCGCTCGCGAGTGACGGCACGCAGACTCCCGCGGAGCTGGTCGAGGCGGCGGCGCGCGCCGGCCTCGACGTCCTTGGGCTCACCGACCACGACACTGCCGATGGCTGGACCGAGGCCGCCCGGGCGGCCGAGACGGCCGGCATCTCGCTCGTGCGCGGCATGGAGATCAGCACCCGGCACGAGGGTCGCGGCGTACACCTGCTGGCCTACCTGCCCGACCCGGCCTACCCGCCGCTGGTCGAGAGGCTGGCCCTCATCCTCGACGGCCGCAACGCCCGCGTGCCCGCCATCGTCGAGCGGCTGCAGGACCAGGGCGTCGACGTCACCGAGGCCGACGTACGCCGCGTGGCCGGTGCCTCCGCGGCAGCCGGCCGCCCGCACGTCGCCGACGCACTGGTCGAACGCGGAGTCGTGGCCGATCGCCGCGAGGCGTTCGACCGTTTCCTGAGCCCCGGCCGGGCGGGCCACGTGCACCGCTACGCTGCCGAGCTGGTCACCATGATCGCGACCGTGCGCGACGCCGGCGGCGTGACCGTGATGGCCCACCCGTGGGGACGCGCCGCGCCGGGCACCCTCGACGAGGCCGCGTTCGCCGGGCTGGCGGAGCTGGGCTTGTCCGGCATCGAGGCCGACCACCGCGACCACACCGCCGAGCAGCGCGCCGAGCTGCGCGAGATCGCCACCAACCTCGGCATGGTCGTCACCGGTTCCAGCGACCACCACGGGCTCGGCAAGGTCGACCACGACCTCGGGTGCTTCACGACCGCGCCCGACCAGTACGCCCGGCTTCTCGAGCTGGCTGCCGCAGCAGCCGTGCGCTCGGGTCGTACGACGCCCGAGGTGGTGGCGTGAGCAGCGTGCTCGACGTCGTACTCCTCACCGAGGTGTCCGTGACGCTCTTCGTGATCATGGACCCCGTCGGCACGGTCCCGATCTTCCTGTCGCTCACCTCGGGCCGCTCGCCCGCGACCGCCCGCAAGGCCGCGTGGCAGGCGGTGACGGTGTCGTTCGTGGTGATCACGGCGTTCGCGTTCTTCGGCCAGCAGATCCTGTCCTACCTGCACATCTCTCTGCCAGCGCTGCAGTGCGCCGGTGGCCTGCTGCTCCTGCTCGTCGCCCTCGAGCTGCTCACGGGAAACGAGAAGGAGCCCACCGCCGCGGCGGGCACCAACGTCGCGCTGGTCCCTCTCGGCACCCCGCTGTTGGCCGGGCCGGGCGCGATCGTGGCCACCATGCTGTTCTCGCAGCAGGTGCACGGGCTGGCGACGTTCATGGCGGTGGCCCTCGGCGTGATCCTGACGCACATCAGCCTGTGGCTGGCGATGCGTTTCTCGCTGCCGATCCTGCGGCTGATCCGGGAGAGCGGCGTGCTGCTGGTGACCCGGATCGCAGGCCTGCTGCTCTCGGCGATCGCCGTACAGCTGGTCGCGGACGCGGTGCGGGCGTTCATCGCGGGCGAGGGCTGAGCCAACTTTCGGCCGGACTGTGGCGTCGTTGCTCACGCTCTGTGTGCGTTGCAACGACGACAAGGCGACGTGATACCCGGTCAGCCGGGTAACGCGACAGCGACCTCAGCGCCGCCCGAGCGACTGCGCGGCCTGCAAGGCCCGGTGCGGCACGAGCCGGGTCAGCGCAGCGACGAGCTTGTACTGCGCGCCCGGCACCGAGAGCGTGCGGCCCAAGTCGTAGTCGGCGAGCGCCCGGGTCACCACGAAGTCGGCGTCGAGCCACATGAAGTCGGGCGCCGAGCCGCGGGCGACGTCCATCCGCTCGTGGAACTCCGTGCGGGTGAACCCCGGGCAGAGCGTCATCACGCGCAGGTCGTCGGTGGCGTACTCCGCCGCCGCCCACTCGCCGAAGCTGTTGACCCACGACTTCGCCGCGCCGTAGGTGCCACGGGGGAGGTACGCCGCAACGCTCGACACGTTGATCAGGCCTCCGTGGCCACGGGCGGACATAGCGCCGAGTGCAGCGTGACTGAGCCGCATCACCGCGATGATGAGCACGTCGAGCATGGCCTGCTCGGTGGCCACGTCGTTGTCGAGGAACCGCTCCTTGAGCCCGAAGCCGGCGTTGTTGACCAGCAGGTCGACCGGCTGGTCCATGTCGGCAAGTCGGGCCTCGATCCTGGCCAGCTGGTCGCGGTCGCCCAGGTCGGCCGGGAGCACCTCGACGTCCACGTCGTACGTCGTACGCAGCTCGTCGGCGACCCCCGCGAGCCGGGCCTCGTCGCGGGCGACGAGCACCAGGTCGTGGCCGCGGCGGGCCAGGTGGTGGGCGAAACGGAGGCCGAGGCCGGCGGTGGGGCCGGTGATCATCGCAGTCGACATGCTGCCAGCCAACTGTGTCGTCGCCATTGCGGCAAGCCGGTCCGGCATGATGGGCACCGATGACCACGACACTTGCGATCGCCAACCAGAAGGGCGGCGTCGCCAAGACGACCTCCGTCGCTTCGATCGGCGCCGCGCTGGCCGAGCTCGGGCACTCCGTGCTGCTCGTCGACCTCGATCCGCAGGCCTGCCTGACGTTCTCGCTGGGCATCGACCCAGAGGACCTCGACGTCTCCGTGCACCACGTGCTGACGAAGGCTCTCGACCCGGCCGAGGTCATCATCGAGACCGACGACGGCGTCGACCTGCTGCCGGCCACCATCGAGCTGGCGCGCGCCGAGATGGACCTGCTCACCCGCACCGGCCGCGAGCACGTCATCAAGGGCGCGCTCGACCAGCTGGACGACGGCTACGACTGGATCCTGCTCGACTGCCCGCCGTCCCTAGGCGTGCTGACCGTAGCGGCGCTGACTGCTGCCGACGGCGTGCTCATCCCGTTGCAGTGCGAGACCCTGTCGCACCGCGGCGTCGGCCAGCTGCTCGACACCGTGCACGACGTACGCCGCTTCACCAACCGCGGCCTCGAGGTGTGGGGCGTCCTGCCCACGTTGTACGACGGCCGCACCAACCACGCGCGCACCGTGCTCGAGACGATCTCCGACACCTACGACCTCGACGTCATCGAGCCGCCGATCCCCAAGACGATCAAGTTCGCCGAGGCGCCGGCCGCGGGTCGTTCGATCCTGTCGACCAGCCGCAGCAGCAAGGGTGCGACCGCCTATCGGGAGGTTGCGGCCAATCTGGTCACCCGTTCGCAGCGACCGAAGAAGAAGGCCGTGTCGAAGAAGAAGGCAGCCTCCCGCAAGGGCGCGGCGCAGTGACACGACACCGCCTGGAGCACGTCCGGCCGAGGTACGGCCGGATGTTTCTCGCGGTTGCGTCGATGTCCGTGACGTCGGTGGCCGTGCTGGGCGGAGTGGGCGTGCTGCCGACAGCGCAGGCCGACGAACGTCGTACTCCTGAAGCGACGTTGTCGACCGCCGAGCTCGAGCCCACCCCGACGGCGACGCCGACACCCACAGCGACCCCGTCGGTCGAAACCACGCCGACGGCGCCGGTGGTCGACGAGGCACTGCCCGCCGACTCGGGTGAGGGCCGCCGGGTCGTCTTCAGCGAGGGTCTCCAGCGAGTGTGGATCGTCGGTCCGGCCGACCGGGTCCGCAGCACCTACCTGGTCTCCGGGAGCCTGGTCGACAACCTCCACCCGGGCAGCTACGAGGTCTACTCGCGGTCGCGCTGGGCCGTCGGAGTCGACGACTCCGGGGTGATGGAGTACTTCGTGCGTTTCACCCAGGGTGAGAACGCCGCGATCGGCTTCCACTCGATCCCCACGAAGAACGGCACACCGCTCCAGTCGAGTGCCGACCTGGGTACGCCGCAGTCCCATGGATGCATCCGACAGGCCGAGCAGGACGCCGTACGCATGTGGGACTTCGCGCAGGTCGGGACGAAGGTCGTCGTCACCGCCTGACGTGGCTGGTGATGACGGGCCGGCGCTTGCGCGGGCGGCGGCTTGCCGCCGCCCCGACCTGCTACGCGCGCGGGCCCCCAGTCACGACTCGACGGATCCTCAGTTGGCTGCGGGAGCCTCGGTCTTGGTGCCCGAGCCGCCACCACCGCGACGACGGCGACGACGGTTGCGGGGGGCGTCGGTGCCTTCGCCCTCGGCAGGCTTCTCGCTGGCAGCCGGGCCCGCGGGAGCCTGCTCACCCTCGACGGGACGGCCGCTGCGCGTGCGGCTACGGCTACGGTCGCGGTTGCGCGGGGCCCGCTCGGTGCGTTCGCGGTCGGGACGGTCGGCACGGGGTGCGCGTTCGACGGGCTCCGGGTCCTTGATGCGACCCTTCGTGCCGGGCGCGATGCCCTGGTCGTGGTAGAGGTGCTCGGAGGTGGAGTAGGTCTCCTGCGGCTCGTCGAACGGCAGGTCGAGGGTCTTGTTGATGACCTTCCAGCGCGTCAGGTCGGCCCAGTCGACGAACGTGATCGCGGTGCCGGTGGCGCCCGCGCGACCGGTGCGGCCGATGCGGTGCACGTAGGTCTTGTCGTCCTCAGGGCAGGTGTAGTTGACGACGTGCGAGACGCCGCGCACGTCGATGCCGCGGGCGGCGACGTCGGTGCAGACGAGTACGTCGAGCTTGTCCTCGCGGAAGCGTGTCAGTGCCTTCTCGCGCGCGACCTGGGCCATGTCGCCGTGCAGGGCGCTGGAGCGGAAGCCGCGCTCGCCGAGGTCGTCGGCAACGCGCTGGGCCTGACGCTTGGTGCGGGTGAACACGATGATCTTGCTGGCGTCCTCGGCCTGCAGGACGCGGCCGATGATCTCGGGCTTGTCGAGGTCGTGGGCGAGGTAGATGAACTGCGCGGTGGCCGGCACCATCGTGGTGTCGTACGACGACTCGGCGCGGATGTTCATCGGGTGGCGCATGTGCGTGCGGGCCAGCGCCACGATCGCGGCGGGCATGGTGGCCGAGAACAGCATCGTCTGGCGAGTCTCGGGGGTCTTCTTCAGCAGCCTCTCGACGTCGGGCAGGAAGCCCAGGTCGAGCATCTCGTCGGCCTCGTCGAGCACGAGCGCGTGCACGTGGGAGAGGTCGAGGGCGCCACGGTTCATCAGGTCGATCAGGCGGCCGGGCGTGCCGACGACGATGTCGACGCCTTCCTGGAGCGCGTCGAGCTGGGCGTCGTAGCCGACGCCGCCGTAGACGGTGAGCACGCGCATGCCGCGGTCGACGGTGGCGAGGGTCATGTCGGAGGAGACCTGGAGGGCCAGCTCGCGGGTGGGGGCCACGATGAGCGCCTGCGGCTTGCCCTGCGGGATCTCGGAGTAGTCGGGGTCCTTCGGCGCGATCGAGCGCTGGATCACGGGGATGCCAAAGGCCAGCGTCTTGCCGGTGCCCGTGCGGGCCTGGCCGATCAGGTCGGTGCCGAGCAGGGCGACCGAGAGGGTCATCTCCTGGATGGCGAACGGAGTGGTGATGCCGCCGCGCTCGAGCGCGTCGCAGATCTCGGGATGGACCCCGAGCTCACGGAAGGTGGTCACGGTATGTCGCTTTCGTCTGGATTCCACAGCAGATGCGGCGGACCAGTCGAGAAGTCTCAAGACGATGGTGAATCCACCGCGCACATGCTCGGCGGGGGCTCCCGCCGGAAGTCAATCGGACCTCAGTCTATCGGTAGGGTCAGCGCATGACGGAATCCCTGCCCGTGGCCCTGCAGGACGACGACTACCGCGAGGCCGTGGTCGACCTGCTCGGTGCGATCGCCTACGGCGAGCTCTCGGCGTTCGAACGGCTTGCCGAGGACGCCAAGCTGGCGCCCTCGCTGGAGGACAAGGTCGAGATCAGCGCGATGGCCGCCGCGGAGTTCGGTCACCTCAACGCACTGCGGGCCCGGCTCACCGACCTCGGTGCCGACCCGTACGCCGCGATGCGGCCGTTCCGGCGCGCGATCGACGACTTCCACAAGCACACGGCGCCGGCTGACTGGTACGAGGGACTCATCAAGGCATACGTCGGAGACGGCCTCGCCGCAGACTTCTACCGCGAGATCGCGGCGTACCTCGATCCCGACACCCGCGACCTGGTCATCGACTCGCTCGCCGACACCGGTCACTCGGCGTTCGTGGTCGACCGGGTGCGCAGCGCCATTGCGGCCAACCCGCGCCTCGGCGGCCGGCTCGCCCTGTGGGGCCGGCGGTTGATGGGGGAGGCGCTGACGCAGGGGCAGCGGGTGGCCGCCGAGCGCGACGCACTCAGCGCGCTGCTGGCCGGCGGTGTCGACCGGCCCGGCCTCGACCTGGCTGCGATCGGCCGGATGTTCAGCAGGCTCACCGAGCGGCATGCGGAGCGAATGGCCGAGCTCGGGCTCGACTCCTGATCCAGCAGCGCGGGACGCAGACGTGGACGAGGGTCCCGCACCGGTCGGTGCGGGACCCTCGTCTCGTCGTACGGGTGGTGTCAGATCCTGCTGCGGGTCCGACCGGTCACCATCGAGGCGATGATGACGAGCACCATGGCGGTCAGGACGGTGACGATGCCCTGCACCCAGTCCAGGCCCTCGCTGCCGTTGCCGTTGAAGGCGCGGTAGATGACGTCACCGAGCAGCATGCCGCCGATGCCACAGATCAGCACCAGCCACAACGGGATGTTGTCCTTGTCGCCCGGCGCGAGGAACTTCCCGAGCAGACCGACGATGGCTCCGACAATCAGGTAGAACAAGATGGTCGTGATGTCCACAGCTACCAACCCTTCCGTGCCACGTAGTGACTCAGCGGTGTCGATCTGGTCGACGTAGGACCATCATCGTCGTTCGCGCGCGTCGCGACAATCACCGCTGGCGGTGGACCTGCGCCGTGTCGGTCAGCGGAAACCGACGGTGCCGGGGGAGCCGGTGCCGATCTCGACGTACGCGATGTTGTTCGCGGGTACGACGATGCGTCGACCCTTGCTGTCGGTGAGTGCGAGCACGCCGTCACCGGCCACGGCCGCTTCGAGCTGCTTCTCGACGTCTTCGGCGGTGGCGTCGGTTTCGACGACGAGTTCGCGGGGGGCGTGCAGTACGCCGATCTTGACCTCCACGGTCAGGGCTCCTTCTGTTGCGGGCATCAGTGGTCGTCGGTGAGCGGGTAGCCGCGGATGCCACGCCAGGCCAGACCCGCCACGAGTGCGGCGGCGTCGTTCTGGGTGATGTCCCCCGAAGCTCCCGCCCCGGACAACCAGAACCGCGCGCTGACCTGAGCCATTCCCACCAGCGACACGGCGAGCAGCCGCGAGGCCTCGTCGGGCAGGCCGGTGTCGTCGTGGATGACGTCGGCGATCATCTCGGCGCAGTCGATGGTGACCCGGTCGACGAGGGCGCGCACGGCGGGCTCGTTGGTCAGGTCGGACTCGAAGACCAGCCGGAACGCGCCGGTCTCGCTCGCGACGTACGCGAAGAAGACCTCCACCGTCGCGCCGACCCGCAGCTTGTTGTCGGTGGTCGAGGCCAGCGCCTGGCGACAGTTGTCGATGATCTGGTCGCAGGAGGTGTCCAGGAGCGCGAGGTACAGCTCGAGCTTGCCCGGGAAGTGCTGGTAGAGCACCGGCTTGGAGACCCCGGCCCGCTCGGCGATGTCGTCCATCGCGGCGGCGTGGTAGCCCTGCGCGACGAAGACCTCCAGCGCGGACCCGAGTAGCTGTTCGCGGCGCTCCCGGCGCGGCATCCGGCCACCACGGGGACGGACCTCGGTGGCGTCGTGCTCGGCCACTAAGCGGCTCCTTCGGCTGGTCGTGTCTGGTGCTACGGCGCGGCGCAGGCACCGCTGTCGGTGAACCCTACCGGCACGGCAGGAGGGGCCCCGCGAACGAGCCCCCCAGGTCCGGGATCCGGTCGTGGGGCTCCGGTCGCCCGCCGGCGAGGGAGGATGGGAAGAAGCCGCTCCCGGTTGTCGTTGTCGTGGGAGCAGCCGCCCAGACGAAGGAGCAACCGTGTCCTACCCAGCGCTCGTAGAGCCCGCAGCCGAGCTCACAATCGACGAGGTACGCCGCTACAGCCGGCACCTGATCATCCCCGATGTCGGCATGACCGGGCAGAGGCGGCTCAAGAACGCGAAGGTGCTCGTCATCGGCGCGGGCGGCCTCGGCAGCCCGGCGCTGCTCTACCTGGCAGCGGCCGGCGTACACACGCTCGGCATCGCGGAGTTCGACGAGGTCGACGAGTCCAACCTGCAGCGGCAGATCATCCACGGCCAGTCCGACATCGGGAAGTCCAAGGGCCTGTCGGCCAAGGAGTCGATCGCCGAGGCGAACCCCTACGTCGAGGTGATCCTGCACGAGGAGCGCCTCGACAACGACAACGTGATGCAGGTCTTCGAGGGCTACGACCTGATCGTCGACGGCACCGACAACTTCGCGACGCGCTACCTGGTCAACGACGCGGCGTACTTCCTGAAGATCCCCTACGTGTGGGGCTCGATCTACCGCTTCGACGGCCAGGCCAGTGTCTTCGCGCCGTGGCTACGCCAAGAGAACGACGCGCTCTCCTCATCGGCCGACTCCGTCGGGCCGTGCTACCGCTGCCTCTATCCCGAGCCCCCGCCGCCCGGCATGGTCCCGAGCTGCGCCGAGGGCGGCGTGCTGGGCGTGCTGTGCGCGAGCATCGGCTCCATCCAGGTCAACGAGGCCATCAAGCTGATCACCGGCATCGGTGACCCCGCGATCGGCAAGCTCGTGATCTACGACGCCCTCGAGCTGGAGTGGCGCAAGCTCAAGGTCCGCAAGGACCCGAACTGCGCGCTGTGCGGCGAGAACCCCACCGTCACCGGCCTCATCGACTACGACGCGTTCTGTGGTGCGGTCAGTGACGAGGCGGCCGAGGCCGCCGCCGGCTCGACCATCTCCGTCGTGACGCTCGAGCACATGCTCAAGGAGCGCGAGGAGGGCACTCGCGACTTCGTGCTCGTCGACGTACGCGAGCCCAACGAGTACGAGATCAACAAGATCCCCGGCTCGGTCCTGATCCCGAAGGGCGACTTCCTCAACGGCCATGCGATAGCGCAACTCCCGCCTGTCGACTCCGGCAAGCAGGTCGTCATGCACTGCAAGTCGGGCGTGCGCTCGGCGGAGACGCTGGCGATCGTCAAGGGGGCGGGGTACGCCGACGCCGTGCACGTGGGTGGCGGGGTCGTGGCCTGGGTCAACCAGATCGACCCGAGCCAGGCCTCGTACTGAGTCTTCGGGCTGGTCGGCCCGCGCCCTCGCTGGCCCACGGTCACCCGAAAGCAGTCCCATGGGTCTACGGAGTAACCCACAGGTAACTTCGTCGTTGGACCGCTCGCAGACACCGGCGGCAGACTCAGGAGCCGCCGGGACATGACGAGAGGGAACTCATGCGTACCCATCGCACTCGCGCAATCGTCGGGGCCGTGTTCGGCGCCGGCATCCTGGCCACCATGGCCGCGGCCGCGGTCACCGGTCCGGCCAACGCAGCCACGCCCACCTGGGCGCCGGCCGCCACCGCCGAGATCCACCCCGGCGTACAGATGTACACCGAAGGTGCCCAGTGCACCGCCAACTTCGTCTTCGCCGACAGCGCCGGCAATACCTATGTCGGGTACGCCGCGCACTGCGCCGGCCTCGGCGCGGCCACCGACACCGACGGCTGCCTGGCCGAGTCGCTGCCGCTCGGCACGCGCGTCACATTCAACGAGGGCGGCTCGCTGCTCTCCGAGGGCACCCGGGTGGGCGGCGGCACGCTGGCCTACAGCTCCTGGCTGACCATGCAGCAGCGCAACGAGCAAGACGCCAACACCTGCGCCTACAACGACCTCGCGCTGGTCAAGGTCGACGCGGCTGACGTCGCCAACGTCAACCCGTCCGTGCCCTTCTGGGGCGGCCCGGTCGGCATCGACACCGACGGCACGGCTGCCGGCGACAAGCTCTACACCTACGGCAACTCCAGCCTGCGCGGCGGCATCGAGGAACTGTCCCCGCACGTCGGGGCCAGCATCGGCGACGACCCGACCACCGATGGCTGGACCCACCCGCTCTACACCGTGACCCCGGGCGTCCCGGGAGACTCCGGCTCGGGCTTCCTGAGCGCGGACGGCTCGGCCATCGGCACCCTCTCGACCCTGGGTCTGGCGCCGCTGCCGCTGTCGAACAACATCGGTGACCTGGGTCGCGAGCTCGCCTTCGCCCAAGCGAACTCTGGCATCTCCGGTCTCACCGTGGTCAACGGCACGGAGCCCTTCAGCCCGATCCTCTGACCCGCACACCATCCGGGTGCGACGCCCCGACCGCGCAAGCGAGCGGGGCGTCGCGCGTGTCGCCCACCGGGGAGTGAGGCTAGGTTGCTGCCATGCGGGGGCAGACGACTGGCGGCACGCGAGCAGGCGTGGTCGCCGTACTCGCCGTCGCGGGCCTGATGCTCGTGGCGGTCCTCGCCGTGTGGGCAGCCTCGATCGGCCGCGACGCGGTGCTCTCGGGCGACGGGCCGGAGCGCATGCAGATCGACACCCCGACGCCCACGCCCACACCGAGCACGAGCGAGGGCCCCGGCCCCCCGCCCATCAACAAGTTGCCGAGCGAACCCCCGGCCTTCTTCCGCGTCCTCGCCCTGCTGGTCGTGGCCGTCTTCTGGCTGTTGCTCGCGGTGCTCGTGTTCTTTTTCCTGCGCGGGCTGTGGCGACAGGCACGGCTCATCCGCCGTGAGGCCGAGGCCGCGCCGGTGGAGATCGACATGCTCGAGCCTGACCAGCCAGCCCGGGTGAGCGACCAGATGGAGCGCGACGCGTCGACCCAGCGCGCGCTCCTCGAGGAAGGCAGCCCACGGACCGCGATCGAGGCGTGCTGGCACCGCTTCGAGGTTCAGGCCGGCGAGGCCGGTCTAGCGCGGAAGTCTTGGGAGACGTCCTCGGAGTTCACCTACCGGATGCTCGACGTGGTGGGCGCCGACCCGCATGCCGCCTTCACCCTGGGTGAGCTCTACCGCGAGGCCCGGTTCTCCGAGCACCCGCTGGGTGAGGAAGCCCGGGCGTCCGCTCGCGCCGCGCTCGCCGCGATCCAGCTCGGCCCCCGCCTGCGCCGGGCCAGCGAGGAGCAGTCATGAAGGGCTGGCTGGGGCGCATCTCGCTGACGGCGGTGAGCTACGCCGTGCTGTACGTCGCCCTGCGGCGCTTCGACTTCGAGCCGCACGCGGTGCCGCTCCTGCTGCTTGTCATCCTCATGCTGCTCGTCTGGTGGCTGGTCAGGGACGCGCTCGACGCACCGCCGGCCGAATGGGACGTGGGCACGAGCGCACCCTTCCAGCCGCCCGGCCAAGACGTCGTACTGTCCGGATACCTGCGGCTCCTGGAGAGCCACATGGCGTCCCGCCAGCCCGAGCACGCGCTGCGCCGGCGGCTCCTCGTGCTCGGGCGCACCCGGCTGGAGACGCGACTCGGCATGCCCGCCGACGACCTCACCTCCGACAATGAGCTCGGGCCCGAGTGGGCCGCCCTGCGCCGGGACCCTGACCGCCACCTGTCCGCGGCCGAGATCGACCGACTGCTCACCCGAATCGAGGACCTGTGACCACAGAGACGACCCCGCCGATGAGTGTCGCCGACGCGGCCGGGCTGGCCGGCCGGGTGCTGACCGAGGTCGAGAAGGCCGTGGTCGGCAAGCACGACAAGCTGGCGCTGGTGCTGGCGGCCGTGCTTGCCAAGGGGCACGTCCTTCTCGAGGACTTCCCGGGGCTGGGCAAGACGCTGGCCGCCCGGTCGTTCGCGCAGGCCCTCGGACTCGACTTCGCGCGCGCCCAGTTCACTCCCGACCTGCTGCCGGCGGATCTGACCGGGTCGTTCATCTACGACCAGCGCGAGGGGCGGTTCGACTTCCGCAAGGGCCCCCTGTTCACCGGGCTGTTGCTCGCCGACGAGATCAACCGGACGCCGCCCAAGACCCAGGCCGCGCTGCTCGAGGCCATGCAGGAACGCCAGATCACCATCGAGGGCGAGACGTTCCTGCTGCCCGAGCCGTTCCACGTGATCGCCACCGCCAACCCGGTGGAGTACGAAGGCACCTACCCGCTGCCCGAGGCGCAGCTAGACCGCTTCCTGCTGCGCGTCAGCTTCGGCTATCCCGGCCCCGAGCAGGAGTACGACGTCGTGGCGCGGCGGCTGGTCCGGCGACGCGAGGAGATCGACCTGGACCAGGTGACCGACGCGACCGGCGTGCTGGCCATGCAGGCCGCGGTCGAGGAGATCGAGGTCGACGCGAGCATCGGCCGCTACTGCGTCGACCTGGTGACCGCCACCCGCCAGCATCCGGACGCCCTGACCGGCGCGTCACCCCGAGGCTCGCTGGGTCTGGTGCTGGCGGCACGCGGTTTCGCGTTGCTGCGCGGGCGTGACTACGTCATCCCCGAGGACATCAAGGCGGTCGCCCGGCCGGTGCTGTCGCACCGCATCACCGTGCGCCCCGAGCTGTGGATGACCCAGGCGTCGGGGGAGCGGATCGTCGACGCCGTTCTCTCCGACGTACCCGCACCGCCCACTCTTGGTGGCAGGCGGTCGTGACCGCCTGGCAGGCGACACCGGCCCTGGCGCGGGCCGTCGTCCTGGCCGCCGTCGGCGTGCTGGGCGCCGTCACGCTGGGTGAGCCGGTGGTCATCGTGCTGGTCAGCCCGTTCCTCGTGGTGACGCTGATGTCGGTGCTCCAGCGACCGCGGGCCGCCGCACGGGTGGATCACCGGCTGGACCACGTGAGCCTGCACGAGGGGCAGGGCACCGTGTCGCGGCTCCACATGACCGGCGCCGACGAGGTCGAGACCGTCACACGGGTCGCCCAGCGAGTGCCGTACGTCGCGATGCGGCCGACGGGCGGAGCGCTGGTCGCGCTGGCCGGCGACGACCATGACCTGAACTTGAGCCCGCGCCGGTGGGGACGCCGGCAGCTGGGCTCCGAGAACGTGGCGCTGACGAGCCGGTGGGCGGGTTTCCGGCTCGGCGTGGTCACGCTGGGCGGGCAGGAGATGTACGTGCTGCCTGCGCGGGCGCCGTACGACTCACGCGCTGAGGCGCCGGCTCCGGTCGGCCTCGTCGGCGCGCACCGGTCGCGCCGCAACGGATCGGGCACGGAGTTCTCCGGCATCCGGCCGTTCGCGTCGGGCGACCGGCTTCGACGCATCCAGTGGCGTACGTCGCTGCGCACCGGCGCACTGCACGTCGTGACCACCCGCGCCGAGGAGGACAGCGCCGTCCTGGTCGTGCTCGACGCGCTCGTCGACCTGGGTCGCTCCGACGGCATCGACGGCGAGGCGAGCAGCCTCGACCTCGGCATCCGGGCCGCCTCTGCGCTGGCCGAGCACCACGTGCGACGCGGCGACCGCGTCGGCCTGCGGGTGCTGGGTGCGCACGACGTGCGGCTCGCGCCCGCCGCCGGGCAACGGCACCTGCGGCGCCTGCAGGGGCTGCTCGCCCGCACCCACATCGAGCGCGGCCACCTGCCCGGGGGCTTCGCGCTCGGCGTGTCCGGCGGCACCGTGGTCTACGTCCTCTCCCCGATGCTCGACGACGGTGTGGTGACCGCCGTGGCGACCGCCAGCCGGCGGGGACTGCCGGTCGTCGTGGTCGACACGCTGCCGCCCGACCTACGAATGGCCGTGGTCGAGGGCACCGACGTGGCGCTGGCCGACCTCGCCTGGCGGATGCGTCGCCTCGATCGCGAAGACCTGCTGCGACACCTGGCCGCCACCGGCTGCCCGGTCGTGCCCTGGCGCGGGCCGGGCACGCTCGACGAGGTGCTGCACCGGCTTGCCCGGCGCGCCCAGCTGCCATCGGTGCGGGTCCGATGAGGAGCCGGAGTGACGGGGCCCAGCTCTGGGTGCTGCGGGCGGCGGTGACGGTCGCACCGGTCGTGGCGTTGTTGCTGGGCGGGGTGGTGGGCCCGGGTCCGGGGCTCGGGCTGGTGGTCGTGGTGGCGGTGCTCGCAGGTGGCTGGGCGGTCTTCCCCGAGTCGGCCGCCGGCGTCGTCGTACTCATCGTCGTGGTGGCGTGGTGGGCGGGTGGTCCCGAGGGTGACGCCGCCCTGCATCCGATCGTGATCGCGGTCGCAGCCTGCCTGATCCTCGCGCACGTGGCCGCCCTGCTGGCGTCGTACGGACCGTCGGAGGCCGCCCTGCGGCGCCCGCTGGTGATGCTGTGGGTACGCCGCGGGCTGGCCGTGCTGGTGCCGGTGCCGGTGCTGCTCGGGGTGGCGTGGCTGCTGCGCGGTGACGTCGATGTCGCCGGCGCGTGGACGGCCGGGCTGGTGGGCGTGATGGCCGCGACCGTGCTGTGCGCTCTCGCGGTTCGACGGCCGCGCGAGGAGGAGGTGTCGTCGTGACGCGCGTCGATCCGGAGGAGTACGCCGAGCTGGTGCTGTCGTGCGTGGAGCGCGTGCCGCGGGGGCGGGTGACGACGTACGGCTCGATCGCGGAGGCTGTCGGCGCCGTGGCCGGTGGCGGCGGACCCAGGCAGGTCGGCTCGGTGATGTCGTCGTACGGCGGTCCGGTGCCGTGGTGGCGCGTGGTGCGCGCCGACGGGTCGCTGCCGCCGAGCCACCAGGACGAGGCCCGGCAGGCGTACCTCGAGGAGGCCACCCCGCTACGGCAGTCGGGGTCGATCGACCTGGCTCGGGCCTTCTGGTCGGCGGAGCTCCCGGCCGATCTCAGTGTGGACATCCCTGTGGACAAGTCTGGGGATGAACCGGGCCTACCTGTGGACAGCGGGGTCGTGGCTGTGGACGACACGCCGGACCCGGCGAAATAGTCCAGAAAGTTCGGCAAACCCCTTGTGCGTAGAGGTTCTGAGCACATAGAACTTCTCCCACGCACTTCCTCCGGGAAGAGCGGGATGGCTCGGAGACGAGGATCCGTGCGGTAGTTCTTCCCTTCTGGGCAGGGCCGCCGAGGCGCCAGGGTGACGGGGCGTCGGGATCGGAGTCGATGGGCAGTCGACCGGAAGCGTCACCACGATCCGGTCACCAGAAGGGCCCCTGCATCTCATACATGCGGGGGCCCTTCGTCCATCCCGGGACTTCTCGGCGGTCGGGCCTGAGCACGTGTGCTGGCTCACCGCCGCGACCCGGCATGATGGGCGTCATGCTCTACGGCCTGATCCACCGCGTCGTCGCCCCGCTCTCCAAGGCGGTGTGGCGCCCCGACGTCACCGGCCTGGAGAACATCCCGCCCACCGGCGGGGTGATCCTGGCCAGCAACCACCTCAGCTTCGTCGACTCCGTGGTGATCCCCGTCGTGGTGCCGCGCAAGGTGGCGATCCTCGCGAAGAAGGACTACTTCGAGGGCACCGGCCTCAAGGGGTTCCTCACGAAGGCGTGGTTCGTGGGCATCGGCATGCTGCCGGTCGACCGCGACGACCCGCAGGCCGCGATCAACAGTCTCAACACCGCGCTGGAGGTGCTCGGCAAGGGCGAGGCGTTCGGCATCTACCCCGAGGGCACCCGCAGCCGCGACGGCCGGCTCTACCGCGGCCGCACCGGCGCCGCGCACGTCGCCCTGACCGCCGGCGTACCCATCGTGCCGGTGGCAGTCCGCGGCACAGAGAAGCTCATGCCTGTCGGGACCAACCGGCCGCGGCTGGTCAAGGTGTCCGTCACGTTCGGTGAGCCGCTCGACTTCACCGGTCGCTTCGACGGCGTACCTCTGGGCAAGGCTCGTCGCATGGTCACCGACGAGGTGATGGCCGCGATCGCTGCCCTCTCCGGGCAGGAACTCGCCGGCGTCTACAACGAGCGGGCGCCCGACGCTTAGGAGTCCCGCTCGTTGAGTTGCGCCCCTGTCCCCGTTCAGTTGCGTCTGTGTGCGGAACGGAAACGCAACTCAACGGGTACGACGGCGCAACTCAACGGGTACGACGGCGCTGCCGCGCCTTCTCGGCCAGCCTGACCAGCGCTGCCGGGAAGATCTCTCCGGGCGGGGTCACGAGCCCGGCGCCGACCTGTCCGGTGCCTGCGACCTTGCCGGCCATGCCGGTGTTGATCTGCGGCAGGATCCCGGTGCGGCAGACGCGGGTGACGTCGATGCCGGACGGAACGCCGCGGAAGTCGAGGATCGGCACCGACCAGCGCGGGTTCTCACCGAGCGTGATCTCGTGCATCCGCCGGGTGGTGGCCAGGGCGTCGGACACGGTCCCGCCCACCAGGCGCACGATCGCGGGTGCGGTGGCCATCGCGAAGCCGCCGATGCCGGCGGTCTCGGTGATCGCCGAGTCGCCGATGTCGGCGTTGGCGTCGTCGGGGCCGTAGTCGCCGAGGTAGAGACCGTCGGCGACCTGTGCCGGCCCGGTGAACCATTCGTCGCCGGTGCCGGAGACCTGGATGCCGAAGTCGGTGCCGTTGCGCGCCATCGCCACCACCATCGTCGAGCCCTCGATGTCGCGGGCCGCGTCGAGCGCCAGCTTGCAGGCCGGCATGGCAAGGTTGAGGAAGAAGTGGTCGTTGGCCCCGATAAACCTGAGCGACTCGGCAATGTCAGCAGGGTCGGCCGAGTCGGCCCGGGACATCGCCATCGCCGGCGCGAGATCGCGCAGCATCATCAGCGTGCCCGCGCGGTTGCGGTTGTGGGCCTCGTCGCCCATCTGGAGCATCTGGGTCAGGATGCCGGTCACGTCGACCGGACCATGGGCGCGTACGGCGGTGCGCAGCAGTGGCCCGAGCACGTCGCCCATCCAGCGCAGTCGGGTGAGCACGTCGGGGCCGTAGGCGCCGTACCTCAGCACCTTGCCGAGGCCCTCGTTGAGCGAGCAGTGCGTACGCCGCCCGGTGGTCGGGTCCTCAAGCACGAACATCCACATCGACGGCGTGACCACACCGGCCATCGGGCCGACGGTGTTGCGGTGGTGGCAGGGCTCGAGGCTGACGGACGTGCCGGCCTCGAAGAGGCGTACGGCGTCCTCGGGGTCCTCGACCAGGCCCTCCAGTGCGGCGCCACCCATCAGCGCGCCACGTAACGGGCCGGTCGCGCGGGCCCACTCGATCGGCGGGCCGGCGTGCAGGAACTCGCCCTCCTGGAGGCCGAGCACCTCGCTGGCCGGGCCGACGTCGACGAGCATCGCCTGGACGCCGAGCATCGCCGCGAGGGCCTGCTCGTTGGCGGCGGAGCGGAGCGGGTCGCTCGCCAGGGTGGCCAGGTCGTCGGCCGTGTCGGGCATCGGCGGGCGCCAGTCGACGCGGGTGACGTCGACGGCCTGGCCGGCCACGGCGTCGGCGAAGAGGTCGGCGCCGACGCCGACGACGAGCTGGGGGGTGGGGGTGGTCATCGGGGTCCTCCCGCGAGAGTCAGGGCGACGGCAGCACGGGTGGCCGCCGCGTTGGAGAGGTGCACCTGCGCGCCGGCTTCGGCGAGGGCGGCCACCTGCCGTTCGAGTCCTTGGGGGTCGGCCGCCGTGCCGACCACGGAGACCACGACGGGCTGGCTGACTGCCGCGATGGCCGGGGCCAGCAGGGCCGCCGGATCGGGCTCGGCCGCATGGCCGAGTACGACGTCGAGGAGGAGTACGCAGGTAGTGGGGTCGGCGGCGGTCCGGGCGAGATGCTCGAGGCGGAGCGTCGGGTCGATCATCGGGTGCGCACGCCCGGCGGTCAGCTCGTCGTCGCCGAAGTCGATCATCGTGTGACCAACTGCTGTGAGGCCTGCGCCGAGCTCGAGCTCGAGCCCGGCCGAGAGCGGGATGTTGCTGCGGATCGGGCCGAGCTCAGCCGTCGCGATCAGCATCGCCTCATCGCACAGGGTGCCGCCGACGAAGAGGCCTCGCAGATGGCCGCCGGTCGATGCGCGCACAGTCGCGGGCTCGCGCACCGGCCACTGGGGCACCGGCCTGCCCAGTGCGCCGAGAGCCGACTCGCAGGCGGCGGTCAGGTCGGGTCGCCCGGCACCGAGGAACGCGAACTCGACCTGCGTGCCCAGCCCGGCGGCGTACTCACGAATCTCGTCGGCGACGTCGTCGGCCGGCGGCTTCGAGACCAGGACGATGAGCTCGACCGAGTCGTCTGCGTCGAGGCGGGCCAGCGCGGCGCGCGTGGACAGGCCACGCACCTGGGCGGAGAGGTCGCGGCCGCCGACCCCGAGTGCGTGCGTCACGCCGACGCCGGCGTGGTCGAGCAGGCAGAGGAGCTGCTGGGCCCCGGTGCCGGACGCCGCGACGAGAGCGACCGGTCCGGGCTCGGTGGTGTTGGCGAAGCCGAGCCCGATGCCGCCCAGGACGCTGGTGCCGCAGTCGGGTCCCATGACGAGTACGCCGCGCTCGGCCGCCGCTCGTTTGAGGGCGAGCTCGTGGTCGAGGCGCATGTTGTCGCTGAAGATCATCACGTCGCGGCCGGCCTCGACCGCGTCCATCGCCTCGACCAGGGCGTTCGCGCCAGGCACCGAGACCAGCACGAGCGCGTTGTCGGGCGCCTGCCTGAGCGCGGTGGCGGTCGTGCGCGGCGGCGCCTGCTCCTCGGAGGCCGACTCGGTGCGGGTGGCGAGGGCGTTCTCCATGGCGGCGTGAGCCTTGGCGAGGGCGTCGGGGCCGGCGTCGTCGGTCAGCCTGACCGCCACGACCATGTCGTTGGGCGTGGCACCGGCGGGCACGTCGAACCCCATCTGCGCGAGCACGTCGACGTTGAGGGGAGTGCCCATCGCGACCTGGGCGGTCGCGACTCCGGGCAGCTGCTGGAGGGTCCGGCTGACCTGCAGCAGGGCCACGGAGTCGGCGTACGCGCCGGGGCGCAGCTCGACGTGGCTGGTGGCAGTGGTCATGCGGCGGCCTTCCGGTGGAGGTGGGTGAGCGCGGCGCGGGCGCCGTAGAGCAGTCCGGAGCCGGAGGAGTGGCCGACGGCGGCCAGCCTCGCAGCCCGGGTCGGTTCGTCGGCCTCGGTCGCGGCCATCCACGCAGCGAACTCGGGGATCACCTCGCCGTGGGCCGCACACTCGATGAGCGTGGCGGACAGGGTCGTGGTGCGCGTGCGCGCGCGGCCGACGAGGTCGTCGGCCCAGGGCGTGGCCACCCTGACGGAATGGTGCAGGGCGAGCCAGCCGCACACGACGTCGTCGCCGAGCGGGGTCAGGCCGCCGCCGCGGCCGAGCAAGCTGTCGAGCCGTTCTGCGTGGAGGTCGAGGGCGGTGAGCTCTGCGGCCACGCCGGGGTCGATGCCGGCTGCCGGGTCGCCGGCTACGGGGCCTCGCATCAGCCGGGGCACGGCGGCGTCGACCACGCGGCGTACGGGAAGGGCGACACCGTCGACCTGCAGGACACCGCCACGGATCTCGGCGTGCTCGCCGGTGAGTGGAGCGACCGTGGTGGTGGCCAGGCGCAGGCCGCACGGTACGGCGGTCGCGGCGGACCCGACCACGCCCGTGCAGAAGGCGTCTGGCCCGGGGAGCGCGACGTAGATCGCGTGCGGTCCGCGGTGCACGATCGCCAGCGTCGCGTCGGGTGTGCGCGCCACCAGGGAGCGCAAGCGCGCCGGGGCGCTGACTGGCAGTTGGACCATCATGATCGACCACGCTAGTGGCGATGCATACTGTTGACCGATGTGAGGTTCTGCCAACGATCTGGTGAATGAGGTCCAACAGTTGACGACACGTGGTGGGGCCAGCGCGGCGCTGGCCCGGATCGATGCCCTGCACTCGGCGCTGACCGAGCTCGTCCTCGAGGGCGGTGACCTCGACCGGATCGCCGCCGAGGCCGCGCGCGTCCTCGACCTGGGTGTCCTGATCACCTCGACCGACGGCCGGGAACGGGCGTCGGCGGTCAGCGACGACCTGCGTACGGCGCTCGGCGAGGCCGGACTTGTCGACCCCACCGGCCGGGTCCGGGTCGAGCGGGCCGGTGCCGACGGCGTACCCCTGGGCACCGGTGAGGCGCGCGTGCTGCGGGTCGTCGCGGGCGGCACCGACCTCGCACGCCTGGTGGCCTGCCGGGCGGACGGCGAGATCAACCAGGACGACGTGCACGCGCTCGAACGTGCGGCCGCCGTGGCCGCGTTGCTGATCACCCGTGAGCAGGCGGTGTCGGCCGTCGAGACGAAGTACCAGGGCGACTTCCTGCGCGACCTCTTCCTGGGTCGGGCCGGCGACATCGCCTACGTCACCGGGCACCTGGCGTCCTTCGGCTGGGACCTCAACCGCCCCAACGTCGTCGTGTGCGCCGAGATCGACCCCGCGCCCGCCGACGTGGCGGGGGAGTCGGCCCAGCACCGGCAGTGGCAGGAGCGTTTCGCACGGGCCTGGCGGCAGGTCACCCGCGACGTCGGCCCGGGGATCCCGACGGCCGACTTCTCCTCGGAGGTGGTGTGCCTGCTGCCCGCCCTCGAGCGCGACCGCGTGGCCCACGACGTCGTACGACGGGTGGTGAAGGCGGTGGCCGGCGACAAGGGCGGTGGGCGCCGGCCGTTCACCGTCGGCGTGAGTCGGGTGATCACGTCGCTGGCCGGGCTGCCGGACGCCTATGCGCAGTCGCGCCGGGCGCTGGCGATCGGAAAGAAGCTGCACGGCAGCGGATCCACGACGTTCTTCGACCAGCTCGGCGTGCACCGTCTGTTCGCGCTGGTGCCGGACTCGCTCGAGCTGCGCGAGTTCGCCCGCGACGTACTCGGTCCGTTGGCCGAGCCGACGGACGAGGCGGCCAAGGCGCGCGAGACCTTGCAGGTGCTGCTCGACACCAACTTCAACGTGGCCGAGGCGGCGCGGGCGCAGTTCGTGCACTACAACACGCTGCGCTACCGGGTCAGCAAGCTCGAACGTCAGCTCGGTCCGCTCTCGAGCGACCCGCACCTGCGGCTCGACGTCGCGGTCGCGCTGCGGGTGCTCGACATCTCCTGAGAGCCCGCCGTCCGGCGATCCCAAGCGACACGCGTCAACCTCTGCCAACGAACCCGGCGTTCCTTCGACAGATCTCGCTCTGACTGCGGTGTGATGGGGAGCACTAACTTGTGACTTCTCGGGCACACCCGGACCAATGCGTGGAGGGACTCCGAAGATGTCGATGTTCAAGTGGGACGTGGTTGACCCGGAGCCGGGAGTGGCCGTCGCGCCACACCAGCGGCTGCCGTGGGGCAAGACGATCGGGCTCGGCGCGCAGCACGTGGTGGCCATGTTCGGCGCGACCTTCGTGTTCCCCCTGGTGATGGGGCTCGACGCCAACCTCGCCATCATGTTCTCCGGAATCTGCACGATCATGTTCCTGCTGATCTGTGCCAACCGGGTGCCCAGCTACCTCGGCACCAGCGCGTCGTTCGTCGCGAGCGTCGCGGCGATCCGTGGCCAGGGCGGCGACTCCGCCGACGTCACCGGCGCGATCATGGTCGCCGGCGTCGTGCTGCTGCTGGTGGGCGTGCTCGTCCACTTCGCCGGCGGCGCCGTGATCCACAAGATCCTGCCGCCCGCCGTCACCGGTGCCGTCGTCATGCTGATCGGCTTCAACCTGGCTCCGGTCGTGGCGGGCATCTACTGGCCCCAGGACCAGTGGATCGCGCTGCTGACCGCCGCGTTCATGGTGCTGGCGGCCGTGACGTTCCCCGGCTTCTGGGCCCGGATCGCGGTGTTCCTCGCGCTGATCTTCGGCTACCTGATCAGCCTCTTCGCCGACATCATCTTCGGCCCGATCAACTCCATCACCGGGTCCAGCAACGGCGAGCTCCTCGACCACGACCGGGTCAGCTGGGCGGGCGTCAAGGCCGCCGACTGGATCGGCTTCCCGAGCGGTGACCTTCTTGACGGCGTCTCGGTCGTGCACGGCCCGAGCATCTCGCTCTCGTTCGTGCTGCTCGTGCTGCCCGGCGTCATCGCGCTGATCGCCGAGAACACCGGACACGTCAAGGCGGTCGCCGAGATGACCGGCGAGAACCTCGACCCCTACATGGGCCGCGCGATCGGCGCCGACGGCCTCGCCACGGCGTTCGCCAGCGCGTTCGGCGGCTCGCCCACCACGACGTACGCCGAGAACATCGGCGTCATGGGTGCCACTCGCGTCTATTCGACGGCTGCCTACTACGTCGCCGCGATCGTGGCGATCCTGCTCGGTCTATGCCCCAAGTTCGGCGCCATCGTCAACGCCACCCCCGGTGGTGTGCTCGGCGGGATCACCGTGGTGCTCTACGGCATGATCGGCCTGGTGGGCGCCAAGATCTGGGTCGAGAACCGCGTCGACTTCGGCAACCCGGTCAACTTGGTCGGCCTCGCCGCCGGCCTGATCGCCGGCATCGGCGGCGTCACGCTCAAGATCACCGACGACTTCGAGCTCGGCGGCATCGCCCTGGGCACGATCATGGTGATCGCGTTCTTCCACATGGTCAACTTCCGCAAGAGCCGCGATTCGGGCGAGGTGACTCGGGCGCTGTGAAGCCGGCACCCTTCGCCTACGTCCGCCCGTCGACGCTGTCGGAGGCCCTCACTGCACTCGGTGAGGACCCCGACGCGAAGGTGCTGGCCGGTGGCCAGTCCCTGCTCCCGTTGCTGTCGATGCGGCTCGCCGCACCGTCGCGTCTCGTCGACATCAACGGGCTGCCCGACCTCGACCACGTGACGTGTACTCCGGCAGGCGTGCGCGTCGGCGCCCTGGCTCGGCACAGCGCGGTGCTGGCCTCTGCGGAGGCCGCCGCGTCGCAGCCGCTGCTGAAGATGGCCCTCGAGCACGTCGCCCACGCGACCATCCGCAACCGTGGCACCACGGTGGGCTCCGTCGTACACGCGGATCCTGCGTCGGAGCTGCCTGCCGTGCTGATGCTCCTCGGTGGCTCGGTCGATGTCGAAGGGCCATCGGGGCGGCGCACCATCGCCGCCGATGAGCTCTACGTCGGCCCGCTCGAGACGTCGATGCGGCGCGACGAGATCGCGGTGGAGGCGTTCTTCCCCGCCCTCGTGCCGAGTGCGGGCGTGGCCTTCGAGGAGATCGCCCGGAGGCAGGGCGACTACGCGATGGCCGGCCTGGCCGCCCACGTCGTACTCGACGGCGACCGCGTGGTCTCGGCCAGGGCTGGCTTCTTCTCTGTCTGCGACCAGCCGACCGTCGTCGACCTCACCGGCGCCGACGACCCGGGTGCGGCAGCAATGGCCCACCTCGATCCGGCCGCCGACATCCACGCCACCGCCGACTACCGCGCCCACCTGGTGCGCGTGCTGACACCGCGCGTGCTGGCTGCCGCGACCGAACACGCCCGCGGGAGGGCCCATGGCTGAGTCATTTCGGGAAGAACTGCACGACGTCACGCTGACGGTCAACGGTGCACCGCACGCCGTGCGCGTGCCCGCGCGTCGGCTGCTGTCCGACGCGATCCGCCACGACTGCGGGTTGACCGGCACCCACGTCGGCTGCGAGCACGGCGTCTGTGGAGCCTGCACGGTCTTGCTCGACGGCAAGCCGGTGCGCTCGTGCCTGCTGCTCGCGGTCTCCGTCGCCGGCGCCGAGATCACGACCGTCGAAGGACTCGGCGGTGACGACGACTCGCTCGGGCCCGTGCAGCAGGCGTTCGCGGACTGCCACGGCCTCCAGTGCGGCTTCTGTACGCCGGGCTTCCTGACCACGATCACCGCCGGGCTGCGCGAGAACCCCACGCCCACCAAGGCCGAGGCCACCGAGATGATCGCCGGCAACCTGTGCCGCTGCACCGGCTACCAGAACATCGTGAAGTCGGTCCTGCGCGCAGCCGAGATCACTGCCGAGCGGGAGCAGTCATGACGACCAGGCTCTTCGGCCAGAAGGTCCCGCGCGTCGAGGACCAGCGTTTCCTGCGCGGCAAGGGACGGTACGTCGACGACATCCTGGTCGGCGCGCACGCCGGCACGCTGCACGCCGCCGTACTTCGATCACCCCACGCCCACGCCAGGATCCTCGAGATCGACGTCGACGAGGTGCTCGGCCTCGAAGGCGTGCACGCCGTCTGGACCCACGAGGACCTGACCGGCGCGATGGCGGCCCCGCTGCCGCTGCTGATCCCGCATCCGGCGCTGACGCACGGACGCACGCAGTTCGCTCTCGCGAAGGACGAGGTCAACTACGTCGGCGAGGCCATCGCCTTCGTGGTCGCCGACGACCGCTACGTCGCCGAGGACGCCGTCGACCGGATCCGGGTCAGCTACGAGTTCCTGCCGCCGGTGGTCGGCATCGAGGCCGCTCGCGCGGCCACCAACCTCGTGCACGACGACGTACCCGGCAATGTCGGTGCGCGCATGGAGCAGAAGAACGGCGACGCCCCGGCGGCGATCGCCAAGGCTCCGCGCACCCTGTCGCTGGACCTCTTCATCGAGCGCAGCTCGTGCCAGCCGATGGAGGGCAGGGGAGTGGTCGCGCGCTGGGACCCCGACACCAGCCGGCTGACCGTGTGGAGCTCCACGCAGACGTCCACAGGTGTCCGAGGCTGTGTCGCCGCGCGGCTCGACCTTGCCCTCGCGCAGGTCGACGTCGTCACGCCCGACGTGGGCGGCGGCTTCGGCGTCAAGATCGTGCACCCGTGGCCCGAGGAGCTGCTCGTGCCGATGGCGGCGCGCGCACTCGGGCGCCCGGTGAAGTTCACCGAGGACCGGCGCGAGCACTTCATCTCCTCCGCGCACGAGCGCGCACAGGTGCACCACGTCGAGGTCGGCTTCGACGACGACGGCCGGGTGCTCGGCCTGGACGTGCAGTTCTGGCACGACCACGGCGCCTACTCGCCGTACGGGCTGATCGTCCCGATCATCACGGCCACCCAGCTGCTGGGGCCGTACAAGCCGGGTGCCTACCGGGTGCGGTTCGAGTCGCTGTTCACCAACACGGTGATGGTGACGCCCTACCGCGGCGCCGGCCGGCCGCAGGGCTGCTTCGTGATGGAGCGGACCATGGACGCCATCGCTGCCGAGCTCGGCATGGACCGTGCCGAGGTGCGCGCCAACAACTTCATCCAGCCCGACGAGTTCCCCTACGAGCACGGGCTGGTCTTCCAGGACGGCCGCGAGCTGACCTACGACTCGGGTGACTACCCGGCGTCGCTCGAGAAGATCAAGGCGCTGATCGGCTGGGACGACTTCCCGGCGCTCAAGGCGGAGGCGGCAAAGGAAGGGCGGCAGCTCGGCATCGGCCTCGGCTGCTACGTCGAGGGCACCGGCGTCGGACCCTACGAAGGCGCGCACGTCCACATCGAGACCTCCGGCAAGGTCAAGGTCGCGATCGGCCTCACCACCCAGGGCCAGGGGCACGCGACCGTCTTCGCGCAGCTCGTGGCCGACGAGCTCGGCGTACCCATCGAGGACGTCGAGGTCACCTCCGGCGACACCCGCAAGATGCCGTACGCCGTCGGCACGTTCGCGTCGCGCGCGGCCGTGATGAGCGGCTCGGCGGTGCACCTGGCCGCCAAGTCGGCCAAGGAGAAGGCCCTACGCATTGCGGCGGAAGCGCTCGAGGCCGACGTCGACGACCTCGAGATCATCGACGGGATCGTGCGCGTGCGCGGCACCGACGCCCAGCTCGCACTTGGCACGGTGGCGGTGCTGTCCAACCCGCTGCGCTACGCGTTCGACGAGGCCTCCAAGGCTGCCACCCAGTTCGCCGTGGGCGACGCGAGCAAGCCGCCGGTCGCCGAGGGCGAGTCGCCCGGTCTGGAAGGTCGGGAGTTCTACTCACCACAACGCGCGACGTTCGCCTCCGGCATGCACGCCGTGATCGTCGAGACCGATCCGGACACCGCGGAGATCAGGATCGTGCGGTACGCCGTCGTCCACGACTGCGGCAACATCATCAACCCGATGATCGTGGAGGGTCAGATCCACGGCGGTGTCGCGCAGGGCGTGGGTGGTGCGCTCTACGAGAAGATGGCGTACGACGAGTCCGGCCAGCTGCAGAACGCATCGTTCATGGATTTCCTGATGCCTTACGTCACCGAGGTCCCCGACACCATCGAGATCGACCACCTCGAGACACCGTCGCCGCTCAACCCGCTCGGCATCAAGGGCGCCGGCGAGGCCGGCGTGATCCCCGGCTCCGCCGCGATCGCGGCCGCCATCGAGGACGCCGAGGGCTTCACCATCACGTCGATGCCGATCTCGCCGTCCGACCTCTACGCGCTGCGCCTGACCCACAAGGAGACCTCATGAAGTTCACGGGCGAGAACGTCCTGAATGCACCCATCGACCAGGTCTGGGACGCGCTGCTCGACCCGGCCGTCCTGGTGCGCACGATCCCGGGCTGCTCGCGGCTCGAAGCGACCGGCGAGAACTCCTACGACATGACCGTCACCGCCGGCGTCGCCGCGATCAAGGGCACGTACGCCGGCACCTGCAAGCTCCACGACCTCCAGCCGCACGAGTCGCTGATGATGGACCTCCAGGGCGCCGGTGCTCCCGGCACCATCGGCGCCCAGGTGGCCGTCGCCTTCCACGACGCCGGCGACGGCACCACCCGCATCACCTACGACGCCGACGCAGTGGTCGGCGGCATGGTCGGCGGCGTCGGCCAGCGGATGCTCACCTCGGTCTCGCGCAAGATGGCCGGCGAGTTCTTCGGCAACGTCGGCAACGTCCTGTCTGGCGCCTCGCCCACCCCGCCGGTCGAGCGGAGTCGAGACCAAGCCCCGGCAGAGGTCGGCCAGGTCTTCACCGCCCCCGCGGCCACCCCGGCGGTCGGCTCCCAGCAGGACTTCCTGACGGGCATCGCCGTCGGCGCCGGGCTCGTGCTCGCCGGCGTCTTCGCGGGCGCCGTACTCGGGCGTCGTCGATGACCGACCTCACGGTCGACTCCACCGCGCGCGAGATGGTCGCGGCCGTGGCCGACCGTGGGATCTCCGCGCGCGAGCTGATGGACCTGCACCTGGCGCGCATCGCCGAACGCAACCCCGGGCTCAACGCGATCGTCTCGCTCGACGAGGAGCGCGCTCGCACCGGCGCGACCGAGGCCGACGAGGCGCTGACGTCCGGCGACGAGGTCGGACCGTTGCACGGGCTC
Organism: Nocardioides sp. InS609-2; assembly: GCF_023208195.1. Classification (NCBI taxonomy): domain Bacteria; kingdom Bacillati; phylum Actinomycetota; class Actinomycetes; order Propionibacteriales; family Nocardioidaceae; genus Nocardioides; species Nocardioides sp. InS609-2. Next base: position 1,433,614 of record NZ_CP060034.1, on the reverse strand, counting down.
CCGTTCGCCTTCAAGGACACCCACGCGGTCGGGGGCTGGCGCACGACGTACGGCTCGCCGCTCTTCGCCGACCACGTGCCCGAGAACGACGAGCTGGTCGTCGAGCGCGTACGCCGCGCCGGCGCGGTGACGATCGGCAAGACCAACGTGCCGGAGTTCGCCGCCGGGTCGCACACCTTCAACACGATCTTCGGTACGACGCTCAACCCCGTCGACCCGCGCTTCTCCGCCGGCGGCTCGAGTGGGGGAGCGGCGTGCGCGCTGGCCTCCGGCATGGTGCCGCTCGCGGAGGGCTCCGACATGGGCGGCTCGCTGCGCAACCCGGCGTCGTTCTGCGGTGTCGTCGGCATGCGCCCGTCGCTGGGCCGGGTGCCGGAGTGGCCGCAGCGCAACCACTGGGAGACGACGTCTGTCGCCGGACCGATGGCCCGCAACGTCGGCGACCTGGCGCTGCTCCTCTCTGTCCTCGCCGGCCCGGATCCGCGGGCGCCGATGGCCTTGGGCGACCCCGGCTCCGTGTTTGCGTCTCCGGTTGCCGGCTCGTTGTCCGGGCTCCGGGTCGCGCTGAGCATCGACCTCGGCGGCGCCTTCGAGGTCGACGACCGGGTCGCCGCGGTGGTCGAGGAAGGCGGACGGACGTTCACGGCGAACGGCTCTCACGTCACGGGTGCACACCCCGACCTCAGCCTCGCCGATGACACCTTCCGCACCCTCCGCGCCTGGCACTTCCAGGCGAAGTTCGGGAAGCTCCTCGCCGACAACCCCCACTCCTTCAAGCAGTCACTGGCCGACAACATCCGCCTCGGCCAGGGCCTGACCGGCGCCGACATCGCCCGCGCGTACGCCCAGCGCACCTCGCTCGCCGAGGCGATGCGCCTGTTCTTCGAGCAGTACGACGTCCTCGTGCTGCCGGTCTCACAGGTGCCGCCGTTCCCCGCCGATCAGGAGTTCCCCTCCGACATCAACGGCAAGCCCATGGAGACCTACCTCGACTGGATGAAGTCGGCGTACTTCATCACCGTCACCGGCTGCCCGGCCATCTCCCTCCCCACCGGTGACACCGTCGACGGCTTGCCGGTCGGCATCCAGATCGTCGCCCCTCATGGCGCCGACCGGAGGCTGCTTGAGATCGCGGCGGCCGTCGAGGGCGCCGACCGCTGAGGCCAGCTGGGCTAGACCACCATGGCCACCTTGGTCTCGAGGGACGTACTCGGCCGTGACCGGGGCGGAAGCCCGGAGACTGCCGGCCCGCCCGCGCGGGCTGCGGCTTCCCGGAGGCGCGTGACCGTCGGCCGCGCCTGCGATCAGGGCCCGGACGGCGCTCGACCCCGCCTACGGCTCCGGGGGGAGGTTGACCGGGCGGGGTCGATGCGTCTTCTCTGTGCCGCGTTCCCGAGACACACACCGCCAGATGGGGGATCTGATGTGCGGGTGGTGCCTCGAAACGCAATGTAGGGCTATTCTGCCACAAGCCTTGCCAATATGTGACAAAATCTTGTCAAACTACCGTTCCGGTCTTCCGGGGCCAGAAAGAAGTCATCATGAGCGGAACGCACAGGATCCTCGTCGGAGTCGTCGCCATGCTGTCGCTGCTGGGAGTCGGGGGAGTGGTCACCGCCGCGACGCCGGACTCGGCGAGCTTGGACTCCGCGCCCGTGGTGATGTCAAACCGCTGGTGCTGCTGACGCCCCGGAGTCAGCGTGTCCTCGCCGGTGTCACCTGGCGTGAGGACGGAGCCATCAGCCCGGTTGCCGCTGCGGCGCGACGGTAGGCGTCTAGCGCAGACGCGGGTTCGTCGACGCTCTCGAACAACCCGGCGAGCTCGAACCACAGCTGCGCGGCCGCGCGGTCCGCGCCCACTCCACTGAGCAGGAGGACCGCCTCCTGGAAGTGGCTGCGGGCGGTGTCGAGCGCATCCTCGTGCACTGCGATCTGACCGAGCAGGGCGAACGCGTCTGCGGCGAGTAGCGGCATGCCGGAACGAACCCCCGTCGCGGTCTCGGTGGCCTGACGACGAGCGCCGTCTGTGTCCCCGAGCAGGAACCGCGCGCGCGCCTGTGCGATCCGGTTGTCGGCCAGGTCGGCCGGCCCCGCACCGGTGAACGCGAGATCGTCGGCAGCATGCGTCAGGAGATCGAGCGCCTCCTCGGGCTCCGGCGGGTCGAGTCGAAGTTGGAGGATGCCCAGGTGGGTGCGCAGTCGCGCGATGTTGCGTGCGTCGTCGGTAGCTTCGATCACGGCCAGGGCGCGACGGGTCATCGGCAGCGCTGCTGCGGCGTTGCCGCGCATCGACTCGATGACCGAGCTGTTCCAGTACGCCATCGCCTTCGCAACGGGCGAAGCAATGGCCTCCGCGCGCTCGATCCCGCGCCGGCACAGGCGAGCGGCGTAGGCGGCGTCACCCTGCTCATAGTAGGCCGCTGCGAGGGTGAGGGTCAGCCGGATGGCCTCGTCGACCCCGTCCAGCTCGAGCTCCTCGACGCGCCGGGTCCCCTGGGTGCCGACCTCGATCGCGCGGCCGAGCTCGCCTGACTCCCGGTAGCACCGGCTCAGTGCGGCCAGACCGTCGATCCAGGCCAGGTCCGGCGGCGATGTCTCGGCGAGGTCCTCGAGCGCGAGGATCGCCTCTTGTAGGTCACCGGTCGCTTCGAGGGCACTTGCGCGGAGGTAGCAGGTGCTGCGACGCAGGTCGGTGAGCTCCTCGACCGCGGGATCCGCGAGGATCCGGCTGACGATCTCGAGCGCCTGGTCAGGCGACCCCGTGGCCAGTGCCAGCTCCGCGTGGTCGAGCTGGAGCCGCAGCTCGGCGATGTGGTCGGGCGCGACACCGAGCAGCAGCTCATCGACGGTGACGGCGAGCCGATCTGCAATCCCGACGAGCAGCCCGGTGTCCGGCCGACGCTGTCCGCTCTCGATCCGCGAGACGTATCCGACCGAGACCGCGTCACCCGCCACCTGGGTCTGGGTCAGCCCCGCGCGCAGGCGCGCAGTTCTGATCCGGTCGCCCAGCTGTGCAGGGTCGATCGTGCGGAGCAGGTCGATGAGGTCGTCGCGCATCCCCCCATTGTGACTGAAGATGACGAATACGTGTCAGCCTCGCGAACTGAGCACGACAAGGACCTGTCGAGGAACGGCCCATCAACGCCCCGGACGATCCGCACCTCGTGTGCCTTGACGTACCCGAACCGGCGGCTCCGGGACTGCCGAGACGCGCCGTTGGCCATGCACTGACCCATCGACGGGTCACCCATCTTTGGCGATGACAGGTCGGCCGCCGATCCGGTGCACTGGGTGCAACACCCCCGGCCGGGTTGGAGGATCGCCATGCCTACGTCAATGTCAGGCGCCTTCGTCGAGCTCGCGAAGGCAGGTGACGGCCTGGAACGGTTCGTGCGCGTGACCCGCCTGGTCACCGCCCTCGCTGCCCGGGGCGCCTCGGTCGCCGACATCACCGAGCTCTACGACCTCCGCCGGGAGGTGCGCCCCGACGCGCGCCGTCAGGCCGAGGCATTGCTGACCTTCTTCGAGAGCTACCGGGGAGCATTCGAAGAGACCTTGGCAGATGCGGCCAAGCAGGGTCGCTTCGCACCCCAGCGGTTCGCCGATGACTTCGTGGGCAGAGGTGTCGCGGGCGCCCGGAAGCTGGTCGACCGCTACGCCCCGGACGTGGCGGCCGATGACGACGATGACGACGACATCTGTGAGGCCATCGACGAGCTGATCGTCATGGAGTACACCGAATACATAGCCGGCCACGGAGCCGAGCACGAGGTGTACGCCGAGCAGTGGATCGCCATCGGCCAGGACGAGGGCTGCCTCGAGAGCTGACGTCTTCACTGATGTCGCCAAACCCCTCCCGCGCCGTACCCGGGCGGATGCCTTGCGGCTGACCTCGCGCCGAGCGTTGGGATCCCGACCGGATCATCTGTAGCGCTTCTGGACGTAGATCTTGTGTTGCCTGTCCAGTCCGGCCGGACGTTCGCGCCTGCCGCGCAAGCTCCATTAGGCCTGCTAATCGAGCCATCTGGAAACGGCGGTTGTTGGCCTGCCCGCGCGGGTCTTGAGTACGAAGCAACCTAGGCAGGAGCGTTGCCATGTCCGATGAACTGACCGCCCCGACCCGACGCCTCAACTATGGCGTCGACGATGTGCCCAAGCCCTTCCCCAAGCCGCTGCACTTCATGGCATGACCTGACAACGATCGCCCATTTTGTCAGCAGATTGTGACCTCGCAGCCCGTCGTACACGGTCGTTTGAATGGTCCCCATGTCTGAGCCAGCAACGCGTAGGATTCGCATCGGCATCGACACCGGTGGCACGTTCACCGACGTCGTCGCCCTCGACGAGGAGAGCGGGGAGCTGGTCACCACCAAGACCCCCTCGACGCCCTCCGACCCGGCCGACGGGTTCATGGCCGGCATCGACAAGGTGCTGGGGCTGCTCGGGCTTCCCGAGGGTGACGGCAGCGCGATCGCCGCGGTCAGCCACGGCACCACGGTCGCGACCAACCAGCTGCTCGAGGGCAAGGTCGACGCGCTCGGGTTCATCACCACCGAGGGCTACGACGCGATGCTCGAGATCGCGCGGCAGTCGGTGCCCGACGGCTACGGCAACTCCTACTTCTGGGTGAAGCCGCCCCGGATCGTGCCCAGGCACCTCGTGAAGGCGGTCGGCGGTCGGCTCGACTTCACCGGCGCGGAGGTGCGGCGGTTCGACGAGGACGGCGCGCGCGAGGTCGCTCGCTGGTTCAGGGCCAAGGGCATCGACACCCTCGGGGTCTGCTTCCTGCACGCCTACGCAAACCCCGACCACGAGGAGCGGATGCGCGCGATCCTCGCCGAGGAGCACCCCGACGCGGTCGTCTCGATCTCGAGCGAGGTGCTGCGCGAGTACCGCGAGTACGAACGCGCCATGACCACCCTCGTCGACGCGGCGGTCAAGCCGAGGCTCAGCCGCTACGTCACGAACATCAGCCGACGCCTCCAGGAGTACGGCGGCCGCAAGGTGCCGTTCTACGTGATGAAGTCCAACGGCGGGGTGCTGTCGGCCGACGAGGTCGTGCACCAGCCGATCACCACCGTGCTGTCCGGGCCTGCCGCGGGCGCCCTTGGCGCCGCGCTGATCGCCAAGGTGGCCGGCTTCGACCGTGTCCTCACCAGTGACGGCGGCGGCACGTCCACCGACGTCTCGGTCGTCATCGACGGCCAGCCTGCGCTCACCACCGAGGGCAGCGTCGGGGCCTACCCGTCGAAGATCCCGATGATCGACGTGGTCACCGTCGGCGCCGGCGGCGGCTCGATCGCCTGGCTCTCGCCTGAGGGCACGCTCAAGGTCGGGCCACAGTCGGCGGGCGCCGACCCCGGTCCCATCTGCTACGGCAAGGGCGGCGACCAGGTCACCATCACCGACGCGCACGTCTTCCTCGGCCGCATCCCGCCACATCTGCTCGGAGGCGAGATCCCGCTCGACGCCGACTCGGCGAAGGCGGGCATCGAGGCGCTGGCCAAGGAGCTCGGCATGTCGGCCGAGGCCTGTGCTGCCGGCGTACTCGAGATCTCCGCCTGGAACCAGGCCAACGCCCTGCGCCAGGTCACCGTCAAGCGCGGGCTCGACGTCCGCGACTTCACCCTCACCACGTTCGGCGGCTCCGGCTCGCTGCTGCTCTGCAGGTTGATGGACATCCTCGGCATCCCCACCGTGCTGGTGCCGCCCAACCCCGGCAACGTGTCGGCGTTCGGGCTGCTCACCGTCGACGTCAAGAACGACTACGTGCAGACCCATGTCGCGCTGCACGAGTCGGTCGACCCCGCGACCCTGCAGACGGCGTACGACGCGCTCACCGAGCAGGCCCGCGTTGCCCTCACCACCGAGGGCTTCGCCGACGAGACGCACGTCTTCCAGCGGACCGCCGACGTGCGCTACTTCGGGCAGGCCTTCGAGGTGCGGGTGCCGGTGCCCGACGGGCCGCTCGACCGGGCCGCGCTCGACGAGGTGGCGAACCGGTTCCATGCGGAGCACAAGACGTTGTACGGCTACGACTTCTCTGCTGACGACTCGCAGCAGGTGGAGTGGGTGAACGTGCGGACGTCGGGGATCGGGCCGATCCAGCGGCCGGAGATCCGGAAGGCGGAGGGTCTCGATACGCCCCCTCGTGCCTCGGGGGCTACTCGACCAACGAGAGAAGTGTGCTTTGACGCGGAGATCGGGTACGTCGACACCGCATTGTTCCAACGCTCCGAGCTGCCACCGGGGACCGTGATCAACGGCCCGGCCATCATCGAGGAGTTCGGCTCCACGGTGCCGCTGCACCCGGGCTTCAGTGCCCGGGTCGACGACTACCTCAACATCATCGTGACTCGAGTCGACAAGAGGGATCAAGCATGAGCAGGCGCGCGCCGACCCAGTTCCCCTACGGCATGTTGACCGACGACGCCGGCGCGAGCGCCGACCCGGTGCTGGTCGAGATCGTGCAGGGCTCGCTCGCGAGTGTCGAGATGGAGGTCGAGACCGCCATCGGCCGCACCAGCCGCAGCCCGATGATCCGCGACGCGCACGACTTCCGCGCCGGCATCCACGACCGGCTGCTGCGCAAGCTCACCGGCCGGTCCTACTCCGCGCTGGTGCACCCGGTCGCCCGCGACTTCCCGATCGAGGAGATGCGCGAGGGCGACGTCTTCTTCCACAACGACGTCTACCGCTCCGAGGGCGGCATCGGCCACCTGCCCGACCTCTGCGTCACGGTGCCGGTCTTCGCCGAAGGCAAGGTCGTCGCGTTCGTGCAGGCTTTTGGTCACCACGACGACATTGGCGGCGCGGTGCCGGGCTCGATGCCCAGCCACGCCACCAGCGTCTTCGAGGAAGGCCTGATGGTGCCGCCGATCCGGCTCTGGGACGCGGGTGTGCCCAACCGGGCCGCGTTGAGCATCATGACCCGCAACTCCCGGATGCCCGAGTCGCTCGCCGCCGATCTCGACGCCGAGTGCTCGGCCTGCCTGATGGGTGCCCGACGTCTCGGTGAGCTCTTCGAGAGGTACGGCGTCGCCACGGTCGAGTCGTGCTTCGACGCGATCCTGGACCGCACCACCACGACGTACCGCCGCGAGATCCTCAGCCAGATCCCGGTCGGCTCGTGGACCTGGGAGGACTACGCCGAGCACGACGGTGTCGACGACCCCAGGCTGCACACCCAGCGGATCACCCTCACCCGCACACCCAAGGACGACCCCGACGGCGAACGGCTGGTGCTCGACTTCGACGGCACCAGCCCGCAGGCCAAGGGACCGATCAACCACTGCGGTGACTACAGCGACGGCGTCTTCCTCAAGAAGTGGCTCGCGCCGATCCTGCGCAACCTGGCCGAGTCGCCCGAGCGGATGGCCGAGCTCGACGTCAACGAGGGCATCGTGCCGCTCATCGAGATGCGGTTCCCCGAGCCCGGCACGCTGCTGACGCCGGTCTTCCCGGCGCCGACCAACGCGCGCACCTTCGTCATCCTCCGGCTGCTCGGCGTACTCGCCGGCGTCGTCGCCAAGGCGGTCGACGGCAAGATGCCCGCCGACCAGGAGACGATCCGCTACACCGGTGTGTACGGCGACGACCGCGACGGCCGCTCGTACCTGATGCGCGAGGTGCTCGGCGGCGGCTCCGGCGGGCGCTACTACGCCGACGGCGAGGACACCATCCACGTCGTGCCCGACTCCCGCAACCTGCCCAGCGAGTTCACCGAATCGCGGTTCCCGTTCCTCGTCGAGTCGCTCGGGCTCGCGATGGACTCCGGCGGCGCGGGGGAGTACCGCGGCGGCCTCGGCTACGAGAAGCACATCCGGATGGTCAAGGACGGGCACTTCATGTCCATCGCCGACCGCTCGATCCTGGCCTGCTGGGGCGTGCGCGGCGGCAAGGCCGGCAAGCCGTTCGAGGTCACCATCGACGCCGGCGGCCCCAACGAACGCGTGGTCGATGCCCTCGCCGACGACGAGATCGTGAAGGCCGGCGAGGTCATCCGCATCCGTACGACGGGTGGTGGCGGCTGGGGCGACCCGCTGGTCCGCGACCCGGAGCTGGTGGTGCGCGACGTGGTCTGGCGCAAGGTCTCGCCGGAGGCGGCGCTGGCCGACTACGGCGTGGTGCTCACCGGCTCGCTCGACGACGACTCACTCGGCCACGACGCCGCCGCGACCGAGGCCGAGCGTGGCTCGCGGGCAGCGTGGGTGCGCGAGGACGCGTTCTTCGACCGCGGCCCGGGCTACGCGCAGCTGGCCGACGGTGCGCTGCACGCCGAGGTCGACCTGGTCTGAGCGAGTCGCGTGCTCGGGCCCGCTCGCGGTGGATCAACGTCAGCACGCGACTGTCGGCGCTCCGCGACACACTGTCGGGCATGGCGACCTTTGAGGAACAGGACCTGACCGACGCGGAGTTCCGCGAGTGCGACCTCACGCGAGCACGCTTCGTCGGGGTGGTGATGCAGGACGCCGAGATCGACGGCCTGATCGGCAACCTGGTGGTCAACGGGGTCGAGGTGACGTCGTACGTCGAGGCCGAGCTGGACAGGCGGCATCCGGTGCGGCTGCTGATCCGTTCGGCCGACCCGGCCGACCTGACGCAGGGCCATCGGCAGCTGCAGGCCGGCTGGGCGGCGACGGCCGAGCGCCTCCGCGCGATGCCCCGGGGATCGGAGCACGAGCGGGTCGGCGGTGAGTGGTCGGCGGTCGAGACCCTGCGCCACCTGGTCTTCGTGCACGACTCGTGGTTTCGGCGCTGCTGCCTCGGTTCGACCCAGCCGTTCACGGCTATCGGTTTGGCGACGGACTTCGTGCCCGACCAGGAGGAGCAGGGCATCGACCGAGCGGCCGCACCCAGCCTCGACGAGGTGCTGGCCGTGCGCGACGCGCAGGCGGCCGAGCTGACGGGGTGGCTGGCGACTGTGACCCCCGAGGAGCTCTCGGCGGCCGCGCCGGTGCCCGATGGGCCGGGCTGGCCGCCGTACGCCCGCGGGCGTACGGCGCTCAGGTGCCTGCACACCGTCCTGGGGGAGGAGTGGGCCCATCACGGCTTCTGCGTGCGCGACCTCGATCTGCTCGACGGGTGACCACGAGCCATCGGTGCCCCCGAGGTCGACCCGGTCTGGCTATCCATCTTGCTGCGCGTCGGCAGGTCTGACCGCGCGGATCGACGGGGACGCCTACGAGGGGAACAGCTTCCAGTGCCCCTGCGAGACGACCTCGACGGTGCCGTCGGTCACCTTGATGGCGGTCTCGTCGTCGATGGCGTACGCCGGACCTCCGAGGCCGGCCGCCCACTTCTCCGCCTCGTGCATGGTGTTGTCCGGCATGAGCTCGTGACCGAGGTGCGGGAAGATCGAGAAGTCGACGATCCCTAGGGTGCTGTCGCCCCCGGTGGCCGGCTTCCAGTTGACGAAGTCGTCACCGATGCGGGGGGTCATCACCATGCTTCCGGCGCTCATCCCCACCCAGACCGTGTCGGGCAGGGACGGCAGGAGGTCCGCCAGTCCGGACTGCCGCATCCAGTGGCACAGATACGTCGCATCGCCGCCGTCCACCAGCAGGACGTCGGCCCCCCGGACCCAGGGGACCCAGCGCTCCTCGCCGATGCTGGGCAGCGCGGTGAGCTCGAGCACGCCCAACGACTTCCAGCCCAGGTCGCACATGGGTCCCGGGGTCTGGCCGGCGATGAAACGCCAGGCCGAGGCTGGAGTGCACATGGGGTGCCCGTACTCCGCCGTCGGGATGCAGAGGGCGTTGCATTCGGCGATCGGTTTGCCCAAGAGGTCGACCAACGCCCCGTGGATGCTCGGGTTCGTGACGCCCCCGGACGTGAAAAGAAGCCTCAAGATGTCTCCCGATGTCGGTGACGGTGCCGGAGCAAAGGCTATCTGCAACGGCCGGGCCACCTCCCGAGGTCGCCGCGAGAGCCGGGTCCGCAGGCGTCAGAGGAGGTACGCCGCCCGCACCCCGGGCGGCAGCTTCTCGATCGCCAGCCGCAGACCGGGCCGCGGCATCGAGGCAGCATGCTGGTCGAGGAACGACCGCAGGCCGGCCTCGTCGGCGGTGCCGGCGTGCTTGAGGAAGATGCCGACGGCGTTCTGCACCACCGGCTCGGCATCGGTGGCGAGCCGTGCGGCGAGGTCGAAGCCGCCGGCCAGGTCGGCGAAGCTGCCCGACTTCACGAAGTAGAGCGGCGCCGTGATCGCCGTACGGCGCTCGAGCGGGACGGCCGAGTCAGCCAGCTTGTGCAGTGGAGCCAGTGAGCTGCCGACCAGGTGACCGCCGACGACACGCGGCGCGGAGCGGTCGACCATGTCCCAGGTGGTGATGCGGTCGTGGCGGCGCAGGTAGAGGTCGTAGCGCTCGGTGCGCGCCTCGTCGTCCAGGCGGCCGCGGACCTGGAAGTCGAGAATGCAGAAGGCGGCCATCCGGGGTTCGTACGCCGGGTGCTCCAGCAGGGCTTCGACCTCGTCGAGGGGGAGCGAGGTGAAGGACTTCGCGGTCGCGAAGAGGTCAGCCATGCGCATCCCGATCGCGGGCTCGTCGGCAGCGAGGCGTCGGCGTACGGTCGCCAGCTCGTTCTCGTCGCGGTGGGCCTCGAGGGCGGTCACCACCGCGTCGGCGGTGAGGGGTGCATCCATGGCGCCAGCGTAGGTTTCGGCGCATGAGGACCACGGTGGTGGGTGGCACGGGCAAGACCGGGCGAGCGGTCTGCGCGGCGCTGGAGCGGCGCGGCCACACGGCACTCCCGCTCGGTCGCGACGTGTGGACGGACCTCGCCGGCGCGCTGGGCGGTTGCGACGCGGCGTACGTCATCGCGCCCAACATGCACCCGGACGAGGCGGCGTACGTGACGACCGTGGTCGAGGCGGCACGCGACGCCGGGGTGGCCCGCATCGTGTTCCACTCTGTGGCCTCGCCGTACACGCCGGCGATGCCGCACCACGTCGGCAAGGCCGAGGCCGAGGACGTCGTACGACGCTCGGGACTGGCGTGGACGATCCTCCAGCCGGGCGCGTACCTGCAGAACCTCGACCTGACGCAGACCGTGCGACTGCCGTACCGGGCCGAAGTGCAGTTCGGCTTCGCCGACCTTGATGAGGTGTCCGAAGTGGCCGCCATCGTGCTCACCGAACCCGGGCACGAGGGTGCGACGTACGAGCTGGCCTCGCGACAGGCCACCGTCGCCGAGCTCGCTGCGGAGGCGGGCGTCGACGTGGTGGTGGAGCGCCCGACCGGAGAGCCGAGCAGCCGCGAGGAGGCGTGGCTGCGCGCGATGTTCGCCTACTACGACGAGCACGGCCTGCCGGTCGGCACCAGGACGCTCACGGCGCTGCTCGAAATGCGAGCATGACGCGTGAGCAAAGTGATGAAGACGATCGGCCCGAAGCTGCGTGAGTGGCTGCTGGCCCAGCCGATGTTCGTGGTCGCGACGGCACCGTCCGAAGGTGGGCACGTCAACGCGTCGCCCAAGGGGATGGCAGGGACGTTCGTGGTGCTCGACCCGACGACGGTCGCCTATCTCGACTACACCGGCAGCGGCGCCGAGACCATCGCGCACCTGCGTCAGAACGGCCGGATCGCCCTGATGTTCACCGCCTTCGAGGGTCCGCCCACCATCGTGCGCCTGCAGGGTCGCGGCCGGGTGGTGATCGCGGGCGAGCCGGAGTTCGACCTGCTGCGGCCGCTGTTCTCGAAGGAGCGCGAGCTCGGGCAGCGGTCGATCATCGTCGTCGAGTGCGACCGGATCGCCGACTCCTGCGGTTTCTCCGTGCCGCACATGGAGTTCGTCGCCGAACGCGATCTCCTCGACCGCCACGCCGCGCGGCGCGACCAGGCGCACTACGACCGCTACTGGGTCGAGCGCAACGCCGTCAGCATCGACGGCCTGCCGGCCCTGCCCGTCCGCGAGGCCGACCTGCGATGAGCATCAACGACCTCGACCTCGCCCACCTCCGCACCTGCGTGGACCTGGCCCGCGAGGCTCTGGCAGACGGTGACGAGCCCTTCGGCTCGGTGCTCGTCGACGCCGCGGGGGAGGTGCGGTTCCGCGACCGCAACCGGGTCAAGGACGGCGACGAGACCCGCCATCCCGAGTTCGAGATCGCCCGGTGGTCTGCGACGCACCTCATGTCGGCGGAGCGCGCCGCGGCAACGGTCTACACCTCCGGCGAGCACTGCCCGATGTGCTCAGCCGCCCACGGCTGGATGGGCCTCGGCCGCATCGTGTACGCCGTCTCTTCGGCCGCGCTCGCCGGCTGGCTGGACGAGTGGGGCGTCGCGCCGGGACCGGTGCTGCCGCTGCCGATCAGTGCCGTAGCGCCCGGTGTCGTCGTCGACGGACCGGCGCTGGAGCTCGAGGCCGAGATGAAGGCGCTGCACCGGCGTCGGTTCGCCTGATGCCCGAGCCCGACGCCTACGCCGACCTCGCCGAGGCCGGCTGGCGCTGGGTGCTCGACCAGGTGCGCTGGGACGACGGGCCGTGGATCCCCGAGTCGGTCCCGCCGGAGAGCGACGGCGTCCCCGACGACCGTGACGCCATGCACAGCGGCGTCGGCGGCCTCGCGCACGTGCTTGCCGAGATCGGGTTGGCTCGCCCGTGGACGGCTGAGGAGACGACGCTCGCCGACGGCATCGCGAGCCGAGTACGGCGAGGGCTCGCCACCACCACGGCGTACTCGTACTTCGAAGGACTCGTGAGCGACCTGGGAGTCCTCACCGCCCTGGAGGCCCCGGGGGCCGATGCCGTTGTTGCGAGGCTGGCCGAGCTGGCCACCTCCAACGGCTGGCCGCAGGCCTATCTGGAGCCGCCGCTCTTCACCCCGAACGCGCGGATCAACGACGCCACCCTCGGCACTGCCGGCATCCTGCTCGGCGCCCTCTGGTGCAGGCGCCAGGGTGTCTTGGCCGCAACCGGCCTGGCCGAGCATGCGGTCGACGTGCTGATGGCAGAGGCGGAGCCCGTCGAGACCGGCACCAACTGGCGGTTCGTGCCGATTCGCTTCCGCGAGAACGTCGAGGTCGACGTGCCCAGGGAGATGCCGAACTGGTCGCACGGCATCGCCGGCATCGCGGCCGCTCTTGCCGTCGCGGGTGCCGACCTCGGCCGGCCCGATCTTGTCGCGGCGGCCCGCAGCGGGGCCGAGCACCTCGTGACCCTGGGCGACACGAGCGACGGAGGTTTCGTCGTACCCCACTTCATCCCGTCGATCGAGGACTTCGACGACGCCACCTTCACCTGGTGCCACGGCCCGACCGGCACGTCGCTGTTGTTCAGCGCGCTCGAGCTTGCCGGCGTCGGCGACGTGTTCCTCGACGCGTGGCAGCGCGGGGGAGAGGACGACGATCTGGCCTTCGCCGTTCGGCTGGCGGACGCCCTGGTCGAGCGTGCCATCACCGACGGGCCGCACGCTTTCTGGCGGTTTGTCGAGCACCGCAACGAGGACCCGCTGCTGCCGCCGGGGGTCGGCTGGATGCAGGGCGGCGCCGGCATCGCGGCGTACCTCTTCCGTACGGCGCGGCTGCTGCGCGACGGTCGCGAGGCGCCTGCGGTGGCGCGGCTCGACACCTGGTGGGGACTGCCCGGACAGTGACGTCGCCCGGCAACGCTCCTGGGCGACGTCCAGACGTGTTCGCGCACCAGGGGTTCGCCCGCTTCTGGCTCGCCGAGACAGTCTCCGGCTTCGGCAGCTACGTCACCACGGTCGCGATACAGGTCCTGGTGGTCCTGACGCTGCGCGGCTCCGCCGCCGACGTCGGTTTCGTGAACGCGGCACGGTGGCTTCCCTATCTGCTGCTCGGATTGGTCGTCGGGGCCCTCGTCGACCGCCGTCGTCGTCAGCCGGTCCTCGTTGTCACCGATCTCGGGCGGGCGGTCTTGCTCGGCGTCATCCCGCTCCTGTGGTTCCTCGACCGGCTGACGCTGCCGGTCCTGATGGGCGTGATGGTCGTGTTCGGCACCTTGTCCCTGCTGAACGACGCGGCGACCCAGTCGCTCCTGCCACGGCTGGTGCCGCGATCCGCGCTGCTCGCCGCAAACGCGCGCCTCGATCAGAGCGCGTCGGTGGCCCAGACATCCGGGCCGGTGGTCGGCGGCGCCCTCGTCACCGCGCTCGGGGCGCCGCTGGCGGTGCTGGTCGACTCCCTGTCCTACCTGGTGTCGGGTGTGTTGACCGCCACCGTCAGGGTCTCCGAGACGGTCGCGCCCCGTGACGGGAAGCTCCACCTCCGCCGCGAGATCGGGGAGGGGCTGGCGTTTGTCTACCGTCACCGAGTGCTGTCGCCGTTCGCGATCACGACCCACGGCTGGTTCCTGTTCAACAGCGCCCTCACCACGGTGTTCGTGCCCTTCGCGCTGATCGGGCTCGGACTGAGCGCCTTCGAGCTCGGCGTCGTCCTCGCGGCCGCCGGGGTGGGCGGCCTGCTCGGGAGCCTGGCGGCGACCCGCCTCGGTCTGCGGTGGGGTGCCGGACGGACAGTGATCGGGTGCCAGATCCTGATGCCGGTCGCTTGGGCGATCGTCGTACTCGCCCCGGGCCGTGAGGAGGCGCACGTGCTGGCCCTGGTGGTCGTTGCCTGCGGGCAGTTCCTCTACGGCATCGCGCTGGGCGTCTCGAACGCGAACTCGATGGGCTACCGCCAGGCAGCGACGCCGGACGCTCTCCAGGGTCGGATGAACACCACGATGCGGTCCGTGAACCGCGCGATGATCGTCGTCGGTGCACCCGTGGGCGGGCTGCTCGCCGACGCCCTCGGCTTCCGGCCCGTCATGTGGATCGGGGCCGCCGGGCTCGTGCTGGTCGCTCTCGCACTTGCCCTCTCGCCGTTCCGGCACGCCGTGCACGAAGCTGATTGACTGACGCGCATGGAACGTCCCCTCACCCTCATCACCGGCGGCACCCGAGGAATCGGCGCCGCCACCGCCCTCCGGCTCGCGGCCGACGGCCACGACCTGGTGCTCGGCTACGCGCGCGACGATGAGGCCGCGGAGGAGTGCCGGCTCGCCGTCGAGGACGCCGGCGCCCAGTGCGTGGTCGTTCGCGCGGACGTGGCTGATGCTGCTGGCGTCGACGCGCTCTTCGTCGAGGCTGCGCGCCGCGGCCGGCTGACCGGCGTGGTCAACAACGCCGGCGCCACGCTCCACGTCGGCCCACTCGCGGAGACGCCGGTCGACGTCATCGCGCGCACGGTCGAGCTCAACCTGACCGGTGCCCTCTATGTCGCGCGGGCCGCGGTGCGGGCCCTCGCCACGACGTACGGCGGAAGGGGCGGAGTGATCGTCAACGTCAGCTCCGGCGCCGCGACGCTCGGGTCGCCGGGGGAGTACGTGCAGTACGCCGCGGCGAAGGCCGGCGTCGACGCGATGACCATCGGGCTGGCCCAGGAGGTCGCCGAGGGCGGGGTTCGGGTGGTCGGCGTCGCACCGGGCATGGTGCGCACGCGCATCCACGAGGACGCCGGGGACCCTGGTCGGCTGGAACGTGTCTCGGCGCGGATCCCGCTCGGGCGTCCGGGTGAGCCGGCCGAGATCGCCGACGCGATCGCCTGGCTGATGAGCGATGCGGCGTCGTACGTCACCGGCAGCACGCTGCGCGTCGCCGGCGGCCGCTGACGCTGGTCCTCCGGCGCCACCGGAGGAACCATGGCTCGTGCCTGAGCAGGGGGCGGCACTGCGATGAGCGGCGTGGACGCGCGGGCTCCCTGGGTGGAGCTGCGCGTCCACGGAGTGAGCGGCACGCCGCCCGCGGACCTGCTCGACCGGCCGCGCGTGAAGCAGGTCGACGGCGACGTGCGATCGCGCTTCTTCCGCGCCACCGACGGTGACCACCACGTGCTCGCGCGGCGCGCTCCGAGTCCCCAACCCTGCGTCGCGGGGCCAACATCGTCTGGGACGTCGTGGTGCTCTGGCCGCACGCGGTCCACCCGTTCATCCCGGCGCCGTACTCGCTGCGCGTGCGATCTCGCCCAGCGCATCCGCGACCATCACGCCAACGCCCGGCACCGGCCGTGACGTGGTGGTGTGTGCGCACAGCCAGGGCAGCCTGATCACGTTCGCCGCGCTCAACCTGCTCACCGACGAGGAGATCAAGCGCGTCGGGCTGGTCACGTTCGGATCACAGCTGCGGGTGATCTTCCCGCGGAGCCATGCCGATCTGGCTGCCGGGGTTCGGGCGCTGGAGGCGGCTCGGGTCTGACGATTGGCAAGAAGTGCCCGCTTCCGGGCTCCCCGTTGGCCGTTGTTGCTGGTGCCCGGGCTCCTTTCGCGGCACTAGGTTCGTCGCCATGAAGGTCCTTCTTGCGCTCGGCGGCAACGCGATGACGAACGTGGACGGGCGGGCGCGCCCGGAGGACCAGATCGCCGCCGCCGAGGCCGCGATGGAGGCCGTCGCCGGACTCGTCGCCGCCGGGGTCGATGTCGTGGTGACCCACGGCAACGGTCCCCAGGTCGGCAATCTGCTCGTCAAGAACGAGCTCGCCGCAGCCGTCGTACCCCCCGTGCCGCTCGACTGGTGTGGAGCGCAGACGCAGGGGACGCTCGGCTTCGTGCTCATGGACGCGCTCGACGCGTCGCTGGCTCGCCGGGGCGTCGACAAGCGCAGCGCCGCCGTCGTGACCCGCACCCGCGTGGACGCCGACGATGCCGGCTTCACCTCGCCGACCAAGCCGATCGGCCGGTTCCTGTCGGCCGAGGAGGCGGGCCATCTCATGGACCACGGCGAGACCTGGCAGGACCGCGGCGAGAAGGGCTGGCGCCGCGTGGTCGCCTCGCCCGAGCCGCTCGAGGTCATCGACGCGCCGGCCGTGCACGCACTGGTCGAGGCCGGGTTCGTGGTGATCGCCAACGGCGGTGGCGGCATTCCCGTCGTACGCCGCGAAGACGGTGTGCTCGAAGGTGTCGAGGCCGTCATCGACAAGGACCTCGGTGCCGCGCTGCTGGCCCGGTCGATCACCGTCGACGTGCTCGTCATCGCCACCGACGTGCCCAACGCGGTGCTGCACTACGGCACCCCCGAGGCCGCACCGCTCGGTCGCGTGACGGTCGCCGAGATGCGTGGCCTGGCCGCCGAAGGACACTTCGCCAGCGGGTCGATGGGCCCGAAGGTCGACGCCGTCTGCCGTTTCGTCGAGAACGGCGGCGGTCGCGCCGTGATCACCAACCTGGACCACATTGTCGACGCGGTCACCGGCGAGGATGCCGGCACCGTCGTCGTACCGAACTGAACGCCCCACCGAAAGGAAACCCATGCCC
This sequence comes from Nocardioides sp. InS609-2, assembly GCF_023208195.1. NCBI lineage: Bacteria > Bacillati > Actinomycetota > Actinomycetes > Propionibacteriales > Nocardioidaceae > Nocardioides > Nocardioides sp. InS609-2. The sequence goes on along the minus strand of NZ_CP060034.1, from coordinate 1,416,361 downwards.
AGCGCCATCGAAGTCCGCAAGGTCCCGATCCACTCGGTCGCCGACGCGTCCGAGCTCGCGAAGCTCATCGACGAGGGGGTGATGGCGGCCGACCGCGTCATCGCGATCATCGGCAAGACCGAGGGCAACGGCGGGGTGAACGACTACACCCGGATCATCTCCGACCGCGCGTTCCGCGAGGTGCTCGTGGCCAAGGGTGCCGACGCCGACGCCGTGAAGCAGATCCCGATCGTGTGGTCCGGGGGGACCGACGGCGTGATCAGCCCGCACGCCACGATCTTCGCGACGACCGACGCCGAGCCCACCGACGAGCCGCGGCTGACTGTCGGCTTCGCGATGAGCGAGGTGCTGCTGCCCGAGGACATCGGCCGCGTGGCGATGGTCAGCAAGGTCGCCGACGCGGTCAAGGTCGCGATGGACAAGGCCGGCATCACCGACGTCGCGGACGTCCACTACGTGCAGACCAAGACGCCGCTGCTGACCGTCCACACGATCCGCGACGCCAAGTCGCGCGGCAAGACGGTGTGGACCGAGCACACCCACGAGTCGATGGACCTCTCCAACGGATGTACGGCGCTCGGCATCGCCGTCGCTCTCGGTGAGATCGAGATGCCGACCGACGCCGACGTCATGCACGACCGCTCGCTGTTCTCGGCCGTAGCCTCCTGCTCGTCAGGCGTCGAACTGGACGTCGCCCAGGTGGTCGTCGTCGGCAACGCGACCGGAGTGGGTGGGCGCTACCGCGTCGGCCACTCGGTCATGAAGGACGCTCTCGACGCCGACGGCATCTGGGACGCGATCCGCTCGGCCGGTCTCGACCTGCCCGAGCGCCCGCACACCTCCGACCTCGACGGCAAGCTCGTCAACGTCTTCCTCAAGTGCGAGGTGTCGCAGGACGGTGCAGTGCGAGGTCGCCGAAACGCCATGCTCGACGACTCCGACGTGCACTGGCACCGCCAGATCAAGGCCGCGGTCGGTGGCGTGACGGCTGCCGTCACCGGCGACCCGGCGGTCTTCGTGTCGGTCTCCGCCGCGCACCAGGGCCCCGACGGTGGCGGCCCGGTGGCGGCGATCGTCGACCTCGGCTGACCAGACCTGTCACGCAGAACAGGCACAAACGCCGATTCGGGCCGATATCGGCCCGGAATCGGCGTTTGTGCCTGTTCTCGTGAACGCTCAGGCCGGCGCGAAGAGCTCGAGCGCGATGTTGTCGGGATCGCGGAACTCCAGGATGAAACCGGCCCCGATGTCCTTGACGTCCGCGTGCGTGATGCCCTTGTCGTCGAGCATCGTGGCGGCGGCGTCGAGGTCGGAGCGCGCGGGTACGGCGAAGCTGACGTGGTCGAGACCCGAACGGTCCTCGTCGAAGCCGTCGTCGGCCACGGGACGCAGCCCCAGCAGCGAGTCGCCCAGTTTGTAGATCACGCCCCCGAACAGGAACGAGAGTTGCTGCTTCGTCTCCTCGTCGGGGTTCTCGGGCATCTCGAAGGCCACCGGCAGCCCGAACACGTCGTCGTAGAAGGCGCGCGACCGGTCGATGTCGGTGACGGTCAGTCGCACGTGGGCGTAGCCGCTGGTGGGGATGCTCATGCGTCGATCGTGTCACGAGCACCCTGAGGCACTACGGCGTGCGGCCGGCCCACCCAGCGAGCCGGTCGTAGACGGGGGCGTCGTTCGGCACGGGGGCCGGGGACGCGAACGCAGGACCGCGATTGTCGTCGGTCAGCCCGGCGCTCATGAAGGCCAGTCCGCGTTCTGCCACCTCCGGGTCGAAGGCGTCGACGGACTGTCCGGTCGCCCGAGCCAGGTCCCACGCGTGGACGGCCATCTCGGCGGTCTGCCAGTCGACCTGCCCGGCGTCGGCGTCGTCACCCTGCTGGTGCCAGTGGTGGATGAGGTCGTCGGCCGCCGCGCGGAACTCTGCCGCCCAACCGCTGGTGGCCGGCACCGGGCCAGCCGACCAGTCGGTCTCCTCGCCGCGGAGCATCGCGAGGAAGTTGCGGGGACTCGAGGTGATGTGACCGATGAGCTCGGCGACGTCCCAGTCGGTGCACGGGGTGGGCAGGGCGAGCTGGTCCGGGTGGACCGCTGCCAGGACGTCCCCGGTCTGGTCGAGGGAGCGGGAGAGCACGATGACGGCTTCGTTGGTGGTGGTCATGGCCCAACGGTAGGCCGTTCCGCCGACATGTCGGAGCCCTCTGCTTGGCTGGGTGCATGACCGAAGCCGGAGCCGCGACCTACCAGCTGGCGCGTGCCCACGCGCCGGTCGCGGTCCCCGAGCTCGATGCCGACCAGTGCCGGGTCGTCGAGCACCCCGGCGGTCCCTTGCTCGTGCTGGCCGGGCCGGGCACCGGCAAGACGACGACCCTGGTCGAGGCGATCGTCGACCGGGTCGAGCGGGGCGCGCAGCCTGACTCCGTGCTGGCGCTGACCTTCTCGCGCAAGGCCGCCGAGCAGTTGCGCGACCGGGTCACCGCACGCCTCGGCCGCACCACCGCCACCTCGATCAGCTCCACCTTCCACTCCTTCGCCTATCAGCTGGTGCGTCGCTACGCGCCTGCCGAGCTGTACGCCGCCCCGTTGCGGCTGCTGTCCGCGCCCGAGCAGGACGTCGTGCTGCAAGAGCTGCTGGCCGACACGCCAGAAGCAGTGCGGTGGCCCGACTCGCTCAGGGCTGCGGTGGGCACGCGGGGGTTCGCGCGCGAGGTGCATGCGGTGCTCGCCCGGGCACGCGAGCGTGGGCTCGACCCCGAGGACCTCGTGGCGCTGGGCCGGGCCGAGGGCGTGCCGGAGTTCGAGGCGGCGGGCGCCTTCATGGCGCAGTACCTCGACAACCTCGGCGACCAGAGCGCGATCGACTACGCCGACCTGGTCGCGCGCGCGGTCGTCGAGGCCGAGCTGCACCGCGACGAGCTGCGGGCGCGGTTCACGGCCGTGTTCGTGGACGAATACCAGGACACCGACCCCAGCCAGGTGCGGCTGCTGCGCTCGATCGCGGGCGACGGCCGCGACCTGGTGGTGGTGGGTGACCCAGACCAGTCGATCTACGGATTCCGAGGAGCCGACGTTCGTGGCATCCTCGACTTCCCCCACGACTTCCCGCAGGCCGGCGGGGCAGCGGCGCCGGTGATCGCACTGGGCACCACCAGGCGGTTCGGCTCCCGGCTGCTCACGGCGTCGCGCTCGATCGCGGCCGGCATCGGCATCACCGGCGCAATCCCGGCCGGCACCTACGACGCGTTCCGGCACCCGACTCCGGTCGTGCACGAGTTCGGGCCCGGGCACGTCGAGGTGCTGACCTTCGACACCGCGCGGGCCGAGACCGAGCAGGTGGCCGATCTGTTGCGGCGCGCCCACCTCGAGGACGGAGTGGCGTGGGCCGACATGGCCGTGCTGGTGCGTTCGGGTCGCGCGACGATCCCGGCGCTGCGGCGCTCGCTGGCCGGATCGGGCGTGCCGGTCGAGGTCGCCAGCGACGAGACGCCGCTGGCGCGGGAGCCGGCCGTGCTCCCGCTGCTCGACGTTTTGCGAGCTGTGGTCGACGCCGGTGTCGACGAGCCCGAGGATCCCCGCTACGTCGGGCACGACCGCATCGACTCGCTGCTCACCTCGCCCATCGGCGGCCTCGACGCGACCGACGTACGCGCCCTGGCCCGGGTGCTGCGCCAGCGTGACGACACGGGCTCGTCGTCCCGCGCGCTCCTGCGCCGGGCGGTCGTCGAGCCGGGGTTCCTCGAAGGTTTGACGGGTGAGTCGGTCGACCGGGCATCGCGCTTCGCCCGGTTGCTGGCCTCCGCGCGCGAGTCGCTGGCCGCGGGTGACACCGTCGAAGAGGTGCTCTGGGTGCTGTGGGACGGCACCGACTGGGGTCGCCGCCTGCGGTCGGCCACCCGCAACGGCGGGCATGGCGCACGGCTTGCCCACCGCGACCTCGACGCCATCTGCGCGCTGTTCGAGGTGGCCGCGCAGACCGAGGAGCGCAAGGGCCACACCTCCGTCGAGGCGTTCCTCGACACCCTCGTCGGCCAGCAGATCCCGGCCGACACCCTGGCCGACCGCGGGGTGCGCGGCGAGGCGGTGCGGCTGCTCACCGCGCACCGGTCCAAGGGCCTCGAGTGGCGGCTCGTCGTCGTCGCCCACGTGCAGGACGGCAGCTGGCCCGACCTGCGGCGTCGCGACTCCCTGCTCTCGGCCGACCGCATCAGCCGCGACCACCTGCTGCCGCCCGTCACGACCACCGCGATGCTGGCCGAGGAACGCCGCCTCTTCTACGTCGCCAGCACCCGTGCCCGCCAGCGACTCGTCGTCACGGCCGTCGCCTCGCCCGACGACGACGGTGAGCAGCCGTCGAGGTTCATCAACGAGCTGGGGGTCACGCCCGTGCACCGTGTCGGGCGACCCAAGCGGCCGTTGTCGCTCGCCGGGCTCGTCGCCGAGCTGCGCCGCACTCTCGCCGATCCGGCCCAGCCCGAGTCGCTGCGCGACGCGGCGGCACGACGGCTGGCGATGCTCGCAGCAACGCAGGTGCACGGTCGCGCGGTGGCCCCGCAGGCCGACCCGTCCACGTGGTGGGGGCTGCGCAGCCCGAGCCGTGCCGACCAGCCGGTCCGGCCCGGCGACGAGCCGCTGGTGCTCTCAGCCAGCGCCGTCGAGGGGTTGCTGAGCTGTCCGGCGCAGTGGTTCCTGACCCGTGAGGCGGGCGGCCAGGTGCCGAGCTCGGCAATGCAGGGCTTCGGCAACGTCGTACACGCGCTCGCCGACCGGATCTCAAAGGACGAGCTGGCGAGCGGGCCCGAGCTGATGGACGACGTGATGCGCCTGGTTGACGAGGTGTGGGGCCGGATGGACTTCCGCACGCCGTGGTCTGCGTCGCGTGAGCGGGCCGAGGTGCACGACGCGCTGGCCAGGTTCGTGGCCTGGCACGAGCGGCCGGGGGCGCGCGTGCTCCTGTCGACCGAGGCGAAGGTGCGTGCCGAGGTGACGCTGCCCGACGGGCAGGCGATCCGCCTCCACGGCTACGCCGACCGCCTCGAGCTCGACGAGGCCGGCCGTGTCGTCGTGGTCGACCTCAAGACCGGCAAGTACCCACCCACCGCGGGCGAGGTCGCCGAGCACGCCCAGCTCGGCGTCTACCAGCACGCCGTGGCGCACGGTGCCGCCGACGAGCTGGTCGGGCGACCCGCCGAGCCGGGCGGGGCCCAGCTCGTGCAGCTGCGCAAGGGCACCGAGCTGCCCAAGGAGCAGACGCAGGATCCGCAGCAGCCCGGCCCAGACGGCACCACGTTGGTCGAGCGCCAGTTGATGCAGGTATCACGCACTCTGCGCACCGAGGACTTCGTGGCACGACCCGGCAAGCAGTGCGAGCGGTGCGCATTCACCGCGATCTGTCCCGACAAGAGCTCCGGCTCGGTGCTGTCATGACGGCGCGCGAGATCACCACGCCCGAGCAGCTGCGTGACGTGATGGGCACCGACTTCACGTTCAGTGCCCAGCAGTTCGCGGCGATCACCGCACCGCTCGGGCCGGCCGTCGTCATCGCCGGCGCCGGTTCCGGCAAGACAGCCGTGATGGCCGCGCGCGTCGTCTGGCTGGTGGCGACCGGCCGGGTCGAGCCGCACGAGGTGCTCGGCCTGACGTTCACGACGAAGGCCACCGCCGAGCTGGCGCACCGCATCAGGTCGTCGCTGCGCGCGGCCGGGCTGGTCGCGGTGCCGGGCGTCCGGGCCGTCGACGAGGCCGACGAGGTGGAGGAGCCCACCGTCTCCACCTACCACTCCTACGCCGCCAACCTGCTGTCCGAGCACGGCTTGCGCATCGGCCATGAGCCCGACGCCCGGCTGATCGCCGACGCCTCGCGCTACCAGCTGGCCGCTCGCGCCGTACAACGTCACACCGGTGACGTCGAGCACCTCACCGACTCGCCGACGCACGTCGTCCAGTACCTGCTGTCACTCGACGCCGAGATGAGCGAGCACCTCGTCGACCCCGCCGCCGTGCGTGCCCACGACGCCGCCGAGCGTTCGTTGTTCGTCGACGGGATGGCCGACGAGTCGCGGGTGACCTACCGGGCGGTCAACGAGAAGGCGATTCTCGCGATCGACCGCCGGGCCGAGCTGCTGGATCTCGTGGCGGGCTACCGCGCGCTCAAGGCTCACCTCGGGCTGATGGACTTCTCCGACCAGATCGCGCTCGCCGCCCGGCTGGCCGAGCAGTGCCCCGAAGTGGGCGGGATCGAGCGCGGCAAGTTCAAGGTGGTGCTCCTGGACGAATACCAGGACACCTCGGTCGCGCAGGCGCTGATGCTCAGCCGGCTCTTCTCCGGCCCCGACCCCGACTCTGGCCTCGGACATCCGGTCACCGCAGTCGGTGACCCCAACCAGGCGATCTACGGCTGGCGCGGCGCGTCGGTCTCCAACATCCTCGACTTCGGCCACGACTTCCCGGCTCTCGACGGCGACCCGACGACGTTCCCGCTCACGGTCAACCGGCGGTCCGACCGCCGCATCCTCGACACCGCCAACCACCTCGCCTCCGCGCTGTACGCCGACCTTGCGCAGGTGCAGCCGCTCGAGCCCAAGCCCGAGGCGGCCGACGGGTCGGTGACGGTGGCGCTGCACGCGACGTACCACGACGAGCTCGACTGGCTGGCCGACCAGGTGATCGCCGCCCGCGACGCAATGGAGACGCCGATGTGGAACGAGATCGGCGTGCTGACCCGCAACAACGCGCACGCCGCCCACGTCTTCGACGCGCTGACCCTGCGCGAGATCCCGGTCGAGATCGTCGGCCTCAAGGGGCTGCTCCGGCTGCCCGAGGTCGCCGAGGTGGTGGCCACCTTGAGCCTGGTCTCCGACGTGACCGCCAACCCGGCTCTGCTGACCCTGCTGGCCGGGCCACGCTGGGCGATCGGTCCGCGCGACCTCGCGCTACTCGGTCGCCGGGCTCGAGAGCTGGCCAGCCCCGCAGGCCGCCGGGCGACGGACGCGCCGAGCGTCGCCGACGAGCTCGCCTCCGCGGTCGACGGGTCCGATCCAACCGAGATGGCGGCCCTCGGCGATGCGCTCGACGACCCCGGTGACCTGCCCTACTCCGCGCAGGCGTCCGCGCGCTTCGCCCTGCTTGCTGCAGAGCTGCGCCGGCTCCGTGCTGCCGCCAACGAGCCGATCCTCGACCTCGTCCGCCGGATCATCGACCTGACCGGCATCGACATCGAGCTGGCCTCATCGGTGAGCCCGGCCGCTGGCGCGCGACGCGACAACCTCGACCTGTTCGTGCAGGCGGTCGCCGAGTTCCAGGCGGTCGACGGACAGGTCACCCTGCCCGCGCTGATGGCCTGGCTCGAGGCCGAGGACAGCTTCGGTCAGGGTCTCGACGTGGCGACCCCGTCGGAGGCCGACTCCGTCAAGCTGCTGACGGTGCACCGCGCCAAGGGGCTCGAGTGGGACGCCGTGTTCCTGGTGGGCGTCACCGAGCAGAAGTTCCCCACCAACCAGTCCCGCAGCAGCTGGCTCACCGTGCCGTCCGTGATGCCCAACGTGCTGCGCGGCGACTACCGCGACCTGCCCAAGCTCGGTGGGCACCGGCCCGACGACATCAAGGCGTACGCCGCGGCCGCCAAGAAGCACGAGGCCACGGAGGAGCTCCGGCTCGCGTACGTCGCGTGGACCCGCGCCCGGCACGACCTCTTCGCCAGCGCCTGGTGCTGGCACCCGTCGCTCAAGCGCGGGCTCGGCGCGTCCTCGTACCTCCTGGCGACGAGAGAGGCGGTCGAGGGCTGGGGTGGCGAGCCCGAGACCTGGCAGCCGCCGGTCGGCAAGACCGGCGTCAGCCCCTACGCGAGTGACGACCCCGACCAGCAGTGGCCGATGTCGCACCACACGGCCGAGGTCGAGCGCCGTGCAGATGCCGCCAAGCGTCTCGCGGTTGCCGAGCAACAGCTGCGCGACGGTGAGCCCGAGGAGGCGGTCGAGGACATCCTGATCGCCGACCAGGTGGCCCAGTGGGACGCCGAGCTGACCCGACTGCTCGGCGAGGCACGGCGTGACCGCGCCGACACGATCGAGGTCAGCCTGCCGAGCAGCCTCTCGGCCACGTCCTTGGCCCGGTTGAGAGAGGATCCCGACCGCTTCGCAGCCGATCTGGCCCGGCCCATGCCGCGCAAGCCGTCGGCGTCGGCAAGGTTCGGCACCCGCTTCCACGCCTGGGTGGAGTCGCGCTTCGGGCAGCAGGGGCTGATCGACCCCGACGAGCTGCCCGGTCGCTTCGACACCGGCATCGACGACAAAGACGACCTGGCTGAGCTGATCGCGACCTTCGAGGCAGGCGAGTTCGCCGACCGGTTGCCGCACTCCGTCGAGGCGCCGTTCGCGCTGGTGCTCGACGGTCAGGTCGTGCGAGGACGCATCGACGCGGTCTTCACCGACGGCGACGGGTTCCTGCTCGTCGACTGGAAGACCAACCGGCACGAGATGGCCGATCCGCTGCAGCTCGCCGTCTACCGCGTGGCATGGGCCGAGCTGCACGGCATCGACCTCGAGCGCGTGCGCGCGGCGTTCCACTACGTGCGCACCGGTCACACTGTCGAGCCGACGGACCTGCCCGACCGGGCCGGGCTGGCGGAGCTGCTCAGGCCAGCGCAGCAGTGAGCGCGATGTCCACCATCGCGCCGAACGTCTGCTCCCGCTCCTGCGATGTCGTCTCCTCGCCGGTGACGATGTGGTCGGAGACAGTGCAGATCGCCAGCGCACGCCGACCGTGATTCGCGGCCAGCGTGTAGAGCGCGCTCGCCTCCATCTCCACCGCCAGCACGCCGTGCTCGACCATCGGCGCCATCAGCTCGACGCGCGGTGAGTAGAACGAGTCGCTCGAGAAGATCAGCCCGACGTGCGGGTCGATCCCGAGGGCGACCGCCGCGTCGTACGCCGCCCTCAGCAGGCCGAAGTCGGCGACCGGGGCGTAGTCGTAGCCGTGGAAGCGGTGCGTGTTCATCGACGAGTCGGTGCACGCGGCCGAGGCGATGACGACGTCGCGGATGGCGATCTTCTCGGTGAGCGCGCCGCACGAGCCGACCCGGATGACCGACTGCACGTCGTACTCCGTGAACAGCTCGTGGGCGTAGATCGCCAGCGACGGCTGGCCCATGCCGGAGCCCTGGACCGAGACGGGCTGGCCGCGCCAGGTGCCGGTGTAGCCGTACATGCCGCGCACCTGGCTGTAGCAGCGGGCGTCGTCGAGGAACGTCTCGGCGATCCACTTCGCGCGCAGGGGGTCGCCGGGCATCAGGACGGTGGGTGCGATATCGCCGGCGGCGGCGCCGATGTGGGTGCTCATGGGTGTGGAAACTACCCAAGTACGGTTGCGCTGTGACCACCCAGGACACCAGCGACCGCAGCACCAGCCTTCCGCACCTGGCCCTCTCGGCCCACGCGCACAACCGCGAAGGCATGCTGCGCACCGACGACGACTGGCTGGCGGCTCGCTGGGCCGACCCGACCACGAAGGTGCTGGTCGTCTCGGGCACCTTGATCCGACCGGTCGAAGGGGCTGTCTCGTGGGTCGCGTCGGCCGACGCGCCAGACGACGGCGTCCGCGTGCTGCTGGGGGAGCGAGACGGCGTCACCCGGTTCGCGCTGCTCTGTGACCCGACGACGGTGCCGGGGGAGCCGGAGGAATGGGTCAGCCTGCGCGGGGTCTTCAGGCATCTCGCCGAGGGTGGCCGGGACGAAGCACCGTTGCTCTTCCACGCGATCGGCCTGGCCGAGTGGCACTGGGCGACGAAGTTCTGTCCGCGTTGCGGCGGCAAGCTCGAGTCCCGCCATGCCGGGCACGAGCTCGTGTGTACGTCGTGCGGCAAGCCGCAGTTCCCGCGCACCGACCCGGCCGTGATCATGGCCGTCACGTTCGGTGAGCCCGGGTCGCCCGACGAGCGGATCCTGCTCGGCCGCCAGTCGCTGTGGCCCGCGGGCCGCTGGTCGACACTGGCCGGCTTCGTCGAGCCGGGCGAGACGTTCGAGGACGCCGTGCGCCGCGAGGTGATGGAGGAGGTCGGCACCCCGGTCGGCGAGGTGGCCTACTTCGGCAACCAGCCCTGGCCGCTGCCCGCCAGCCTGATGGTCGGCTTCATGGCCCGGGCGACGAGCGACCGGATCGACGTCGACGGCGCCGAGATCGAGGAGGCCCGGTGGTTCACCCGCGAGCAGCTGATCGCCGACGCGGCGGCCGGCAGGGTCGTCGTACCGCAGAGCGTGTCGATCTCGTCGTCGCTGCTCGAGCACTGGGTCGGCCAGTCACTGGCCGGCGGCTGGTAGCCCCGCCGCGCTGCCGGACGGGTCACGCCAGCGAAGCGAGCTTGTCCTTGATCTGGATCAGCGACGGGTTCGTCTGCGCAGAGCCGTCGGAGTAGACCAGCGTCGGGACGGTCTGGTTGCCGTTGTTGGCCTTCTCGACGATCGCGACGGCCTCTGGCACCTGCTCGATGTCGACCATCTCGAAGGGGATGCCTTCGCGGTCGAGCTGGCCCTTGAGGCGCTGGCAGTAGCCGCACCACGGGGTGGAGTACATCGTGAAGGTTTCGCTCATCGCAGGACTGTCCCCTCGGACGTCTAGGGTTACTGGCACCAGATCCAACCACGACGGTTCAGGAGTTGTTCCCCGCGTTGTCTGCCCCGGTGCCCACCACTGACGACCTGCTCGCGGCGCTCGATCCCGAGCAGCGCCTCGTCGCCGAGACGTTGCGCGGTCCGGTGCGCGTGCTCGCGGGCGCGGGCACGGGCAAGACCCGCGCGATCACCCACCGCATCGCGCACGGCGTCGCCACCGGCATCTATGCGCCGACCGAGGTGCTGGCGCTGTCGTTCACAACGCGTGCGGCCGGCGAGATGCGCGGCCGCCTCCGGGTGCTGGGCGCTTCCGGTGTGCAGGCCCGCACGTTCCACTCGGCCGCACTGCGGCAGCTGCGGTTCTTCTGGCCGCGGCTCCACGGCAACGAGCTGCCGACGCTGATCGAGTCCAAGCTGGGCATCCTCTCCACGGCCGTGCGCCGACGGCGGCTGACCACCGACCAGGCGCTGCTGCGCGACCTGGCCTCCGAGATCGAGTGGGCCAAGGTCAGCAACGTCTCGCCGCACGACTACGCCCGCATCGCCCCGCAGCGCGCACGGAGCGTCGGAGACGTCGCGCCCGAGGTGGTGGCCGGCGTCTTCGAGTCCTACGAGGAGACCAAGCGTGAGCAGGGCCGGATGGACATGGAGGACGTCCTCCTGTTCACCGCAGGCATGCTCGCCGACGACGCGCGCGTCGCTGCCCAGGTGCGCCAGCAGTACAAGTGGTTCGTCGTCGACGAGTTCCAGGACGTCTCGCCCATCCAGTACGCCCTCCTCGACCTGTGGCTCGGCGGCCGCGACGAGCTGTGCGTGGTGGGTGATCCCGCCCAGACGATCTACTCCTTCGCAGGTGCACAGGCGTCCTACCTACGCGACTTCGCGACCCGCTTCCCCGAGACGGCGTCGATCGATCTGGTCCGCAACTACCGCTCCACGCCCGAGATCGTCGGCTTCGCCAACCAGATCCTGGCCGGCACCCCGAGCCAGGGTGTCCAGCTCGTGGCCCAGCGCCCGACCGGTCCGACCGTGGTGGCGCAGGCGTGTCCCGACGAGGTGGCCGAGGGCCAGCACGTCGCCGACCGCATCGCCGAGCTCCGCGCCGCGGGCACGCCGGCGTCGGAGATCGCGGTGCTCTTCCGCATCAACGCCCAGTCCGAGGCCTACGAGGACGCGCTCGCCGTCCGCGGCATCCCCTACGTCATCCGCGGCGCCCGCCGCTTCTTCGACCGGCCCGAGGTGCGCCAGGCCGTGACGATGCTGCGCGGCACGGCGCGCGGCGGGCAGTCCGCCGACGAGCCGCTGGTCGATATCGTCCGGGCCACGCTGGGTGGCATGGGCTGGTCGACCGAGGCGCCCACGAGCAGGGGCCAGACCCGCGACCGGTGGGAGTCGCTGCAAGCGCTGGTCGACCAGGCCGTCGAGTACGCCGCCGCCGACCCTCTCGACCTCGGTGGCTTCGTCGACGAGCTCGACCGGCGCGCCTCCGAGCAGCACGCCCCGGTGGCCGACGGCGTCACCCTCGCGACGCTGCACGCCGCCAAGGGCCTCGAGTGGGACGCAGTGTTCCTGTGCGGCATGCAGGAGGGCACCCTGCCGATCATCTACGCCGAGTCTCTCGCCGAGATCGAGGAGGAGCGCCGCCTGCTCTACGTCGGCATCACCCGTGCCCGCCGCGAGCTCTCCATCTCGTGGTCGGCCGCCCGCAACCCCGGTGGCCGCGCCAGTCGCAAGCCGTCACGCTTCCTCGACGGCGTGCTCACCGATTCACGAACGGTTCACAGCAAAGGCCAAAACGTCCCCGGTGCCCGCCGCAACCGCAAGGCCGTGCACTGCCGCGAGTGTGGCAAGCCCCTGGACACCGCGGCCCAGAAGAAGGTCGGCCGGTGTGCCGACTGCCCGGCGTCCTACGACGAGGCGCTGTTCGAGGCGCTGCGCACGTGGCGGCGTGAGCGGGCCAGCGACGACGAGGTGCCGCCGTACGTCGTGTTCACCGACGCGACCCTCCAGCTGATCGCCGAGCACAAGCCCAGCACCGATGCGGGCCTGCTCAAGATCGCCGGGGTGGGGCCCACGAAGCTCGAGAAGTACGGCTCCGAGGTGCTCGCTCTGCTGGTCTGAGCAACAACTCGAAGAATTTCAAGGAAATACCCACTAAATCGTTTGCCCATTACGCGGGCGGCGCGATAGTTTTCTCTCATCCAGTCCACGCGCTCAGGACCTTGGCACGGTTCGCGCACGAAGCACCGAAGGAGGTGGCACGCATGACCAAGAACATCTACACGATGACGGCCCTCAAGCCGTCCTTCGGCATGCCCGTTCACGGCGCCACCTTCGCGACCCCTGCCTGCTCTGGCTCGGTCATCACGGAGCCCGTGCGTCAGCTCGGCGGCTTTGGCACGGACGCCACCGTTGTCGCGACCGCCCAGGGTTCGTTCCCGGGGACCACTGCCTGGAGACCACCGTCCTGTTGAAACCCAACAGCACCGGCGCCTCCAGGCCGCGGAACCCGAATCAGGGATCCGCGGCCTTTCTGTTTCTCCAGAACCATCAGATCAGCGATCAGGTCAGCAGAGGAGGTGACTTACATGACCATCAGTGTTCTCGACCGCGTATCGGAAGAACTCCAGACGCAGGCACCGTGTCGCATCAACGACCCGGACCTGTGGTTCGCCGAATCGCCCATCGACGTGGAGCACGCCAAGGCCCTGTGCCAGGACTGCCCGGTCCAGGCGATGTGCCTCGACAACGCACTCGAACGGCGTGAGCCGTGGGGTGTCTGGGGCGGCGAGCTCTTCCTGCAAGGCGTGGTGATCCCGCGCAAGCGCCCACGCGGTCGACCCCGCAAGAACACCGACGACGGGGTGGCTGCCTGAGCGGCGGACCTCCACATCACGAAAGAAGCCACACCTCGATGAACCTCAACTCGAAGACCGAAGGACGTAACGACATGAATCTCATGTACGAAAGTCTCGCGCGCGCACAAATGACCGAGCGCCTGGGAGAGGCGCAGCAGTTGCGGCGCGGCCACCAGCTGGCCGTGGCACGTCGCATGAGCCGCAAGGCTGAGCAGGCTGCGCAGAACGCACGTCTCGCTCTCGCCCGCGCTCTCTGATCAGGGCCAGTCACCAGCACCTGACCTGATCGCCGCGTGACAACTCCGACAAGAGCCGGGTACGACGACCGTCGTCGTACCCGGCTCTTCGTGCGTCCGGAGCGTGACGGGCGTAGCCTCGATCAGGTGTTGACGTGTGACTTCTGCGGCCGGACCGTCGAGACCGAGGTCGAGACGCTGACCTGGACCACGTCGGTGGAGCGCGGCCGTAAGCGCACCTTCTGCGACACCTGCTCGCGCACCCACCTGCGGGCCATGGAGGGCAAGCTCGACAGCGAGTGGTGGTGACGCGACCGCGCGTCAGCCGGTGACGTCGAGTGCCCACCCGCAGCCGCACCACGCGTGCCGGGTCCACGACCGGATGTCGGGCAGCCCGTTCTCGTCGAGCCAGATGGTCGACGACCAGGTCGTCGGGGCTTGCGCATGGCACCACCGCACGACGTCGGCGCAGGCCCAGGCCAGCGCGAGCGACACCAGCGAGGGCTCGACCTCGGCCACGTGCTCGGCGGAGTTCCACTGCTCGACCAGCACCGGGTGCCGGGCGTCGCGCTCGCGGGCGTGCGCGTCGAGGCACTGGAGACACGCCGTCTGACCCGGCACCACCCACGGCCCCAGCCGGACTCTTCCGTCGATCGCGGCCACGAACAGCGTCGTCTGGTCGGAGTGCAGGCGGCGGTCGGCAAGGTCGCGGTCGGGCTCGCCCGCGGTGAGTACGACGGCCAGGTCGGTCGCGTCTGGCTCAACGCCGGTGCGGATGCCGACGTCGGCCAGCCGGGCGGCCAAGTCGTCCTGCCACGGCCTCGAGCCGACGATCTCGACGAGGGTCGCGGCGCGGCGGAGCAGCCGACGATCACGCTCACCCGGGTCGACGACCAGGCCGGCGGCGGCGAGACGAGCGACGAGTGCTGCCTGGCCGGACCCGAGCACCGAGGGGTCGAGTCCGTGGGTCAGCTGGTCCAACAGGTCGACGTACGGCTCGGTGGCCTTGACGACCACGCTGGCCTCCGGGTGGGAGCCGACCTGCAGGTGGCCGTCGTCGCGGCGTACGACCGGGACGCCCGATCGCAACCGCACCCACCGGGTCGTGTCGTCGTCACGCATGCCGCCCACCCTCGCACCGCGGGGCAGGGGAGCGCGGCCGTCATCCACAGGGCCTGAAAATGAACAGCGGCGGCGCCACCCGTGAGGATGACGCCGCCGTGTCAGCTGGGGGGCTGGTTACCCCTTGCCGAGAATGCGGTTCAGGTTCGTGCCGCAGACGGGGCAGACACCCTTGGCCATCCGGGTGCCCTTGTCATTGACCTTGACTTCACCCTCTGCCTCACGCTTTTCCTTGCACTTCACGCAGTAGAACTCGCCGCTCCAGGTCTCCGCCATGACGGCCTCCTTGCCTATAAATTTTCGGTCGTCGCGGCGGGGGATCTGGGGAAGCCCGCCGGTGCCCGGGACGGGTGTCCCTGAGCCGTGAACGACCCTACTTCACGCCTGAGCGCAGGCGTAGGAGGCACCCCTCCAAGCGTGGTCGTGTCGGGGTCCGGCCGACCCTCGTATCCTCACGCCATGGCTGACCACGACTACGCACATCTGCGTCTCGAGCGACCCTCCGACGGCGTCGTACTCATCACTCTCGACAACCCCGACCAGCGCAACGCGATGTCTGACGACATGACGCGTTCGTGGGTCGAGGCCATCGACGCGATCGCCACCGACCGCACGGTGCGCGCGGTCGTCGTGACGGGCCAGGGCAGTGCGTTCTGCTCTGGCGGCAACACGAACTGGATCTCGAGCGAACCCGAGGCGACCGTCGACGAGCTGCGCGAGCGGATGATGCCGTTCTACCGCGCGTGGTTGTCGATCCGGCGGCTCGAGGTGCCGACGATCGCCGCGGTCAACGGGCACGCCATCGGCGCCGGGCTGTGCCTGGCCCTTGCCTGCGACATCCGGTACGCCGCGGCGGGGGCTCGCCTGGGCGCGCCCTTCGTCAAGCTCGGCATGCACGCCGGCATGGCCGGCACCTACCTGCTGCCCGACGTGGTCGGCCGCGCCGCGGCACGTGACCTCCTGCTGACCGGGCGGCTGGTCGGGGCTGACGAGGCGCTGACCTTGGGTCTGGTGTCGCGCGTGATCGCGCCCGAGGGATTCCTGGACGACGTGCTGGCCACTGCCGCCGGCATCGCGGGCACCGCGCCGATCGCCAGCCGGCTCACCAAGCTGGCGCTGGCCGGCAGCGGGCACGTCGACCTCGAGGCCTGCCTTCAGTGGGAAGCGCTGGCGCAGCCCGTCACGCTGGCGACCGCCGACCTGCAGGAAGGCGTCGCGGCCGCGCGTGAAAAGCGGGCGCCCGTCTTCGGCGGCCGCTGAGCCGGAGCCCGCACGCAGAAGAAGAGGCCCCCTGCCGCTCCACCCGGCGTTTGCCTTCCCCATCCGAACCCAGCGCAGATGGGCCGCGGGCCTCAGCTGGGCGCAACGCCAGGAGTCCGCGGCCGCCGAGGTCAGCGCAGCTTGTCCACCCCTGTGGAAAACCCTGTGGACAGAGCTGTGGATGGAGCGTGGGATCCGTGGAGAACCTGGGTACCGCGCGGGATGAGCCTGTGCAGGACACGCGGTGCTTCGCGTCGTACAGGCGCCTGACCAGCCACAATGGCGGCAAGCGGATGTGGAGGAAGAGTTGGTCGACGTAGCCAGTGCCGGAGAGCCGTACGACGGCGGTGCCGTGGGCGCCTTGCGCCGGATCGCGTTTCTGCTGGAGCGCGCCCGAGAGGACACCTACAAGGTGAAGGCGTTCCGCGCGGCTGCAGCGACGGTGCTTGCGCTGGGTGACGGGCTCGCCGCGCACGTCGACGCAGGCACGCTCACCAAGATGCCCGGTATCGGCGCCAGCACCGCGTCGGTCATCGCCGAGGCGGCGCAGGGACGACTGCCCGAGCGGCTGGCCCGCCTCGAGCGCGAGCACGGTGGGCCGGTGACCGAGGGTGGCGTGACGCTGCGGGCCGCCCTGCGTGGCGACCTGCACTCGCACTCCGACTGGTCTGACGGCGGCTCGCCCATCGAGGAGATGGCGTTCACGGCGATCGAGCTCGGTCACGACTACCTCGTGCTCACCGACCACTCGCCCCGGCTCACCGTCGCCCACGGCCTCAGCGCCGAGCGGCTGGCCCGCCAGCTCGACGTCGTCGACGCCGTCAACACCCATCTGGGTGGGGCATTCACCCTGCTGAAGGGCATCGAGGTCGACATCCTCGACAACGGTGACCTCGACCAGACCGACGAGATGCTGGCCCGCCTCGACCTGCGGGTGGCCAGCGTGCACTCGAAGCTGAAGATGGAGCAGGCCGCGATGACCCGCCGGATGATCGGTGCGATCACCAACCCCCGGATGAACGTGCTCGGCCACTGCACCGGCCGGCTCGTCACCGGCAACCGCGGCACCCGCGGGCAGAGCCAGTTCGATGCCAAGGCGGTGTTCGAGGCCTGCGCCGAGCACGACGTCGCGGTCGAGATCAACTCCCGTCCCGAGCGCCGCGACCCGCCGACCAAGCTGCTCGAGCTCGCTCGCGACATCGGCTGCTTGTTCTCGATCGACAGCGACGCGCATGCGCCCGGCCAGCTCGACTTCCTGCCCTACGGCTGCGAACGCGCCGAGGCCGCCGGCATCGAGGCAGACCGGGTCGTCAACACGTGGCCGCGCGACCGGCTGCTCGCCTGGGCGGCTGGTGGGTCGTCATGACCGACCAGGAGCCGCAGGTCGAGGTACGACGCTCGTCGCGCCGGCGCCGTACGGTCTCGGCATATCGCGACGGAGACCGCTTCGTGGTGATGATCCCAGCGACGATGAGCAAGAAGGACGAGGCCTCGTGGGTGGCCAAGATGGTCGCCCGTCTCGAGAAGGCGGAGGCCCGCAAGCGCCCCAGCGACGACCAGCTGATGGCCCGCGCCCGGCAGCTCAACGACGAGATCTTCGGCGGCCTCGCGCTGCCCGAATCGGTGCGCTGGGTGGTCAACCAGCGCTCACGCTGGGGTTCGTGCACGCCGGGCGACCGGTCGATCCGGTTGTCCGAACGGCTGCAGGGCATGCCGACCTGGGTGATCGACTACGTGCTCGTCCACGAGCTCGCCCACCTGCTCGAGCCCGCGCACGACGCGAACTTCTGGGCCTGGGTCGATCGCTTCCCAAGGGCCGAGCGCGCCAAGGGCTACCTCATCGGCTGGTCGGCCTCGGCCAACATGGAGCCGCCCGACGACGGCGACCCGGTCGACTGACTGCTCCCGCGCCAGGAGCCGGCGACGCTACGAGACCCGCTGCGCCCACCGCGCACGCGAGAGCTCGATCAGCGTCAGCATCTCCGGCTCCAGCTCGGGCAGTTCCGTGACGGGCCACCAGCCCACGTCGAGCGACTCCTCACTCACCCCGTGTACGGCGTCCGCAGCAGCACGCGCGGTGTAGCGCACGTCGAGATGGGCGACCGGCCCGCGCGGGTCGCAGAACCCGACCGTGTGCTCGTCGAGATGCACCGGCACCGGGTCGACGTCGAGCCCGGCGATCCCGGACTCCTCGGCGGCCTCGCGCGTTGCCGCGGAGAGGAGCGTCAGGTCATCGGGTTCACAGTGGCCGCCGAACGCGAACCAGCGCCGCGCCTTGCGGTGCAGGTTGAGCAGCACGTGGTCGAGGTCCGCTGACAGCACCAGCGTGCCGGCGGTGATGTGGTCGGGGAACGACGCCCGGGTCATCCCGTCGGGCTGGGCGCGCAGGTGGGCGACGAAACGGTTGCGGTGGGCGATCTGATCGGTCGACGGCGGGGTCCAGCGCTCGAGCGCCCCGAGCGCGTCGGCGTGGAGCGTCACTCCTTGGGACGGTCGTCGCCGGTGCCGTCGAGGAGATCCCGCAGACCTGCCTCGAAGTCCTCGTCGGTGAGCGAGTCGGGCGCGGCGGCATCCTCACGGAAGCCGAGCGGGTCGTCGAGGTCGGCCGCCGTCGGCAGCAGGTCGGGGTGCATCCACACTCCGTCGCGTGCCTCGGTGCCCTGGCGCGTGCGCAGCGAGCTCCACAACGTGGAGGCGTCACGCAGCCGGCGTGGGCGCAGCTCGAGACCGACGAGCGAGGCGAAGGTCTGCTCGGCCGGACCGCCAGCCGCACGGCGTCGGCGTACTGCTTCCTGCAGCTTGCCGGCCGTCGGCATCCGCTCGGCGGTGGCCTGGCCCACCACCTCGTCGACCCAGCCCTCGACGAGAGCGAGGGTGATCTCGAGGCGTTGCAGCGCGGCCTGCTGGGCGGGCGACTGGGCGAGGTCGAACATGCCGCCCTCGAAGGCGTCCTGCAGGGCCGCGGGATTGCTGAGGTCGAGCCCGCGGACCTGTTCTTCCATCCCCGCGGTGTTGATCTGGATGCCACGGGCGTAGTCGGTGACGGCACCGATCAGGTGCTCGCGCAGCCACGGCACAGCGGCGAAGAGGCGCTGGTGCGCCGCCTCGCGCAGGGCGAGGTAGAGGAGCACGTCGTCATCGCCGACGTCGAGCCCGCCCGCGAACGCAGCGACGTTGGTCGGCACCAGGGCGGCCACACCGGGCGCGGAGAGCGGCAGCCCGATGTCGGTGGCGCCGAGCACCTCGCCGGCGAGGGCGCCGAGCCCGGAGCCGACCTGGCTGGCCACCATCGCGCCGGTGGCCTGCGACAGCATGCCGATCAGTGGACCGGCCATCGCGCGGGCCTCTTCGGGCAGCGCGTTGCCGAGCGACTCGACGGCCTGGCTGGCGATCGGCTCGACCAGCACCTTCCACGCGTCGGTTGTGTTGACGATCCACTCGGCGCGGCTCCAGGCCGCAGTGGTGGTGACGCCGGACGGGAAGTCGGTCGCGGAGTCCAGCCAGTGGTCGGCCAGCCGCATGGCATCGGCGATGGCGTCCTTGTCGCGGGACGTGGGGGAGGGGTCGGGCTGCTGGGCCGCGGCCTTCCGCGCCATGTCGATGGCGACGTTCCAGTTGATGGGGCCGTCGTGTGGCTGCATCATCGCCTGCATCTGGCCCATCAGGGCAGAGAGGTCCATGCCGCCGAACCCGGCGCCGCCGCCCGCACCGGAGAAGAGCTGCTCGAACGGGGTGCCCTTGAAGGGATTCTGCTCAGGCTCTTCGGGCGGGGGACTGGTCGGATCATTCGTGAAACCCATGTCCCTACGGTACTCACCGGCTCATAGAGTGGAGCCCGTGACTGACGCCGTACGACTGGTCGACCTCCGCGACACCCCGCTCGACGTGGCCGAGGTGATTGCCGCCCTCGACGACGCGGAGTCCGGCGGGCTCACCCTGTTCGTCGGCCGGGTCCGCGACCACGACCACGGCAAGGGCGTCGACGGACTCGACTACTCCGCCCACCCGACCGCGCTCGACAAGCTGCGCGAGGTCGCCGAGAAGATCGCCGTCGAGTACGACGTGCAGGGCGTGGCCGCCGTACACCGCATCGGCACTCTCGCCGTCGGTGACATCGCGGTCATCGTTGCCACCACCGCTGCCCACCGCGGCGACGCCTTCGAGGCGTCCCGGGCACTGATCGACACCCTCAAGGCCGAGGTGCCGGTGTGGAAGCACCAGCGCTTCGACGACGGCTCAGACGAATGGGTCGGCACGCCCTAGGAGCGCCTCACGCATGGGATGGCGACGAGTCCCTAGCCTGAGCCTGTGGACATCCTCCTGTGGCTCGTGCCGCCCCTCGTCGTCACGTTCGGCGCGATGCTGTGGGTGACGTGGCTGGGCCGCGCGCGTCGTGGTGAGGTCGACCGCGACGTCGCCGTACGCCGCCTCGGGCACGCCCTCGAGAAAGACCTCCCGCGCGCCGACCCGGTGGTGCGGCTCCGTGAGCGCAGCACCGGCATCGCCGTCCGGCCCACCCGCGACGCGTCGTAGTTGCCCTCGTTTGAGAGGGTTGGCGCATGACGCAGCGCACCCTGGCGGGGATCCTTGCGGTCCCGCTCCTCGTGGTGCTCTGGGTGGTGGCCCTCACCTCGGGTCTGCCGTACGTCACCTACCAGCCCGGAGTGACCGTCGACGTACTCGGTGCTGAGGACGGCAAGGAGATCGTGCAGGTCTCCGGCCACAAGACCTACCGGGACGAGGGCCAGCTGCGGATGACCACCGTCTACGTCACCCGGCCGCAGTCCACGGTCAACCTCTTCGAGGCGACCAGCGCCTGGGTCAGCCGTGACGACGCGGTCGTCCCGTACGACGCGGTCTATGCGCCGGACGAGACGCAGGAGGACTCGAAGACCGAGTCGGCCGTCGAGATGGTGTCGTCGCAGGACTCCGCGGTCGCCTCCGCGCTCACGGAGCTGGGCTACGACATCACGCCGGTCATCGAGGTGCTCAACGTCGGCGAAGGGCTGCCCGCCGCCGGCAAGCTCGAGGTCCGCGACGTGCTGCTGAAGATTGGTGAGACCACCATCAAGTCGGGCGAGGACGTCGTCACCGCCGTCCGTGCGGCACCGGTCAACCAGCCCCTGCCCTTCGTCGTACGCCGCGGCGACGAGGAACGCACGATCGACATCACCCCCAAGAAGATCGAGGGTGAGACACGGGTGGGCATCACACCCGGTCCGGGCTTCGACTTCCCGTTCCAGGTCAGCGTCAACATCGACCCGACCATCGGCGGCCCCAGCGCCGGCCTGCTGTTCTCGCTCGGCATCTACGACACCCTCACTCCCGGATCGCTGACCGACGACGAGATCGTGGCCGGCACCGGCACCATCGACGAGACCGGCAAGGTCGGCCCGATCGGCGGCATCCCGCAGAAGATCGCGGCCTCCCGCGAGGCCGGCGCCAAGCTCTTCCTGGTGCCGATCGACAACTGCAAGGAGGCCGACAAGGCTCCGCGCGGTGACATGCGGCTGGCCGTGGTGGCGACGATGCACGAGGCTGTGCAGGCCATCGACACCTGGACCGCCGGGCACGACGCCCCGCTCCCGACGTGCCCTAAGGAGGCTGCGCAGTGACTGATCTGCCCGAGGGGTTGAACATCGAACTGCCGAGCGACCCGGCCCTCGCGACCGCCGTACTCGAGATCGAGGTGCACGCCGCGACGTCCGGCTGGGACCAGAAGTCGCGTCTCTACGCCCTGGTCGACACCAGGCGTCTGGTCGACTCCGAGCCCGGCCTGGCCGCGTCGATGGGGCTCGACGACAGCGCCCAAGACGGCTCGTTCACCGCCATCGAGCAGGACGACCTACCGCCCGGCCAGCAGCTCGAGCGGGTGCTCGAGGAGATCGTCTGGCCGCCCACGGTGGTCGGCTGTGCCGCGGTCGTGGAGCGGCTGGTGCTGCCGCCCGACGTCGACGCCGAGATCCCCGACGACCCCGGTGAGGCCGCCAGGTTCGCGGCCGAGCACCCGCTGCGTCAAGAGGTGCGGATCGTCGCCGGTGCCACGCGCGCCGGGGCGACGTACTCCGCCCTGCGCCTGCGTGCCCATGACGACGACCAGTCCGTGGTCGACGGCACCGAGCTGGTGCCGGGACTTCTGCAACTTCTGTTGAGTACCTTCGATGACATCACCCTCGATGAGGAGCTTTCGTGAGCGACATGTTCGGCGACGACCCGAAACCCGGTCGGCCGCAGCCTGCCGCCACCGCGCCCCGGCGCTCGCGCAGCCTGGTGATCACCGCGGGAGTGCTGCTCGCCGCGTTCCTGATCTTCACCGGCTTCGCGTCGTTCTGGACCGAGCGCCTGTGGTTCAGCTCCGTCGGTTACGCCGGCGTGTTCAGCAAGCTCGTCTGGACGCGCATCGGCCTGTTCCTGGTCTCCGGCACGCTGATGGCGGGCGTGGTCGCGCTCAACATGTACCTCGCGTACCGCTTCCGGCCGTTCTACCGGCCGACCTCGATGGAGCAGGACAGTCTCGAGCGCTACCGCGGCGCCGTCGCGCCGATCAAGCGCTGGCTGCTGCTCGGCATCGCGGTGCTGATGGGCGTCTTCGCCGGTACGTCGGCCGCGGGGCAGTGGCGCCAGTTCTCGCTCTGGCGCAACGGGGTGCCGTTCGGCCAGAAGGACCCCTACTTCAACCGAGATGTCGGCTTCTACGTCTTCGAGCTGCCCTGGTGGCACTACGTCGTCGACTTCACGATGGCGCTCGCGATCATCGGCCTGATGGCCGCCGCGGTCGTGCACTACCTCTACGGCGGCATCCGGCTCCAGGTCCCGCGCGACCGGCTGAGCCCGGCCGCGCAGGCCCAGTTCTCCGCGCTGGTGGGAGTGTTCGTGCTCGCGAAGGCGGCCGACTACTGGCTTGACCGCTTCGACCTGCTCAACGGCTCCGGCAGCCTGATCACCGGCATGACCTACACCGACGACCGCGCCGTGCTACCCGCCAAGAACATCCTGATGGGCATCGCCGTCATCTGCGCCGTGCTGTTCTTCCTCAACGTCTGGCGCCGCACCTGGATGCTGCCGACGCTGGGCGTCGGGCTCCTTGCCCTGTCCGCGATCCTCCTCGGCCTGATCTGGCCGGGTGTGGTTCAGCGCTTCCAGGTCTCGCCGAGCGAGGCCGACAAGGAGGCGCCGTACATCGAGAAGAACATCGACGCCACCCGCACGGCGTACGACGTCGAACGCGTGGAGGAGAGCTCCTTCAGCAGCAGCACGGCAGCACTCAGCGAGGACCTCGACCAGCTGAGCGAGACGACCAAGTCCGTGCCGCTGGTCGACCCGCAGCAGGTGCGCGCGACCTTCGAGGCACTTCAGCAGGTGCGTGCCTACTACTCCGTGGCCCCAGTGCTCGACGTCGACCGCTACGGCACCGGCGCCGACCAGCGTGCCCTGGTGCTCGGCGTCCGCGAGCTCGACCAGGACGGCATTCCCGATGCCGGCAAGAACTGGTCCAACCTGCACACCGTCTACACCCACGGCAACGGTGTCATCGCCGCCTACGCCAACCAGCGCGGCGCCGACGACTCGAGCGAGCGCACGGAGGTGCAGTGGGCCGAGGGTGGCGAGGCCAAACAGACGGCGCTGACCGACCTGCCCCCGCAGCCCTACGAGACCCGGGTCTACTACGGCGAGCAGAGCCCGGCGTACTCCATCGTGGGCAAGAACCCCGGCGGCAACGCGGTCGAGCTCGATCTGCCGCGCGGTGACCGCAGCGACGAGAACCAGACCACGTCGTACGACGGCGACGGTGGTGTGCAGGTCGGCGGGCTGCTCAACAAGCTGCTCTACGCGACGAAGTTCGGCGAGCCCAACATCGTGCTCAGCTCGCGCGTGCACGAGGACAGCAAGATCCTCTACGACCGCAACCCGCGCCGGATGGTCGAGAAGGTGGCGCCGTGGCTGACGGTCGACGCCGACCCCTACCCGGCCGTGATCGACGGGCGCATCCAGTGGATCCTCGACGGCTACACCACGACCGACCAGTACCCGCTCTCGCAGCGCGAGTCGTTCGACACGATGACCGATGACTCCCTGCAGGGCGCACCCGGCTTCCAGACGCTGCCGACCGACGAGATCAACTACATGCGCAACGCCGTGAAGGCGACGGTCGACGCGTACGACGGCACCGTGACCCTCTACGCGTGGGACGAGGCAGATCCGATCCTGAAGGCCTGGCGCGCGATCTTCCCGGGCGTGGTCAAGGACAAGACCGAGATGTCCGAGGGCCTGATGGCGCACGTGCGCTACCCCGAGGACCTCTTCAAGGTGCAGCGCTACCAGTACGGCCGCTACCACGTGACCGACGCGAAGGACTGGTACGAGGAGAACAACCGGTGGGAGGTGCCGACCGACCCCAACGACAACACCAACAGCACCTTCCAGCCGCCCTACCGGCTCTTCGTGAACGCGCCTGACGCCGTGGACGCCTCCGACCAGACCTACTCGCTGACCTCGGTCTACGTGCCGCGCGGCAAGAACAACCTGGCGGCGTTCGTGTCGGTCAACAGCGATGCGACGAGTCCCGAGTACGGCGTGATGAAGGCTCTCGAGCTGCCCAACGAGGCCACCAGCGGGCCGCGTCAGATCGCCAACGAGTTCGCCGCCGACGACAAGGTGCGTGCCGAGCTCTTCAAGTTCGAGCAGGGCAACCAGAAGCCGATCTACGGCAACATGCTGACGCTGCCGGTAGGCAACGGGCTGATGTACGTCCAGCCGCTGTACGCCGCCCAGTCGGGCTCGAGCGCGTCGTACCCGATCCTGCAGTTCGTCCTCGTGTCGTACGGCGGCGAGGTCGGCATTGCTGCCAGCCTGGCCGATGCGATTGCTGACTCGCTGGAGCAGGGCGGCGGCACCACGCCGACCGAGCCGCCGACCGGCGAGCCCAGTGGCGAGCCGACCACGACGCCGTCCGGCGAGCCCACGACGACGCCGAGCGAGGAGCCCACCGAGGCCCCGACCGGCACCCTCAACAAGCGGGTGCGTGACCTGCTCGACCAGGCGGAGGCCAAGTTCACCGAGGCCGACCGGCTGCAGGCGCAGGGCGACACCGTTGGCTGGGCCGAAGCGCTCGACGAGGCCCGCGACCTGGTGGCCCAGGCCGTCAAGATCGCGGACCGCAACAACAACCCGCAGTAGCGAGTCGGTGGTTCCTCGTCGGTCGAGTGCCGGCGAGGAACGAGCCGGGCGTATCGAGACCAAGTGCGCAGACAATCAGGGGTGCCCGGCATCACCCCCACCCGATTTGGGATCCCGTCCCGGCATCACGTAAGGTTCTGTTTACCGACGCGGGGTGGAGCAGTTCGGTAGCTCGCTGGGCTCATAACCCAGAGGTCGCAGGTTCAAATCCTGCCCCCGCTACAAAGTTCAGGCTCGGAATCTACGGATTCCGAGCCTGAAAGCATTTAGAGATTTGATCCAGTGTCCAGAAACTGCTTAAGGACTCGGTCCAGGAACCCCTGGGGGGTCCGATCGGCAGGCAGGGTGCGGACCGGCTCCGTTTGCTTCGGAGTCGTGCGGGAGCACCTGCCTACCTATCGGGCCTGGAGACCAACACCAGCACGCTGAGCGGTCTGGAGCCGCTCCTGAGCATCGAGGAACTCTCCGAGTACCTCAACGTGCCGATCAGGACGCTGTACGACCGGCGCCTTGCCGGCAAGGGACCGTGCGCGGTTCATGTCGGACGACAGCTCCGGTACTTCGTCAGCGACGTTCACGACTGGCTGATGGATCAGCGCGAGCTAGGGCCGGGGCGTTCGCCCGACGCCAAACCGGACTTGCGCAGAAGGTGAGCACACGATTGCCTGACTATGGCTCGTGACCCGCGGAACGCGGAGTCAGCGCGTTGGGGTCGTGTTACTACAAGCCCGATAGAGGCCTCCGCTAAGGTCTCGTTCGAGAGTTGAACAGCGCTCAAGTCCGAGCGAACTGGGAGATGTCTTCCGTGAACTCGCTCACCATCTCTCCAGACAGTGTGGGCCGCAAGGCGGAAATGGCGTCGAGGTAGTCCTCGGCGGTGGCCATGTGCCACGCTCGCCTTCGTCGATGCTGCGCTCGAACATCTGCTGCGAGACGGTCCGCGCGGCGTGCGCGATGTCGGCGGGGGTGAGGTTCGCACTCGCATCGACGAGGACGGCCGCCGCAACCTCCTCTCCAGAGGCTTCCAGGTGGCGCTCCCACATCGCCGATCGGGCGGCCTCGTCCGGCGGCCCGATCGGCAGGACGTAGTCGAAGCGACCGTGGCGCAGGAACGCCGGGTCGAGTAGCCGTACCGAGTTGGTGGCGCAGACCAGGAGCCGACCGTCCTGCTCTCGGAAGGTCACTAGTGCCTTGAGAAGCTCGTTCACCACGGCGACCGAGGCGAGCCCACCGTCGCGGTGCGCGGCGATCTCCTCTACCTCGTCGATGAAGACCAGAACCCGACCCAGCTCGGAGATGCGCTGGAACGCCACGCTGATCCCAGCTGCGAGCCCACCCTCTGCGGCAGCCATGCGCGAGGGGAAGAGTTCCACGAAAGGCCACGCCAGACGGCTCGCCACCGCGCGGGCGAACGTCGTCTTTCCAGTGCCGGGAGGCCCGAACAGCACGACTGCACGGAGCGGCTCGACTCCATGCGCGTGCGCCTCCGCCGGATGCGACAGCGGCAGCACGATGCGGCGCTCAATCAGCCGCTTCTCTTCCACCATTCCGGCAACCTTCTGCCACAGTCCCGCGGCCGGGACCGAGCCGCCCAGCTCTCGCAGCAAGGTCGCCGCGTGCGGGTCCACGCTCTCGCTTTTCTCGAACAGCGTCATCGCAGGGCGGGCTGTGAACCCGCTGTTCGCGAACGCTTGGGTGCCGGTTTCGTCGGCCGGCAGCAGCGCCCGGATACGTCGTACGCCGGCCGCGACCAGCCGGTGCTCAAGTTCGGAGATCAGCGTGCTGCCGAGGCCACGGCCTCGCCAGGCCGGGTCCAAGGCCAGCCGCAGCAGCCATGCCTGGTCGCCCTCCACGCGGCCGACGGCCGCTCCGACGATCCGGCCGGAGGCGACCGCCACGACAGCCGGGTTGCGAGCGGAGACGGCGGAAACGACGTCGGAGAGGGCAAACACCGGAGACTGGTGCGCGGTCGACGACGCGTCGTCCAGCCGAACGAGATCCTCGAGGTCGGAGGGCACGAAGTCCCTGAGCTGCCATTCGGTCACGGGGAGTCGCCCTTCGCATCGTCGGTGGCGAGCGGAATGCCGAGCACCCGGGTCAGCAGCCTTGCCGCATGCGCCCGGGCGCCGCAGGTCTGGAACTCCCATCCGCCCGCCACAGGTAGACGGCAAGCGCGGGGGCCACGCCTAACAGGACGCCCCGGTCCACCCGGGTCAAGCGACATGGTGGAGAAAACCGTGACGCTGCCGACGAAGAACTGCGGTCGCGACCACCCCGAGTAAAGCAGTGGAGACCGAACGTCCACAAGCGGGGACGACCGCACCGATCGCCAGGCCCGCGAGCACCGACAACGGCAGCGATGCGAGCCTGGCGGACCCTAGGGATCGGGACCGCCACTGAATCGAGCGATCCCCATGAGGATCGTCGATCCCCCGGGCTCTGCCCTCGGCGCTCCTGAGATTTCCTTGCCGTGTGACAGGCTCGGGTCCCCGAACCCAACGACAGGAATCCACATGGGATGGCAGATCGCAGGAGCGGCTGTGGGGAGCCTCCTACTGATCTGGGTTGCGCTCGTGGCCACCCTCTACATGATCGGCCGCAGGGAACAAGATCCGATGCGGCTAAAGGACCTGCTTCGCCTGGTCCCCGACGTCATCCGGTTGTTTCGACGCTTGGCCGCCGACCCCACCCTGCCGAGGGGCCTACGCATCAAGCTGGCCCTGCTCGTGGGCTACCTGATCAGTCCCATTGATCTCGTTCCCGACTTCATCCCAATCGTCGGTTACGCCGACGACGCGATCATCGTCGCGCTCGCATTGAGGTCTGTCGCAAGGTCCGCCGGCGCTGACGCCCTCGATCGGCATTGGCCGGGTACTCCGGAGGGGCTGCGTGCACTGAAACGGCTTTCTGGTGTCCGCGAATGACGACCCTGGCGCAGACCCTGCCGTGAACGACATCACCCAACCCCGACCGGATCCTGCAGCCGCGTCAAGCGACCATGGAACCGACGCTGAGGATCAGGATGAGGCCTCCAGGGAGGCACCCTGGTTGACCCCAGGCCTGGCCGGTGGGGGCCGCCTCACTGGGCAGCGATGCGGGACACGAGATGACCACCAGCCTCCTCCCGACGTTCCTCACCTCCACACTCCGTGCAGGACCGGGACCTCGGCGACGCGGCGATGGCTAGCACCCGTGCGCACACCAGCGACGTCAGGCTCTCACCAGCGATACCTACGCCGCAGTCGCCGTGCAGGCGAGTGCCGCCGGCGCCGGCGCCGGCGCAACGGGGTGACCGGGACGAACGAGCGCTGCTTCGGTGAGGGTCCCCGGTAGGCCTACCCCGTGGCGGTCTGGATCACCTGGGAACGGTAGTTTTCGATGATGTCGTTGAACTCGGTGCGCTCACGTTCGGGCACGCCCAGGAACATCAGTGTGGCCGCGATCTCCATCGCCACGGCGTCGAAGCCGGCCGTGTCGATGGACAGGCCGTCGTGGGCCGCGACCATGTCGCGGCCGAGGTAGCACTTCGGCCCGCCGGCGGCCTCGATGGACCAGGCAGTGACGAGGAACTTGTAGCCGGGTCCGTTGGCGGCGTTACTGTGGTGTGCGTGCACCTCGGTCGAGGGTTGACCAAGCGCGTCAGGATCCGCCGACCAGCCCTCCTGACGGCCCTGCACGATCGCGGGGGAGCTGCCTGCTCTAAGCCCGATGAGGCAACGGGACATGCCGACACCGGCCGTGCGGGCCGCCAACGCCACGTCACTGCGGGCGCCCGGCATCGGATTGCTGGGGGACGCGCCCGAGGCGTTCATCGCCCTGGTCTTGCTCCTGAATGTTGAGGAGCCGCCGTCGGGACCCAGGGACTGCCCGGGCTCGGGGCTGACCTCGGCGCTGGAGCAGCGTGGTCCCTCCGGCTATCGTTCCCGCGTGTCCACGCCCATCGCCGTCCAGGTCGCCCGCTCGTCGCGGCGCGCTCTGTGCGCGGCGGTCGCTCTGGCGTTGAGCTTGGCGTGCGTTGTGTTCGCGGTTGCCGCATCGACGACGCCCATGGCGGGCATGGTTGACATGGCCGATGCCTCGAAGACGGCGGCAACGACTGCCGCACCCGCGGCCGCCGTCGGGTCTTTCACCAGGGGCCTGACCGATGGTGGTGTCGACGACGTGTTCCGTGAGGCGGTTTCACCGGGTGCCTCGGTGATGTCGCTACCCATGAGCTCCATGTGCGACAGCGTGTGCGTCACCGACGTGAGCGAGATGTGCACGGTTGCCGGTGGTCTGACAGTGACCACGCTGCTGGCGCTGCTGGTGGCCTCTCGCCGTGACACCTTCGTGGGACTGCTCCCGCGCACACGCCCCCGCGCTCTTCCACGTCGACGGCGATTCCAGACACCATGGACAGTCCTCTCACCGATCTCTTTGTGTGTCTTGAGGGTGTGACAGGCCGCTCAGAGATCTCTCTGAGCCGAGCCTTCCGGCGTGCGCCCGCCAGCGTGTGCCGCTGCTGAGCGTGCGTCAATCGAGCGCCGGTCCGCAGCCTCCGACCGGTCCGCCCGTTCGACTGGTCGACCACACCACTCCCATCACGAAGGATCCGACACCCTCATGGACATGACCATGCAATCCGCCGTCCCCGACTGGCTCACTCCGGTCGCTTGGACGTACATCACGTTGTCATTGCTCAGCGCCGCCGTCATCGCCTTCGACATCTACCTGCTCCGTCGCCGTCATCTCAGTGTCGCCACAGAGCTGGTGTGGATCACCTCTGCGCTCTACCTCGGCCCGTTCGCCGTCGCGGCCTACCTGCGAAAGGGGCGTGCAAACCCCACCTCCACGACC
This sequence comes from Nocardioides sp. InS609-2, assembly GCF_023208195.1. Taxonomy (NCBI): domain Bacteria; kingdom Bacillati; phylum Actinomycetota; class Actinomycetes; order Propionibacteriales; family Nocardioidaceae; genus Nocardioides; species Nocardioides sp. InS609-2. The sequence continues at coordinate 1,386,274 of NZ_CP060034.1, read as the reverse complement.
GTGGCGGCCGGCGGGGTCGCAGAGCCCGCAGGCACGGCGGTCGCCGTGCTCCCTGGTGGAGGCGCCTCCGCAGTGGCACACCTAGTCGCGGTGCCGCTCGTCGTCGCGGTCGGCTGGACCATCGCGGGTCTGGCGATGTGGCCCATGATCCTCGTCATAGCCGTCCTTGCCGTCGTCATGTTGGCCGTCTACGAGCGGGTGGCCAGCCGCGAGCCGCGGACCGGGCGGACTCGTGGCATCTCGATGGGGTCTGCCCTCGCTGCCGCCTTCATCACCGTCGCCGCGTTCGACATCGGGATGGTCGGCTGGATGCTCCTGCTGCACTTCAACGACCTGATGCCGCCGGTCACCGACAGCACCTTCTGGTTCCTCATGCAGATGGGAGTCATCCTCGGCCTCCTGACCGGCTACCCGGCAGTCAGCTGGCTCCTTCGCCGCAACCAATCCGTCGTCGTGGCCTGAATCCTGCAGGATCAGCAGCATCCTGATCCCCGTCCGCCGTCGTCTCCTCGCGACGGCAGCACGGCGGGCACTGAACGGTCGTAGGTGCGCACGAGGTAGCCCCTTCTCGACAGCTCGACGGATCTCGGTCGGCGCGCCGCTCGGACTCAACGGATTCCGAGCCTGAAAGCCTTAAGCGATTGATCAAGTGTCCACTTACTTCGCCTTTACCGCCCACGGATCTGAGATCCCGACGGATCTCGGTCGGCGCGCCGCTCGGACTCAACGGATTCCGAGCCTGAAAGCCTTAAGCGATTGATCAAGTGTCCACTTACTTCGCCTTTACCGCCCACGGATCTGAGATCCCGACGGAGCCGCGGGCGCGCTGACGGACTCGTCGACCGGTGGCGCTACAACCGGCGGATGACCACCAGCCTCAGTTCCATCGCGTCCTCGCCCGTCGACCCATTCGCTGGCCTCACCGCCACTGATGCAGCCCGGATCGCCACCGCGATGGGCGCCTCGCTCGCGAAGTCCATCAGGACCGTCTACGCCCACGCCTGGCGCGGATGGGAGCGGTGGTGCACCGCCCGCGCCGTCAACCCGCTGCCCGGTTCGCCAGCTGCGGTCTGCGCCTACCTGGTCGAACGCGCCGAACAGGGTGCCTCGGTCGGCACTGACGTCGGCTGCGTGCCCGAGTGCTATTGCGGCCCCGAGATCGCGGGCCGGCGGGGGACTCGTCGGGGCCCCTTCCGGGCGAGGAGCGCCATAGGGATGACGAACCGGCGCGAGAGGCCGTAGGTGGTCGACGGGCTACCGGTGACGGTCTCCTTGTAACGCACGGCGGACCTGCCGGTGAGGTACCACCGGCTGGGTGAGTCATCGACCTTGGTGAACTGCACGACGGCGTCGTTTCGGCCGAGGCTCACGGGTTGGTGGAGGTAGCCGAACCCGAAGGGCTTCGGTGTTTTGCCGCGCAGGAGCCGTCCGATGTTGTCGGCCGCGTGAGCGCCCGACGGCATGCCGCTCTGGCACGTCCCGTGAATCACTCCCCAGGGCTGTTGGATCGCGGCGGCGTCACCGATCGCGAAGATGGAGGGGTGCGACACCGACCGAAGCTCCGAGTCCACGACGATGCGCCGATGGGGGTCGACGGTGATGCCCGAGTCCGCGGCCAGGGGAGACGCCCAGAACCCCGTGGTCCACAAGGTGGCGTCCGAAGCGATCAGCTCGCCGCCGGCCAGCTCGACCGCGTCAGGGAGCACCTTGGTGATCTCGACCCCGGTTCGGCTCTCGATCCCCAGCCGTTCGAGGACGTCGAGCAGGTAGCTCCTTGCCTTGGTGTTCATCTGGGGTGCCGGCACATCGCGTCCCACTAGGACGACCCGCACAGACGGGAAGGACTCGGCGATCTCGGTGGCTGCCTCGACACCGGTCAAACCGTTTCCGCACACCACGACCGTGCCGGTGTCGACCTCCGCGAGTCGGCCTGCGAATCTCTTGGCCGAGGCTGGGGAGTTCAGGGTGTAGGCGTGCACGTCGACGCCCGGCATCTGGGTTGTGGGCGTGGCGCTACCGATGGCATAGATGAGGGTTTCGTAATGAACGGTTGTGCTTCCCTGCTCCGTGGCCACTGAGACTCCCTGTCGGACGGGGTCCAGGTCGGTCGCGAATCCCTCCACGAACTCGATGTCCATCCCCTTCAGGAGATCCGGGATCTCGAGGTGTTCCATCTCTTGAGCAGTTGCCTGCTGGTGCATCCGCAGGCGCTCGTTGAATCGGCTCGAAGGGTTGACGAGGGTCACCCGTCCACCGTGTCGTCGGGTCCGTTTTGCTGCTCGGATGGCGGCCATGATCCCTGTGTAGCCGCCGCCAAGGACCACGATTCTGTGACTCGTTGCCTCGATTGTCATCTGCTTCTCCTAGTCTCGATGGGTTGCACCAATGACGAGACGGCGGCGGCAGGTGTGACACTTCGGTTGTTAGCGTACGAGCCCGACGTCGGTGCCGTGGCCGGTGTCACAGGCAGCGGCGTTGCCTCGTCAACAGGGGTATGGAGCATGAGATGAACGATGAGTCCGAGCCGGACGCCGAACAGATCTCGCGTCAGTTGTTCTCGATCGCCTATCGGATGCTCGGGAGCGCCAGCGATGCGGAGGACCTTGTCCAGGAGGCCCATGAGCGCTTGCTCCGAGCGTCGGCGGCCGGGACCGTCATCGAGTCGAAGCCGGCGTTCCTGACCACGATCACGACCAGGCTCGCGATCGATTACCTCCGGTCCGCACGGGTGCGGCGCGAGTCTTACGTGGGCACCTGGCTCCCAGAACCGGTACTGACCGATCCCGATCCATCGGAGCGTGCCGCCATGTCAGACTCACTGTCCCTGTCGTTCCTGGTGCTTCTCGAGACGCTGAGTCCGGTCGAACGCGCTGTGTTCCTGCTTCGTGAGGTCTTCGCCTACCCCTACGACGAGATCGCGGAGATCGTCGACAAGAGCGAGGAGAACTGTCGGCAGGTCCTCTCTCGTGCACGCAACCGAATCAGCGACGGTCGCCCTCGCTTCGAGGTGTCCTCCCAGGAGCGGGACCTGCTCACGGCGCGGTTCCAGGCCGCAGCCGAGGACGGCGAGGTCGACGCCTTGGTGGAGCTCCTCGCAGCTGACGCCGTGTTCCAGGGCGACGGCGGCGGCAAGGCCCGAGCGGTCGCGGCACCAGTTTTCGGCGGCCAGCAAGTCGCCCGTCTGCTCGTGGGGTTCTTCAGACGTTACGCCTCGTTGGGAGCGCGGATGGAGCCCACCCAAGTGAACGGTCAGCCAGGGCTCCTTGCCTTCGACGCCGATGGCCACCTCATCAACGTGCTTGCCTTCGACATCAGCGAGGGCGTCATTCAAACGGTCCGATCGATCATCAACCCCGACAAGCTCGCGCATCTCGGCTACCCGCTCTCCGACATCGCCCGCATCGATCGGCCCGATAGCCAAGCCTGAGCACGGGGGTCGACCCACCGCCGCCCCGGGGGTGGCGAAACTATGGGCGGCTCGCAACGAGAGCCGGACCCCGACCACCTCAACCGCACGGCGCTTGGCTGGACGCCACTCGACGCGAGAACGGGCTCGCGATGCCCGCGCTGGCTGCGTCACTGTTACACGTCACTGCTGATCCACCACGCGAGCTGGCGTCAAGACCGTCCTAGCCATGGCTCCACCAGCGCATGTCCTGCGTCGCTCCCAGAGGACGCCGGGTCGGCGAACGGGGCTGGGCCTGTCAAGCTGGAGATCATCGCGGGCGACCTCGAGCTCGTCGCGACACTGCGCGACACGGCGGCGGCGCGTGATCTGCTCGACCAGTTTCCACTGACCCTGTCCATGAGAGACCACGGCGGGGTGGCGAAGACCGGCTCGCTTCCCGATGCTTTCTCCCTCGCCGACGATCCTGACGGTGCGGCCCCCGACGTGGCAGACCTCGGCTACTACGCCCCGTCGAACGACCTGGTCCTCTACTACGGCGACCAGTCCTACTACGACGGGATCGTGATCCTGGGTCGCCTTCAGGGGGACGCCGGCGCACTCGCTGAGATGGACGGCGAGCTGAATGTTCAGGTACGCCGCCTGGTGCCGTAGCGGACGGTCTTTCGTCCCGAACTGCGCGCCTGGCTCCTCTGATCAATGGATTCGACCTGTGGCCAAGAACTGGCCACAAACGATCGCCAGCGACCCCAGAATGTTCCGATAGAGTTGGCCCTGTCCGTGAAGTTCCCCCCTCAACAAACCGAGGAAGCCCACGTTCGCCCAAGCTGAACGGCAGTGGCGGACAAGACGCCGATCTTGTCCAGAGGTCGCACGTTCAAATCCTGCCCCCGCTACAAAATTCAGGCTCGGATTCCCTTGAGGATCCGAGCCTGAAAGCATTTGAACTTGACTCGGTCATCACAAAGTGACCGCTTCCGCCGGGCCGCGTACTGCCTGCCCACCGCCGCCGACCTGATGCGGCCCGGCGGTGACTACGTGCTCGGCCCCCCGGCGCTGCCGGTGCCGGTATGGGGCGAGGGTGAGCACGTCGTGATGGCAGAGGGCGAGTCGCTGATGCTGCTCGGGCGTGCGGGCTCGGGCAAGACGACCCTTGCCCAACACTGGGCGATGGGCCGGTGCAGACTCCCCGGATTCTCGACGTTGCTCGGGCTCCCGGTCGCCCCCGGTGAGAGGCGCACGCTCTATCTGGCGATGGACCGGCTCCGGCAGGCGGTCCGTTCGATCCGCCGCATGGTCACTCCTGAGATGAGGGAGGGCGCTAACGAGCGCCTGACGTTCTGGCCCAGTCCGTCGCCGGTCGATCTGACCCGCAACCCCGACGCGCTGGGGGAGATGTGCGCCACCGCCGACGCTGATTCCGTCGTGGTGGACTCGCTCAAGGATGCCGGGAGCGTCGTGGACGACGAGGGCGGCACCGGGTGGAACGCTGCCGGGCAGCGGGCTCTGGTGGCCGGGATCGCGGTCCTTGAGTTGCACCACCCGCGCAAGAGCGACGGAGATACCCCGACCCTTGAGACCGCCTACGGCTCGACGTGGCTCACGGCGGGTGCGGGGTCGGTGCTGGCGATCACCGGCAAGCCGGGCGACGCGCTGGTGCGGGTGGACCACCTCAAGCAGCCCGCCGAGCCGGGCCGAGGTCAGCGTCTCCTAGGCAGAAGACCGAGCGCCCAAGGATCGCTGGTCGAGAGATCCCGGCTGGACCGCATGCCGTACGTCCCCGCTGATGGCACTCCTCAACCAGCGGGGCTTGCAGGCGGGGAGGCGGTGACCGCGTCGGCAACGAGCTGCTGGGCAGCCGCGTCCGAGGCGACTCCGGTCAGCTTGCGGATCGTGCTCCACGGCGTCGCGAGCCAGGTCAGATCGAGATCCTGGTCGCTTGGCCACGGGCGCCCAGGGTCGACCCCGCGAGACTCGCTTCGAGTCTGCGCAATCGCTTCCTTCACGTTCTCGTCCATCTGCGCGAAGGCCGCCAATCGGGCCGCGCCGAGGTCCGCCACGACCCGGTCGATCTCCTCGGCGCTGCGGCGTCGCCGGCGCGGGGCGAGGCGCTGGGCGGCCTCGAGGTCCACCGAGGACCAGGGGCTGTGGGCCAGCAGGTCTTCGGCGGGCCAGGTGCCGGGCGGAAGAGCCGCATGCTCACGGCGCCACCGGCGCGCCCCCCGCTGCCACCAGGGGAGAGTCGAGACGCTGCGGTGGAGCCCGTGCATCCGCCGCCCGACTTCCTCCAGGCCGATCCGGATCCGGTGCCGAGCCTCCGCGGGCCCGATCCTCCACGGGCTCGCCACAGACGGCTGGAACTCGTCGTCGCCCAGTGCGGCGAGAGTCTCGGCCACTGCCGTCAGCGCGCTCACCAGGCTCTCCTCGATGTGACCGCGGAAGGCCGCGAGGAGGGGGGCGAGGATCGGTTGCCACAGGCCGGCGCCCTTGACCTCGAGCTCCCCTGTCAGCAGGTCCCCTCCTCCGGCAGCCCGGACTATGCGGCAGCGGACCTCCAGCCACGGCAGGCGCCCGTCGACATGGAACAGCGCTTCGGGGCGCGGCGTCACGACCACTTCGCCGGTCAACTCGGCCAGCGAGCTACGCATCCGCACCTCGACCAGGTCGGCGAGTCCCCGCAGCCACAGGTCCGCGCGCCCGGCTCCGTCGTACCGCATCCAGCTCAGGCGTACGTCGCGCTGCCAGCCCTCCACGGCGGCACTCAGCTCACCACTGCAGAGCCGGTCGGCCGCGATCCGGTAGCCGGCGCCGGGGGCGAGGTGACTGCCGGACGTCAGCACAACGGGCGGCGTGCCGGTGCCCGAGTGGGGAAGCTGGACCGTGCCGTCGGCAGCCACGGTGAGCTGCTCGATCTCGCTGGTCAACAGGTCCCAGGCTCGCTGCCAGGCGTGGTCGGGTGGCCAGTTGAGCGCTGTCTCGCCTCGCCAGTGCACGTGCCCACCGTAGGCGCTGACTGAAGGTCCGACGCCGGACAGGGGGTGCCGAGATTCGACACGTCATCGAAATGTCATCGGAAATGACGGGCAACCGTTCCGAGACGTTCCGATAAAGTTGGAGCCGTCCACGGGGAACCTCCTCGATATAATCCGAGGTCGTCCAAGGGGATCCAAGTCCTCACGTAGTCCGGGACTAAGTATGTCAACCTGAGCTGGCCCCATCGTGACGGTCTGAAGTGGACCCAGGGCACGCGTGTGTGCCCGGTGCCGATAGAGCCGGATCCCCTGCTCCGGTAAACGTCCCTTCCCCGGACGAGGTGTGTGGCACTTGGGGTTTGGCGTTCGTGATGGGGGTACGTGGTTCGCGGTTGGTTGGCAGCGAGGGGGTCGGGCCGGCAGTCGTCTGGTGCGCTGCGGTCGGTCACGAAGGAAGGGTCGGTGCGGAACTCGCGGCTTGTGATCGCAGGGGCCGGGAGAACTGTCCTAGGTGATGTCAGAGTGCCCAGGGGACACGAGTGAGGGATGACCGATGAGTCAGCAGACGATCAAGCAACGGGCGCGCCGGGCGGCGCGGGGGATGGCCGAGCGGCGGCGCCGGGAGAGGGCTGAGCGTGAGCGAGGGATCGAAGACCTGGCGGTACAGGTCATGACCGCGATCGGTGAACGGGATGCGGCAGTGGCCGAGGCCGAGCGACGTGCTGGAGGCGCGCTGTGGGAAATGACTGAGGTCGCGGGGCTGTCGTTGAGCGAGGCGGTCGCGTGGTGTGGTGAGCAGATCAGTGTGCGAGAGGCGACCCGGCTGCGGCGCCTGGTAGACCGCGCAGCCAAGGACGTGGAGCCGGCTGCCGGGAAGGGTGTACCGGCTACCGGGAGTGGGGGAGCGGGTGCCGTCGCGGCGGCTAGATGAGGCGGTGCTGGCTGCGGTCGCGGGCGCGCTTGCCGACCTCGCCGTGCTGGGCCGGTACCGGGCCCCGCAGGTCCGCCACGTCGCTCGGCTCGTCGACCAGCTCGCCGTCGCGCCAGACGGGGTGCCGCGGCAGGTCCGTGCGCACGTCGGCGCCGGGGTCGAGCACCGTGCGGTACGACGAGTTCGAACGCAACCGCATCATCACCGTCGCATGAGAATCCAACGAATCTCGACTCCAAGGAACCCGGGACACACCAGAGTCTCCGGACTCGCCGGGGCGGTTCATGAAGACCTCCTGTCGTGGAGCGGTTCCTAGATAGCTCCACTCCACATCGGGAGGTCTTCACCCGTCTACGGCCTCAGATCGTGTCGTCACACAATCTCGACCAACGTGCCTGGGTATCACAGCTAGCACTCACCGTCAGATCCTGTGGCCTTGCAATGGCACGCCTCACTGAGGACACATGCATCGACATCAGGTGCCAATTGACACTACGTGCCGCACAGTTCCACCGTTTGGGTCAGTTGGGCCGGCCGTCGGCCGTTGGCTCAGTGAGCTGCCTCGTACTTGTCGATAGTCGACTGCGCCACCCGGCCCCGGTCTGAGACGTTCAGTCCCTGGTTCTTCGCCCACTCACGGATAACTGACAGGTCTCGGCGGGCGTCGTTGGCGGTCGATACCTTCTTGGGGTTGCGCCGCGGGGCCTTCGCTGCAGCTTCCAAATAGGTCGCCATTGCCTTCTCGAAAGCGGCCTTGTTCTTCTTGCCGAGATCTATCGTGTAGTCGATTCCGTCGAACGAGAAAAAGACCTCCTGCGCATCCTTCGAGCCATCGACGTCATCTGTGATTTGGGTGATCGTTTTGCGTGCCATGAGCCATATGGTGACCGCGTAAAGGGTGGCGTGTCAATTGTGGGGCAGTTTGTCAGGGAAGACTTTACGAATCCGCCAGAAGTCAGTCGACAATGTAGATACGTTCACACCCAGCATGCAGGGGTGTGTTCAGGATTGTTCATCGCAGTAGTAGCTCGGGGATCCCTGCTCACCGCTCCCATCCGCAAGGTTCAGGCATCCGACACTTGACTCAACGAATCACAGGCCGAGCGCGTGGCAGGGAGCTCGCTGAGCCCATGCAACGGCCCACCGCACCATGGTGACGGCGAGGCTGTGAGGTCGTCGCGTATGCCCGGTGCCCGGTGCCCGGTGCCCGGTGCCCGGTGCCCGGTGCCCGGTGCCCGGTGCCCGGTGCCCAGTGCGCATCGCCGAAGCGCTGCAGTCGGAGGGCGCTAGCTGGGTATGAGTAGGTCGTGGCGTATTTCGAGCGCCGTCGACAGCGTGAGCCGCAAGGTGTCGCGTCGGCCGTCACTGTGGCCCTGAGTCTGCCGAGGAACCGGATTGAGCAGTTCGCGTGTTGCTCTGAGTTTCATCATGGAACTTCCTTGTCGACACAGCAGACCATGTATGTAGGTAGCATGCGAGGTCACGGCTCTCGAAGGTTTCAATCGCAACAGGAGGCGGCGTGGACTTCACGCGTGCAAGCAAGATGTGTTCGTTCTGCGCCAAACCTGGAGGCCCCGAAACCAAGCTCGCTGGCGGTCTGGGGGCGATGATCTGTGACGAGTGCGTTAAGGACCTCCACGAGAACAACCGCTCGCCTGAGACGATTGAGGCCAGGTCCACGCCACCATGGGACGCCATGTCTGACCCGGACCTCTTGGCCATGCTTCCTCTCATCTTGAGGTCCGCAGATCAGAACATGGCGTTTGCGCAAGAGTGGGTCGACCTTTTGCGCCAGCGAAAAATCTCCTGGGCGGAGATCGGCAAGGTACTGGGCGTTTCCCGTCAATCAGTGTGGGAGCGTTTTGCCCACAGGGGCGCCCGGAAGAGCGCCTCGGCTTAGCCTCGATCCACCGATGAGCTGGGGTTGAGCGTCCGCGGTCGCTGACGTGTGGTCTTTGGGTGCGTGGGCGTGGCTGTTCGTCTGGCCTCGCTGCCAGGTCGTTCCAGGTTTGGTCGTCGTGCCGGTGTCGGCGGGGGGTCAGGTCGTCGGTGCCGGTGGTGGTCCGCAGGCCCGGGTGAACAGGTCGCTCCAGGCGGTCTCCCAGGGCCATCCGGTCGGGAGGTGCAGAGTCACTCTTCGTGCCGAGGAGGCGACCCGGGCGGGCACGGCGATCAGCTTGCGGCGGATGGTCGCGGTGGTGGCTTTGGCGAGTCCCGGGCCGGTGATGGTTGCGGCGGCGCGGGTGAGGTTGAACGCCATCACGGCCAGCACGAGCCAGGCCGCGTTGGCGGCGAACTTGCCGGAGGGCAGGTGCGCGAGTGCGGAGTTCTTGAGGTCGGCGTGGACCTGTTCGATGATCGCGTGGCCGCGGTGGGTCCTATCCGCGGACACCGTGTCGGCCTGGCCGATGGGGGTGGTGGTGAAGAACGCGTGGAAGCGCCAGGTGTCGAACAGCGTGTCCTGACCATTCTTGGCGCCCGGGTTGAGGTCCGGGATCCGGCGGACCACGAGCCGCCCGGGGACCTGCTCGGCCGTCTTCTTCGAGGTGAACGCGGTGAACGGAATCTCGGAGACCTCGGCGCGCGAGACCCACGTGCTGGTGGTTTCGTCGAAGACGGCGTCGGTGTACTCGATGGGGGTCCAGGCATCGTCACCGATCGAAGAGATGGCGGCTTTGACACGCTTGTCCAGTCGCACAGCGACCGAGACGTCGGCGCCTCCACGCAGCACGGCGTTGACCATCTCAGCGGGCGCAGACCGGAGGGTCGTAGCGTGACTCGCGGATCCGGGCGAACGCAGCCCACGCGTCGAATCTCGTGCCGGTGAACGACAGTCAACAGGAGCGCTACCAAATAGTTGTTCGCCAGGTCTGCCCCGGGACACCGGTGTCGTCCGCGGCCGAAAGCAAGATACGCGCTCGGTGGCACGGCGGAACTCAGCCATCGCTCTGGCTCGAATGCCTCAGCGCGATCAAAGACCTTGTTGTCGCGATGCAGGACGTAGGGGCTCACCAAGAAGGTGTGACCGGGCGAGAACCGGTAGCTGCCCAACTCGACCTCTTGGGTCGCAGTGCGGGCAAGTAGCCATGTCGGTGGATAGAGGCGAAGCGCTTCCATCACCGTCGCTAAAGCAAGTGGATAGCCTGTGATCGGTTTCCCAGCGTCACAGAGCTGGTCCTGATCGAACGATGCCGCCTCGGTCCGAAGCCGCAAGTGGAGACTCGGATGGTCGGCCACGAGCATGAGTACCCAGCCGGCCGCCGCGACTGGAACCCGCTGTGCCGCGAGCAGCGAGCCGATTAGTAGGTCCGCAAGCCTGCTCACACTGTGCGCGCGAGCCGCCCTGCTCATAACCAGGGAGGCCAAGTCAGTTCCACCATCGTCTCGTCGTCGCTGCAGCAGAGCGCACACCTCACGATGGAGCGGGAGATACAGGGCTTCGATGCGTCGTTGTGCCGGCGAGCGCCAAGCAGCGGGCAGCGCGAACACGTTGCCGATAACGACCTCCAATGCGTCGAGAAGCGCGGCGATCCGAGGAACGAGCGCCTGCCCTTCATCTCCGAAGTAGTGGGATGTCACAACACTTGAGACGACTTCCTCGGCTGGCCCCAAAGGGTCGATGGGCTGTCTGTGGCACGAGCGGCTAAAACGCTCGATTGTCAGCGCCCTGGTCGCACTCTGCAATGGGGTCACTGCCGCCGGCCGCAAACCAGGATTCAGTAGTGGACGAATGTCCAGAACCCGGGCGACCTCAGCCGAAGACAGACGTTGCCCAAGGAAGTTCTGATTGATCTCGAAATTCTTGGAAGCATCTCGCAGGACTACGTCCGCCAAGTCGAAGTCGTTCACCACTGTGGTGCGTGAGTCAAACGAGACCAAAGGTCCGTACGCGCGGCGCAGTTCCGTTAGGAACCCAAGACGATCGTCCTCATAGTCCTGCAGGTTGCCGACCAACCACCTACCTGCAGGACCGGGAGGTCGACGAGTTGGCCGAGCTGTCTTGGAAGACCGGCGTTGACGCATAGGCGCAGGTGGTCGGAGCAGTCGTCTGCCTGTCTAGTGGTCCGCGTGGGAAATAGTCATCGGGTTGATGAAGTGAAATCATGGGCGCATGGCGAATCGACCTGCTCCGGCCCTGGTGCTGCGTGATGGTGACCGGGACAAGCTCGAGCGACTGACTCGCTCCTCGACGGTCTCGGCTGGTGCGGCTCAACGGGCTCGGATCGTGTTGCTGGCAGCCGACGGGGTGCCGAACGACCAGATCTGCGAGCTCGTCGGGTGCGGCCGTCAGAAGGTGCTGCAGTGGCGGGGCCGCTACCAGGGCAAGGGCATGGCCGGGCTCCTCGACCGGCAGCGTCCGGGCCGTCCGCGCACGATCGACCATCGCAAAATCGTGGCCGAGACACTGAAGCCCCCGCCGAAGAAGCTCGGCGTGACGCACTGGTCCACGCGGCTGTTGGCGGCTCGGTTGAAGGTCAGCGCCTACACCGTCGCGGAGGCTTGGCGTTCCTACGGGGTCAAGCCGTGGCGCTCGGAGTCGTTCCGGTTCTCCACCGATCCCGAACTCGAGGCCAAGGTCATCGACATCGTCGGGCTGTACCTGAACCCGCCAGAGAACGCGATCGTGCTGTGCGTGGACGAGAAGTCCCAGATCCAGGCACTGGACCGCACCATGCCGGTCCTTCCGATGCAACCCGGGCTCGTCGAACGCCGCTCTCACGACTACGTCCGCCACGGCACCACCACCTTGTTCGCCGCGCTGGAGATCGCCACCGGGAAGGTCACCGCCGCTCTCAAGCCGCGGCACCGCAACCAAGAGTTCCTCGCGTTCCTCAAGCAGGTCGAACGCGCCTACCGCGACGTCGTCGACGAGACCGGCCAGCCCGTCGATCTGCACCTGGTGATGGACAACTACGCCGCCCACAAACACACCAACGTGAAGAACTGGCTCATCGAGAACCCGCGCTTCAAGATCCACTTCACCCCGACCCACGCCTCCTGGATGAACCTCGTCGAGGTCTGGTTCTCCCTCATCGAACGCCAAGCCATCCGCCGCGGCGTGTTCACCTCGGTCAAGGACCTCAACACCAAGATCCGCACCTACATCGACTGCTGGAACGAACGCTCCCACCCCTTCGTCTGGACCAGGACCGCCGACGAGATCCTCACCAAAGCCAACCGGATGAAGACTTCAAATCCGGACCACTAGATCCAGTAGTAGCTAGCCGGGGTACCCCGACCATTGAGGCGTTGGATGGTTCGAGCGATGACGTACTTGAATCGCGGCACCGGGGCTCCTTCGATAGATTGTCAGGGAATAGTTGACAAGTGACAAGGAGAACCTGACGGACGCCAGGGCTGCTAGCAAGGCGCCACGCCGCACACACGATGCTGGCCGGGCCGTCGTGGTCGTGGTCTACATGCACTGGGGCATCCAGGGCCAACGGTGCCCCTCCGACGGCCAACGCTCGCTTGCGGCACGCCTCGTCGGGGCAGGCGCGGACATCATTTGTCGGCAGCCACGCTCACCTCTTGCAGGGTGACGGGCGTCTTGGTTCGGGTAACGTTGCCTACGGCCTCGGGAACTACGTCTGATATCGGAATCAGCCCCGGAAAGAGCGGCCACCGGGGTGCTGACAATCGACGTGGAGGTGCCTGACAGCCGAGCTGACCGCGCGACTGTCAGACCGCGCGACGTGGAAGCCCAACCGCCTCCGGGCGGACGGCCTTCCCGAGCGAGTGACGGGTTCCGACGCGGCCCGATTCCGCTCCGACGTGGCGAGCCTGCGCGAATGCGCGAGTCTACCGTCTCGATCGAAACCTTCGGGTGACGTGCCGAAGTGGGGGCTCTGCCAGACGTGACCTGATCCCCATGTAGTGGTCCGGCGGTTGTGAGAGTCCGATCCCCGATGATGGGGGCAGGAGGATTCACGACCATGACGAAGCGACGTAGGCACACCAACCGGGACCCAGTCACCCTCCGCTCTCCAGTAGTGATCTGGCGATGTAGTTGGTGAGGTTGCGGAACCCGAGGGCGGAGCCGCGGAGGTGTTCGAGTCGGCCGCGTTGATGGCCCTCGGTCGGTCCGTTGGATGTGCCGGGGCGCAGGTCCGTGATGAGTCACGATCCCGAATTCGACGGGGGCGGACAGCCTTCTGATCAAGTCACCGAGGTGGGCCGAGAACGGCGCCGGTCACCCCATCAGGCGCACAGATCACAGTGAAGGCACCCGGTTCAGGGGCCACACGTACTTCGAGTCACGTCCGATGGAGGGCCGGAGCCATTCTCACCAGCCGGTCCCGGACCAGCCACTCAGAGACTCACAGACGTACTTGTCCCCGCGGCGCGTGTGGCGCCACACGTGCTCATCGACGCCCAGCACCCTGACGCCGTCGAACCGAGCCTCGTCGTCGATGAGAACACGGCGCCCTTCGGCCAGGACCGCGTCGTTGGCGGTGTTCCATGCGACACCGAGACCTTGGCGACACGGTGTCGACGGTGAGGTGCTGCACGACGACACCCTTCCAGCGCCCAGCGCAGACCGCGTCGCGACAGCTTCGCCCGCGGCTCGGCAGCCTGGGTGGTGTCTTGGCGCCACACATGCGCACACTCGCGGCACCGGTAGCGACGGATGGTGACCACCAGCGTCGTGGGTCGCCACCCGAGCGGCTCGTGGGCAAGGCGTCTGATCACGGTGTCACGCACAGCGCCCTCGCAGCCGCACCGACGGCACCACTGGTCCGGCTCGAGGACCCGGCAGGCGAGCACGGCCCGCTCGGGCTCGAGGCGTTGGCCGGTCACCTCGAGTCCAAACTCATCGAGACGGCAGAAGGTGGTCAGATCTGCGCGTGCGAACCCAGCATCAGGGCTCGCCGCGACGGTAGCGTCGGGCATGTCGAGGTCTTCCAGATGAGCGTGTAGGAGCCTTCATCCTCGGGAGGCCTCGACACCTACCCGGTCAACGACGCGCCGACACCGCCACCGCGGGCCCACACCCTCATCTGTGAAGAGCCGGTATGGCTACTCCCCAAACCTGCCGATACCCGGTCACATGACCGTCCGGCTCCCTCCGTTGCTCACGACGGCGTCACCTTGTACTTGGGTGATGCTCTCGCTGTCCTTGCTGCTCTGCCAGCCTCGTGGGTCGATGCGATCTTCACTGATCCTCCGTATGCGATTAAAGGATCGCTTCCGATCGTCGAGGCGTCAGGCTCGTCTTGACACGCCGCTGCGGGGTCTGGTTTGCTCGCCTCTGGCAAGTAAAGAGACGCCAGCCTTCTGCCAACTGCAAACCCGTACTCGGGTGCGCGCACTCGGCGGATTTGTCATGCCCAAGTCGGGAACCAATGAGTTGATCACAGATTGTGAGAGTTGATGACAAGAAACATCAGGCGCAGTGCGGTCGCAATTGCGATGGCGGCCGCTGCCACAGTGGGGCTGGCATCAAGCGCGAATGCCGCCATCACGAAGGTCGGGGTCTCCGGTACCGTGAACTGCACTGGCACGATCACCACATACAGCGCGGTCCGTTACATGGATGGGTACAACAACATCCAGATTTATGTCACGGGTGCCGCATATTCGGATCGAGGCGGGACGGGTATGACGCTAGGGGCTTACATCCCGGCCGTGGACCAGGCCTACCGGGATTACGTGGTCTCAGCCAACAGGTACGCGACTTTCGCTACAAGTGCCTACAAGCCGAACACGGGCTTTAGAGTGCAGGCCGCCATGGATTCGTCGAGCGGGAATTGTCACAACAACTGGTCGGGCAACCTTTACTACTGACGGCTAGATTGACCACGTGGGGCGCAGTCGTGCCCCACGTGGTCTTTCTCGATTTTATGAGGAGCAACGTGAGAGTCATACCCAGTGTCGCCGTCATGGCGATTCTACTGATTACATCAGGATGCGGAGAAGGTCCGCCCCCAGGTGCAGGAGACCACTCCACACCCGTCTCCGACACTCAAGTCGTGTCGTGGGATGGCTACGCCACGGAGTACCGCACGACCGGCGCAGGCCTTGTCATGCCGCCGTCAGCCTCCTTCCCATCCGACCCGCCCATGAGCCGCGGTTCGAGTACCAACTGGCAGACGGGTGCTGGCGCCTCTGACGCCTACATTGTCTGGAATTGCGCGTGGGGCAAGACTTTCTTGGAGGCCGAGACTGGTTCGAGGGCCAAGAGTCGCGCTCTGGACATGTACGCCGAGATCAAGACGAGCCCGGCGTGGCAATCGACGTGGGACGATGACGGTAGGACCACGATCTCGGACGGAATAGAGGCCGCTCGACTCGGCGACGACACTACGGTTGCGAGCCTTGTCAGCGGCTTGTGCAGGGCATGACGAATCGGCTGTCGTCTTGAGTGGGAGGAGCCCGCGCAGCGCTGCTCTGGCAGTTGCCATGGCTTTGATGGCGGGGTGTTCATCAACTGGTCCCGATGTCGAGCAAGGGCCCGGTGAGACTGCGAGCCAGACCGTGGCTGTGCAACGGCGAGACATTCACTCGGTCGTCGTGATTCAAGCTGGTGCTGTTGCCTCCCCGACGTACTCCATCGAGGCCTCGGTTATCGGAGAATTCGTAGCTCGGACCCGGGTCGGTGAGAGCGTCAAGCAAGGCGCGGTTATCGGACGCTTAGGCGGGCAACTCGTTCGCGCTCGCTCCAAAGGTTCGGTCGTCCGGGTGTCCCGTGATGGCAAAGTCCCTAAGGGGCTGCCCCTCATCGATGTCCAGTACTCGGGTTTCGGGATATCGGCCGAGGTGCCTGATCCGGTGACAGTGCGCTTGCATGGACGTCAGACGAGTGCGCGGGCGTCGCTAACGGGTGGAGCCAGCGGGTTTCTGTGCGATCTCGTAGACGCGGCCGCGACTACACCCGGTGCAGTCCCCGATGCAGAGGGAACTACGGGGGCGGGCAGCACGCAGACCGAACTCTGCCTCGTGCCCTACAAGTTTCGTGCCTACGCGGGTATGCCGGCTCACCTCGGGATTAACACAGGCACAAGTTCAAATGTCTTGGCCCTTCCTCTCTCGGCAGTTTCAGGGAGTGCGCAGGAAGGCAGCGTGTCGGTGGTACGGAACGGCACGACTACCGATGTCCCAGTTTCGCTCGGCATCAACGACGGGAACTACGTTGAGATCACTCAGGGGCTGAGCGAGGGCGACAGTGTTCTTCTGAAAGCTCCGCTGTTCTGATGACTGTCATCGACGTTGCGGACCTCACCCTCACCGTCGGGACCAGTCCTGATGGACTGACGATTCTTGATGGCGTGAACATGCGCGTCAAGACGCGTGAGTCGGTCGCCGTCCTCGGCAGATCGGGTTCCGGCAAAAGCTCCTTGCTCAGCGTCCTTGGTCTGATGCAACATCAGACCTCTGGTACATATCGACTGGCAGGGAATGAGGTGACCTCCCTGACCGAGGCAGAGCGGTCAACTGCTCGAAGCGAACTGATCGGCTTCGTTTTCCAAGGGTATTCGCTCATTCCACAATTGACCGCCTGGCAGAACGTTGCACTGCCCTTCGCCTACGGATCTTACGTATCACGACGAGACGTCCGGCGACGGGTGGATGAGATGCTCAGCCAAGTGGGGCTTACCGCGCGTCGAGACCACCGTCCGCGCCAACTCTCAGGTGGCGAGCAACAGCGTGTCGCGATTGCACGATCGCTAGTCAGACGACCCCGCCTCCTTTTAGCCGACGAGCCAACCGGTGCACTAGACGTGACAACTGGAGCACAAGTTATGGACCTCCTGTGTAAGGTCGTTCAAGAACAAAGCGTCAGTCTCGTTCTCGTGACCCACGATGGACAAAACGCAAGACGCATGGATCGGACACTTGATTTGGACGCGGGCCGCCTACATATCGTGTCACCGGCATGAGGATGCTCTCGTCGGTCCTACAAGACCTCAACGCAAACCGTCTCCGATCAGCAATAACGGTCGCGAGCGTCATCATCGGTGTAGTCGCACTCGTCAGCACCGCACTGATCGGTTTGATATCTCAAGACGTCTTCGTGGCACGAGAAGAACAGCAAACGGCCCGAGCTGCGACGGTGCGCGCCGACTTCGACTCCTCGGACAACCCGACGCGTGATGCCGTCACCCTGTGGCAGGCGCTCGGGGATCGCCTGTCGCCCGGCGATGGAAATGCAGTCGTCACATGGGAAGGATCAGGTGACATCGTTGACGGGCCCCAGCAGGTAAGCGTCGTGTCCGTCCTAGGTCGTTACTCCGCAAGCCGACGTCTGCCGATGACCTCCACCTCCGACAACGAACCGGACGGACGCAGGATCGCCTTCGTCAACACCCGGGCCGGCGTGCGTCTTGGCTCAACATCCCTGCTCACTCCTGGGTCTCGCCCCGCCTGGGATCTGGACGTCAGGGGCATCGTCGCTGACGCTGAGTCCGGGTCACGCATCTACCTGCCAGTCACGGCAAGCGAAGCCGAGGATGCGGCATTCCAGTTGCAAGCAGGCGCCCCAGCCCTGCTGCTGACGGTCGGCGAAGGACAAGATGGCGCCGCTGAGGCACTGATCAACGATCTATCTGACCGGCTCGGTCTCTCTGCGGCACCGACGGTCGCCCGTTTCGACAGCGTCCCCGCCGTGCGGGCCCAGATCGACACACTACGCACGCTATTTACCGTGGTCGCTGTGGTCGCCCTGTCGCTGTCGTCGCTCGGCATCCTCAACATCGGACTCGCATCGGTCACATTCCGAACTCGCGAGCTCGCGATACGGCGTTCCCTGGGTGCCAATCGTCGGGACTTGTTCTCTCTAGTCCTTGGGAGCGCCGTGGCAGGAGGTCTGCTTGCTGCTTTGCTAGGAATCGCCGCCACCGCCCTCATACTTCGCTTCGTACTGCCCGTTTTGCTTCCCGGAGGCTCCGCCGTCACCATCCCCGGCATGCCTGCAACCGCTGTGCTGCAAGCCATCGTCGCAGCGGTAGGTACGGCCGCCGCGGGCGCCGCGATACCCGCCTGGCGTGCGTCGCGAGTGGAGATCGCGAGCGTGCTTCGCGACTGATCGTGCATCTCGTCGGCCGGGCAGGAAATTCTCAACCACACAGCAATGGTCGGAATGGGCGCGACGGTGACCCGGGCGTAGGTAACACAACCCCCCGCCCTGTTGTCGCCGTCCTCAGCTCCTTACGCGGCTCTTCACAATCCACGGTGTAGTCGGGGTCTGAAGCCGCCAGACTCGAGTAGTGATCTGGCGATGTAGTTGGTGAGGTTGCGGAACCCGAGGGCGGAGCCGCGGAGGTGTTCGAGTCGGCCGCGTTGATGGCCCTCGGTCGGTCCGTTGGATGTGCCGGGGCGCAGGTCCGTGATGAGTCACGATCCCGAATTCGACGGGGGACGGACAGCCTTCTGATCAAGTCACCGAGGTGGGCCGAGAACGGCGCCGGTCACCCCATCAGGCGCACAGATCACAGTGAAGGCACCCGGTTCAGGGGCCACACGTACTTCGAGTCACGTCCGATGGAGGGCCGGAGCCATTCTCACCAGCCGGTCCCGGACCAGCCACTCAGAGACTCACAGACGTACTTGTCCCCGCGGCGCGTGTGGCGCCACACGTGCTCATCGACGCCCAGCACCCTGACGCCGTCGAACCGAGCCTCGTCGTCGATGAGAACACGGCGCCCTTCGGCCAGGACCGCGTCGTTGGCGGTGTTCCATGCGACACCGAGACCTTGGCGACACGGTGTCGACGGTGAGGTGCTGCACGACGACACCCTTCCAGCGCCCAGCGCAGACCGCGTCGCGACAGCTTCGCCCGCGGCTCGGCAGCCTGGGTGGTGTCTTGGCGCCACACATGCGCACACTCGCGGCACCGGTAGCGACGGATGGTGACCACCAGCGTCGTGGGTCGCCACCCGAGCGGCTCGTGGGCAAGGCGTCTGATCACGGTGTCACGCACAGCGCCCTCGCAGCCGCACCGACGGCACCACTGGTCCGGCTCGAGGACCCGGCAGGCCAGTACAGCCCGGTCTGGATCGAGGCGTTGCCCTACGACTTCGAGGCCGAGGTCGTTGATCCGGGCGAACGTGGTCAGGTCAGGGCGGGCGAAGGTAGCGTCAGACAAGTCGAGGTCTTCCAGGTGGCTGGCGTAGGAACCGCCATTCTCGGAAGACCTCGACGTCTACCCGGCCACTGGGTCCTGGCTCACCGCTACACCATCAACTATGAAGAGCCAGTAAAGGCCGGCGCGGGGCGTATGTCGCCGTGCCGTGGAGCCGCAGGACCCGCCTTCCTCGTCTGCTGCGGGGCTCCCCGGACTCGCCCGCCGCGAGGTCGTGCAGGGCATGTCACTCCGCGCCGCGGCGCAAATTGCTTACCGCGATTTGAGGCGCCACCAGCAGGCCGAGCGCGCCCAAGAGTGTAGCCATCCCGAGCGCCCACGCGCTGGCTCCGTCTGCGAGGACCCAGGCCCACCACGACGGGGAAGGATGGCCCGGCACGCGACCGAACAGGAAGGAGGCAAGGAGGAACGAAACAGGGAGCAAGACCGCACCGCGTTCGCCTAGAATCCTGGCTCCGATCAACACAAGTCCAAGGAGCCCAAGCGAGTTCCGGCCGTTCTCGAGGAAAGAACCAAACCCTCCAAAGACCGCGGCGCCGAGCGAGTACGCGCCGAGGCTGCCGACGAGTACCGGCGTAGCCAAGAGTCGTGGAGCTCGGGTCGCGTTCGCGATCGCATGCCATCCAATATTCGACCAACCTCCGAAAGCCCCGATTACTGGGACCATGGCTATGACCGAGACCACCGGGACGGGCGCCAATGTCCCGAGGCTGAGGCTAGGCATCGCTGCGGATTCGCCTCGCATCGCACCGGCCACGAGACCGGCGAGGGCACTAGTAAGCGACGCCGTTGCGACAAATGTCACTCGCATGAGCAGGGCCATCACACTGGATCGCACGATCGCATCGCCGACAAGGCGCTCTCGTACCATTGCGCCTGAGATTCAAGATCCTCTTCGAGCAAACGACGCAAATCAGGGAGAGAGGCTCCGCTTACCTCTGCTGCCTCGGTCACGGGAGTCCCTGTAACTGCGAGCAACCACGCCCCCGCGAGTTCAAAATTGACCCCCGCTGGCCAAACACCCTGAGTTTGATCTGTACAGGGAGGGGGAAGTTCGTCCAACTGAGAAAGGATAAGAGTTTTAGCGCGGAAGTCTACATTCCCGCTATTCAGGCTGAACGACCACCGGTCCTTGCTCTTGGCATTTTCGCGTAGGGTTGAAGGCACGTCCAGTCCGGCCGACGACAGCGCGTCAGCGGCGTTCCCCAAGTTCTTGGCCGTCTGTCGCAGCTCGGCGGCGTGCTCGGGCCACGCACAGAACTTTCGGCCAGCGTTCTCCACGCATTGCTGACTGCCCGTTCGCCCCTGTACCGGATCTGCACCGATATCCGACATCATCGTGGCAGAAAGGGCGACGGCTGCGCCGACAATTCCGACTGAAAATGCCCAAACCAATGGCCGCATCGGCCACGCCAGCACGGCCATTACGGCAACTAACAGCGATGCGGCCACCACCGCTGGGGCAAGTAGGGCGAGCGGGACGAGTTGAAAATCGACCGAGCAACAAGAACTCCCGATGTTGCCAGTTATGTTGCGCAGCCAGAAGGGCTGAACTGCGGGAGTGTAGGCCACCCAGCCCCATATGACGACGAACGCGAGTGGTGCCGCGACCAACCCTGGAAGAAACCGTCCAAGGAGGAATCCGAAAGCGGTATAGGCGCAGGTCACCGCAACGCCGAGGGCAAGAACATCGAGGCGAGGGAACCCGACGCTCGGCGTCACTTGGGCCATTAGCGCAAGGAGAGTTAGCAGAAACGTGGCCATCGTCGCTGCCGCGACATAAAGAATAATGAGACTGAAAACAGAGATCCATGACCTGGCGGCGTTGATCATAAGGTTGCGCCACTTGGCAGCATCCCAGGCGGCTAGCGCGGAGAAACCCGGCGCCAAGAACAATACTGAGACCGTCGACTTAGAGGACAGATCCAGCCAGTAAGGGTCGACGAAATCGGCGTTGCTCATCGAGACAAGCACGCCTACGATGCAGAGCGGTGGACTTAACAGGACAGTGGTAGACGAAAATGCCAGCCACAGACGATCGCGCATTTCTACTTAGTCACCAACGCCCGGCGATAGGCCTCGACTGCCGTCAAATCGGATCCGTCGGCGTCGAGGAACTCCGCCGTTGTACCGTCGAAGCGCACCCGACCGTCCGCGAGGACGACGACCCGGTCGTAGCTAGTCGCCAGATCGCTGACGTCGTGGCTCGAGACCACCACGACCTTCTCCTTGGCGATTGCGTTGAGAAGTAGCGCAAATTGGTCCTTCTGATCCGGGTCTAGAGCGGCCGTCGGCTCGTCCAGTAGGAAAACGTCTGCGGAGTGCACGAGCGCTTGCGCCAGACCCATCCTGGCTCGCTGCCCGCCGGAAAGCTTAGTCGCCGGGCGGTCTGCCATGTCCTGCAGATCGACGCCAGCCAGCGCCGTCAAGGACTCGTCCCAGGCTTGGGACTTCGTGAGTCCAGCCAGCCAACCGTGCAATGCAACGTGCTTGCGCACCGACAGCCCCGACGACGCCCGCACGGATTGCGGCATCCAAGCAACCCGTCGCCGATACGCCGACCGCTCTCGGCGCGATCGCGGAGTCAGTTCCCCCGCAGCGACGCCGCCTCGGTCCCGCTTCAGAGGGAGGACCGAGGCAGCGATCGCCAACAATGTGGACTTTCCGGCACCGTTTGGCCCGAGAAGGATCGTCCGTCCAGCAGGAATGCGCAGGGTGAGTTCGGTCAACACTTCGGCATCGCGAGAGCGGTAGCCGAAGCTGACATTGTTGAATCGCAAATCCACCGGAGTCTCCTGCTGCTGTCGATCGTTCAGTACTTGATGCGAGTCTGGGTGACGTCCAGCTTGCCGTTGTAGGACGTGACCTGACCGTCGATCTTCTTCAGCGTCATGTCGAAGTTTCCCTTGCCCGGGTTGCCCCATGCCACCGTCGTGAGCGTCGAGTTGTTGCACGACAGCGTCTTCTCCCCGTAGTGCTCGTCAGGAGTGTAAGTGTCGTTCCGGTTGAGCTCCATCGCGATGCTGGCGACGTCCCGCCCGGTCTGGTACGAGCAGGCTCTTGCGGCGAAACTGGTGCTCGCGGCATCGGTGTTGTTGTCGTTCCAGTTTCGGGTCTTGATACCGGTCAGCCAGCCGCTCATGTAGCTGTCGAAACCGCCCTCGGCGAAAGCGGGTGCAGCGACGGAAGAGACGACGACAGTAAGAGCCATGCTTGCGATGGCCCGTTTGCGAGAGAACATGTTCGACCGATCTTTCTGGTGGTGGGTGCCCGAACCGAGTGCCCGAACGGGACGCACCATAGCAGCCCGCCATCCATTTCGCGCGAGCTGTGGTGGCTTCGCAATCCAGGGTGTAGTCGCGGCCTGAAGCCGCCGGTCTCGATCGATGACATCCTGCAATCCACCTACTCCGTCGGAAGTGACCGGCTGCGATGACGCCCCGCGAGATCGTCGACACCTTCGCGCAACTAACGGCGCTGTGCTTGGACGCCCTCATCATTAACTATGAGGGGACCGAACGGCCAACGGTCTGGACTGGTCTATTCCTACGGCCTCGTGACGGAGGCGATCCGGTTCGGTTCGGGGTACTTGAAGGATTGGGGACCTTCAAACTTCACGGCCGTGGTTGCCAGTTCGAGCTGGAGTCGGGGGCGGACCTCGACGTCGACTGGGACAGCGAGGGACAGGCCGTCTTCGATTCTTGGCACATCTTGATGTACGCGCGGTCGGTCGGCGATGAGGGCGTCGACCAAGAGGCGCTGCGCGTTGCGGCCAGCGGAGATCCCGCCATCACACAACTCGCCGAGGATTTATTCACTTGGCCTGGCGGCCGCTACAACATCACCCGCGATGAGACATGAGGAGCCCTGCTTGCGTGACGATTCTCCGGCCGTGCTTTGCTCGGCTTGCGGGTTCACTGCTATGGCTGCCGGGTCGATGATCGCGCCGACAGAGGCGAATCGACTCATCGCTGAATCGCCGCATCCATCGCGCTCGCCCCCATCCTTCGCAGCGCGGATAGGTTCTCCAACCTGTCGGGTGCCGGGTCTGATGGAGGCTCTCATTCCACGGAAGGATGAGAGTCATGGCAGCACCGAGAAAGATCTCGACGACCTTCGGGAGCGGGCGATCCGGATGGCGGTCGATCTGCGGCGTGACCCTGCGACGAGGAGTGGCGCGTTGCGTCAGTCGGTGAGCAGTTGGGGATCAACCCCGAGACGTTGCGCAACTGGGTCGGTCAGGTCGAGATCGATGAGGGCCATCGGCCCAGGGGTCACGACCGTCGCAGCGCAGCGCAGCGCGTCGCTGAGCTCGAGCGAGAGGTCCGCGAGCTTCGGCGGGCGAACGAGATCTTGCGGACGGCGTCGGCGCTTTTCGCCGCCGCGGAGCTCAACTCCATGATGCGCCGATGAGAGCCGTCTGCGTCTCCAATGACCCGAAGGTGCTGGCCGACCACCAGCGGGGTCGCGCCGCGAAGTTCGAGAGCGAGCCGCTGACGGTCGGCAAGACCTACGTCGTGCTGGGCATGAGCATCTGGGGAACGTCTTCGAATTTTTCTCGTTCGTGACGACTGGGGTGGCCCGTGCTTCGCTCCGGCAGGATTCTTCGAGCCGCTCACTACTCCAATCCCAGCCGGCTGGATGTTCGGTCTCAGAGCGGGTTCCGTGCGTCGGGGCGGGACCTATGGTTGTCGTCTGGGGTCGCAGTGTGGGGCTATCCAGAGCTTGTAGCTGAGTAGGTTGTCCCGGGAAGGCGAGGTCATGTATCGCGTCTGGGGTGGAGGGGCTGAGAAGGCTGGCTCATGGCTGACGCCGATCAATCCGATCTCGTCTGCCGCAGCACGCCAGGGGCTGGCTTTCCCTGCCGAGAATGGCGCCCTGTAGGCGTCGAGGGTGACGCTGCCAGCCGGAGTCCGAATGCAGGTGGGCACAGCCGACGGGGCCTTTGGTCAACCGGGCGGATGGGCACAGGCTCAACTGCTTGAGCGCATTCCGCTCTCGCGTTTCGGCAAGGGGGTGCCGCTCCAGTGACGGGCGCTGTCTTCTACTCGCTCGACGGCGGGGATCTGCGCATCGCGCGCGATGATCCGCCCTTCGAATGGCGGGGGCGCATCGATGAGTTGCCTGTCATCGAGGTGCAACCTGTTCTGGATGGAGCATTTGCCATCGTCCTGTTGGAGCCGCCCGCGGGAGCGGTGCAGGTTTGCAACCTCGTGAAGGTGAGCAGCGAGGCGGAGGTCCTGTGGAGGGGCGAACTGCCAGGAGACGAGGCAGCCGACTGCTTCGTGGGCTTCTCAGTGCACGCAGACGGGAACGTGTCGGCGTCAACATGGAGCGGCTATCGAGTGTTGCTTGCCAGAGGCTCGGGGGCGGGTTCTAAAGCGGGAGTTCACGAAGTGATCGTGATCCTGCGGATCGTTGTCCACGTCGCCGTGGCCATCGGCATGCTCCTGGCTCAACCCCATACTGCGGCGACCGCATCGGAGCAGATCCCAGCCTGGACCTATGACTACCCCGTGGACCGTGTCGCGACCAGCTACACCGTGTCCGATCGCGGACGGCCGGCGTCCATCGCGAAGGTGTTGCAGGTCATCGAGCCGTCGGCGTTGAGCCGGACGGGACTGTGGGGCGCCGGGGCTCGGCGGAGTGCGGTCGCGGCGACGCCTACGACGACCACACGCGGGACCGTTTCGTCAGTTCAGCGTTTGAACGTTGAACCGCCCCAGGTTTGATGCCCTTCCTGTTTGAGTCCCGGAGGATGTGCACCATGGCGAAGAAGATCGATGATGAGCTCAAAGCCGGCGCTGTGCGACGGGTCAATGATCACCAGGGCGAGTACTCCTCGCTCACGGCCGCTGCGGCACGGTACCGGCATTGAGGTGATCGTCCGTGACGGGATGATCCAGACCGCCTATCCTGTGAGTCCCTTGATGACGACGCCACCTCTCCGAGTTCCTCGCCTACCAGGTCGATGGCTGCGTTCGCGCGCAGTGCCTGGTAGCCATCACCGAACTGATGGCTGGTCAGCGTTACTTCACCGACAGCGCGTGCAACGTGTTCTTCGATCGCGACACCGCGACGGCCAGGGTCGAAGATGAGCTTGACGTGACGCGTGAGAGCACGGTCGCCTTGGTGGAGGTGGCCTTGGCCCGTGATGCGTCGGCTCCTGACGATTCTGGCCAGCCTCGTCCTCGCGATGGCGGGGTGCTTGCTCTGAGCTCCGACGACGAACGCAGCGGAGACTGTTGGGACTGTCACCCGTTCGTGCAGCAGTCCCGACGAAGCCGTCAGATTCTGGTCGGTGATGTCCCGGACACCGCGACCACCCGCACCTACGACGCGTTCGACCGCACCACCCGCCGCACCGCCACGGTCCGGGCCAACCCGGCCGTTTCGACCCGGTACGTCTACCTCGGCACCAGCGACCAGGTCGCGTTCGAGGAACAGCAGGACACCACCCAGGCATGGCAGCTGGCCAAGACCTACACCTACGGCCCCGGTGGCGAACAGCTCGCGATGCGAGACACCGGTGTCGACGTCCCCGGCCCGGACGCCACCGAGTCCACCATCCCCGACAAGCAGCTCGACCCAGGCGAGACCCGGGAGCTGTTCTTCGGCGCGAACCCGCACGGTGACATCGAGACCCTGACCAACAACGCGGGTGAGGTCGTCTCCTCCTACCGCTACACCGCGTACGGGTCCGCAGACCAGTCCGGCACCCTGGGCCTGGACGCACCCGACACCGAGACCCCCGACGATGGCGAACCGGGCGACGAACCGGCCGACGCCCCGCAGGCGAACGTCGTGAATCCGTACCGGTTCAACGCCAAGCGGTACGACGGCGCCACGGGCTCTTACGACATGGGGTTCCGCGACTACGACCCGGGCCTGAACAGGTACACCAGCCGCGACATGTACAACGCGCCCTCACCGACGTCGCGTTGGGCATGGACCCCTGGAACACCAACCGGTACGCCTTCGCCGGCGGCAACCCCGTCACAGGCGTCGAGCTCGACGGCCACTACGCGCAGCCAGCCTCCGATGGCGGTTCGTCATGTGACGAGGAATGCCAAGAGAGCCTGCCGGACGCCTCCTACGGAGACACCACCTGGCACCACGGCCATGAGGTCGAGCCGGAGGAAAGCAACGATGAGGCCGCTGACTGCGGGTTGGGCTGCAAGGTGTCCAACTACTTGGGTGGCAGCGTGGCAGGGGCCGCCGATATGCACCCGCTCAACTTCTCACTGGCGGGCAAGGGACTGTGTGGCTACCGGTGCCAAGCCGTGCCCGTTGTCAGCAACTCCGAGCTCATAGAACAGAGCGATGGGTTCAGCGACAGGTTCGACACGAATGCCCGGTCATACAAAGTAGGGTACTGGGTAGGAGTTCCCCTGCCCGCGGGGATAGCGGCCTCGGGAAGCAGAGTCGCCACTCGTGGGATTACGAGGTCACTCACACGTGTTGCCACAAAGTCGGTACCGACGGTCACATTCAGTCGGAGTCGGGCGCCGGGGATCGCGGCGAACTTCGACAACGCGGTGGCGAACGGCGCACCGACCAGTCTGACGCGGGTGAGCCGCGCGGCGCGTGATGCGATCTGGCGTGCAGCCCGGCGACCCATTCGACGTTATGTTTGGCCCGTGATGGGTGACGACGTTTCCGTGCCCCTCGCCAGGATCGAGAAGAGTCTAGAGCGCCTGGACCGAAACAGTCTGCGGACGTTGTTGCGGACTGGCGTGCCGGCTTCGACGGTGAAGGCAGCGCTCCGTGGGGTTCGTCTGACCGCCCTACCTGAGCTGGAAGCGCTCTACGGCTGGCGAGACGGGACCGCCACGGAGGGTGCCGTCCTCGATGACATACACCTGTTCCCGGGTTTCTACCTGCTGTCCGTCGAGGACGCGGTCACGAACTACCGAGCCTTCGTCGCCGACTCCCGATGGACAACGGGATGGTTGCCGATTTTCGCCAACGGGGGCGGAGACTTTTACGTCCTCGACCTCAGTTCGTCAGTCGCGAGCCCGGTGCGTCACTTCCGACTCGAGGAGTCTGAGCATCCGATTGAGTTCGACTCCCTCGGCGCCCTGCTGACGACGCTTGCAGAAGCCTTCGAGCGAAGAATCTTCTTCGTTGACCCGAGCGGCTACCTGGAGATGGATGACCGGGTGTTCGGCGAGCTCGCGGCCGAACTGAACCCCGACGCGGCCTGGTGGCGCGAGTAGGACCAGCCTCAGCTGTCGGTGTGGAGGGCTGCTCAGATGCGGGTGTTGGCGAGTAGGCCGTCGCGGATGTAAGGAGGGCGACGCGGGCGGCGCCTCTGAGCCTCCTCCCGGGACCTCGATCGACGAGGTCTCTGGTCGTTAGCACGCTTGCGGAGGGCTGCTTCAAGCGCGGGAGGTGGGCAACATCTCGATGCCGTCGACCGTGGATCGGTCGGCTTGTCGGTGCGGCCTTAGCACATACTCACTGCCGACCCCGCACTGTGCGACCCCACCGCGCAAATCGTGTCGAGCGCGAACACGGCCACCAGCGACGGGGCCTTTGATGCCGTAGGGAATGTGCGGCGTCACGGCGAAGACGCAGCAGCTGCCGCGAACGAGACGGCGATCGGTCCGACGACCGGGGCGAGCGGTGTGGCTGTAAGGACCGTCGCGACTTCAGCGACGATATGGGCGACGGCGTTGACGTCTGGCATGGGTGGTTCCCCCGTGGTGGTTATCTTGCATGCCGTCAACATCCGTAAGTTCCGGATCCAGGCCGCGCAGCTCAGCCAGCTCGTCGAGCTCGGCAGCCTCTCCCCGTCGGCCGCTGCGTTCCTCGACGCGTGCGTGCGCGCGGGCCTCAACATCCTGGTCGCGGGCGGGACGCAGGCAGGCAATCCGAACAATCCGTAAGACACCCTCTATACCCCGTTACGATCATGCGGTGACTGGCGGGGAGATCATCGGCGGTGCCGCTGCGGCTGGGAAGGCTGCAGGCAAGGCGCTCAGTTCTAGCGCCGCGGAGAAGGAGCGCCTGGCTGAGATTGCGCGCGACACTCCCGCGATGGCGGCGGCAGCCGACGCGTACTCCAAGCGACTCGCGATAAAGCAGACCGTACTCCTGAAGATCTTCTCTCCGCTCGCGCGGCTTGTAGGCATCCAGCGCGAGTACTTCGAAACCAGTTTCGGCGAGGATCTTGCGCGAAAGACGGATCACATCCCGGATGAGGCGCTAGCCCGGATCATTCACGGGTCGGCGGCTTGATCGGCGCGTAGAAACACAGAAGTGCCTGCCCAGCAGGGGAAACTTGGTCTTGCGACGGAACAAGTTCTCCAACTGGAAGGCACTCTGCAGGTGAAGCGTAGTTCGTGGTCGAGGGGTCTGTCAGTAACTGGGGGCGGTGTCGGCGTGGTGGCCCACGCGGGAAGCGTCGGGCTGCGTCTCGTAGGTGATCGGACCGGGCTGACTGGACAGCTCTCGAAGGCCCTGGCACGACGTTCGTTCACCCCTGCCCATGACCGCGGCCGGGTCCTGGTCGATGTCGCGGTGATGATCGCCGACGGCGGTGAAGCGATCGCTGACATCGAGGTCCTGCGCCACCAGGAACCCGTGCTCGGTGCGGTGGCCTCGCAGGCCACGGTCTGGCGGGCTTTGGATGAGATCAGCCCCGGGCAGGTCAAGAAAATCGCCGTGGCCAGAGCCAGGACACGGCGCCACGTCTGGGCACTCATGAACGCCTCACCCGAAGGGTTCCCTGCCTCGAAGGTCGCCGGCACCGACCTCGGTGAGGTGGTCGTGCTCGATGTCGATGCCACGGTCGTGATCACCCACTCCGAGAAAGAGTTGGCATCGGCGACGTTCAAGCGGACGTTCGGGTACCACCCGATCGGGGTGTGGTGCGACAACACAGGCGAGTTCCTCGCCGCCACGTTGCGGACCGGGAAGGCGGGGTCGAACACCGCGACCGATCACATCGAAGTCCTCACCGCGGCAATCGCCCAGGTCCCCGCCGCACAACGCAAGAACCTGCTGATCCGCAGCGATGGCGCGGGTGCCTCCCACAAGCTCCTGGCCTGGCTCACCGAACAAGGCCGCGTGCGGGGACGTCGCTTGGAGTACAGCGTCGGCTACGCAGTCACCGAGAAGATCCGCGAAGCCATCAAGGTCGTCCCCAAGCACGTGTGGACACCCGCGTCCGATGCTGATGGTGGGGTCCGCGAAGGTGGTGACGTCGCCGAGCTCACCGACCTCCTTGACCTGACGGCATGGCCGCCCGGGATGCGGCTCATCGTGCGCCGCGAACGACCCCACCCCGGTGCGCAGCTGTCGCTGTTCGAAGAAGCCGACGGGTGGCGCTACCAAGTGATCGCGACCAACACCACCACCGGACAGCTGGCGTTCCTCGAAGCCCGTCACCGTGCTCACGCCCGCGTCGAGGACCGGATCCGGATCGCCAAGGACACCGGCCTGGGCAGATTCCCCTCACGTGAGTTCGCGATCAACCAGGCCTGGCTGACAGCGACCATGATCGCTGCCGACCTCACCGCCTGGACCAGACTTCTGGCCTTCACCGGCGAGGCTGCTGTGCTCGCCGGCTGTGAGCCGAAAGCGTTGCGCTACCGACTCCTGCACGCACCAGCACGCCTGGTCCACACCGGGCGCCGGCGACAACTCCGGATCCCCGACACCTGGCCCTGGGCGGCAGCGATCGTCGCGACATTCGCCAACATCGCAGCGATCCCACCACCAGCCTGAACATCCCCGCCCACCCACAACCCGAGGACCCGGAGAACCGCACCCGACAGCGACAGTCGGCCTACAGGTCAACCCCGGAACCAGCCCAGGCAACGCACACGTCGTCAACCTCGACGCGCAGCCGTCCGACTACCTCCATGAAAGACCGGGGCTAGCGCCCCCTCGTGCCTCGGTCGCCGTTCCGGCCATGCAGGGGTTGGGGTACAGCCTGGACGAACCCGACCTCAAGGACATGTACCTAAGTCTCCTGGCGACCGCCGCTGACGGCAGGCGGGATGGCGAGGCTCATCCCTCGTTTGCCGAGATCATCAAACAGTTGTCGGCCCAAGAAGCCGCCGTGCTGATGGACATCCTGACGCTGCGGAACGTTCCGGCCATGCAAGTCCGGACGAGCGAGGACGGTGAGTCGTCGTACTCAATTGCTGCGCCGCCGTACGTGCTGGGTCTCCTCCAGAACGGCGACGACGAGCCGTACTTGGAGCCGGATCTCGCGGTGTGGATCGACAACTGGGTGCGGCTCGGCCTAGTCGGGATCGATTTCGATGTGTGGATTTCTGAAGACAACGTCTACGACTGGTGTGAGGAGCATCCGGCGTATACGGGATGGCGTGAAAGTGCGCCGGTTGGCACGACGGTGACCATCACGCGAGGGGTCCTCCGAACTTCAGACTTCGGCGTCCGATTCAGGTCGGCAGTGTCGTCCCGGAGCGTTGGAACGACGGTCGTTCACTCCGCCTACCGACCCGTCGCAGTCATGCGGCCACCCACGCCCGAAGCACCTGATCCAGCAGCGCCGGAGAAAGGCGGCGCGTAGCGCCGCCCTTGACTTGAAATAGCAACACAACTCGTTCGTCGCATCCGTGGCTGGGGCGGCGGCTCTCTCGGGTCCGCAGGGGCCCCACGCGGCGCGCTTCTTGCCGCGTTGGGGAGCGGCAAGCCGCAGCACCGTTGGGCAGGGCCTTATGGGGCCAGCCAAGAACCTGCGTGTCGTGCTTGGTGTCGGTTGGCACGGTGGTGCATGATGTCGGCGGTTCTAAGCCTCGATCCACCGATGAGCTTGAGGTTGTGAGCGCGTCGTGAAGTGAGAATGCCCTTACGTGCTGGGAAAATCGGACTTCTTCAGGGTCCCAATTCTCACCAAGACGAAGGGCATCTCGTAGATGCAACTTTGCCACACGCCCCGTGCCACGTCGGCAGTGTTCGATGATCCCAATCTCGTGTCGTCGGCCGGGCTGGTCCCGGTCCTCGCGCTGGCCCGATCCGCGGGACTCCAGGAACTGGCCCAAGCCCACCTCACTGTGCCGACCGACAAGGGCGCGAACGCGGGGTTGAAGGTGTCCTCGCTGGTCGCCGGGATGGTCGCCGGCGCGGACAGCATCGATGACATGGCGCTGCTCCGTCACGGCGGGATGGGCCGGGTGTTCACGAACGCCTACGCGCCCTCGACGCTGGGTTCGTTCCTGCGCACGTTCAGCTTCGGCCACGTCCGCCAGCTCGACGCTGTCGCCTCGAGGTTCTTGGCCGGGCTGGCCGAGCAGGCACCGCTGATCGTGACCTCACCTGACACCAGCGAGCGGGTGATGATCGACATCGACGACACCATCGTCGAGGTCCACGGGCACGCCAAGCAGGGCTCTGGCTACGGCTACTCCGGCGTGCGTGGGCTCAACGCGCTGCTCGCTGTCGTGTCCACGAGCCAGTCCGCGCCGGTGATCGTGGCCCACCGGCTCCGGAAGGGATCATGTGGTTCACCGCGGGGCGCGAAACGCCTGGTCGCCGACGCGTTGAAGACCACCAGCAAACTGCCCGCCAAGTCCGATCTGCGCCCGATGCTGCGAGCCGACTCCGCGTTCTACGGCGCCGAGGTGGTCAACGCGGCGTTGCGCGGTGGCGCCGACATCTCGGTCACCGTGCGAATGGATCCCAAGGTCAAGGCGGCGATCGCCACCATCGGTGACGATGCCTGGACCACCATCGAGTACACCGACGCCGTCTTCGATGAACCCACCAACACGTGGGTCTCCCGCGCCGAGGTCGCCGAGATTCCGTTCACCGCGTTCACTTCCAAGAAGAAAGCCGACCAAGTCACCGGACGGCTCGTGGTCCGCCGGATCCCCGACCTCAACACGTCCGCCAAGAATGGTCAGGAGACGTTGTTCGACACCTGGCGCTTCCACGCCTTCTTCACCACCACAGACCCGGCCGTGGCCGGCACGGTGGCCGCGGACAAGACCCACCGCGGCCACGCGATCATCGAACAGGTCCACTCCGACCTCAAGGGCTCCGCCCTCGCGCATCTGCCATCGGGAAAGTTCGCAGCGAACGCCGCCTGGCTCGTGCTGGCCGTCATAGCGTTCAACCTGACCAGAGCAGCCGCGACCATCACCGGCCCGGGACTCGCCAAGGCCACCACCGCGACCATCCGCCGCAAGCTGATCGCCGTGCCCGCCCGGGTCGCGTCCTCGGCACGAAGAGTGACGCTGCACCTCCCGACCGGATGGCCCTGGGAGACAGCCTGGAGCGAACTGTTCAACCGGGCCTGCGGACCAACACCGGCACCGACGACCTGACCACCCCCAGCCGACACCGGCACAACGACCAACCCGGAACAACCTGGCAGCGAGGCCAGACGGTCGGCCACGCCCACACACTCGAAGACCCCGCCTCAGCGACCGCGGACGCTCAGCCCCTGCCCATCGGTGGATCGAGGCTAAGAGTTCGGGGAAAGCCCGTTCCATGACAGAGATATAGCCAGACCGGGCTAGAGCCCCGGGCCAGGTGACCGGCAGACGGCTGCGCGGTCGCGACGTGGTGGCAACAAAACACGCAGGCAGCCGTGCGGGACCAGCCTTCTGTCGCTGCGTCCCGAAAGCCTCTGTCATGGTTGATCCGTCTCGCCATTTCCGTCCCCTGCTCGCCCCGCAGGCTGGATGGAGTCTCAACCTCTACCTCAGTGCCTTCGAGGCCGGAGGATCCTTCCAGCCGTCCAATCGCGCACCCTCGACGTACGTCCCAGGCACACCCGCTGCCGATCCGGTCCGCTCCGCCCGGGAAGCGGGGCGTCGCGCCCGTACGCGGCTGCGGCGCTACTGCGTGCACAACCGCCTCGACCGTTTAGCCTCGATCCACCGATGGGCAGGGGCTGAGCGTCCGCGGTCGCTGAGGCGGGGTCTTCGAGTGTGTGGGCGTGGCCGACCGTCTGGCCTCGCTGCCAGGTTGTTCCGGGTTGGTCGTTGTGCCGGTGTCGGCTGGGGGTGGTCAGGTCGTCGGTGCCGGTGTTGGTCCGCAGGCCCGGTTGAACAGTTCGCTCCAGGCTGTCTCACAGGGCCATCCGGTCGGGAGGTGCAGCGTCACTCTTCGTGCCGAGGACGCGACCCGGGCGGGCACGGCGATCAGCTTGCGGCGGATGGTCGCGGTGGTGGCCTTGGCGAGTCCCGGGCCGGTGATGGTCGCGGCTGCTCTGGTCAGGTTGAACGCTATGACGGCCAGCACGAGCCAGGCGGCGTTCGCTGCGAACTTTCCCGATGGCAGATGCGCGAGGGCGGAGCCCTTGAGGTCGGAGTGGACCTGTTCGATGATCGCGTGGCCGCGGTGGGTCTTGTCCGCGGCCACCGTGCCGGCCACGGCCGGGTCTGTGGTGGTGAAGAAGGCGTGGAAGCGCCAGGTGTCGAACAACGTCTCCTGACCATTCTTGGCGGACGTGTTGAGGTCGGGGATCCGGCGGACCACGAGCCGTCCGGTGACTTGGTCGGCTTTCTTCTTGGAAGTGAACGCGGTGAACGGAATCTCGGCGACCTCGGCGCGGGAGACCCACGTGTTGGTGGGTTCATCGAAGACGGCGTCGGTGTACTCGATGGTGGTCCAGGCATCGTCACCGATGGTGGCGATCGCCGCCTTGAC
Source organism: Nocardioides sp. InS609-2 (assembly GCF_023208195.1). Lineage (NCBI taxonomy): Bacteria > Bacillati > Actinomycetota > Actinomycetes > Propionibacteriales > Nocardioidaceae > Nocardioides > Nocardioides sp. InS609-2. Next base: position 1,352,249 of record NZ_CP060034.1, on the reverse strand, counting down.
CTTGGGATCCATTCGCACGGTGACCGAGATGTCGGCGCCACCGCGCAACGCCGCGTTGACCACCTCGGCGCCGTAGAACGCGGAGTCGGCTCGCAGCATCGGGCGCAGATCGGACTTGGCGGGCAGTTTGCTGGTGGTCTTCAACGCGTCGGCGACCAGGCGTTTCGCGCCCCGCGGTGAACCACATGATCCCTTCCGGAGCCGGTGGGCCACGATCACCGGCGCGGACTGGCTCGTGGACACGACAGCGAGCAGCGCGTTGAGCCCACGCACGCCGGAGTAGCCGTAGCCAGAGCCCTGCTTGGCGTGCCCGTGGACCTCGACGATGGTGTCGTCGATGTCGATCATCACCCGCTCGCTGGTGTCAGGTGAGGTCACGATCAGCGGTGCCTGCTCGGCCAGCCCGGCCAAGAACCTCGAGGCGACAGCGTCGAGCTGGCGGACGTGGCCGAAGCTGAACGTGCGCAGGAACGAACCCAGCGTCGAGGGCGCGTAGGCGTTCGTGAACACCCGGCCCATCCCGCCGTGACGGAGCAGCGCCATGTCATCGATGCTGTCCGCGCCGGCGACCATCCCGGCGACCAGCGAGGACACCTTCAACCCCGCGTTCGCGCCCTTGTCGGTCGGCACAGTGAGGTGGGCTTGGGCCAGTTCCTGGAGTCCCGCGGATCGGGCCAGCGCGAGGACCGGGACCAGCCCGGCCGACGACACGAGATTGGGATCATCGAACACTGCCGACGTGGCACGGGGCGTGTGGCAAAGTTGCATCTACGAGATGCCCTTCGTCTTGGTGAGAATTGGGACCCTGAAGAAGTCCGATTTTCCCAGCACGTAAGGGCATTCTCACTTCACGACGCGCTCACAACCTCAAGCTCATCGGTGGATCGAGGCTTAGTCACGCTGACCTACGAGGGGCAGGGTTGCCACGATCAGCGGCAGGTGCGCCAAGACGTAGGCGGGTTCGTGAGGTCGTTGCGGCGGAGCCTGGGAGACAAGCCACTGCCCTACGTCTGGGTGCCGGAATGGCACAAGACCGACCACGGCTTACACATGCATTTGGCGCTAGGTCGAGTTTGAGATGATCTACACGGCCGCGGACGCGGCGTAGGAACCATCAACCCGGAGTGTCAACCAAAGCGGGGGCAGCCCCTCGAGGCGACCACCAGGGCGACCCGGTTGCGGCGGCCGCAATCGCGGGGCACCTGTTGGCGGCCGCGAGCGGACCTGCGGGAGAACTCGCGGACCGAATCGCCCACGCCCAACAAGCCCTCACCTTGGCCGCCCGACCCGATCCTGTTGGCAAGTAACCTTGCGGCAAGTAACCTTGTGACATGGAAGGTGGATCAACGTGGCCGACGAGCCGGAAGGGCCGATCATCTTGGAATCGGCCCACCGTCACGGGGTCACCGAGGCGGACATGCTCCACGCGTTGCGGTTCGCGATCCACCACGTCAGTCAAGCCGACGACATGGTCATGTTCATCGGCCCCGATGCAGCAGGAACGCTCATCGAGGTTGGGGTCGTGATCTGGTGGGGTGGAGAACTCGCCATCGCCCACGCCCTGCGCCCAGCCCGAACCAAGTACCTCAGGTGATCCCTATGCGACGCTCACTGACTGACCTAATCGCCCACGCCGACGAGCTCGCCGACGCGTTCGAGAGCTATAGCCCCATGTCCGAGGACTTCGATGCGGCACTGCCGCCGCTGATGGCGGTCAAGCTCGCCGCGTTCCGCCGCGCCGCCGCGGAGAAGGAACTCGCCGAGGCCATCGCCGAAGCCCGCGAAGCTCACCTGTCCTGGCGCGAACTGGGCGAGGCCATCGGCACCACCGGCGAAGCCGCCCGCCAACGCTACGCCGCATCCTGACCCGCGCCCGTCCTCTTCCTAGCCGCCACTTCCGGCGGTCGAAACCGCAGCGCTCGTCCCCGATGTCGTCCGCCCGTCCTATCCGGCATACACGTCTTGCAGATCGAGGACACCTCAGTTGCGTCGGTGACATAACCACGTTGACGGCCCACCATCGAAGACATGGACGGCTCGGGTGAGATCTTCGGTGCAGAGTTCGGTGGGGACCGGCGTCGCATCCCCGCGAGCATGCGCCGGCGGCGCCGGAAGAGGCCGCCACCGAAACCCACAGTCACCGAACGCGTGGTCCAGGAGCGCAAGGAGCCGTTGGCTCAGAGCGTCGGCTGCGGCACCCCGCTGCCGGTCGCGGCGTCGACCGGACGACCGCGGGTCTACTGCACCCAGGCCAGCCACCACGAACACTTACAGGCGCTTCATTGCCCGGGGTGATCGGATCACCGGCCGCATGCCGGCGGGTGCTGCACGCCCTGGTCAACCTGTCCCTGGACGGGCCCCTACGTCACGACCCGAAATGGGACTCCACCCTGACCGCCGCCCGCAGCCTGGGCGACGCGCTCACCGTTCCACACCGGATGAAGCGGTACTGATCTGCGTTGGTCGGGGTTGTCGGTGCTCACCACTACGGTCAAGCGCGCCGATAGTTCATCCGGGGAAAGGATCTTGGGCAATGGATGAGAAGGACTCCGAGCGGGCGCGTTCCTGGCTGGAAGCAGCCCAACAGGCGTTGGGGGTGACCTGTGGCCAGGCCGTGTCCTGGCTCGGGCCAGGAGTAGCCAGCCTATGGTTCTGGACTGGCATCCGCAGCCAGAGCAAAGCGTTCCCAGACGAGCCGCCGCTGGCGTGGGCCTCGCGAATCACAGGCACGTGGGGCATCTCCCCGGACTGGGCGAACTCGGCCGGACAATGGCTTCACGCCCACGACCTGCACCGGTGGTGGCTGACCGCCGCGGTCCTGCTCGCCTGCTATGCAGCGGGGACTCCTCGCACCGGAGGTGCGCTGGTGAGCATGTCGACCCTGGCCATGATGGGCGCGTTCGAGACCACCGACCCCCAAACCACGCTGATCTGGTTCACCGCATCGACCGCAGTCTTCTGCCTGATCGCTGTCGTCCTCGACGCGGTCGACGAACGGCAACCTGACAGCAACTACATCTCGATTCCGCAGATCTCGACCACCCGATGGATCAGCGGGCCAGGATGGGTCATCGCTGCGATGTTCTTCCTGCCGCTCCTGCTACTGGTCGGCGCAGTCCAGGCGTTCCGGGTGACAGCCACGCCGCCGGTCCGCTCACAACCTACCGGGGCAATCCCTCGAAGGGCACACCACGTGTCAGAGCACGACCACGAGCTGACCGGCTGACCGGCTCACCCCATGACCACGGTGCCCGGAGAGGGCACCACCGGGCGCTGGGTGCTTGTCTTCCTAGCCGCCACCGTCGCGGTCCTGGCCACTGTCTTCGGCGCCGCTTCGTCGTCGGCCGCAACCACCACCGGCACCGAAAACCGCGTCCGGGCTTCCAGTTCCGTGGTCGACGTATCCCGTCGAGCCCCCGGAACACATTCGTGCAGGTCAGCGGCTAGGGAAGGCCGTCGCGGAGTTCCGGATCGTGGTGGCTACCGGTGTTGTCGCAAACGCAGGAGCACGTGCCCTACCCGCGAGCGTTAAGGTGCCGCTGGGCAACTCGAAGGTACGGCCCGGAGCACATTCTGCGGCGGCACTCGTTCAACTCCCTCACGACCAAGCCAGCCTCGAAGTTCTCCCGCGGAATGGGCCACATTGTGATTCGACAAGCGATCAACGGCGCGGTAGCCAGAGGTGGGACGTGGCGAGTCGAGGGTTCGTCCCGCGTCCTTGACACGAGTGTCGGTCGAACCATTGGCACCGACCTCGCAGGAAACACAACGAGCGGCATCCGTGTCGTCACCGATGAGACCGGATCCGTTACTACCTCTTACCTGATTCCATGGCCATGATCGAGCTTTCGATGCGTCCGGACCTTGACTACGACGTGGAAGCCGATGAGGTTCCGGAGTCGGCTCCAGCGGCCGCCATCGAGCACACCTACTTCGTAGTTCCCGTCCGGCTGACCGTCGACGGCCAGGCACTGCTGGCATACCGGGGCGTTTACGCCGATTGGCGGCCACTTCCAGTGCTGGGCTTCGCGATTCAAATGCGCGGCATCGTCACAGGACTCAAAGACGGGCAGTCCGGAACGGTCACCTTGGAGGATGGAGGGTTCCTCTCGATCACCAGACATGGCGACAACCTGGTATTTGCCACGTCTCTCGAATCCATCACGGTCACCGCTCTCCGCGACGACTTGGTCATCGCCGCCGAAAGGCTTGCACAGCAAGCCTGTGAATACGTCCGGTCCTAGTCACCTGCGATGTCGATGCATCCCGGGTGGACCCGGTGGTGTTCGGAGTCGGAATGAAGCGAATGTTCGGAGTCTCGGAGTCCTGCGGCCCTCTTGGTCGCCTGGCTCGGCCTCACGCCACCCGCCGATGCGATCGCTGCGCCCGACGCTCCGACAATCACTTACAACCACGACCGCGGGTATGTCTCAGCGCTTGTGCCCAACACCGTCAACGAGCGTGGACCGCCGGCGACCTTCTGCAGTCGCGAACGCCTACACCACGCCGTTGACCACGGGTCGTACAGCCTTTCGGCGCGCCCCGGGGATACCAGAACCGTCGTTGGTTACGACTACCGCGACGCCCCACGGTCAGTGCACGGCAGCGGTGCCACGCGTACGACCAGCGCGCGCTGCGGTGCTGTACGCGGAACTCACGTCGCTCCGGCCGACCGGTGTTGCCGCAAAGAGTGCGGACGCTCGACCTGAGCGGCGTCTCGCCAAGGTAAAAGTTATCCACAGGCGGCCGTCGCCCGGTGTCGCCGAGCGCGACATTCGCGTAATTTGACGGAGGAACCTCACTCGGGACAGGGGCCCTCAATGACTTTGACGCACGCCGGTGCGGGGCATGGCGCGCACGTCGACCTGATCGAACAGCTCGACGGCGAAGTGCGTTCGATCGTCCGCAGCGACGGGGTCGACCCACAGCGCGACGCCCAGCTCGTACGCCGCATTGCCGAGCGCGTGGTCCGCGACCACGACGAGCGGTCACTGACCGGCGCGGTCGCCCCGGTGCCCGATGCCGACGCGGTCGTCGGCGAGCTGGTCGCCCGGGTCGCCGGGTTCGGTCCGCTGCAGCCGTTCCTCGACGACCCGAGTGTCGAGGAGGTGTGGATCAACGACCCGAGCCGGGTCTTCGTCGCGCGCAACGGCCGGCACGAGCTCACCAACCTGGTGCTGGCCCCGGCGATGGTCCGCGAGCTCGTCGAGCGGATGCTCAAGACGAGCGGACGACGCATCGACATCAGCCAGCCGTTCGTCGACGCGATGCTGCCCGAAGGGCACCGGCTCCACGTCGTACTCGAAGGCATCAGTCGTGGCTTCTCGGCCGTCAACATCCGCAAGTTCCGGATCCAGGCCGCGCAGCTCAGCCAGCTCGTCGAGCTCGGCAGCCTCACCCCGTCGGCCGCTGCGTTCCTCGACGCGTGCGTGCGCGCGGGCCTCAACATCCTGGTCGCGGGTGGGACGCAGGCAGGCAAGACGACAATGCTTAACTGCCTGGCCGCGGCCATCCCGGGCGGTGACCGGGTGATCAGCGCCGAGGAGGTCTTCGAGCTCCGGTTCCCGCACCCCGACTGGGTGCCCATGCAAACCCGCCAAGCCGGCCTCGAGGGCACCGGCGAGGTCGTGCTGCGTGACCTGATCAAGGAAGCCCTGCGGATGCGACCGAGTCGCGTGATCGTCGGCGAGGTTCGGGCCGAGGAGTGCCTCGACCTCCTGCTCGCGCTCAACGCCGGCCTGCCCGGCATGTGCACCCTGCACGCCAACAGCGCCCGCGAGGCGCTGGTCAAGATGTGCACGCTGCCGCTGCTGGCCGGCGAGAACATCTCGGCCCGGTTCGTGGTGCCCACGGTGGCGGCGTCGGTCGACATCGTCGTGCACCTCGGCATCGACACCACCGGCGTACGCCGCACCAACGAGATCGTCGCGGTGCCCGGCCGGGTCGAGAACGACACCATCGAGGTCGAGTCGATCTTCAACCGCGCACACGGCGAGCTGCGGTGGGCCGGGGGCATGCCGCACCGGCTCGAGCGCTTCGAGCGGCTGGGCATCGACGTGCACCGCATCCTCGAGGGCGGTCGCTGATGGGTGCGCTCGTCGGCCTGGGCTTCGGCATCGGGGCGCTGCTGATCTGGTCGGCGTTCTTCCTGCCACGCCAGCCGAAGGTGCCCGATCCGCGCGGCAGTCGCGCCGAGCAGCTCCTGGCCCGCGCCGGCCTGGGCGACGTGTCGCCGACGAGCCTCACGGCGCTGTGCGGGGTGCTCGCCGTGGTCGCCTTCGTCGTCGTACAGGCCGTCACCGGCGGGGCCGCCCCGGTGGGCCTGTGCTTCGCGCTGATGGCCGGCTACCTGCCCATCGGCGTACTCAAGTCGCGCGTGCGCAAGCGCCAGGCCGAGTTCGCAGAGGTGTGGCCCGACGCGGTCGACAACCTCGCTTCCGGCGTACGCGCCGGGCTGTCGCTGCCCGAGGCGGTGTCGTCGCTGGCGACCAATGGTCCCGAGCCGCTGCGACCCGACTTCGACCAGTTCGCGCTGGACTACCAGGTGACCGGCCGGTTCGACGAGTCCCTCGAGCGGCTCAAGCAACGTCTCGCGGACCCGGTCGGCGACCGGGTCATCGAAGGGCTGCGCATCGCCCGCGAGGTCGGCGGTGGCGAGCTGGGACGACTGCTGCGCAACCTGTCCGGCTACCTTCGCGACGAGGCCCGCACCCGTTCCGAGCTCGAGTCGCGGCAGGCCTGGACCGTCAACGGCGCCCGGCTCGCGGTCGCGGCGCCCTGGGTGGTGCTGCTCTTCATGTCGTTCCAGGGTGAGGTGATCCGGCGCTACGCCACGGTCGGTGGCGCGATCGTGCTCGGCATCGGTGGCGCGGTCTGCGTGTTCGCCTACGCGGTGATGATGCGCATCGGGCGGTTGCCGGTCGAGCAGAGGATCCTTCGATGACGCCGGGCATGCTGGGCGTGGTGCTCGGCGGGTTTTTCGCAGGCGGGCTGTTGCTGGTCGTGGCGCGCATGCTGGTCATCCGCCGCACCCAGCTGGCCTTGCGGGTGCTGCCCTACGTCCGCGACCTGCCGCAGGTCGGCCGGGTGCCGGCGCTGCGCGTCGTGTCGTCCTCTCCCGCCGCAGCCGCCGCCGGTGTCTTCGGGCCGCCGATGCGCTCGGCCGCCGACCTGGTCGAGAAGGTGCTCGGCGGCGCGCGGTCGATCGAGCGTCGCCTTCAGCGAGCCCGCATCCACAAGACCGTCCACGAGTTCCGCCTCGAGCAGGTCGTATGGGGGCTCATCGGCTTCGGCATCGGCGCCGCTTACGGACTGTTGAAGGCGCTCGGCGGTGGCATCAACCCGGCGCTGGCGCTGATCATCTGCGCGCTGGGGTTTGCGGCCGGCGTCATCGCCCGCGACAACCGGTTGTCTGCGCAGGCCACCAACCGGGAGCGCCAGATCGTCGCCGAGTTCCCCACCATCGCCGAGTTGCTCGCGCTGGCGGTCGCGGCCGGCGAGAGCCCGGTAGCCGCCCTCGACCGCGTCGTACGACGCAGCAGGGGCGAGCTGTCAGCCGATCTCGCCGACGTGCTCGCCAGAGTGCGCACCGGCGAGCCGGTGAGCGTCGCTTTCGACGGGATGGCCGCTTCGACCGGCCTGCCGCTGGTGGCCCGGTTTGCGACGGGCGTCGCTGTGGCCGTCGAGCGCGGCACCCCGCTGGCCGACGTGCTGCACGCTCAGGCCGCCGACGTACGCGAGGCCGGCCGCCGCGAGCTGATCGAGAGCGCAGCCCGGAAGGAAGTGTTCATGATGGCGCCGGTCGTATTCCTGGTGCTCCCGATCACCATCGTCTTCGCCTTCTATCCCGGGGCCATCGGCCTCAACCTGACCACGCCATGAACCACCGCACCGAACACCTAGGGGGAACCATGAACGAGCTCACGGCAGCCTTGCTGCGCGGCTACATCTGCGTCCGTGCCGCGGTCACAGCGCCGCACGAGCGCGACGAGCGCGGCGACGTGCCGGGCTGGGTGATGATCACCGTGATGACCGCAGCCCTCGTTGCCGTCATCTGGGGCGTGGCCGACGAGCAGCTGACCAACCTGCTCACCCAGGCCCTGCAGAGCGTGGGCATGAAGTAGTGATGCGCTTCCCGCGCCGAGACCAGCGCGGGGCAGCAGTCGTCGACTTCGTCTTCGTCCTGATCCTCCTGCTGCCGCTCTTCCTCGGCATCCTCCAGCTCGCGCTGGTGCTGCACGTGCGCAACACCCTGGCCTCCGCCGCCGCCGAGGGCGCGCGCTACGCCGCGACCCTGGGTGCCACGCCGGAGGGCGGGCAGCAAAAGGCCAGGGAACAGATCGACGGTGCCCTTTCCGAACGGTTCGCCAAGGACATCAAGATCGAGCAGGTCGAGGTCGACGGGGCGCCCGCCTTCAAGGTGACCATCCGGGCAGAGGTGCCGCCCCTGGGGCTCGGCGGGCCGGGGGTACCGCTCGAGGTCAGCGGCAACGCGATCATCGAGCAGGGGCCGGGTGACGTCCCGTGAACCGCCGACGCGACGAACGCGGCAGCGGGCTCGTCGAGTTCGTCTGGCTGGGCATCATCTTGATCATCCCTCTGGTCTGGATCATCCTCTCGGTGTTCGAGGTGCAACGCGGATCCTTCGCCGTCAGCGCTGCCGCCCGTGCGGCTGGTCGCGCCTACGCGCTGGCGCCCGACGACCAGGTCGGCCTCCAACGTGCCAACGCAGTGGCAGCGCTGACTTTGAAAGACCAGGGCTCTCCCGGCATGACCCCACATCTCGAGGTGACGTGCAACCCGCGTCCGCCGTGCCATCAGGGCACGTCGGTCATCACGGTGACGGTGACGTCCGGGGTGGACCTGCCGCTGCTGCCCGAGATGCTCGGCGGCGACAAGCCGACCTTCGCCCTCTCGGCCACCCACCGGGTTCCGATCGGGCAGTACGTCGAGTCCGGCACCGACGGGGGAGAGGAGGATCCTGATGACGAACCAGACGACGAACCCAGCGGGCCGCCCACCGGTCCACCGACGGTCGGCCCGACCAAGAGCCCGACGACGGTGCCGTGACGAACGCGGCTCCACCATCCCCCTGATCGTCGGCCTCGCGTTCGTCCTGATCATGGGGATCGTGGTCGTCGTAGACGCCTCCGCGGCGTACCTCCAGCGCCAGGGGCTCGACACCCTTGCCGACGGCGCGGCCCTCCGCGGCGCTGACCTCGGCTCGGTAGGCACCTACGAGAAGGGCATCCCCGCCGATCGCCTCGACCAGTTGGAGACCCAGGTCGACCGGGCGGTCGCGGCGTACCTGAAGGACTCCGGCGCCTACGAGAAGTACCCCGGCATCCGAGCCACGTCCGACGTCAACGAGACCGACGCCAAGGTGACCGTGCAGCTGAGTGCGCCACTGAAGCTCCCGCTGACCATCCCTGGCTCTCCCGACGAGCCGGAGATCGCGGCCACCGGCACCGCGGCGGTCACCGTCCTGCGCTGAGCTCCTTCTCCAGGGCGAGCAGGGCCTGCTCCACGACCTCGGTGGGCGCGGGGTGGATCCAGTACTGGCTTCGCGCCAGACCGGCTACGGGTTGCTCGAGGCACATGGCGGTGATCAGCGGCTGCACGAGAGTCGCTGCCAGGGGGCCGATCAGGTGGGCGCCGACCAGGAGTCCGGTCGACCGATCCGCGACGAGCTTGCAGAACCAACCCTCGTCGTCGGCTTCGAGCGCCCAGCCGTAGGCGATGCCGGCGTACGTGCTCGTGGCCACCGCGACATCGATCCCTTGCTCGCGCGCCTCTGCCTCGGTGAGCCCGACGCCTCCGATCTGGGGGGAGGTGAAGACCGCATTGGGGACGTAGCGGTGGTCGGCCTCGACCGGGTCGGCCGGGTGGAGCAGGTTGTGCTGCACCACGCGCGCCTCGTGGTTGGCGACGTGCTTGAGCGGGTGGTGGGAGGAAATGTCACCCAGCGCCCACACGCTCTCGGCGGAGGTGTGCTGGTGCTCGTCGACGACGACCCGGTCGTTGTCGTCGACCTCGATGCCGGCGGCCTCGAGCCCCAGTCCGTCGGAGTTGGGGCGACGACCGACGCAGACCAGCAGGGTGTCGACGGTGACCGGGTCGCCACGGTCGAGGTGCATCATGATCGCGTCGCCGTCCTGGCTGAACCGCTCGACCGTGGTGCCGGTGCGCACGTCCCACTGGAGCGACGCGTGCTCGGTGAAGAGCCGTGCGACGTCGGCGTCCTGGTTGCCCAGGAGCGTGTCCTCGGCCTCGATCTGCACCACCGTCGACCCGAGCGACGCGAAGACGTGGGCGAACTCGCAGCCGACGTACCCACCGCCGAGGATGCCGATGGTCCGCGGCAGCGCCTCGAGGTGCATGACGGTGTCGCTGGTGTGGTGCTCGACGTCGGCGAGCCCGGGCAGGTCGGGCACCACCGGCCGGCTGCCGGTCGCGAGCACGATGCGGTCGGCGGTCAGCTCCTCCTCATCACCGCCTTCGAGTGCCACGCGCAGGGTGTGCGGACCGGTGAAGGTGGCGGTGCCCTTGAAGGTGTCGACGTGGTCGAGCCCCTCGCGGGCGTCGCGGCCAGCGCGCGACGACGCGTCGGTGCGCCCGAAGACCCGGTCGCGCAGTGCCGCCCACCCCACCCCGTCGTACGACGTGCGTACGTCGAGGCGGGCGCCGTCGGCCGCCTCCCGAGCCCGGTCGGCCGGGACCACGAACATCTTCGACGGGATGCAGCCCCGATTGAGGCAGGTGCCGCCGTAGGCGGCGCGCTCGATGATCGCCACCCGCCACGACGAGAAGCGGTCGTCCACGACGGTGTTGCCGGAGCCGGCGCCGATCACAATCAGGTCGTAGCGCTTCGGGTCGCCCATGTGGCAAGACCTTAGCCTCGATCCACCGATGAGCTTGAGGTTGTGAGCGCGTCGTGAAGTGAGAATGCCCTTACGTGCTGGGAAAATCGGACTTCTTCAGGGTCCCAATTCTCACCAAGACGAAGGGCATCTCGTAGATGCAACTTTGCCACACGCCCCGTGCCACGTCGGCAGTGTTCGATGATCCCAATCTCGTGTCGTCGGCCGGGCTGGTCCCGGTCCTCGCGCTGGCCCGATCCGCGGGACTCCAGGAACTGGCCCAAGCCCACCTCACTGTGCCGACCGACAAGGGCGCGAACGCGGGGTTGAAGGTGTCCTCGCTGGTCGCCGGGATGGTCGCCGGCGCGGACAGCATCGATGACATGGCGCTGCTCCGTCACGGCGGGATGGGCCGGGTGTTCACGAACGCCTACGCGCCCTCGACGCTGGGTTCGTTCCTGCGCACGTTCAGCTTCGGCCACGTCCGCCAGCTCGACGCTGTCGCCTCGAGGTTCTTGGCCGGGCTGGCCGAGCAGGCACCGCTGATCGTGACCTCACCTGACACCAGCGAGCGGGTGATGATCGACATCGACGACACCATCGTCGAGGTCCACGGGCACGCCAAGCAGGGCTCTGGCTACGGCTACTCCGGCGTGCGTGGGCTCAACGCGCTGCTCGCTGTCGTGTCCACGAGCCAGTCCGCGCCGGTGATCGTGGCCCACCGGCTCCGGAAGGGATCATGTGGTTCACCGCGGGGCGCGAAACGCCTGGTCGCCGACGCGTTGAAGACCACCAGCAAACTGCCCGCCAAGTCCGATCTGCGCCCGATGCTGCGAGCCGACTCCGCGTTCTACGGCGCCGAGGTGGTCAACGCGGCGTTGCGCGGTGGCGCCGACATCTCGGTCACCGTGCGAATGGATCCCAAGGTCAAGGCGGCGATCGCCACCATCGGTGACGATGCCTGGACCACCATCGAGTACACCGACGCCGTCTTCGATGAACCCACCAACACGTGGGTCTCCCGCGCCGAGGTCGCCGAGATTCCGTTCACCGCGTTCACTTCCAAGAAGAAAGCCGACCAAGTCACCGGACGGCTCGTGGTCCGCCGGATCCCCGACCTCAACACGTCCGCCAAGAATGGTCAGGAGACGTTGTTCGACACCTGGCGCTTCCACGCCTTCTTCACCACCACAGACCCGGCCGTGGCCGGCACGGTGGCCGCGGACAAGACCCACCGCGGCCACGCGATCATCGAACAGGTCCACTCCGACCTCAAGGGCTCCGCCCTCGCGCATCTGCCATCGGGAAAGTTCGCAGCGAACGCCGCCTGGCTCGTGCTGGCCGTCATAGCGTTCAACCTGACCAGAGCAGCCGCGACCATCACCGGCCCGGGACTCGCCAAAGCCACCACCGCGACCATCCGCCGCAAGCTGATCGCCGTGCCCGCCCGGGTCGCCTCCTCGGCACGAAGAGTGACTCTGCACCTCCCGACCGGATGGCCCTGGGAGACCGCCTGGAGCGACCTGTTCACCCGGGCCTGCGGACCACCACCGGCACCGACGACCTGACCACCCCCAGCCGACACCGGCACAACGACCAACCCGGAACAACCTGGCAGCGAGGCCAGACGGTCGGCCACGCCCACACACTCGAAGACCCCGCCTCAGCGACCGCGGACGCTCAGCCCCTGCCCATCGGTGGATCGAGGCTTAGCTGCCGGCCTTGCACGATCCGGCACAACCAAATGGCATCCGGGTGCATCTCATGGCTGACATGTCATCGCAGAGATGACGCATTCGTGGGGACAGCCCACGACCAAGACGAGGGAGACACCCATGCGACGCGTAGCCGCCGTGACCGCCGTACTCATTGCCGCAGGCCTGCTGGCGCCCGCCACCAGCGCCGAGGCGAAGGCCGCCAAGGTCACCTGGAAGGTGACCGCCTCGGTCAACACCAGCAAGATCGTCGCGGGGGAGGGCAAGGTCGTCGTCCGCGGCCGGGTCAAGCCGAGCGCCGCCGGGCAGAAGGTCGTGCTCGAGCAGCGCCTGGAGAAGCAGAAGCGCTGGGCCAAGAGCGGCACGACGCGCGTCAAGAAGAACGGCAGCTACAAGGTGACCGACAACCCCGAGGAGGGTGGCGTGCGGGAGTACCGCGTCGCCAAGCCCGGCACCGACGGTCGCGCGAAGGGGTACAGCAAGACGATGGAGGTCACCGTCTATGCCTGGCAGGACCTCACGACCTCCTTCACCGGGCCGCGCACCGAGGCGATCGTCACCTTGGCCACCATCGGGACCATGGACTACAGCTCCAGCATCGTCCAGAGCACGCCGGGCACGCCCGGCTACGCCGAGTTCACCATCGGCCGCCTGTGCACCTCGCTGGAGGCGACGTACGCCCTGACCGACACCTCCGAGACCGGCAGCACTGGTGGCGTGCAGGTGGTTGCCGACGGTGCGACCCGCTACTCGGCACTGCTGGGCGTCGGGACGATCACCGATCCTGCGATCGACCTGACCAACGTCTACCGCCTGCGGTTCAACCTCGACTCGAGCCTCACCCCCAAGGGCTTCGCCGCCGTCGGTACGCCGCGGGTGCTCTGCGCGAAGTAGCTGGTCTGGGTCCGTCCGGGCAGGGTCGGGGGACCTGCCCGGGCGGACCGCGCTGTGCATCGGTCGGTCCCGTAGTGTTGCCGCTTGTGGCAGGCACCGACTTCGACGCAGAGATCAAGACGCTTCAGGCGACCATGAAGACCATCGGTCAGGTCCTCGACCTGGACGCGATGCGCACCGAGATCGCCGACCTCGGCGAGCAGGTCGCCGCACCTGACCTCTGGGACAACCAGGACAACGCAACCAGGGTCACCGGCCGCCTCTCCACGCTCCAGGGCGAGCTCGACAAGTTCACCGGACTCGACGGCCGCATCGAGGACCTCGCGATCATGGTCGAGATGGCTACCGAGGAGGGCGACTCCGCCACCCTCGAGGACTCCGAGAGGGAGCTCCTGCGGATCAAGAAGTCCGTCGAGTCCCTCGAGATCCGCACCCTCCTCAACGGTGAGTACGACGTCCGCGAGGCGCTGGTCAGCATCCGCTCGGGCGCCGGGGGAGTGGATGCCGCCGACTTCGCCGAGATGCTGATGCGCATGTACACACGCTGGGCCGAGCAGCACAACTACCCCGTCGAGGTCTACGAGACCTCCTACGCCGAGGAAGCCGGCCTCAAGTCGGCGACGTTCGCGATTCACGCGCCGTACGCCTACGGCACGCTGTCGGTCGAGGCCGGCACACACCGCTTGGTGCGCATCAGCCCCTTCGACAACCAGGGCCGCCGACAGACCAGCTTCGCCGCGGTCGAGGTGGTGCCGGTGCTCGAGCAGACCGACGAGATCGACATCCCCGACGAGGAGATCCGCACCGACGTCTACCGGTCGGGCGGCCCCGGCGGCCAGTCGGTCAACACCACCGACTCCGCGGTGCGGCTGACCCACATCCCCACCGGCACCGTCGTCTCCTGCCAGAACGAGAAGAGCCAGCTGCAGAACAAGGCCAGCGCCATGGTGGTGCTGAAGGCCAAGCTGCTGGCGCTGAAGAAGGCCGAGGAGAAGGCCCACCTCGACGGCATGCGCGGCGACGTACAGGCGTCGTGGGGTGACCAGATGCGCAACTACGTGCTCAACCCGTATCAGATCGTCAAGGACCTGCGCACCGGCTACGAGAGCGGCAACCCCAGCTCGGTCTTCGACGGCGACATCGATCCGTTCATCGAGGCCGGCATCCGCTGGCGCCGGGGTGCCGAGCGCGCCGAGGCCTGAGCGCGTCGCGAGGATCCCTGAATCCTCAGGATGCTCGCGTAACCTCGATTCACGTGATTCGCTTCGAAAAGGTCACCAAGACCTACCCCGGCCACGCCCACTCCGCGCTCGACCAGGTGACGGTCGACGTCGAGAAGGGCGAGTTCGTCTTCCTGGTCGGTTCCTCGGGGTCTGGCAAGTCGACGTTCCTGCGTCTGGTGCTGCGCGAGTACCGCGCCACCAGCGGGCGCGTCTACGTCGCCGGCAAGGAGATCAACCGCCTCGCCAGCTGGAAGGTGCCGCGGCTCCGTCGCGACATCGGCACCGTGTTCCAGGACTTCCGCCTGCTCGGCAACAAGACGGTCACCGAGAACGTCGCGTTCGCGCTCCAGGTGATCGGCAAGTCGCGCAGCGACATCAACGAGCTGGTGCCCGAGACCCTCGAGATGGTCGGCCTGGACGGCAAGGGGGAGCGGATGCCCGACGAGCTCTCCGGTGGTGAGCAGCAGCGCGTCGCCATCGCCCGCGCCTTCGTCAACCGGCCCAAGATCCTCATCGCCGACGAGCCCACCGGCAACCTCGACCCCACCACCTCGGTCGGGATCATGAAGCTCCTCGACCGCATCAACCGCACCGGCACCACCGTGCTGATGGCCACCCACGACGCCGGCATCGTCGACCAGATGCGCAAGCGGGTCATCGAGCTCGAGGACGGTCACGTCATCCGTGACCAGGCCCAGGGCGCCTACGGCTTCCAGAACTGAATCGAGAGTCTTCCTTTATGCAGCTTCGCTATGTCTTCACCGAGCTCGGCCAGGGCCTGCGCCGCAACCTGTCGATGCACATCGCGGTGGTCCTGACCCTCTTCGTCTCGCTGACCCTCGTCGGTCTCGGCGTACTCCTCAACCAGCAGGCCGCCAAGGCCGCCGACCACTGGGGCAGCCAGCTCCAGATCACCGTCTGGCTGTGCAAGGCCCAGGACGACAACCCCGCGTGCACCTCTGAGGTGAACGACGCCCAGCGGGCCGCCATCGCCACGGTGGTGGAGGACAACCCGGAGGTCGCGGGCTTCCACACAGAGTCGAAGGAAGAGGCGTTCGAGAAGGTCAAGGAGCTCCTCGGCCCCGAGAAGTTCGAGGGCAACAACCCGGCCGCGACGGCCGAGGACATGCCCGAGTCGGTGTGGATCGAGCTCAAGGATCCCCAGCAGTACGAGGGCATCATCAGCGCCGTACGCGGACTCGACGGTGTAGCGGGCATCCGCGACATGCGCGAGACACTCAAACCGATCTACGGCGCCATCAACCTGCTGCAGGTGAGCGCGTTCGTCACCTCGATCGTGCTGGTGATCGCGGCGCTGCTGCTGGTCGCCAACACCATCCGGCTGGCGGCCTTCGCGCGCCGCAAGGAGATCGGCATCATGCGGCTGGTGGGCGCCTCCACGCTCTACATCACGCTGCCGTTCCTGCTCGAGGCGCTGGTCACCGCGCTCATCGGTGTCACGCTCGCGGCGGGGGCGTTGGGTGCCTTCATGTACTTCGGCATCCACGAGCGCGCGACCGACCAGCTGAAGTTCATCCCATGGATCGGCGCCGACCAGTACGTCGTGGCGCTGGCAGCCGTTGCCGTACTCGGTCCGGTGCTCACGTTGCTCCCGACACTCGTACTGACGCGCAAATACCTCAAAGTCTGATCCGCAGCGGTTACGGTCGCGGTGTTCACTTCCCCGAACACAAAGGCAGACCGGTGCGTCTCTTCCCCCGTACCGCTCGTCGACGCATGGCCGCTGCGCTTGTCGTGGCGACCCTGGCAGTCGGCGCGCTGGCTACCCCCTTCGCGAGTGCTGACGACCTCAAGGACAAGCAGAAGTCCGTCGAGCGCGACATCGAGCACGCCAAGAAGGACCTCGACGAGTCCAGCAGCCGGATGGCCAGGGCGCAGACCCGGCTCGAGGACGCCCGCACCCAGCTCTCCGGCGCCGAGGTCGCCCTGGCGACCGCGCAGGGCAGGGTGGCCGTGGCCCAGCAGCGCGACGCCGAGATGCAGATCGAGCTGACCGACGCCGAGGCCGCGCTGACCCAGGCAAGTGCGGACCTCGACACCGGGCGCGCCGACATGCACACCCAGCAGGACCACGTGGCCTCGACCATCTCCTCGATCTACGAGCAGGGTGACCCCGAGCTGCTGGCCTTCGCGGCCCTGCTCGACTCGCAGACCCCCGCCGACCTGACCCGCTCCAACGAGGCCCGCAACGCGATCGTCGGCCGCGAGACCCGCGCCTACCAGGAGCTCCACGCCGCCAAGGTGCTGTTCGCCGTCCGCGAGAACCAGGTCGAGGCCGCCAAGGAGGCCGTGGCGGCCAAGCGTGACGAAGCCGCCGCGCACCTCACCGAGATGGAACAGCTCGAAGCCGACGCGGCAGCCGCCGAGCAGTCCGTCGCCGCGCTCGTCGGCGAGCGTCGTACGGCGGAGAACGAGGCCAGCGCGGCCCGAGCCGCAGACGCCAAGGCGCTCACGGAGGCGAAGAAGGAGGGCGAGCAGATCGCTGAGCTCCTGCGCAAGCGGGCCGCCGCCGCTCTCCGCCGCGCCCGCGCCACCGCACGGGCCCAAGCCCAGTCGGGCCCGCCGGCCAGCAGCGGCGGCTTCCTCAGCCCGCCGGCCGAGGGACCCATCACCTCGCCCTTCGGCTACCGCATCCACCCGATCTACGGCTACTACGGCCTGCACGACGGCGCCGACTTCGGCGCCGCGTGCGGCTCGCCGCTCTACGCCGCGGCCGACGGCAAGGTCATCTCGGCCTACTCGAGCAGCGTCTACGGCAACCGGATGATCATCGACAACGGCGCCGCCGCGGGCGTCGGGCTGGCCACGATCTACAACCACGCCACTCGCTACACCGTCGTCGAGGGCCAGCAGGTCAAGCGCGGCGAGGTCATCGGGTACGTCGGCTCGACCGGCTGGTCGACCGGCTGCCACCTGCACTTCACGGTGATGGCCAACGGCAAGGCCGTGGATCCGGCCAACTGGCTCTGACCTCCTCGAAACCGGATTGCCCCTCCTGAGAGGATGGGCCCATGGCACGTGAGCAGGGGACCAAGTCGGTCGCGCAGAACAGGAAAGCGCGCCACGACTACCACATCGAGGACACCTGGGAGGCCGGGCTCGTCCTGGTCGGCACCGAGGTGAAGTCGCTGCGGGCCGGCCGCGCGTCGCTCGTCGACGGCTTCGCCGAGGTCGACGGCGGCGAGGTGTGGCTGCACGGCGTGCACATCCCGGAGTACTCCCAGGGCACGTGGACCAACCACACCGCCCGCCGCAAGCGGAAGCTGCTCCTCAACAAGGCCGAGATCCACAAGATCGAGCGCAAGCTCAGCGACCAGGGCTACACGCTGGTCCCGCTCAACCTCTACTTCAAGGACGGGCGCGCCAAGGTCGAGATCGCGCTGGCCAAGGGCAAGAAGTCCTACGACAAGCGGCACTCGCTGGCCGAGCGGCAGGCCAACCGCGAGAAGGAACAGGCGGTCCAGCGCCGGCTCAAGGGCATCCCGGACTGATGACTCTCGAGATCGTCGACCGGCTCGGGCTGCCGGGGATCTTCGACATCCACACGCACTTCCTGCCTCCGGGCGTGATGGCCAAGGTACGCGCGCAGTTCGACGAGGCCGGGCCGCTCATCGGCCGGCCGTGGCCAATCGAATACCGCGACGACGACGAGGCCCTCGTCGAGACGCTGCGCTCGTTCGGTGTGAAGCACTTCACCGCGCTGCCCTACGCGCACAAGCCCGCGATGGCGGAGTTCCTCAACGATTGGGCCTTCGGCTTCGCGGCCCGCACGCCGGGCGCCCTGCGCTGCTCGACGTTCTTCCCCGAGCCGGGGGTCACCGACTATGTCGAGGCGCGACTGGATGCCGGCGTCGAAGTCTGGAAGGTGCACGTGCAGGTCGGCGCCATCGACGTCACCGACCCGCTGCTCGACGCTGCCTGGGGGCTGATCGCCGATGCCGGCACCCCGGTGGTGCTGCACGCCGGTAGCGGACCTGTCGCCACGCCGTACACAGGTCCGGGGCCGGTGGCCACGCTCCTCGAGCGGCATCCCGCTCTGTGCCTGGTGATCGCCCACGCCGGCGCGCCGGAGTACGCCGAGTTCCTGGCCCTCGCCGAGCGCTATCCCCGCGTGCACCTCGACACGACGATGGTGTTCACCGACTTCTTCGCCGACGTGGGTGCGCCGTTCCCTGAGGCCCTGCTGCCGCGGCTCCGTGACCTGGGGGAGAAGGTGCTGCTCGGCTCCGACTTCCCGAACATCCCCTACCCGTACGTCACCCAGACCGACGGGCTGGAGGCGCTGGGCTTCGGTGAGGAGTGGCTGCGCGGAGTGCTCTGGCACAACGCGTCGCGGCTCCTGCCACGGGCCTAGGGAGAGCTGACACCGAGCGCCCGGGACAGCAGCTCCCGACGGCTTCGGCTCCCGGTGCGGTCGAAGACGGACTTCAGGTGGTCCTGCACCGTGTGCGGCGAGACGCCCATCCGGTCGGCGACCGCGCGCGTGTCGAGTCCGGCGGCCAGCAGTCCGACGAGCGTCGTCTCCCGAGGGGAAAGCCCACACGCGCGGGTGAAGACCTCCAGCCGGTCCAGCGGTGCGGTCTCCTCCATGGTCACGGCGATCGGAGCCGACCCGTCGGTGGCGTGCAGGCGCGCGGCCCACGCGGTGATCCACCGGCCGTGTGCGAGGTGGACACGGGCCCGGGCCGGATGGTCGTCGACGCCCCGCTCGGTCGCGAGCAGCTGGGCCGCGACGTTCAGGATCACCGCCGGCACAGGTGCCCGGTCCGCTGACGGCGGCAGCAGGGTGCTCAGCCAGCGCTCGGCCGTCTGCGTGTCGCCGATGACGTGCAGGTCTTCGTCGACGAGGAGCACACCCGGTCCGTCGCGAGGACCGGGTGGAGCCGACAACTCCGAGAAGGTCCTGGCCTGGCACCGCCGCAGCGCCTTCGCCAAGGGGGCCCGGGTCCGTTCCAGCAGGTCCAGGTGGCCGTCGTCGAAGCTCCCTTCCTCTCGCCAGAGGTCGAGGAAGGCCCAGGTGCCGTGCCGGTCACTGTGTACGACGGACGCGACGTCCGCGGCGTACGGCGCGAGGGCGGTGCGCCATCCCGCGGCCGCGTCTTGCGGGAGGGCGCTGAGTCGGACCGGCGCATCCAGGCTCGTCCAGCGGTGCTCCGGCGTGAGGTACTTCGCGCGGACGAGGCCCGGCAGGCCGTCGAGCTTCGGCACATCGGCGTACGGCGCGGAGCCAACGGTCGTGACGGGGTCGGTCAGCACCCACGCGTACCAGCGGAAGCCGAGCACCGGGCGCAGCGCCTCGACGACGCGCACCCGCAACGCGGTGGCGTCGTCCGCCGAGTCACAGAGGCGTCGGACGACATCCTCCGCCCGGCGCGGATCAGGCCGCGTCATGGCCCGACGCTAGACCCCACATCCGTGGGATGGGAACGGTCGGGACGCCGTCCTAGCGTCGCGTCATGACCACCCTCCACATCGAGCACCCGATCACCGACTACGACACCTGGAAGGGTGCCTTCGACCGGTTCGCCGATCTGCGCCGCGAGGCCGGCGTACACGCTCATCGGATCCATCGACCGGTCGACGACGAGCACTACGTCGTCATCGACCTGGACTTCGACGCCATCGAACCCGCGACGCGCTTTCTCGGCTTCCTCAGGGAGCGTGTCTGGGCAGTCCCCGAGAGCTCACCCGCGCTCGCCGGCGAGCCGCAGACGAGGCTGCTGGAGACCCTCGAGGAGGAATGCGTGTCGGCTTCTCGGCGTTGAGCACGTAGACTGACCAACACAACTCAAAAGGGGCTGATCGGTTTCGACTTGGGACGTTAGTTCCAGGAGAAGCGGGTCGAGAAGCCAGCGTCATCTCGTAAACGATCGCTGGAAAACACAGTTGCCAACTCTAATCGCAACGACTTCGCTCTCGCTGCCTGAGCAGTGATCGAAGGGTCTGACCGGGCATCTGTCCTCGTCCCGGACCCAGGCCTCATCTAGAGGACTTGCTGGTCACTTCCTGCCAGGAGGAGTGACCGGGACTTTATCCTGGCTGAGCCCGTCGGCGACGTGTCTGTGCGAGCGCCGGGGCCGAGAAAAGCGACAACACTGACTGCACCCGGAGAAGACCTGGTTCGACGCTCGAGGACGCGGGTTCGATTCCCGCCAGCTCCACGCCGATCCGGTGCGACCACCGAGATCCAGCCCTTTTGAACGAGAGCCGTTCCGACTCCGGTCGGAGCGGCTCTCGTGTTCTTGCAGCTGGTCAAGCCGGTGCGTGCGCCACGTGTGTGCGCGCCGTCGGCCGCGCTTCGAGGCGCTCCGGCTCGATCGGGAGCCCGCAGACCTCGCAGATCCCGTAGCTGCCGTCGACGACGCGTGCCAAGGCGGCGTCGATCTCGGCCACTCGTTCACCTGCCTGTCGAGCCAGCGCGCCCACCTGCGACCTCTCGAAGGCGATCGTCGCGCCCTCGGGGTCGTGCTCGTCATCGGCGTTGGTGTCGCGTGAGGACGCCACGACCTCGTCGTACTGCTCCGTCAGGGTCGCCAGTCGTTGCAGC
Organism: Nocardioides sp. InS609-2; assembly: GCF_023208195.1. Taxonomy (NCBI): domain Bacteria; kingdom Bacillati; phylum Actinomycetota; class Actinomycetes; order Propionibacteriales; family Nocardioidaceae; genus Nocardioides; species Nocardioides sp. InS609-2. The sequence continues at coordinate 1,330,990 of NZ_CP060034.1, read as the reverse complement.
GCCTCCGAGCGGAGGCTTTCGAGAGTACGGCGGGGGTCGGGCACCATGAGAGTCACCGACTCAGGGGCCGTGATTCAAGGAGTCCAGCCCGGGTCGCGGCCGGCGAGGCCTAGCACCCGGTCGAACGCCGGCGCGTCATCCGGTACGTCGACCACGCGGCCGAACAAACCGTCACGACCGGCTCCGTCGGCGTCCTCCGGCGTTACGATCGGGAGCACCGCCTCGCACTCGCTGTCCGAAGGTTCGTAGGACTGGCCAGTCGCCACGGCGATGTCCCAGCCGTGCAGCAGCACCTCGTCGAGGGCGACGAGTCCGCCGATCTCGCCGGGCAGGTCCACGCCGCCGGCCTTCGTCATGCCCTCCCACGCCCCGGCGTCCTGCCAGGCCGTCGAGAGCTCGCCGAGCAGCTGCTCGACCTGCGCGCGCCAGTCGTCGGGCAACGGGTCGGTGACCGGGCCCGGCGGCGTCGAGGTCGTCGGCCCGTCGATCTTGGCCGCGGCGTCGCGGAAGGCGACGGAAAGGCCCATCAGGTGCTGGAGCAGCGCGGCGACGGTGCTGCCCGTGGGGGTCGGGGCGCCGAGCTGCTCGTCGGTGACGGCGGCGGCCACGGCGCGGGTGCGGTCAGTGGTCGGAGTCAGGTCGATCATGACCCTCACCATGGCACAGCGTCGTACCCTCGCGTCGTGACGCCGTTCTGGATCAGCGCCTTCCTCGACGTACCCGCCACCGATCACGCCCGTGCGGCCGACTTCTGGAGCGCGGTGACCGGGATGTCCCCCTCGGAGCCGCGCGGTGACCGCGGCGAGTTCACGACGCTGGTGCCCGAGGAGGGCGACGGTTTCCTGCGCATGCAGCGCGTGGGCGACGGTCTCGCACGCCTCCACCTCGATCTGCACGTCGAGGAGCCGCGCGCCGCGGCCGACGCGGCGATCGCTCGCGGAGCGCAGGAGCTCGCGGAGCTCCCCGGGTACGTCGTCCTGACCTCGCCCGGAGGCCTGCCGTTCTGCTTCGTCGGCCACCCGGCCGGGCGACGCCCGCCCGCGCGCACCTGGACCAGTGGGCAGTCGAGCCTGGTCGACCAGGTCTGCCTCGACATCGCCCCCGCGGCGTACGACGAGGAGCTGGCGTTCTGGGCAGCCACCACCGGCTTCCCGCTCGATGCCCACCAGCGCCACCCCGAGTTCAGGCTCCTCGAGGGACCCGACGACCAGCCGCTCCAGCTGCTGGTCCAGCGGCTCGACGACGGCGACGGGCCGACGACCGCCCACTTCGACCTCGGCACCTCTGACGGCGGTCGGTCTGCTGAGGTGGCGAGGCACGAGGCGCTCGGCGCGACCGTGCTGCGCGAGCACGAGCACTGGACCGTCCTGAACGACCCGGCCGGCATGACCTACTGCATCACCGACCACCCGGTGCGCTGATGGACTGCCTCTTCTGCTCCATCGTCGCCGGCAAGGCGGAGGCCGAGCGGGTCATCGAGGACGACGACTTCGTCGGGTTCCTCGACGCCCGGCCGGTGTTCCGCGGCCACGTGCTGCTCGTGCCGCGCGAGCACGTCGTGACCCTGCCTGACCTGCCGGCGCCGCTGCGGGACCCCTTCGTCGCGCTCGGCCAGCGGCTCTGCACCGCGATGGTCGAAGCCCTCGGCGCCCAGGGGTCGTTCGTGGCGATCAACAACACCGTGTCGCAGTCGGTGCCACACCTGCACCTGCACGTCGTACCCCGGACGAAGGGCGACGGCCTGCGCGGCTTCTTCTGGCCACGCACGAAGTACGCCGCGGGCGAGGCCGCGACCTACGCCGAGAGCCTGCGGTCGGCGCTCTGATCGCGTTGGGCGGCGGGGCGCAGCCGCGGGATCCCCGCCGAGACGTTGCCGGTCCCGATGGCCGCGATCCACACGGCGGCCGCGCCCAGCACGGCCCCCGCGAGCGCGTCGACGAAGAAGTGCCAGCCGAGGTAGACCGTGGCCACCACGGTCAGCGCGAGGAAGACGTGGCTGGCGACGAGGATCACGCGCGGCAGCCCGATCAAGTGCGCGATCAGCACCATCGTCACCATGATCGCGACATGGAGGGAGGCGAACGCGGCAATGGTCTGCACGGCGCCGGTCGCGAACGGGTCGGCCAGCACCTCCGCGCGGTCACTCATCATCGACTCCTGGAGACCGGTCACCATGGTGTCGTTGAGGGAGGAGAAGTCCTGCGGGGCCGAGTAGATCGGCCCGAGCGTGGGCATCGCGAAGTACGTCGCCACGCCCAGCACCCAGTCGACCGCGACCGCGGTGACGTACCACGAGCCGGCCGCCCGGGACCGGGTCCAGAGCAGCGCCACCGCGAGGCTCAGCGGCACCAGGACGATCCACACGACGTACACCAGCGACATGGCCTCGGCGGCCCAGCCGGTGCCCAGGACGCTGTGCAGCACGTCGGCGGGGTCGTGGCCCAGGAAGATGGAGCGGTCGAACGATGCGAGCTCGTTGTCCCAGAGCCGGTCGTTGACGAACGGCACGTAGCTCTTCAGGTTGCGGAACGCCGCGTAGCAGGCGTACCAGGTGATGACCCCCGCGAGCGCGAAGACGAGCTGGTCGCGGCTCCAACGCTCCCGCGCGACGGCCACGACTGATCGCCTACGCAGCACCGCGCGCGGCACGATGTCGAGAGCCAGCGCCGCGAGCACGATCAGCGGCAGTCGGACGTAGGTCGGCACCACCACTCCGTCAGGGTCGCGGATCGGCAGGTCCCAGGCGCGCGAAACCACCACCATGGCTACCACCATGGCTGCTCCCAACGCCCCCGCGAGACGGAAATTCGGCCCACCCATGCCCTAACGGTACGACGCCCGCCGTCTAGGGTGAACCCGGCGCCCCATCGCGCCTCCCCCCAAACGTGAAGGAGTCACCATGGGTCGCTTTGACGGACGCATCGCCGTCGTCACCGGAGCCGCACGCGGCATCGGGTTCGCCACCGCCCAGCGCTTCGCCGAGGAGGGCGCCAGGGTCGCGATCCTCGACCTCGACGAGTCTTCTGCCGCCGAGGCCGCGGCCAAGCTGGGCGAGGGCCACATCGGCATCGGGTGCAACGTCAGCGACGGTCCCAGTGTCGACGCCGCCGTCGAGCGGGTCGTCAGCGAGCTCGGCGGCATCCACATCCTGATCAACAACGCCGGTGTCACCCGCGACAACCTGCTGTTCAAGATGACCGAGGAGGACTGGGACCTCGTCATGGGTGTGCACCTCAAGGGCGCTTTCCTGATGACCAAGGCCGCCCAGAAGCACTTCGTCACGCAGAAGTACGGCAAGATCGTCAACCTCTCCAGCGTCTCCGCGCTGGGCAACCGCGGCCAGGCCAACTACTCCGCCGCAAAGATGGGCATCCAGGGCTTCACCCGGACCCTCGGCATCGAACTCGGCCCCTACGGCGTCAACGCCAACGCCATCGCCCCCGGCTTCATCGCCACCGAGATGACCGACGCCACGGCCGCCCGCGTGGGCATCCCGGTCGACGAGTTCCGGGCGATGACCGCCGAGCGCAACCCGGTCAAGCGGGTCGGCTTTCCCGAGGACATCGCGGCCGCAGCCGCGTTCCTGTGCAGCGACGAGGCCTCGTACATCACGGGCCAGACGCTGTACGTCGACGGCGGCGCGAAGCTGGTCAGCTGACCGTGACAACGCATCCCACCTATGACCAGCTCCTCGACCTGCCGGCGTACGTCGAACAACCCGTGCCGATGCCCTTCGAGGACATGAACGGCCACCTCAACGTCCGTCACTACCTCGGCATCGCGAGTGAGGGTCTCGACGAGTCCCTGGTGTCGCTGGGCATCCCGCAGAACTGGCCGATCAGCGCCGGGCATGCCTGCTTCTCTGCGGAGCACCACTGCACCTACCTGACCGAGCTGCGCACGGGAGACATGATGTCGGCGCGGGTCCGGCTGCTCGGGCGCTCCGACCGTGCGGCGCACGCGTTGGTCTACCTCCTCGACGAGACCCACGGCCAGGTCAGCTACGTCATGGAAGAGATCTTCCTGCACATCGACATGAGCACCCGGCGGACGGCGCCGTGGCCCGAGGATGTCGCCGCCAACATCGACCGGCGGGTCGCCGAGGATGCCGACCTGCCCTTCCCTGCCTCGACCTCGGGATGCCTGGCGCTGCGCTGACCGAGCCTTCCGCGAGAGCGAGATCCTCATCACGATCGCGCCTGCAACGCCTCGAGGCTTGGACTTTGAGCCCCCGTCTGCCTAACGTTCTCGGCTGCACCACCGTCCGCGGGTACGCCGAGTCCTGCCCCTCCGCGCGACGTCCCCCGAGACAATGACACAGGGGCAGGAGTGGGGGACCCACAGGTTCCACGCCGGTTCGCAGCCCGATCGCGGACGGCTCGGGGTGAAGTCACACATGTGACGGAGCACTTTCCAGCTCCAACCCGACAGCTCACCTCACAGGCGTGGGAAAGGAACAACAACCATGCCTGCGTTTTCTCGCATGCTGCGCTTCGGCGCGCTCCTGATGCTCGCCCTCGGCCTCATCCTCGGCACCAACACCCAGGTCAGCGAGGCCTCCACCCAGCAGGTGGACGACTCCTCGATCTCCAAGGGGGTCAAGGTCAAGCGGGTGGTGAAGAAGCAGGTCCACCGAGCGGAGAACATCGCGCTCGCCCAGCGAGGCGACGCCTACTCCTACGGCTCGGCCGGACCCGGCGCCTTCGACTGCTCCGGTCTCATCTACTACTCCTACCGGAAGGCCGGCATCAACGTGCCGCGTACGTCGTCGGCGCAGGCCGGTCACGTCCGCCGGATCTCCAAGTCGCACCTGCACCGCGGTGACCTGATGTTCTTCACCGGCGGTGGCGGCGTCTACCACGTCGGCATCTTCGTCGGCCGGGCCAAGACCGGCGCCGTGCAGATGCTGCATTCGTCGACGCCCGGACGGCCTGTGCAGATCGACGTACCGTGGACCAGCAGCTGGTTCGCGGGCACCCTGCGCCGAGCCTGACAACAGAGCCGCCGGGTGACAACCCGGGCGCGCCTTCCCGCACACAGGGTGGGCGCGCCCGCACACTTGCCGGTAGAAACCGCATCACAGCTAGGAGTCCCCGTGCACCTTCCCCTGCGCACCTTGCCCTCGTCCCGTCTGGGCATCGCGGTTGCCGCGCTCGCCGCGACGTCGCTGCTTCTCGCCGGTTGCGGCGACAAGGAAGCATCGACCGACCCCGAGGCCGCTGGCGCCCCCGGTGCGCCGGCCGGCGGGACCGCCGAGGAGCCGGCCCCGCCGGCGACCTGGCCGCTCACCGGCCTGCCCGTCGCCGAGGGTGGCAGCGTCGACCTCAAGCACCCGGTGATGGTCACCAAGATGGACAACACCGAGAGCAGCGCTCCACAGCTCGGGCTCAGCAAGGCCGACATGGTCGTGGAGGAGCTCGTCGAGGGCGGCGCCACCCGGCTCGCGGCGTTCTACTACTCCCAGCTGCCCGAGGTCGTCGGCCCGGTGCGGTCGATGCGCGCCAGCGACATCGGCATCGTCTCCGCGGTCGACGCCGACATCATCACCTCTGGTGCTGCCGGGGTGACGATCAGCCGCATCCAGGACGCCGGCATCACGTTCTTCCAGGAAGGCGCCAAGGGCTTCTTCCGCGAAGGCAGCCGCTCCGCGCCGTACAACCTGATGGCACGGCCCAAGGACGTCGCCTCGGTGATCAAGCAGAAGGCCGCCCGCCCCGACGACTACTTCACGTTCGGCGACGCCGCGTCGCTGCCGAAGGGCCAGAAGGCCACCCAGTTCTCGGCGTTCTTCGGCGGCATGCACACCACCAACTGGGCCTACACCAACAACGGCTACGTCAACCAGAACACCTACGCCGCACAGGGCGACGAGTTCCCGGCCGACACCGTGCTCGTGCTCCGCGCGGAAGTCGGTGACGCCGGCTATCGCGACCCGGCGGGCAACTTCGTGCCGGAGACCAAGTTCGAGGGCAGCGGCCAGGCCCTGCTCTTCCACGGTGGCCGCGTCGTGAAGGGCACCTGGAAGAAGGACGGTCTCAAGGGCGCGCTGCGCCTGACGACCCAGAAGGGCGACAGCCTCGCGGTGCCGGCCGGCAAGACCTGGGTCGAGCTCGTGCCCGACGACGCCAGCAACGGTCGCGTCAACTACAGCAAGTAGCGCTCACTCGCGGTCGGCGGGCAGGCGCACGCCAGCCTCGAGCTGCGCCTGCATGCCCGCGAGGATGAACCCGATCGCGCTCTCGACGCGCGCGCTGGCGATCGCGGGATCCTCGCTGGAGGCCACCGACTCGCCGGCCGACGACAGCGCGCCGAAGAAGATCCGGCTGAATGTCTGCAGCATCTCGTCGTCGAGCTCCCAGTCGCCGGCGCCCAGCACCGCGCGCACGATCTCGACGACGTGGGCGTACGTCGTCCGCTCCTCGTGCTCGCGGAACCGCTCGTGGCCCAGCACGGCCGGCCCGTCCTGGATCACGATCCGGCGGTACGCCGGCTCCTGCACGACATCGAGGAACTCCCGCAGCCCCGCCTGCGCCTTGGCCCACGGGTCGCGCTCGCCCTTGAGCCGCAGCGAGATGCGCTGCGCCGCCCGCGACTCAACCCGCGCGAAGACGTCCTCGAAGACCGCCTGCTTGCCGGTGAAGTGGTGGTAGAGCGCGCCCTTGGTGACCTTCGCGCCGGCGACGATGGCGTCGAGAGAGGTGTTGGCGTAGCCGTGCTCGCTGAACATCTGCTCCGCCACGTCGACCAGTGACCGTTTGGTCGAGGAGTGCGAGCGGCCCGCGACGGGGACCTTCGGAATACGCGCCTTGGGCATCCGCCCACTCTATGGATCGCATGTGCTCCGGATCACCCGCGCCACGTTTGGCTACCGAGAGCATGTCGACGTACCTTGAGTACGTACCAACGGTATGTGTCATCCAGACAAGGAGCTGACCATGACCTGGAAGTCCTTTCATCACCGCGGGGAGATCCTCCGCACCGTGATGACCACTGCCGACGTCCGTCGTGACGGCATCCTCCCGATGGACGTCGAAGGCGTGGCCGAGACCTTCGGCGACGAGCTCTCCTTGCTCGGCGCCCTCCAGCTGCGCTGGCACACCCGCCTGGCGGGTCGCATCGAGCGCGAGCTCGCCGGCCAGCCCATGGACCTCGAGTCCGCCGTGATCGCAGCCTGGCACGACACCGAGGCGCAGCTGCCGGGCGTCCGGGCGATCATCGACCACTACGTCGACCAGCCCACCGACCCAGCGATGCGCACCGCGCTCACCAAGGCGGCCACCAAGGAGCACCTGCTGCTGGCCGCGATGGCCGGCAGGATGAGCCTGGGCAGCAGCGTCGACCCCGCCGCCGTACGCGTCGGTGCAGAGATCGCCGCCCGCGCGCGGGCCACGTCGCCACTCGTCTCGAGTCCCGCCGGTGCCCACGCGGCCCCGCGGATCCTCGAGCGGATCAAGGCTGCGCTGGCGGCCTGACACCACAGCGTGCGCGACCTCGGGCATGATGACGCCATGACCGAGGTCGCCGTCGGCTCCCTACTCGTGGCCACCCCTGCGCTCGTGGATCCGAACTTCGCCGACACCGTCGTGCTTCTGCTCGACGTCAACGACGAGGGCTGCCTGGGCGTTGTGCTCAACCGGCCCTCACCGGTTCTCGTCGCCGAGGTGCTCGCCGACTGGCGCGACATCGTCGGCGAGCCCGAGGTGCTGTTCCGCGGCGGACCGGTCAACCCCGAGGGCGCCCTGGCGGTGGGCCGGCTGGCCGACATCAGCGACGTGCCGGTCGGCTTCCGCACCGTCTTCGGCGACCTGGGTGTGGTCGATCTCGACACCCCACTCGAGCTTGTAGACGGCTCGCTCGCCGGCCTGCGGATCTTCGCGGGCTACGCCGGCTGGGGCATCGGCCAGGTGCAGCGCGAGATCGCCACCGGTCACTGGTACGTCGTCCCGTCGGTGGTCTCCGACGTGTTCCGTCTCGACTTGACCGACCTCTGGCGCGACGTACTCCGTCGGCAGCCGGGTGAGATCGCCTGGCTCTCGACGCGCCCTCTCGACCCCGATCTCAACTGACCTAGACTCTCCCCAATGAGCACCATCGGCTTCTCGCCCGGCACCGACACCATCGAGGACACCCGCACCGTCCCGACCGACGACGGCGACCACGAGCGGTTCTCGCACTACGTGCCCAAGGACAAGCTCACCGAGGCGATGGTCATGGGCACCCCCGTGATCGCCCTGTGCGGCAAGGTCTGGGTGCCGAGCCGTGCACCCGAGAAGTACCCCGTCTGTCCCGACTGCAAGGACATCTGGGAGTCGATGAAGCCCGGTGGCAAGGGCGACAAGGGCCCCGAGGCGTGACGGGACGGCACGAAGCCGTTCCCCATGAAGGTTCCGCGGCCCTGACTCCTGCCCTGCCGATCTCGCCGGCCTGGCCCGACCGCGCTGCCTGGGGCACGGCACCCTCCCTGCGCGCGTGGCAGAACGCCGCCATGACCCAGTACGTCGAGGAGTCGCCGCGCGACTTCCTGGCGGTCGCGACGCCGGGTGCCGGCAAGACGACGTTCGCCCTCACGGTCGCCGCTGAGCTGCTGGGGCGCCGCATCGTCGACCGGATCATCGTCGTCGCCCCGACCGAGCACCTCAAGACGCAGTGGGCGGAGGCGGCGGCGCGGGTCGGCCTGCCGATCGACCCGGCGTACTCCGCGGGCAAGGGCAAGACATCGGGTGACTACGTCGGCATCGCCGTCACCTACGCCGGTGTCGCGGTCAACCCGCTCGCGATGCGCATCCGCACCGAGAACTTCAAGACGCTGGTGATCCTCGACGAGGTCCACCACGCCGGCGACGCGCTGTCGTGGGGCGAGGGCGTGCGCGAGGCCTTCCAGCCGGCCACCCGCCGGCTGGCGCTGACCGGCACGCCGTTCCGCTCCGACATCAACCCGATCCCGTTCGTCACCTACGCGCCCGGCCCCGACGGCATCCCGCGGTCAGCCGCCGACTTCACCTACGGCTACGCCCACGCGCTGGCCGACAAGGTCGTACGCCCGGTGCTGTTCATGGCCTACTCCGGCGAGATGAGCTGGCGCACGCGCGCAGGCGACGAGGTTGCCGCGCGACTGGGGGAGCCGCTCACCAAGGACATGACCGCGCACGCGTTGCGCACCGCGCTCGACCCTGCTGGTTCGTGGATGCCGGCGGTGCTCGCGGCCGCCGACAAGCGGCTCTCCGAGGTACGCCGCCACATGCCCGACGCCGGTGGCCTCGTCATCGCCAGCGACCAGGACACCGCTCGTGCGTACGCCGCGCTGTTGAAGAAGATCTCCGGCGAGGCGCCCGTCGTGGTGGTCTCCGACGAGAAGGCCTCGTCGAAGAAGATCGCGGCGTTCACCGACTCCGATGCCCGCTGGATGGTCGCCGTACGCATGGTGTCCGAGGGCGTCGACGTGCCCCGGCTCGCCGTCGGCGTGTGGGCCACCACCACCGGCACCCAGCTCTTCTTCGCCCAGGCCGTCGGCCGCTTCGTGCGGGCGCGTGCTCGCGGCGAGACGGCGTCGGTGTTCCTGCCGTCGGTGCCTAAGCTGCTCGGCTACGCCTCCGAGATGGAGGTCGAGCGCGACCACGTGCTCGGCCGCCGCGTCACCGACGAGAACGACATCTTCGCCGCCGAGAATGCCCTGCTGGCACAGGCCCAGTCAGGCGAGGGCGCGTCCGACGAGCTCGACGGGCTGGCGTTCGAGGCGCTCGGCTCGACCGCGTCGTTCGACCATGTGCTCTACGACGGGGCCGCGTTCGGCCACGCCGGCGAGGTGCACGCGGGGTCGGAGGAGGAGATGGACTTCCTCGGCATCCCCGGCCTGCTCGAGCCGGACCAGGTGCGCGACCTGCTGCACTCCCGGCAGAGCGAGCGCGCCGCGCGCCAGAAGGCGGCCCCGCCGCCGGACACGGTCGCCGAGGTGTCCACGCACGAGCAGCTCGCCGTACTCCGCCGAGAGCTCAACGGCCTCGTCGGCGCATGGTTCCACCGCACCGGTCAGCCGCACGGCGTCACGCATGCCGCCCTGCGCAAGCAGTGTGGTGGGCCGGCGGCCGCCGTGGCGACCGCCGAGCAGCTGCACGCGCGCATCGACGCCGTACGCGAATGGGCGATCCGCAAGAGCTCCTGAGTCCGGTGCGCGTGCATCTCTCACCTTCACCGACGAGACCGGCACCGAGCCGGGCTGGGCCGCCGAGTGCCACCGGCCGGCTCGACGAGGTCCCGAGACGGAGCGATCCGACGGCAGGTACCAGCCGGCGGTCGATCTCGCGGGCGAGATCGTCAGGACCCAGACCGACGAGATCGAGAGCAGGCGAGGCCTGCTGTCCTGATCGGACTACCGGGGTCTCGGCGGCGCTAACCTGAACCATGGCCGCCGAGACCTCGCAGACCCTTGATCGTGGGTTGCGCGTGCTCAAGGTGCTTGCCGAGACGCAAGCCGGCCTCACCGTCACCGAGCTCGCGTCCGAGCTGGCGGTCAACCGCACGGTCGTCTACCGGCTCGTCGCGACGCTCGAGCAGCACGGTCTCGTACGCCGTGACTCCAGGTCGCGCCTCCACGTCGGTCTCGGCGTGCTGCACCTCGCCTCGGCCGTGCAGCCGGTGCTGCGCGACCAGGCGGCGCCGGTGCTGCGGCAGCTCGCCGAGACGCTGGGCTGCACCGCCCACCTGACCGTGGCCGACGGTGACGAGGCGCTGGCGCTGGCCGTCGTCGAGCCGTCGTGGACCGACTTCCACGTCTCCTACCGGGTCGGCGCCCGACACCCGCTCACCCAGGGGGCCGCCGGCAAGGCGATCCTGCTGGGCCGCGACGGCGACGGGTCGGCGTACGTCGTGACGACCGGTGAGCTGCAGTCGGGAGCGCATGGGCTGGCCGCGCCGGTGCGCGGCGTCGAGGGGCTCGAGGCCTCGGTCGGCATCGTGACGCTGGGTGGCGCCATCGACGATGCCCTGGTCTCTCCGCGTGTGCTCGCCGCGGCTCACGCCATCGCCGAACGACTCCGCTGAGTCTCAGCCGGAGGCCGAACGGGCCAGCGGAAGCACCCGGTGCCCGATCTGGCTGGCCAGCGCGATGACGGTCGTCGACCGGTCGATCGTGGGATCGGTCAGCACCAGGTCGATGACCCGTTGCAGGTCGTTGTTGGACCGCGCGACCACGCGCACCCACATGTCGCCGTCGCCGGTGATCGTGAACGCCTCCAGCACCTCCGGGATCTTGGCGAGGTGCGCCGCGACCGCGTTGTGGCCGCCGCTCTGGGCCGAGCCCTGCCTGATCTCGAGGGTCAGGAACGCCATCACCGGGAAGCCGAGGGCGGCGGGGGAGAGGTCGGGACCCCAGCCGGTGATGACGCCGGTGGCGGTGAGCTTGTCGAGCCGGGCCTGCACCGTGCCGCGCGCGACACCGAGTCGGCGCGACGCCTCGAGAACGCCGATGCGTGGCTCGATGGCGAAGAGATCGATCAACCTGGCATCAAGATCGTCCATGAGGGCCCCAGATAGTAGACAGACTGCGCAGCTTTTAGGCGTACTGTTGCACATTCTGCGCTCCCGCGACATCGTACGGGCATGACGACCGAGATCGCCTCGACTGGCGGAGCCCTGACTGTTGACGAGATGAAGGCCGACCTGACGCTGGAGCAGCTGCGCCAGCTCGTCGGCCTCGTGGAGTACGACGCCGAGCAGGACAAGTTCCCGGTGACGGGCTGGGACGCCATCTGCTTCGTGGTCGGCAACGCCACCCAGGCCGCGCACTACTACGCCAGTGCCTGGGGCATGGAGCTGATCGCCTACTCCGGCCCCGAGAACGGCAACCGCGACCACAAGTCGTTCGTGATGAAGTCGGGCTCGATCAAGTTCGTGCTCAACGGCGCCGTCAGCCCCGACAGCCCGCTGATCGCCCACCACGCCAGGCACGGTGACGGTGTCGTCGACATCGCACTCGAAGTCCCCGACGTCGACCAGTGCATCAAGCAGGCCATCGCGGCCGGCGCGACCGTCGTACGCGAGCCCGAGACGGTCTCCGACGAGCACGGCTCGGTGCGCATCGCCGCCATCGCGACGTACGGCGAGACCCGGCACACGCTCGTGCAGCGCACGGTGGACGGCCAGACCTACGCCGGCCCCTACCTGCCCGGCTACGTCGCCGCCGCCCCGCGCTGGACCAAACGCGACGGCGAGCCCAAGCGTCTCTTCCAGGCCCTCGACCACATCGTCGGCAACGTCGAGCTGGGGAAGATGGAGGAGTGGGTGACCTTCTACAACAGGGTCATGGGCTTCGTGAACATGGCCGAGTTCATCGGCGACGACATCGCCACCGACTACTCCGCGCTGATGAGCAAGGTCGTCGCCAACGGCAACCACCGGGTGAAGTTCCCCCTCAACGAGCCGGCGATCGCGAAGAAGAAGTCGCAGATCGACGAATACCTCGACTTCTACAACGGCCCCGGCGCCCAGCACCTCGCGCTCGCGACCGGCGACATCCTCGCGACCGTCGACGCCCTGCGCGCCAACGGCGTCCGGTTCCTCGACACCCCCGACTCCTACTACGAGGACTCAGCGCTGCGCGACCGCATCGGTGAGGTGCGGGTGCCGATCGAGGAGCTCCAGAAGCGCAAGATCCTGGTCGACCGTGACGAGGACGGCTACCTGCTGCAGATCTTCACCAAGCCGCTGGGCGACCGGCCGACGGTGTTCTTCGAGCTCATCGAGCGGCACGGCTCGCTCGGCTTCGGCAAGGGCAACTTCAAGGCGCTGTTCCAGGCCATCGAGCGCGAGCAGGACGTCCGCGGAAACCTCTGAGCGACGCGTATCGAAACCTGACTCAGCCCGCGTCCCCCGGCCGCGGCCAGCTCGCCCTCGGCGGTGCTGTGCGCGGTAGGGGTCACGCTGCGCAGGTGTCGGCGACCGCCGGCAAGGATGGCCACGGCGACCAGCACGGCGGCGGCACCCATCCAGAACGGCGCGGTCGTCGGCGAAGACCGCCATCATGGCGAGGTCGAGGGCGAAGAGGGTCAGTGAGGCCAGGACCGTCGGCGCCGCGCCGAAGCGGCGCTGCAGGATCGGCGCCGCCCAGACCGAGCTGACGGCGAGCAGCAGGCCCCAGCGACGCCTGGCTCGGCGACGCGCCGAGCTGGTCGGCGATCGGCTTGAGGATCGGGTCGACCAGGCCTGGTGGCAGGCTGCCTCGACCAACAGTCGGCGGACGTGCCCGTGTCGGATGGGCCGAGCCGGCAGCCCCTGCTCGGTAACCCACGAATCTTGTGAGTGATGCCCCGGCCCGCAACCACTCGAGCCGAGCGGTTCCCCACACCTTCTAGGTGGCCAGCTCGTTCATCCAGGCCTCGACCTCGGCGACCTCCCTGGGCAGCGCGGCAGACATGTTGATCGAGGCAGTCTCGGTGACGACGAGGTCGTCCTCGATCCGGATGCCGATGCCACGGAGCTCGGACGGGATCGTCAGGTCGTTCTCCTGGAAGTAGAGCCCCGGTTCGACGGTCAGCGTGTGGCCCGCGGCGAGGGGGCCGTGCAGGTAGGAAGCCGTGGGCGCGTGGTTGCAGTCGTGCACGTCCATCCCCAGCATGTGCCCGGAACGCGAGATGCTCCACCGGCGGTGATACTGCGCGTCCGGTTTCATCGCCTCCTCGAGGGTGCAGCCGATCAGTCCGAGATCGATCAGATCCGCCGTTAGCGACGACGCGCACGCGTCCTGGTAGTCCTGGAACGGCACCCCGGCCCGCAGCGCACCGATCCCGGCATCCTGTGCACGAAGCACGATCGAGTAGATGTCCCGCTGCAGCGGCGTGAGGACGCCGTCCACCGGAAGGGTGCGGGTGATGTCGGCGGAGTAGAGCGAGCGCATCTCCACACCGACGTCGATCAGGACGAGGTCGCCATCATTCAGCCGGCCCGAGTTGTCCGACCAGTGCAGTGTCGTGGCGTGGGCTCCGCCGCCCACGACGCTCCCGTACGCCGGACCTTCCCCTTCGAGCCTCGCCCGACGCGCGAAGGTGCCCTCGAGGTATCTCTCTCCCCTCGAACTCCGCCTGGCCTCCTGCCACGCGGCGGCGCAGTCACGGAAGCCGGCGACCGTGCCGTCGACCGCCTGTTGGAGCTGGTTGATCTCCCAGTCGCTCTTGATCAGGCGCAGCTCGTCCAGCGCGGCCTTGAGTCGCAGGTGGGGTTCCAGCTGTGAACCGCAGTGGGTCTGCACCAACGCGTCGACCGCGGGGTCCAGCGTGGGCAGGACCCGCACGGTCTGGGCGTTCCGCATCATCCGGGCCAGGTCGTCGGGGAGTGATCCCAGCGGCCGGCACTCGATACCCAGCAGCTCCTCGGTCTCGCGCAGGCTCGGGCGCGGGCCCACCCAGAGATCGCCGTCGGCATCGTTCTGCCAGAACTCGTCGGTCGTGCGACCCGACGGCGGCTGCAGGTAGAGGATGCCGTCGGCGACGCCTCCGGTCGTGTCGATGACCAGGACGCTGGATGCCCCTCGGTTGCCGCTCAGCCAGACATGGTCGGTTCCGGGCCGGAAGGCGTGATTGCTGTCGTTCGACCGGACCTGCTGCGCCCCCGACGGGATGACGAGGAGCTCGGCAGGGAGCGCCTGGGCCAGCCGAGCACGCCGTTCGGCCGTGTAGCTGGCGACGGGCTCCTCATCGAGCACGGGTCTCGGGTCGCCCCAGCCGTTCATCATGAACTCGCTGCTGCCCGGAAGCTCCGATCGGTTCGCGGCTCGCGGCATGACCCATGGGGTCACAGAAGGATGCGGGCCGCGATCACGGATCTTCACTGCGGTGTCCTGTCGTGTGCGTCGGAGATGTCGATGCCCCACGCGTCCCGGTCACCGTCGGCCGGCGCGACCGGCAGTCGGCCGGCACCGTCGGGAACCGGGATCGCCCCAATCAGCGCCCGCGTGTACGGGTGGCGTGGATGGCGCCAGATGGTCTCGGTGTGTCCGGACTCGACGACTCGGCCCCGGTACATCACCAGGGTGCGATCGGCGATCCGTCGCACGACCGAGAGGTCGTGCGAGATGAACAGCATTCCGGCGTTGACGCCCTCGCAGAGACTCCGCATCAGGGCAGCGACGCTCATCTGGGTGGAGGCGTCGAGGGCTGAGATGGGCTCGTCCGCGATCAGCATGCGCGGACGAGCAGCGATCGCCCGTGCGATCGCGAGCCGCTGTCGCTGACCACCCGAGAACTCGTGGGGATATCGGCGAGCAGCTGACTGGTCCAGTCCGACACGCTCCAGCCAGTACGACGGGGTCGATGACTCGTCGCCCCGAGCGACGGCCGCACGAATCCCGTCACCGATCTGCTCGCCGACCCTGCGGCGCGGATTGAGCGAGGAGTTGGGGTCCTGGAAGACCATCTGGATCGCGGTCATGTCGTTGCTGCGCGTACGCAGTCCCATCGTCGGCACGTCCAGGTCGCCGAGCTTGACGCTGCCGGCGGCACGCCGCTCGATGCCGACCACCGCGCGGGCCAGGCTCGACTTGCCGCAGCCACTCTCTCCGACCAGAGCCACCACCTCGCCCGGCTCGACGACCAGGGAGACTCCGTCGACCGCCCGGAGCGGGTTGCGGCCGCCGTACTCGACGACGACATCCGACACGGACAGTCCTGTCTGCCGGGTCACGAGACCTCCTCGTTCGGCTGCTCGGCTTCGTGCAGGAGGTGATCCACCAGGGCCTCGGGAGCCTCTTCGAAGCTCGAGCCGGGCAGCGCTTCCAGCAGCGACCTGGTGTACTCGTGCTGTGGCGCCGAGAACACCTGGTGCCGGGTGCCGGACTCGACGACCACCCCGGCGCGCATGATCGAGACGTGGTCGGCGATGGCACTCATGACGCCGAGGTCGTGCGTCACGAACAGCATGCTGAGGCCGCTCTCGTCGACCATGTCACGCAGCAGGCGCAGAACCCCGGCCTGGACCGTGACGTCGAGAGCCGTGGTGGGCTCGTCGGCGAGAAGGACTTCCGGATCGCACGCGAGGGCCACGGCGATCGCGATGCGCTGCCGCTGGCCACCGGAGAACTGGTGCGGGAACTTCTTCATCGCGACCAGCGGGTCAGGGACCGCGACGCGCTCCAGCAGGGCGACGGCCTTGGCCCGGGCCTCGTCCTTCGAGAGCGCGAGGTGATGGCGTACGTGGTCCGTCAGCTGCCGGCCGACGCTGAGCTGGGGGTGCAGGCTCGTGGACGGGTCCTGGAAGATCATCGCCACCCGGCGTCCACGGATGCTGCCCAAGGTCCGGGCCGGGGCGGAAACCAGCTCGGTTTCTCCTGCGTTCGACGACAGCGTGATGCTGCCAGTCGCCGTCATGCCGGTGGGCAGGAGGCCGAGGATCGCAAGCGCTGTCATGGTCTTACCGGACCCTGACTCCCCGGCGATCCCGTGGACAGCTCCCCGGTGCAGGCTGAGGTCCAGTCCTGCGACGATCGGGCGACCCTCCTTCGCGGCTGGGGTCGAGACGGTCAGGTCGCGGATGGTCAGAACCGCCGAATCGGATCCGGTCACAGGGCCCGACCGCCTTTGCGCGCCACGTCTGATCGGGGGTCGAGCCCGTCGCGGAGCGCGTCACCGATGAAGTTGAAGGCCGCGACGACGGTCAGAATGGCGAGTCCCGGGAAGACTCCGAGCCACCACGAGTCGAAGTTCTGGATCGCGTCGGAGACCATCGACCCCCATTCCGCGGTCGGCGGCTTGGCGCCTAGGCCGAGGAACGACAGACCAGAGAGCAGCAGGATCGCCGTCCCGATGTCGAGGGTTGCCAGCACCAGGATCGGGCCGACGATGTTGGGCGTGACGTCGCGCACCATCGACCGCAGGGGCGAGAATCCCAGCAGCCGTCCCGAGACCACGTAGTTCGACGACCTCAGACCGAGCACGAGGCTCCTGGTCAGCCGGGCGTACGCCGGCCACGAAACGACCAGCGCCGCCAGGGCGGCGTTCACGAGAGATGCGCCGAGCGATGCCGCGACGACCATCGCGAGGATCACGGTGGGGAAGGCCATGACCAGGTCGGTCAGACGCATGATGACCTCGTCGAACCAGTGGCCGAAGTAGCCGGCAACGGCGCCGATGACGGCGCCAACCAGCGCGCTGGTGGTCACGAGCAGGAGCGCCAGCGGGATCGTGACCCGCGCACCGTAGACAAGGCGGGAGAACACGTCGCGTCCGAGCGCGTCCGTGCCCATCAGCGTTCCATGGCCCGGCGCCTGGAGCACGGGAAGATCCTGGGCGAGTGGGTCGTACGGGGCGACGACGGGTGCCAGGATCGCGACGACGATCCACACGATCGCGATGCCGGCGCCGAAGATGCCGACCGGGCCGGACCAACGGCCGAGCAGCGGCAGCAGCTGGCGTCGGAGCGGTCGACGCGGCGGACTCATCTCGGGCTCGGGTGGGTGAGTCATGCGAGCCTCACACGGGGATCGAGGAAGCCGTACAGGAGGTCGACGGCCAGGTTCACCAGCAGGTAGACCAGCCCGATCGTCAGGCCGACGCCCATCACGCCGGGCAGGTCGAGGTGCGACGCCGCTTGGTACGCGTAGCTGCCGATCCCGGGCCACGAGAACACCGACTCCACCAGGACCGTTCCGCTCAGGAGACTGCCGAAGGCGAGTCCCACGACGGTCAGCACGGGGATGCTCGCCCCGCGGAGCACGTACGACGTGACGATCGTGCGGGCCGGCAGACCCTTGGCCCGCGCCGCGCGTACGTAGTCCTGGTCGAGGACCTCCAGCACAGCCGTCCGGACGAACCGGGTCAGTAGCCCCACGGTGTAGAGCGTCAGCACCAGTACCGGGAGCATCAGGTGCCAGGCCGCATCGAGGAACGTGTCGAGCTGACCGGCAATCAGGGAGTCGACGGTGTAGAGCCCCGTCACCTGCGGGGGTGCGTTGAAGTCCGAGCTCAACCGGCCGGAGGCCGGTGCGATGTGCAGCTTGAAGTAGAGGACGTAGTACGCGACCAGCGCCAGCCAGAACGTCGGCACGCTCAGGCCTGCGAGCGAGACGAGGCGGAGCACGTGGTCCGCCGTCCGCCCGCGTCGGTACGCCGCGATCGTCCCGAGCGACACCCCGATGATCACGCTGAGGACGATGGCTCCTATGGCGATCTCGATCGTGGCGGGAAGTGCCTCACCCAGGTCCGAGGTCACCGAGTTGTGCGTCGTCGTCGACACACCCAGGTCCCCCTGGATGAGGTTGCCGACGTACGAGACGTACTGCGCCGGAAGCGGCTTGTCGAGGCCGTACTCCGCAGTGAACCGGGCGACCGTGGCCGGATCCTCGGCGGCCCGCTGACCCAGAGCCGCCGCCACGGGGTCGCCCGGGACAAGGTTGGCGAGCGTGACGCCCACCATGAGCAGCAGCGACGTCACGATCCGTCGCGCAGCATAACGAGCGAACGGGTGACCGGTCCGGGCCCCGCCCGGCGGCGCCGGAGACGGGGCCCGAACCGAGGTCTCGGGTGAGGACGACAAGGTCACTTGCTTCCGAGCGTGGCGATGTCCACGGTCCAGACCGGGTTGTAGCCCACGTTGGTGATGTCCGAGCTCGCGGCGATGTTGTTGCCGGGCTGGACCAGCGGGATGAACGGCCCGGACTCGTTGAGGGCCTTCTGAAGCTCCTCGAAGTTAGCCTTCCGCTCCTCGTCCGACCCGCCGGCGGCCGCCTTGGTCGCGAGAGCCGACACGGTCTCGTCCGCGCCCTTTGCCCATCCGGAGCGCAGCCCGACCACATCGCCGGGGGTGAACACCAGGTAGTCGCTCGGGTCCGGGTAGTCCGGTCCCCAGTACCAAAGACCCATGATCTCCTTGCCCTCGCGGTAGGCGTCGAGCTCCGTCGCGACAGCGGCCGGAGCGAGATCGACCTTGATCCCGACGGCCTTGAGCTGGGACTGGATCCGCTGGGCGATCGTCGGGAACTCCAGCCCGTTGAGCGTCAGGTCACTCGGGAAGTTCAGCGTCACGGACTCCCCGTCATAGTCACTCTTCGCCAGCGCGGCCTTGGCTGCGGTCAGGTCCAGCTTGGGCGCATCTGCCACGTCGAGAGCTCCAAGGAGCGCGCTCGGGATCACGCCGGCGGCCCTCGAGGTCCCGGCACCGGCGAGCTCGACGAGGTCGTCATAGTCGATCGCGCTCTTGACCGCCTTGACGAAGTCCGGGTTGCTGGTGATCGTCGAGATCTTCTTGTTCTGGT
This sequence comes from Nocardioides sp. InS609-2, assembly GCF_023208195.1. Taxonomy (NCBI): domain Bacteria; kingdom Bacillati; phylum Actinomycetota; class Actinomycetes; order Propionibacteriales; family Nocardioidaceae; genus Nocardioides; species Nocardioides sp. InS609-2. Next base: position 1,311,756 of record NZ_CP060034.1, on the reverse strand, counting down.
TCAGCAACAGGAAGATGACATTGGCCGACGGGCCGGACGTGACGTCCACGGACGACCCCAGGCCCTTCGCCTGGGTGCCCGAGAGGTCGAGTGCCACATCGGCGCTGCCGCCCTCGACGTTGATCTTCTGGGTCGCACCCTCGACGTTCTGGATCACGACGCGCCCGAACGCCGGCTCGTCCCCGGTGTAGTTCTCGTTGGCCTTCAGGACGACCTTCGACGAGAGATTCAGCGAGTCCAGGACGTACGGCCCGGAGCCGGCCGAGTGCGTGTTCAGGTACTTCTCCGCGGCATCGGCCTCGGTGGTCGTGCCGCCGTGGGCCTTGACGACCTTGGAGTTGACGATGCCGAGCGCGGGGTTCGCGAGGATCGCCGGCAGGGCGGGCGTCGGCTTGTCGGTCGTCAGGACGACGGTCTTGTCGTCAGTCTTCTTGACCGTGACGCCGGCCAGCAGGAACGAGGGGTTGCCCTTCATGCCGATGACTCGCTGGAGGCTGAAGACCACGTCGTCGGCCGTCATCGCGCTGTCGTCGGAGAACTTCGGCGAGCCGGTCAGCGTCAGTGTGAACGTCGTCGCGTCATCCGACTGCTCGAGGGTTGCCAGTCCAGGTACGACCTCGGTGACGTCGGTTCCCTCGAACGTGAGAAGGGTCTGGTAGAGCGCTTTGCCGACGAGCTGTCCCGTCGGCTCGTACTGCCGGCCGGGATCGGCGGTCTTCAGGTCGAAGGTCTTGTCGATCGTGAGCGTCCTCAATCCGTCGCCGCTGTCGATTTTGCCGGATGAGCATCCGGTTAGGGCGATCGGCAACGCCATGACTGCGACGACCACAGCGCGTCTTGTCTTGCGGGAACGGAACTCCATGGCGATCTCCAAGGGGCGGGCGGCGGCACTAAGGTGTCGATTGGACGGGATGAGGCGAGGTTGGCATGTCGCACGTGGATTAGTCTCCCTTCAATCCTCAAATGTGGATAGTTTTCCAGCAATCGGCGCGTAGGAGCGTGACATGTCCAATCCCGAGCAGCCCCAAGACTCTTTCGCTGGACACTCTCTGGCCGGCCGAAAGCAACCAGTGGTCGACGACGTTGCCCTGCGGATCCTCTCGATCCTGCGCAACAACGGCCGGATCTCGATGGCGGCACTCGCCGAACGCGTGAACGTGTCGCGGGCCAGTGTCTACAACCGGGTGGAGCAGATGACGAAGTCGGGCGTCATCACCGGGTTCTCCGCCGACATCGATCCCGAAGCCGTCGGCCTCGGCATCTGCGCGCTCGTCTTCGTGACGGTGCACCCGCAGAGCTGGAACCGGTTCAGGGCGGGCGTGATGCAGATCCCCGACATCGAGTACTGCGCCATCACGACCGGGGAACACGATGCGATGCTCCTCATTCGCTCGGTGGACATCGGGGACGTGCACGACTTCGTCACCGGCGTCATCGCGGCTCGGCCCGAAGTGAAGTCCGTTGTGAGCGTCGTGGTGCTCGATGAGGTCATCCGCAGGAAGACAGTCCTTCCCTCGGACATCCCCGACCAGTCGAGTGAGTCCCGCCGGCTCGGCATGACGCGGTTCACCACTGCCGGCACCGGCCGCGACGGCATCACGACCCGCTGAGGTCAGGGGCGGTCGGACGCGACCTCGACGCAGACGCTGACGTGCTCGACACCGTCCACCTGGAAGCTCTCGACAAGACGCAGGCCCTCGGTGCCGACCTCGACCCGGCTCCCGCTCGTACCCGTGACGACCGCGTTCTCCGACGACAGGACGTGCGCGAACGAGATGCTCAGCTCGTCGCCGATCCTGGTCCCCACGAACCGGCCGAACGTGACGGTGTCCCCCTCGTAGTTCCCCCAGATGACGCCATCGCGCTCGGAGTAGGTGAACCGGGAAGGTGACGCGGGATCCACGGCACTGTTGCTCGACGACGTCATCGCGAACGAGCGACCTTCGAGACTTGGCGCCGGTGCGGTCGGGGACGGGTCGCTGGGCATGCCGCCGAGTATGACGATCGAGTCGTTGTGCCGCCACAACGCTCCCGGATGTCTGGTGGCCGTGGAAACCGGCATTCTGAGATGGAACATCTGCTCGCGTTCCGCCGCTCAGCCGACACAATCGTCCACGAGGGGTCGGTCGAGTGGTACAACGCCAGGCGCCTGGCACCCAGGAAACGTTCCACCCATCGAGTTCGATCAAGGCCACTACGCTGCTTGCAAGCTGCACCCCGTATAGGAACGGCCGAGAACCTCCACCGGAGTGTCCGAGACCTGCGACACAATGCGCGCATGCCGACCTACGTCGCGTTCCTGCGAGCCATCAACCTGGGTGCCAAGCGCAAGTTCCTCAAGGACGACATCAGGCGAGTCACCGAGTCGATCGGGGCGACCGACGTCGCCACCCACATCAACACCGGCAACGTGCTGCTGACGACGACGATGCGATCGCGGGCCAAGGTCGAGTCAGCGTTGGAGAAGGCCTTTGCCGCCGACCGCGGGTTCGAGGTGCCGACGATGGTGTTCAAGCCCGCCGAGCTGGTCGCCATCGCAGTCGACGCCGACGAGCTCTGGGCCGATCTCGGCGAGCCGCGCGCGCACTACATCTCGCTGTTCAAGTCGGCACCGAGCGCTGCTGCCACGTCGGCGGTGCACAATCTGGACCTCGACGGCGAGGTCGTGCGCGTCGTCGACCGGGCCGCTCACGTGCTGCTGCACCGCGAGTTCCACGAGAACCGCGCGCTCAGCAGCCGCGAGTTCAAGGCGCTCGGCGAGGGTACGGCGCGCAACGTGACCGTGATCCGTGCGCTCGCCACCAAATGGGGCTGAGCCTCAGCCGCCGCTGGCCGGCAGCGGCTCGAGCATGACCTTCGGATGGTCGCGGGCGACCGTGTGCGCACGCCAGGTGTCGGGGAACAGCGCCAGGTGGGTGCCGTCGGCCCGGCTGAGGACCTCGACCCCGCGCACCCCCTTGAGCGCCTCGACGCCCGCGTTGTCGGTGCGGCGGGCCACCGAGTAGTCCAGGTGGTCGAGCTTGATGGCCGCGCCGAACTCGCTCTGCATCCGGGCCGTGACCACCTCGAACTGCATCGGCCCGACCGCGGCAAGCACCGGGCTCTGGTCACCGCGCAGGTCCGAGCGCAGCACCTGGACGACGCCCTCCTGGTCCATCTGCTCGATGCCGCGGCGGAACTGCTTGTAGCGGCCGGTGTCGGCCGCGCGCGCCGAGACGAAGTGCTCGGGCGCGAAGCTGGCGATCGGCGGATAGCGCACGGCTGGGCCGGCGTAGATCGTGTCACCGACGCGCAGGGCGTTGGCGTTGACCAGGCCGACGATGTCGCCGGGGAAGGCCTGCTCCACAGAGGAGCGGTCACGCCCGAACACGGCTTGGGCGTACTTCGTGGCGAACGGCTTCCCGGTCTCGCCGTGCTGCACCACCATCCCCCGCTCGAAGACGCCCGAGCAGACCCGGGCATAGGCGAGGCGGTCGCGGTGCGCCGCGTCCATCCCGGACTGCACCTTGAACACGAACGCGCTGAATTCGTCGTCCACCTCTCGTGCGTCGCCGTCGACGGCCGGTGTCGGACCGGGAGGCGGCGCGAGCTCGATCAGCATCCGGAGCAGCTGGGACACTCCGAAGTTGAGGAGGGCTGAGGCGAAGAGCACCGGCGTGGTCGTGCCGGCCAGGAACGTGCCCTGGTCGTGGTCGGCCCCGTCCATCGTGAGCAGGTCGTGCTCCTCGACGGCGGTGGCCCAGGCCTGCCCGTCGACCTCCGATGCCCGGGACGCGGCGATCCGCTCCTCGGGAGCGCGCGTGGCCCCGCCCGCCGTACGCGTGTAGTGGATCAGGTCGCCTGTACGACGATCGAGCACACCGCGGAACTCGCCGGCGCTGCCGACCGGCCAGGTGAGCGGCGTGGGCCGCAGGCCGATCTCCTTCTGGATCTCGTCCATGAGCTGGAGCGGGTCGAGGCCGGGTCGGTCCCACTTGTTGATCACGGTGATGACCGGGATGCCGCGCTGGGCACACACCCGGAAGAGCTTGAGCGTCTGCGGCTCCAGCCCCTTGGCAGCGTCGACGAGCATCACCGCCGAGTCGACAGCGGACAGCACCCGGTAGGTGTCCTCGGAGAAGTCCGCGTGGCCGGGGGTGTCGACCAGGTTGATCACGTGTCCGTCGTACTCGAACTGGAGGGCGGCCGACGTGATCGAGATGCCGCGCTCGCGTTCCATCTCCATCCAGTCCGAGACCGTGCCCCGGCGTCCCGCCTTGCCGTGCACGGCGCCGGCCTCGGAGATGGTCCGGGCGTGCAGAGCCAGCGCCTCGGTCAGCGTCGACTTGCCGGCATCGGGGTGGCTGATGACCGCGAAGGTACGCCGCGGCCGGGCGTCGGTCGAGATGGTCACCCCGAGAGCCTACGGTTCGTCCGTCGTACACCTGGTGGGGGCTTGACGCGGGACCGCTGGGGGAGTGTGATCGACGACGGTCCTGTTGCCGTCCACTCTCGGGAGACCCGATGTCCCAGCACCCCGTCCTGCCCTCCACCCGCCGCGCCGTGCTCGCTGGTTCGGCCGCCCTCGCAGCCGCCGGCTACGCCGCTCCCGCCGAGGCACACCGGGGAGGACACGGCGATGGTCGCGGGCACGACCGGACCCGGCTGACGGTGCTCGGCACCACCGACCTGCACGGCAACGTCTTCAACTGGGACTACTTCAAGAACGCCGAGTTCGACAACGCCACCCACGACGACATCGGCGTGGCCAAGGTCGCCACCCTCGTCTCCGCGATGCGCAACGAGCGCCGCGGTGAGCCGACGCTGCTCCTCGACGCCGGCGACACGATCCAGGGCACCCCGCTGGCCTACTACTACGCGCGGGTCGAGCCGATCACCGAGGGCTCCAAACACCCGATGGCGCTGGCCATGAACCTGATGGACTACGACGCCGCGGCGCTGGGGAACCACGAGTTCAACTACGGCATCGACACGCTGCGCGCCTACGAAGAACAGCTCAACTTCCCGCTGCTGGGTGCCAACGCCGTCGACGCGCAGACCAAGCGGCCTGTCTTCCCGCCGTACGTCATCAAGTCGTTCAAGCCGCGGCACGGCCCGCGCATCAAGGTCGGCATCCTCGGCCTCACCAACCCCGGCATCGCCATCTGGGACAAGGCCAACGTCGAGGGCCGGATGGAGTTCCCCGGGCTGGTCGAGCAGGCGAGCAAGTTCGTGCCCGAGATGAAGCGCCGCGGCTGCGACGTGATCATCGTGTCGGCCCACAGCGGCGCCGACACGAGCTCGTCGTACGGCGACGCGCTGCCGACCGAGAACGCGTCCTCGCTCATCGCCGCTGACGTGCCCGGCATCGACGCGATCCTCGTCGGCCACGCGCACAAGGAGATCCCGCAGCGCTACGTCCGCAACACCAAGACCGGCCGCGACGTGCTGCTGTGCGAGCCGCTCTACTGGGGCATGCGGCTGGCGGTCATGGACCTCGACCTGGTGCGCGACCGGGGCGGCTGGCGGGTGATCACGGCCACCTCGCAGACGCTCAACTCCAATCTCGTCGCCGAGCGCAGCGACGTCGCGCGGGCGGTGCGCAGCCAGCACGACAAGGTCGTCACCTACGTAAACTCGGTCATCGGCACCTCCGCCGTGGCTCTCTCGGCTGCGCGGGCCGTGGTCGAGGACGTCCCGATCATCGACTTCATCCAGTATGTCCAGGCCGACGCGGTCAAGACCGCCACGGGTGGCACGCTGCCGGTGCTGTCGATCGCCGCGCCGTTCAACCGGGCGGCGTCGTTCCCCGCAGGGGAGGTGACGTACCGCGACGTGGCGGGTCTCTACATCTACGACAACACCCTGCTCGGCATCCAGGTGACCGGGGCTCAGGTGAAGGACTACCTGGAGCACTCCGCCCGTTACTTCAAGCAGGTCTCCGGACCGGGCCCGTTCACGATGAACCAGGTGACCAATGCGGTCACGACGAAGGCGCCGGGCGGCACGCCCGACTACAACTTCGACTCCGTGGCCGGTCTCGACGCCGACCTGACCTACGACATCGACATCGCCCAGGCGGTCGGGTCACGGATCACCAACCTCGCGTACGGCGCAGTGCCCGTCGCCGCCGACCAACAGTTCGCGATGGCCATCAACAACTACCGGCAGAGCGGCGGTGGCGGCTTCCCGCACGTCGCCACCGCACCCGTCCTCTACAACGCGCAGGTCGAGATCCGGCAGTTGCTCATCGACTGGGTGACGGCCAACGGCACCATCGACCCGGCACAGTTCGCCTCGACCGACTGGAAGCTGACGTCGGGCGGTGCGGCGATCGTGGTCAGCTGATCGGCGCTGGTTTCGAGACGGGCCCGACGGCCCTCCTCAACCAACGGACATCCGCTGGTTGAGGAGGTTGCGCAGCCACCGTCTCGAACCTGCTGAGGCTCAGAGCACCTTCGAGAGGAACGACTGAGTGCGCTTGTGCTGGGGGTTGGCCAGCACCTCGGTCGGGTCGCCCTCCTCGACGATGACGCCGCCGTCCATGAAGACCAGCTTGTCGCCGACCTCGCGCGCGAAGCCCATCTCGTGGGTGACGACCATCATCGTCATGCCCTCGGAGGCCAGGCTCTTCATGACGTCGAGCACGTCGCCGACCAGCTCGGGGTCGAGGGCGGAGGTGGGCTCGTCGAACAGCATCATGTCGGGGTTCATCGACAGGGCCCGAGCGATCGCGACTCGTTGCTGCTGGCCACCGGAGAGGTGCGCTGGGTAGGCGCCCTCACGGTCGGCCAGGCCGACCTTCTCGAGGTTGGCCCGAGCGACCTCGACCGCTTCGTCCTTGCCGCGCTTCTTGACGCGCTGCTGGGCGATGCACAGGTTCTGCAGCACCGACATGTGCGGGAAGAGGTTGAACTGCTGGAAGACCATGCCGATGCGCGAGCGCACGTCGTCGAGATCGGTCTCGGGGTCGGTGATGTCGATGCCCTCGACGAAGATCTTGCCCGACGTGGGCTCCTCGAGCCGGTTGACGCAGCGCAGCAGCGTCGACTTGCCCGACCCCGACGGGCCGATGACGCAGACGACCTCGCTGCTGTCGACGTGGAAGTCGATGCCCTTGAGCACCTGGTTGTCGCCGAAGTACTTGTGCAGGTCCTTGATCTGGATCGCCGGCGTGCTCATCGGGCCCTCCGTTGACGTCTCTCGAGCCACGACACCAGCTGGGTCAACGGGATCGTGATGACCAGATAGAGGAGGGCAGCCTGGACCAGGCTGGTGGCCGTGCCTGCTGTCACTCCGCTGCTGAAGAAGTCGCGGGCAACCGTGGTGATCTCGCGCTGTCCTACCTGAATGCCGATCACGGACAGCAGCGCGGTGTCCTTGATCAGCAGCACGAACTCGTTGGTGAGCGGCGGGATGACGATCCTGAACGCCTGCGGGAGCGTCACCGACACCATGGTGGCGCCGGAGCTCATGCCCAGGGACCTGGCGGCCTCTTCCTGGCCCTTGGGGACGGCCTGGATCCCGGCCCGAAGGGTCTCGGCCATGTAGGCCGCCGCGACCATGATCAGTGCCAGCAGGCCGGCCCCGATGGTGCCGCCCGGAGGGGTCCACTGGAAGGCGATCGGGACGCCGAAGCCCATGAAGATAATCACGAGCAGTGCCGGCAGGCCGCGGAAGAACTCGATGTAGGCCGTCGCGATCCATCGGTAGGGACCAAGAGGCGAGAGCTTCATCAAGGCCAGCACCAGAGCAAGCACCAACCCGCAGGCGAACGCGATCGCCGTGTAGATGAGCGTGTTCTTGGCACCGACCGTGATCAGCGGCCGCCAAGCGTCCCACGAGCCGAATCCTGCCTTCGCAAAGAACTGCGCCTTGATGTTCTGCCAGTCGGCGGCGAACACCAGGGCAAGCAGCAGCCCCAGCAGGACGGCGTACAGGACGCCCTGAGTGAGGCGCCGCCGCGTCGAACGCTTCATCACTCCGACGTGGCGAAGTAGGTGTTGTAGATCTCGTCGTACGAGCCGTCGTCGCGCATAGTGGTGAGCTGCTCGTTGACGGAGTCGACGAGCTTGCTGCCCTTCTTCATCGCGAGGCCGTACTGCTCGTCGGTCTTGTAGGTCTCGACGACGGTGAAGCCGCCGCCCTTCTCGTGGTCGAGGTTGACCGGGAGGTCCTGCAGCAGGGCGTCGACCTGACCGGCCTTGATGGCCTGGAACATCTCCGCGTCGGAGGGGAACGTGACGATCTCGGCGTCAGGAGCGTTCTCCTCGGTGTAGGACTTGCCGGTGGTGCCCTGCTGGACGCCCACCTTCTTGCCGGCGAGGCCCGCGATGTCGGCGATGTCGGACCCCTCGGGCACCAGCAGCGACTGCTCGGAGTCGTAGTAGCCCTCGGAGAAGTCGAGCGCCTTCTTGCGGTCGTCGGTGATGGTCATCGCGCTCGCGGCCATGTCGCACTGGCCGGCGTTGAGGGCCTGGCCGCTCTGGAGGGCGTCGAAGGAGGAGTCCTGGACCGACAGCTCGAGGTCGAGGCCGTCAGCGATGGCCTGGACCACGTCGATGTCGAAGCCCTTGAAGCCCGAGTCGGAGGTGTCGTCGAAGTCCTCGAACGGGGGGTAGGGGACGTCGGAGCAGACAGTCAGCTTGCCGGAGGCGATGACGGGTACGCCGGAGGCGGATTTACCGGAGTCGTCGGAGCCGCAACCGGCGAGCGAGAGGGCAAGGAGGGAGGCGGTTACCGCCGTCAGAGTGCGCTTCATGGGGGCACCCTATATGTGCCAGATCACAGTCCGTGGAAGTCGGGTCGGCGTCTTTCGGAGAAAGCCGCCATGCCCTCCGCGGCGTCGTCGGTGCGCAGCAGGATCGCCTGGCCCGTGCGCTCACGTTCGAGGGCGTCCTCGAGGTGGGCCAGCGTGGCCGCGTTGATGGCCTTCTTGGTCGCTGCGAAGGCCAGGGGAGGGCCCGCGGCGAGGCGTTTGGCGATGTCGATGACGGCCTCCTCGAAGTCGGCATCGGGTACGACGTGGCTCACCAGCCCCGCGGCGTACGCGTCGTGTGCGGGCAGTGCTTCCCCCAGCAGGGCCATCCGCATGGCGCGGCTCCGGCCGGCGGCGGCAGCGACCGTCGCGGACGAGCCACCGTCGGGCATCAGGCCGATTCGGCTGAACGCCAGCACGAAGCTGGCCGACTCGGTGGTGACCGCGAGGTCGGCGGCGAAGGCGATGCTCGCACCCACTCCGGCGGCGACGCCGTTGACGGCCGCGACCACCGGCTTGTCGAGGTGGATGATGGCGCGGATGATGCGGTTGGCCCGGTCCAGTGCGGTGACGTCGAAGCGCTCGTGGGCGTCGACGCCACTGATGTCGGCGCCGGTGCAGAACGCCGCACCCGTGCCGGTCACCACGATGACCCGGATCTCTTCGTGGGCCTGGGCGTCCTCGAGCTCGACCGTGAGGTGGTCGGAGAGGCTGTCGTCGAGTGCGTTGCCCACGTCGGGTCGGTTCAGCACGAGCCACAGGACGCCGTCGTCGAGCAGGCGATCGAGGTCAGCCAAGGGTGACTCCCGCGTTCGCCATCTCGGCCAGCGCGGTCTCGGTGGTTTCGGGGGCCACGCCTGCGCACAGGTCGGACAGCAACCGGGCCGAGAACCCCGCGGCGACGGCGTCGAGCGCCGTGGCCCGGACACAGTGATCGGTGGCGATGCCGCACACGTCCACATCGGTGACGCCGCGCTCCCGTAGCCAGTCGGTCAGCGTCGTGCCGTCGGCCGTGCGCCCCTCGAACCCGCTGTACGCCGCGGCGTGCTCGCCCTTGAGGAAGACCGCGTCGAACGGTTGCGGGTCGAGGTTGGGGTGGAAGGCCACGCCCTCGGTGCCGACCCGGCAGTGCACCGGCCAGGAGTCCTTGAAGTCGGGGTTCGACGACCAGTGGTCGCCCGGGTCGATGTGGTGGTCCTTGGTGGCCACGACGTGGGCGTAGGGGGCGGCCTCTGGAGCCTGCTGCGTCCGCTCGTGGAGCATGGCCGCGATGTCGGCCGCGACGCGCGCGCCGCCCTGGACCGGCAGTGATCCGCCCTCGCAGAAGTCGTTCTGCACGTCGACGACGATCAGGGCACGCATGGGTCGAGGTTACCCAGAGTGGCGGGGCGGTCCGTCGGCGTAGGGTCGCCGCCATGCATCGCAGCCGCATCGGGGTCGTCCTGATCGACCACCCCGCTTCGTCGTACGACGCGGCGAGCGCCTTCTGGGCGTCGGCCTCGGGCTCGACCCTCGCACCGGAGGACGAGACCTATTCGTCGGTCACCGTGCTGCCCGGCGGAGTCAAGCTCGAGGCCCAGCGCCTGGGCGACGACACGACGGCCCGCATCCACCTCGATATCGAGACCGACGACGTACGCGCCGAGGTGGCCCGTGTCGTGGCGCTCGGCGCGACCGTTGTCGAGGACCGTGCGGGCTACGTCATCCTCACCGACCCCGGCGGGCTGGTCTTCTGCGTGGTCCCGGTGCAGACCGGCGCCGACTTCGAGGAGCACGCCGTCACCTGGACCTAGGAAATCGAGCTGACGCGTCACTCCTGGTGGATCGTCGGGATGACCGCCTCGCCCTTGCTCATCTGCTGGGCGGCCAGCGGCAGCTCCGCGCGCGCGGCGGCGTGCCGGTCGCGGGCGTCGTCGAGCGGCTCGCGGCCAACGACCTCACCATCGGCGATCAGCGGCACCAGCAGCGAGCGGTCGTCGCCGTCGTCGACGGGGGGAGTGCCGATGCCCACGACCTCGGCCTCCGCGACGCCGTGGCTGTTGCGCCGCCGGAGGGCGTACTTGCGGCCGCCGATCGAGAACTTGTCCTTGCTCTTCTTGGCCACCGACACCATCTCGCCGCGGTCGCCCTCGCGCGACACGAGCTTGTAGACGAACCCGCAGGTCGGGTGGCCGGAGCCGACGACCAGCTGGGTGCCGACGCCATACCCGTCGACGGGAGCCGCGGCCAGCGCCGCGATGGCGAACTCGTCGAGGTCGCTGGTCACGGTGATCCGGGTGCTCGTCGCGCCGAGGCTGTCGAGCTGCGCCCGCACCTGATGTGCAAGCACGCCGAGGTCGCCCGAGTCGATGCGTACGGCGCCCAGCTCGGGCCCGGCGATCTCCACACCGAGTCGCACGGCTTCGGCGATGTCGTAGGTGTCGACGAGCAGCGTCGTACCCCGGCCGAGGGACTCCACCTGGGCGGTGAAGGCGTCCTTCTCGGAGTCGTGCAGGAGTGTGAACGAGTGCGCCGACGTGCCCCGCGTCGGGACGCCGTACCGCTGGCGTGCGGCGAGGTTGGAGGTCGCCTCGAAGCCACAGATGTACGCCGCCCGCGCGGCCGCCACCGCCGCCTGCTCGTGGGTACGACGCGAGCCCATCTCGATGCACGGCCGTCCGCCGGCGGCCTGCGTCATGCGCGAGGCGGCGGAGGCGATCGCGGAGTCGTGGTTGTAGATGGAGAGGAACAGCGTCTCGAGGAGCACCGCCTCGGCGAACGTCGACTCGACCACGAGCAGCGGTGAGTAGGGAAGGTAGACCTCCCCCTCGGCGTACCCCCAGATGTCGCCAGTGAACTCGTAGTCGGCGAGCCAGGCCAGCGTCTGCTCGTCGACGACCCGGCCCTCGTCGAGGACACCGAGCACCTCGTCGTCGAAGCGGAAGCCCTCGAACGCGTCGAGGGCGCGGCCGACGCCGGCGACGACGCCGTACCGGCGACCCTCGGGGAGGCGGCGCGGGAACAGCTCGAACACGGAGCGGCGTTCGGCGGTGCCGGCGTGCAGTGCGGCCTGGAGCATGGTGAGCTCGTAGTGGTCGGTGAGCAGAGCCGTCGAGTGCGTCACGCGATCAGACTAGGGGTGTGCCACGATGACGGCGTGTCAGCCGCCAGCCCAGTCGAAGTCGATCCGACCCTGACGCCCGACGAGATCACCTTCCTCGCGAAGCCGTGGGTCACCATCGTGTGGAACGACCCGGTCAACCTGATGTCGTACGTCGCGTTCGTCTTCCAGAAGTACTTCGGATACAGCAAGACCAAGGCCGAGAAGCTGATGATGGAAGTCCACGAGGATGGGCGCTCGGTGGTCAGCACCGGCAGCCGCGAGGAGATGGAGCGCGACGTGCAGGCGATGCACGAGTACGGGCTGTGGGCGACGATGGAAAAGAGCTCATGAACGGGTTCGAGAGGCATCGCAAGAGCGGCGCGATCATCGCCAACCTGTCGGGCTTCGAGGCCGACCTGCTGCGGTCCCTGGCCGCCCAGATCGTCGAGCTGCTGCGCAACGAGGCGGCGGTGCCGGCCGAGACGCAGGACCCGTTCGAGGCGATGATGGACTTCTCCGGGCCGACCTCCGAGCCCGAGGACCCGGTGCTCAAGCGGCTCTTCCCGTCGGCGTACATCGATGACGAGGAGGCCTCCTCGGAGTTCCGGCGCTTCACCGAAGGCACCCTGCGCGACGGCAAGGCCAACGCCGCCATCGCGATCATCGACGCCCTCGAGGGGGCCGGCCTCCCGCCGCTGCTCGAGGAGGAGGGCCTGATGATCGACGTCGAGCTCGACGAGGACACCGCGCAGATGTGGATGCGCTCCTTCACCGACATCCGGCTGGCGATCGCGACGCGGCTCGACATCGAGGAGGGCGACGAGGAGTTCTGGTACGCCCTGCCCGAGGACGACCCGCGTGCCCAGGCCCACGACATCTACGAGTGGGTGGGCTGGCTGCAGGAGACGCTGGTGGAGGCACTGACCTCGTGAGCCCGATCCCGGAGTTCGTCGTGGAGCTGCGCGGTCTGGTGGGCGACATCGAGCTGTGGATGCCCGCCATCACTGCCGTCGTACGACGTGATGACGAGGTGCTGCTCGTGCAGCGCTCCGACAACGGCAGATGGACCCCGATCACCGGGATCCTCGACCCGGGCGAGGAGCCGGCCGCGGCAGCAGTCCGCGAAGCCCTCGAGGAGACCTGCGTGGAGATCCGCGTCGACCGGTTGGCGTCGATCTCGAGCAACCACCGGGTCACGCACGTCAACGGCGATCGCGCGGTCTACCTGGACCTCACCTTCGCGTGCACCTGGCTCTCGGGCGAGGCCCGCGTCGGCGACGACGAGTCGGTGGCCGTGCGGTGGTGCCCGGTGAGCGAGCTGCCCGAAATGCCGGCCTACCTGCGCCAGCGTTTCGACGACGTGCTGGCCGGTGAGGAACGCACCCGGTTCCGCCTCTAGCCGGAGTGCGTGGTGACGCCGTACTGCTCGCGCGTGGCCAGCGCCCACTTCGCTGCCGGCACCGACACCAGCGCCGTGACCACCATGATCGCGGCGAGCATCAGCCAGCCACGCTCGCCCTGCTCGACGCAGAAGAACGTGACGACCGGCGGCCCGACGACGGCCATCACCGAGAAGCCGAGGCCGGAGAAGCCCTGGTACTGGCCCTGGCGCTCGTGCGGCGCCAGCCCCATCTGGAGGCTCCACTGCCCGCCGGAGCCGATCATCTCGCCGACCACGTGCACGAGCGAGCCCACGACCAGGGCGGTGATCACGAACCACAGCGACCCGTGGTCGGCGAGTCCGACCACGACGAACCCGGCCGCGATGAACCAGCCCCCGGTCACCATCGACTTCGCCCCGGCCTGGACGGAGTCGGCGCCGCGCGAGAGGCGCACCTGGAAGAGCGCGACCATCACGGTGTTGAGGAGAAGGAGTACGGCGACCATCACCGTCGGCGCCTGCGTGCGCTCGGAGATGTAGAGCGCCAGGCCCAGCTCCATCACGAAGAAGTGCAGGTTGAAGACCCCGGTGATCGCGGTGATCACCACGAACGGGAAGTCCCGCAGCACGCCGAGCCGTGGCTCACCCGCTGCGCGCTGGTACGGCGGAAGGTGGGGGAGCCGTGTGCAGTTCCACGCGGCGAAGCCGGTGAACACGGCGTTGAGCACGAACACTGCGACGTACGTCCAGGTCTCGTCGATGACCAGCGCAGCACCGCCGAAGACCGAACCGAGCGCGATCGCCGTGTTGGTGACCGCGCGCAGGTAGGCCTTGAAGAGCACGCCGCGCCCGCCGGTCGCGAGCTGGGCGATCACGCCCTGGTTGACGGCTCCGGCCGAACGTTCGAAGAGCGCGAGGAGGGTGAGCAGAGCCGCCAGCATCCAGGGGCTCGTGGCCAGCACGGGCGGCGCACTGAACAGGGCGGCGCCGGCCATGAAGACGATGAGCACCTCGCGCGGGCCACGGGTGTCGCCGAGGTGGCCGGCCGGCACCTGCACGAAGATCCCGGCGAACGCCGCGACCGACAGCGCCAGGGCGACCTCGGTGGCGGTGAAGCCGACGTGCCGCGTGAAGTACAGCGCGCTGGTGGTCATCACCGCGCCCGCCCCGAAGCGGTTGGCGAACGAGCCGATCGCGAGCACCCGGAGGTCGCGGTCGTAGGGGATGCCCCACCGGGTCAGCGGTGTCGCGTCGTACGTCGTCATGTCGGCCTTCCACCCGTGTCTCTCGACATCAAGATGTATCCCAGGTCTCCGGGTGCCGGCAAATCGTTTTCGCTGTGTCGCCGCCTGCCCGCATGGGCAGGCTCCCGCGTGGAACACGAGATCGAGGCATTGCTGAGCCTCCAGACCGGGGTGGTCTCTCGGCGTCAGCTCAGCCACGCCGGAGCGGCTCCCCACGACATCAAGCGGATGCTTCGTCGCCGCGAGCTCGCCGTGATGCACCCGGGCGTCTTCGTGGACCACACGGGATCGCCGAGCTGGCAGCAACGCGCCTGGGCCGCCGTTCTGAGCGTGGCCCCGGCGGCCCTGTGCGGTACGTCGGCGATGCGAGCGGCCGAAGGGCCGGGGCATCGGGGCGAAGCGGACCTACCCATCCACGTGGGCGTCGAACGAGCTCGCCACGTCGTCGGGCCTCGTGGCGTCGTCGTACACCGCCTGCCGAGGCTCGCTGATCGGGTGCTGTGGAATGTCGGTCCACCGAGGCAGAGGTACGACGACGCCGCCCTGGACGTCGCGATCGGTGCCACCACCGACATGGCTGCCCTGGCTGTGCTCGCCGCGGCGTGTCAGCAGCGAAGAACGACCGCTCAACGCCTGCTCGACACCATGCAGGATCGACCGCGCCTACCTCGAAGCACATGGCTGACAGGTGTCCTGGATGACGTGGCCGCCGGCACCTGCTCGGTGCTCGAGAACGGCTACCTCACCCGTGTCGAGCGGCCAGTGGCGTGGTCTATCGCGACGCCGAGTATCCCCAAGCGCTGGTCGTCGAGCTGGACGGACGGTTGTTCCACGACACGGCGGAGCAGCGCGACAGTGACTTCGAGCGAGACCTGGATGCGGCGGTCGATGGGCGCGCGACCACCCGGATCTCCTGGGGGCAGGTGTTCGGCCGCCCGTGCTCGACCGCTGGCAAGGTCGCCAAATCTGCTTCAGCAGCGGGGCTGGCGTGGTCGGCCGATCCCTGCGGACCAGACTGCACTGTCGCGTAGACGACAACCACGACTCGGCTGTCGAGACGCGTCGAGGTGGGTCGGAGCGCCGACCTAGGCTGGCGCAGTGCTGACCATCGAGCAGGCGACGTACGACGCGATCGTCGCGCACGCCCGCCGCGACCACCCCGACGAGGCGTGCGGCATCGTCGCGGGCCCGGAGGGCAGTAACCGGGCGGAGCGGTTCGTGGAGATGGTGAACGCGGCAGGGAGCCCGACGTTCTACGAGTTCGACTCCACCGACCTGCTGAAGCTCTACCGCGAGATGGACGACCGGGACGAGGAACCTGTGGTCGTCTACCACTCCCACACGGCCACGGAGGCCTACCCGAGCCGCACCGACATCGGGCTCGCGGGCGAGCCGAACGCCCACTACGTGCTGGTCAGCACGCGCGCGCACGGGAATAACGACGGCCCTGTGGAGTTCAGGTCATACAGAATCATCGACGGCACGGTGACCGAGGAAGAGGTCGTCGTCGTCCCCGAGCTGGAAGCGAGCACCCCCTGATGGCCATCGAGGTCCGGATCCCCACCATCCTGCGCACCTACACCGGCGGCGAGAAGGCTGTGAACGCCGAGGGCGACACACTTGCCGGGCTGATCGACGACCTCGAGTCGTCCTATCCCGGCATCGCCGGCCGCCTCCTCGAGGACTCTGTCAACGGCGGGGACCTGCGCCGCTTCGTCAACGTCTACATCAACGACGAGGACGTCCGTTTCATCGGCGGCCTCGAGGCCGGCCTGAGCGACGGCGACCAGGTCGTCGTACTCCCGGCAGTCGCAGGCGGCTGCTGACCCACCCGGGGTCGTAGGCTCCCGACATGGAGCCGAGCCGATGAGGCGCACGTTCGTTATCGTCGATGGAGAGAACATCGACGCCACGCTCGGCAACTCGCTGCTCGGCCGTCGGCCGCTGCCCGAGGAGCGGCCGCGCTGGGAGCGCGTCACCGACTATGCCCAGAAGCTCTGGGACCAGCCCGTCACCGGGCTGTTCTTCCTCAACGCCTCCAGCGGCCAGCTGCCGTCCAACTTCGTCCAGGCCCTGCTGGCCATGGGCTACCGGCCCATCCCGCTGGCCGGCCGAAGTGACGAGAAGGTCGTCGACATCGGCATCCAGCGCACCCTCGATGCGCTGGTCGGCCACGAGGACGCCGACCTGCTGCTGTGCACGCACGACGCCGACTTCGTCGACCACGTCGAGCGGCTCATGGGTGCCGGTCGCAAGGTCGGGCTGGTGGCGCTGCGCGAGTACGCCAGCACCGCGTTCGACGCGATCGACCTGGAGCTCCACGACCTCGAGGACGACATCGGCGCCTTCAAGGTCCCGCTGCCGCGGGTGCGGATCATCGCGCTGGACGACTTCGACCCCGAGCGCTTCCTGCGGTAGCCGGAGACGCGTCAGCGGATCCGTTGATGGTGGTCGAGCGAGGCGACCGGCGTGTCGAGACCTGGTCCGCCGGCGCGGACACGGGCCGGACCGTGCCCGCATGGGTGTCATGCTGGACGAATGCGCTACGACGACCTGCTTCAGTCCGTCGGCAACACGCCTCTTGTCGGGCTGCCGCGCCTCTCGCCGACACCCGACGTTCGGCTCTGGGCCAAGCTCGAGGACCGCAACCCGACCGGCTCCATCAAGGACCGGCCGGCCATGAAGATGATCGAGATGGCCGAGAAGGACGGCGCGCTGCGCCCCGGCTGCACGATCCTCGAGCCGACCTCCGGCAACACCGGCATCTCGCTCGCCATGGCAGCGAAGCTCAAGGGCTACCGGCTCGTCTGCGTGATGCCCGAGAACACGTCGGAGGAGCGCCGCCAGCTGCTGCACATGTGGGGCGCCGAGATCGTCTCCTCGCCCGCGGCCGGCGGCTCCAACGAGGCCGTGCGGGTGGCCAAGAAGATCGCCGACGAGCACCCCGACTGGGTGATGCTCTATCAGTACGGCAATCCCGCCAACGCCCTCGCGCACGAGGAGGGCACGGCCCCCGAGCTGCTCGCCGACCTGCCCGAGATCACCCACTTCGTCGCCGGTCTCGGCACGACCGGGACCCTGATGGGGGTCTCGCGCTACTTCCGGCGCGAGAAGCCCGACGTACGCATCGTGGCCGCCGAACCCCGCTACGGCGAGCTGGTCTACGGCCTGCGCAACCTCGACGAGGGCTTCGTGCCCGAGCTGTACGACGCGTCGCTGATCGACGCGCGCTTCTCGGTCGGCCCGCGCGATGCCGTCCGCCGAGTGCGTGAGCTGCTGGAGCTCGAGGGCATCTTCGCCGGCATCTCGACCGGCGCGATCCTGCACGCCGCGCTCGGCCAGGCCGCGAAGGCGGTCAAGGCGGGGGAGCGGGCCGACATCGCGTTCGTCGTGTGCGACGGCGGCTGGAAGTACCTCTCCACCGGCGCCTACGAAGGCACCGTCGACCAAGCGGAGGACCGGCTCGAGGGCCAGCTCTGGGCCTAGGGTGACGGCGTGCGCCTTCGCCATGTCCATGCTCTCTTGACTGTTGTCCTGCTGGCGCCCGTGCCGGCGGTCGCCGCCCCGGTCCAGGAGCAGGCCGTCCCGCTCGTCAACACCGAGCCGCCGGTCGCTCGCGGGGTTGCCCGCTTCACGCACACGCTCCGCGCGCACCCCGGTCGCTGGACCCCGCAGCGCACCACGACGACGTACCAGTGGCTGCGTGACGGACAACCCATCAAGGCAGCGACCGACCGCCGTTACGACCTGGCCCCCGATGACGTGGGCACGCAGGTGCAGGTCGTCGTGTCGGCTGCGGCCGACGGCTACGAGCCCGCGGCCGCTGTGTCACGCCCGCGCAAGGTCAAGTACCGCGTCGACCGGCGTCGCGTCGCGACGTACAACGTGGAGACGCGCGGCCGGGTCGCCGCAAGCATGAAGGAGTTCCGCCGCCAGGTGCAGCAGACCTACGACGACCCGCGGGGCTGGCGCAACGGCGGCGTGCAGTTCCGCCGGGTGGCCAGGGGCGCCGACTTCACGCTGGTGCTGGCGGAGGCGTCGTGGCTGCCGCGGATGAGCGGTACGTGCAGCGCCATGTGGAGCTGCCGGGTGGGCCGCTTCGTGATCATCAACCAGGCACGCTGGCTCGGCGCGTCACCGGCCTGGAACTCCGCGGGCCGCTCGGTGCGCGACTACCGGCACCTGGTCGTCAACCACGAGACCGGCCACTGGCTCGGCCACGGCCACGCCGGCTGCCCCGGCCCCGGTCAGCTCGCGCCGGTGATGATGCAGCAGTCGAAGACGACCGGG
Organism: Nocardioides sp. InS609-2; assembly: GCF_023208195.1. Classification (NCBI taxonomy): domain Bacteria; kingdom Bacillati; phylum Actinomycetota; class Actinomycetes; order Propionibacteriales; family Nocardioidaceae; genus Nocardioides; species Nocardioides sp. InS609-2. Next base: position 1,293,022 of record NZ_CP060034.1, on the reverse strand, counting down.
GGCTGCCGGTTCAATCCGTGGCCGCGTCCGGGCGAGCTCTGAGGATCAGCGCGCGTAGACGCTGAGGTCCTGCGCCGCGTCGTGCTCGCTGCCCTCGACCGCGGGCAGGTCGAAGAGCGAGGTGACCAGGTTGGCGACGTCGCCGTTGCGGATCGGCTGGGTGTCGGAGTACGTCGGCCGGCTGCGGCGGGGGTTGAGGTAAGTCGGGTTGAGGTCGTAGAGGTCCACGCCGGCGGGGACATCGGCACCACGCACGATGAACGGGATGCGGTAGTTGGCGTACTTGGTGGCGATGTCGTGGTTGGCGCCCTTGCCGCCGTGGTCGGCGGTGACCATCAGCACCAGGCGCTTGCTGAGCGCGGGGTCGGCGTCGATGGCGGCGACCAGCTTGCCCAGTCGGCGGTCGGTCTGCTTGACGGCCTTGAGGTAGGGCGCC